>NZ_JARXWM010000046.1:0-1067 GCF_029893135.1 Paenibacillus sp. PastF-3 | reverse complement strand
CATTTTGAAACATCTGACGAGAAAATTAATTCTCTAATTTTGGATTTCACTTTCGTGATTTCCTACTCACTCGTTGTTCAGTTTTCAAAGATCAAGTTCTCGTTGGCGCCGTTTAATGTCTCAGCAGCAACTTTTATAATATATCATGTTATCCGATGAATTGCAACACTTTTTTTCAAAGTCTTTTGTAATTTCATTCGGATTAACATTCACCAACCGAAAGTTTATATCTCCTCTTTACGACTGGATTTATAATGTAACATATAACCCACTCTAAAAACAACCCCTAATTTCAAAAAAATAAGTACTTCTTCTTCACTCCTACATCTCGTTCACACCTTATCATAAAAAACGTGTAGATTCTAATAATCAGAACCTACACGTTAAATAGAAATTGGATGTTAGTTTAGACTGTATTAATTAGAAATCCACGGATTTCTGCGTTTCTTTGAGCTCTCTGTACGACCACCAGCATTGGAACGTTGAGACTTCACAACTGTTTTGTTTTTCTTACTGCTGTTTTGACTCGAGGTCTTTGCTTTTGATGCCGTTTCCTTCGTTGCAATTCCCTTGCTCTTGAGAGAAGCGCCAGAAGTGGATTCCTCACTCACTGTTCTAGCAACTTCGGGAACGTCCTGTACAAACGTTTCAGGATCTTGGATTTCCGGAACCCGATTATGCTGCGAATAATTACCAATACCTGGATACTGTGGATTAGACGGAATACTCGACATTATCGGCCCGCCAAAAGCTCCAAGTGGAGATGCTGGAACTATTCCCTGATTAGGTGTTCCTGCTCCATAAGCAGAGAATGCATTTGGGTTTCCATATGCAGGATAGGTATTATATACGGGCATTTCATATGAATAGGGTTGAACATGCATCCCTCCACACCCACAATTAGTTGGCCAAGGAAGGTTCGATGACATCCCATACATCGGGTTCATTCCTGAAACATTAGCCTCCATATGGTTAGGTGCAGCGTTCGGATTCCATTGTTCTGGACTCATCATATTAGGTGCAGCGTTCGGATTCCATTGTTCTGGACTCATCATATTAGGTGCAGC
>NZ_JARXWM010000045.1:0-1163 GCF_029893135.1 Paenibacillus sp. PastF-3 | reverse complement strand
CAAACCGGAGGAAGGTGGGGATGACGTCAAATCATCATGCCCCTTATGACCTGGGCTACACACGTACTACAATGGCCGGTACAACGGGAAGCGAAGCCGCGAGGTGAAGCCAATCCCATCAAAGCCGGTCTCAGTTCGGATTGCAGGCTGCAACTCGCCTGCATGAAGTCGGAATTGCTAGTAATCGCGGATCAGCATGCCGCGGTGAATACGTTCCCGGGTCTTGTACACACCGCCCGTCACACCACGAGAGTTTACAACACCCGAAGTCGGTGGGGTAACCCGCAAGGGAGCCAGCCGCCGAAGGTGGGGTAGATGATTGGGGTGAAGTCGTAACAAGGTAGCCGTATCGGAAGGTGCGGCTGGATCACCTCCTTTCTATGGAGAATCGTTTCCTGCAATGGAGACATTCAAATCGGAAGTTAAACTTCCAAAATAGAACCTTCGGGTTCGAACACTCACTCGTGTTCAGTTTTGAAAGAGTAAGTCTCTTTCATATACGTTTGGTGGCGATAGCGGAGGGGTTCCACACGTACCCATCCCGAACACGACCGTTAAGCCCTCCAGCGCCGATGGTACTTGGACCGAAGGGTCCTGGGAGAGTAGGACGCCGCCAAGCGGACAACCATTCTTTGGTTGATTCACAATGTTATATGGGCTTTTAGCTCAGTTGGTTAGAGCGCACCTCTGATAAGGGTGAGGTCGGTGGTTCGAGTCCACCAAGGCCCACCATATAACTTTATATCTTTTATGGGGCCATAGCTCAGCTGGGAGAGCGCCTGCCTTGCAAGCAGGAGGTCAGCGGTTCGATCCCGCTTGGCTCCACCATAATTTTAATTTAATACCTTCTTTAAACATTGATCCTTGAAAACTGGATACCGAAACGAATTTGCGTTTTAGAACATCTTTTAAGCTAAACTTGTGTAAACAAGTGAAGAATTAATAGTGATGCTGAGCGAAGGTTTTGGATTGTAAGCGACTTTTGGCTTTAAACAGAAATGCGAACGGATTTATTCGAGAGCGCTGTTTAAAACAAGATGAGCGAATAAGCCAATAACCAGAGCAATTGGTTAAGCTAATAAGAGCACACGGAGGATGCCTAGGCGCCAGGAGCCGACGAAGGACGTGGCGAACAACGAAACTGCCTCGGGGAGCTGTAAGCA
>NZ_JARXWM010000044.1:0-1351 GCF_029893135.1 Paenibacillus sp. PastF-3 | reverse complement strand
TTTTGTACAACGTTCCTTCATTGGGCAGCCCTCGCAACTTGGGCTGCGGTAATGACGTTTTCGAATTTCATAGCCACTCTCCAAGACTTCCTTGCTTTCTTTTCGGAAATGCAATGTTTGTCCGGCAGGGCACTTCCACGTATCCTCGGCTTTGTCGTATGTCCAGTTCTCAATTTTCCCCACATTCTCTTTCCACGCTTTGCTTTTTTCCTTGTGGTAGTTCCCATACTTCACAACACCTTGAATCTTTTCTTTTTCCAAGTATGCGTAGTTTTCTTCACTACCGTAGCCTGCATCTGCAATGACCGTTTGAGGAAACTTTCCAAGTGTTGTTTTTACATGCTCTAGATGTGGCAAGAAGCAACGAGTGTCTGTTGGTCTTTGGTGTAGACTGTAAGCCAAAATAAACTGGTTTTCCGTTCCAATCTGTACATTGTAGCCTGGTTTGAGTTGACCATTGCGCATGTGGTCTTCCTTCATCCGCATGAAAGTTGCATCTGGATCTGTCTTGCTAAAGCTATTCCGGTCTCCGAGTAGTTTTTGGTACTGCTCGTATTTCTGCAGCCTGGGTAACAAATCTTTGCGGAGCGTCCGAGCGGCTTTCTTTAGGCGCTTGTCTTTGGGTTTTTCCACTAGCTGGGCTTCAAGTGTCTGTGTCATTTGTTCGAGCTTCTCGCTCGTGATTGTGGTAGACTCTCCGAGCTCTGCAGGGTCTTGGGCTTGGCATTCATATTCTTCTTGTTTTTCTGTGGCTTCAATGTCGGCAAACAGCGTATGGACTTTTTCTTGAAGCTTCTTCTTGTGCTTAAGGACAGCCTTACCCCAGACGAAGGTATAGCGATTCGCATTCGCTTCGATCTTCGTGCCATCTACAAAGTAATGCTCTAGGGAGATGTATTTTTCGTTCGCAAGAAACTGAAGGATAACGGTAAAGACAGTTTCTAAAACATCCCGCATACGCTGGGAACGGAAACGGTTAATGGTGCGAAAATCCGGACGTTGCCTTCCGGCCAGCCACATGAAGGGAATGTTCTCGCGTACAGATTTGGCGATTTGCCTTGAGGAATAGATGCGCTGGGTGTAGGCGTAAATAATGACTTTGGTCAGCATTTTAGGGTGATAGCTGTCGCGTCCGCCGCCAGGATAGGCAGCGTCAAAGATAGCGTCGTCTAGCCGATTTATAGCGGCATTCACGACACGAACGAGGTGGTTTTCTGGAATATCCTCTTCTAAATCCATTGGCAGGTAAAGTTGGTCCATGGTATATTGAATGTACAAAGAAATCGCTCCTTTGGGAATGGTTGGGTGGTACCTCCATTTTACCAAAACGAGCGATTTCTTTGTTTTTTTT
>NZ_JARXWM010000043.1:0-1368 GCF_029893135.1 Paenibacillus sp. PastF-3 | reverse complement strand
GGCCTTTTAGTTTTGCTTTAATTCGCTTGTTGTTGTAATAATCGATGTAATTTAATAGCTCTTGTTTAAAATGTGCGATACTTTCGAATTCCTTTAAATATAGAAATTCAGATTTCATGATGCCAAAGAAGTTCTCGATGACGGCATTGTCGTAGCAGTTACCTTTACGGGACATACTTTGCTTGATGCCGCGTTCTTCGAGAGCATGACGATACTGTTTCATCTGATAGTGCCAGCCTTGGTCAGAATGAATAAGAGGTGTATCTTCATCTGATAATCGACCAAATGCTTGATCTAACATCGTTGAAACAAGCGAGTAGACAGGTCTTGAACCTATCGTATATGTAATAATTTCGCCATTATATAGATCTAGTATTGGAGATAAATACAGCTTTTCTCCAAATAATTTAAACTCTGTAATATCCGTAACCCACTTCTCATTTGGATTCTTAGCTTGAAAGTTGCGTTCTAATATGTTCGGTGCCAGTTTGCCGATCGTCCCCTTATAAGAACGATATTTCTTCATGCGTACCAAGCACTTTAATCCCAATAACTGCATCAAGCGTTGTACCTTTTTATGATTCACATGGTGTCCGCGATTCACTAATTCGTCGCGAATGCGACGATAACCATAGCGCCCCTCATGCTCCTCATAAATCGCTTGGATAATCGATTTTAACTTCGAATCCTTGTCTGGCATACCAAATGCTTTTACCACGTAATAATACGTGCTACGAGGGATACCAGCTAGCTGTAGAAGTGCTTTCACCGAAAATTCGTTCCTTAGTTCATAGACTACTTGAGCTTTGTCTTGTTTGGTGATTTCCCCTTGTTTTGAACTAAGGCATTCAACTTTTTTAAATATGCATTCTCCATTCGCAAACCTTCTACCTCTGCTTGCAAAGCCTCTACAGACCCTTCTACAAACGCTTGAGTCTTTCGTTTATTAGGTTCTTTCTTCACTGATGGGCGCCCCTTTTTCTTTGGTTGTAGAGCGTCCATTCCATGTAATTCTAAGCTCCTTTGCCAGCTTAAAATGGTACTATGACTCGCAATATTAAATATTGCAGCCGTTTCTCTAACAGACGTTCCGAATTCGTTCATATAATTAAGTACGTCTAGTTTAATCTGTGCAGGATATGATGTATAGCCCTTTTTGAAAGCTTCTTCACCATGATGTTCATATTGACTAATCCAGTTTGAAAAGACAGAATGGTGAACCCCTATGGATTTTGCGATGGTTTTCAAGCTTTTTGATCCCTTTTTATAACGCATAACGGCTTGAGTTTTTTCATCTGTACTGTACCTGGTCATAAAAAAACTGCACCTCCAAATGTTAGATGTGTCTAACAATTGGGGTGCAGTTCA
>NZ_JARXWM010000042.1:0-1371 GCF_029893135.1 Paenibacillus sp. PastF-3 | reverse complement strand
GGTAGCGTCAAGAAGTTTGTGTAAGAGAACAGAAAGTAGCTTCTCGGGTATCTGTTAGTGGGTGTGGATGTTCTTTGGGGCGGGGAAACCCGCCCCAAAGAACGAGGAAATTAGGCAGGTTCTTCCTGCCCTTCCTGCACCGGGTACCGCGCTTCAAACATGTTGTTCAGTTTCTTCTTAACCTCCAGATCACCGAAGCCGCGAATCACTCGTTCGCTAAAACGTTCATTGTAGTCCATCACGTCGAGGTAGACAATTTTCTCTGCCGCATCCATATTCGTGAGACTGTTCATCGGCTTTAGGCGCTTTCGGATTTCCTTGTTCATTCGTTCAATCGGATTGGAGGTGTAGATTGCTTCTTTCACGAGTGCCGGATACTTGTAAAACGTTAGCAAGGTAGAGAGTTGCTCCTCCCAAGACCGCATCTCTTTGGGGTACAGCTTGCCCCATTTTGCCTTTACCGTATCAAACGCAGCTAGCGCCAGATCGTGGTCCTGCGCCGTGTAGATGGTCTTTAGATCCTCAATCACTTCCGTTTTGTGCTGGATCCGGATTTTAGGGAAGGTAGAGCGAACCTTGTGGACAATACAGTGCTGCACATCGGCTTTTGGGTAGGTTTCTTTAAATGCAGCATCGAGTCCTGGTAGCCCGTCAAATATACCGAGCAGTACTTCCTGTGCGCCTCGGTTGTAGAGGTCTTTCAACACTTCACGCCAGCCGTTTGCGCTCTCTTGGCCACCTACATAGAAGCCAAGAATTTGCCGGTGCCCATCTTCGTCGATCCCCATCGCGAAATAAACGACTTCTCCCTTGACGGTCCCGCGTTTAAGCTTGACGTACAAGCCGTCCAGATAGATCACGGAATAACGCTTGTTTAACGAACGTTTTTGCCACTGGTGGATGTCGTCAAGTACCGTAGCTGTTATATTACTGACCGTTGTGGGGGAGTAGTGGCTGCCAAACATACTTTCAATAAAACGGGCTACATCCCGGGTGCCCATGCCCGACTTATACATCTGAATTACCGCCTCTTCCAGCCAGCCGTCCCGTCTCTGGTACGGCTCAAACAACTGAGTCTGGAACAGACCTTGGCGGTCTCGGGGAACCTCTAAATCCTCCACATTGCCGTATTTCGTATGCAGGTTTCGTGTGTAATATCCGTTGCGGCTGTTGCGTGCACCTGCTTCATCACTCGACATGAACGCTTGGATTTCTGCGCGCATAATGGATTCCATGTTATCTTTTACAAACTGAGTGACAAGATTTTCAAATAGATTATTAAGTTGGTTTTCGGGTAAAATAGTCATCGAGTAGGGTTCCTTTCTTGGTGGACTTCGCAATCCCGAGAATACCCTACTTTTTTGTTGCCTG
>NZ_JARXWM010000041.1:0-1392 GCF_029893135.1 Paenibacillus sp. PastF-3 | reverse complement strand
CTCTCAAGCCCCCTAATCGAATTGGAGTCCTAAAGATGAAATAAGGTACACTAATAGAGAAGGGGATGAGGTTCATGAAAAGTAACAAGCTGTACGACGAACAACGGATCAAAGTTGCTCAAGAAGCGATTAATGGAACAAAGTTATCTTTCCTCGCCCGTAAATATTCGGTTTCCCCTAGCACGATTACGAACTGGGTAAAGTTCTATAAAGAACGATTTGGTGAACAGGCGACGCCATCTGTTAACGAACGTATCGAAGATGCTAAGCGTGTTCAAGAGTTAGAAAACAAGATGGATACTGCTATTAAACTGCTGGGTGAAAAGGATCTGGAGATTGAACTCCTGCGTGAACTGCTAAAAAAGACCAACCCCGCTTACAAGACAAACTGGAAATAGCCGATGAAAGCATTAAGCGGGGCTATGCGGTATCGGTGGTGCTTCGAATGGTAGGTGTGCTGGAATCGACTTACTATGCTCGTAAACAGCGTCAAGAAGGCAAAGAGAAGTCCACTGAAACCTTTGGAAAAGTCGGAAGACCGATCCCTGCCTACTCCTTGACGAAAGACGGCCAAAAGGTCAGCGATGAGCAGATTGGAGAGTGGCTAAGCGAACTCGTCGCAGGCGAGGAACACGGCTATGGTTACCGTAACTTGGCACACGCCCTTTATATCCAGCATGACTTAATTCTGAACCACAAGAAGGCCTACAGGCTCTGTAAAAAGCTAGGGCTGCTACAAAAGAAGCCTGACAAAAAGGTGAAATATCCAAGACGGCTTGCCCAGAACCGTATCGTTACAGGAGCTAACCAACTCTGGCAAATGGATATTAAGTATGGATACATTCATGGCTATGACCGCTTCTTTTTTATCTTTGATATGATCGATGTTTTTGACCGCTGTATTGTCGGATACCACTTGGGTGCAAGCTGCAGCGCCAAGGAGATCTGCGCGACCATTAAGCAGGCCTTGAAGCAGCGTGTACAGCTTGGAGAAGCCATGCCCATTCTCCGCTCGGATAATGGGCCGCAATTTCTCAGTCATACTTTTGCAGAGATGTGTATGGACAAGGATGAGCCCCTTATTCATGAACGAATACCGCCCAAAACGCCGAATATGAATGCATATATTGAGTCTTTCCACAGCATTTTAGAACGAGATCTGTACAGAAAAATGTACTTTGAAACCTTTGAAGAAGCGTATGAAACCGTCGCGGAGTACATTGGATTTTACAACGAGCGACGTTTTCACGGTAGTTTAAACCGATTGAGTCCTAACCAATACCATGCGGCTTGGAGAGCAGGCCAAATGGGAGAGGTGAAAATCTCACTTTAAGAAACTGTGAAAACCTGAGATTTCAAGAGAATGACTCCATAATTAAGGGGCTGAACCGG
>NZ_JARXWM010000040.1:0-4754 GCF_029893135.1 Paenibacillus sp. PastF-3 | reverse complement strand
CTATATCTTGGCATTGTCGCTCCACCTCAGTCTCTCTTTTATTCTACTTTACATTCTATTGAGAGGTACGACAACTAGTATGACACAGGGGGATGGTTTCGCATCATCAAATCTATCTATTTTGCAAAGTACTGGCTCTAACCAATCACTTTGCGAAATTACAGTAACTCCTCTTTCTAGTTTAGAAAGTTCATCTACTTGAGCATCGTTTAATCCTGCAGCTTTCCCCACAAGCACTCTATCACTTTCATCTAAAAGGCGTAATATTATTTTGGTATTTGTATTTCTTATAACTGACATATCCATAAGCCCTGGAGATTGATCAGCGATAATAAATCCTTCTCCATAAGTTCGCATTTCAGCAATAGCATTGGCTAACATCTCTACAGCCTTTCCTTGTAAGTTTGAACTCTCTTGAGATTGTTCACCAGAAGTTCTTCTCAGTAAAATATGTGCTTCTTCAAAAACAGTTAAATGACGTAAATTGCTATTTGAAGGTATGTTTTCTGACATTCTAAATTCTTGTAGCTTTAAAATAAGAATTCCCATAATTAACGCCTTGGTTTCAGGCGACCCAATCCTGCTTAAATCAATAATCGTGTTGGTATTAAACAGTTTTTCAGACGTAATATCATGTTCGAATATTTGTCCATGTATACCCCGTGTAAGAGACCTAACTCTTGTAACTAAAGCACCTTTATAGTCATTGCTAGTATCTTGAGAATAGCCTGAAGTATCAACAACAATCGGCAAAATTCTCAATAAGGTTGAAAATGTTGGAAATTTACCTGGATTCTTAGAGAGCCTTAAATTCCAACCACATTCTTCATATGACCTTTCTACTGCTTCTTTAAGTATAGCTGGCATAGCAGCATACATTGGCCAACATGCATTAAACACTTCTACAAGTCTATCTATATGCTCCAATACATGGATATCGTCAGGGAAGCTAAAGGGATTTAGCTGAAGAAGCTTAGAGAACTTAAGTGGATTCGTTCCATAAATATCTACATCATCACGTCCACCAAATATGTCTTTATATTCGCCTTTAGCAGGTTCGATAACCAAAAATTTGCATTCGTCATTCTGTTTACACATTTTTTCAAGGAGTTTATACACAGCATTACTTTTTCCAGATCCTGTGGAACCTGTTATAAATGTGTGCTTGGTAAATTCATTCTTGTTTAAGAATACTTTGTTCTGAGGTTCTAATTGATGCATATGATATGAGCACCCGATGCTAAAATCTTTTTCAAGTTTTAATAACGAATGTGGCTCGCGTCCAAATCGGCAACATTGCATTACTGGTATTCCTTGCACAGAATATCTTGGAAAAGCAAAAATATTGGACAATTCTGTTGTTGTGACATTTGAACTTGGATTTACAAATACACCATCGTCCTTATTTACAAAAATCGGGTGTGAAAAATGCCTAATATACTTCTGAATTTCGCTAAATGGTGTAATACCATTGCTATAGTCACGCGTCCAAGCTTGTATCGCTGAAGGTTCTACGAATGATTCATCCCCCTGTGATATTGCTCGCAAGAAACTTGCGATATTTTTACTGGTTTTAGTATCTGATGAAAATACATAAGATGCAGTTTTCCAGAGTCCTGTGGATTGACTTTCATTTATTCGTTGGATTGTGTTTTCGAGTTTTTCGATAATGTTACTTACCATATACGATTTATAAGTAAATGTGGTATTTTCTGATGTACCAATCGATACACTATGATTTGTACCTGTTGTTTTTGTATCGGTACTACTCTTCGTATCCGTAGTTCCCCAGCTATATCCATAACCTGCAGAAGCCCCTGCACTCCAACCAACCGTTTTTGCTACGCTAGTAAATATTGATAATGGACCTAGCAACATACCCATTCCTATTGACTTTGTACTAGAACTATTTACACCTCCATTAACCCCAATATTTATAGAATGTGTCTTTGTTACAGCATGACTAATTCCTTCACTGAGAGATGAAGATTCCATCTCACCACTTGTATCGGTTTCACTATTCCCTTGTTGATACTGATATCCAGCGTATGGTGTGATTGCTGTAGCCATTTCTTCGTAACCATTAAGAATTTGTCTCAAGTCAAGTTGAGATAGCGCTTCCGCTAGAATAACTATATCCGGAAAGTATGGTTTACCATTTTTAATAACAACAAGTTCTCCATCTAAAATACATCTCTTTTTTACTTGTTTAACCCTACTCAATATAGAGACAATTATAAAAAGTCACCAATCACAGAAAATTAAAGGATTGCTATACGACTAACTAAAAAGTTAGTTGTGTAGCAATCCCTTTTTTTATTGTTTTTATATATTAATAAATATCATATTTCCCAAGATTCGTTTTATTATCTCGCAGAAATTCATCCAGCATTAGCTTTTCAGTTCCAGCCAAAATGGCAATCCCAATTCCGTGTGGGTCGTTAAAACGCCACCCCAACTGCTGGTAATAGGAACGGCTAAAAGAGCAGCCGGAGCCTTGACAAACACCATAAAGGTCACCTTTGCGGTTGATTACCGTTTGCTTCATTCCTGTCCATGCCTTTTGAATTGATAAAATACTCTCATGGTACAGCTTTTCATTAAAAATTTCCAAACGAATTCCTCGAGAAAAGGCGCAGATAAACATGGAAGTAGAAGAAGATTCTTCATAGGTTGAGGAATCATCTAGAATCTGATGCCATAGACCATTTTTGCCCTGCACACGCAGAACACCTTCTGCCATCTTAGTGAAAAACGCTGTTACTGCTCCATAATCCGGATGTTCCTTAGGCAACACCAACAATAACTCTGACAAGGACAGTATAACCCAGCCATTGCCCCTGCTCCAAGGAATTTTGTTTATTCTACTATGTATTACATCAAAAATATGAGACATTAGATTTTGCTCTGACATAAAAAAATATTTCCTGAACAATAGTGCCTGACGACAAGCCTCCATCAAATATTCCTCTTTGCCGGTTAACTGATAGTAACGGCACAAAAATGGAATACTCATGTACATGTCATCAATCCACATACTGTTGTCATGCCTAGAAAAAACATGATCTTTTTCCCTGCGCTGGTGATATTTCATAAAATCAGCAATAACATTTGCCAGGGCACTAGCCTCTTCCATTGGATGTCGCCGTTGTGCTTCCAAAAGGAAAGAGCCGAAAGAGCCGCAATCGTCCAATTCTTCCAGCCAACAAATCTGGGTATCCACACCCGGATAGCCGAATATAGTTTTATCATACATGGCATATTCATATACAGACGCCGTCATTCGTGCGTATTCTTGCACGTACTCCAGCCAGTCAGGCCGATTCAGGTATTCACCAGCTTTATGCAATCCGTACAGCGTTACTCCACATGGGTATGTCCATTTACCATATAACTCCTGCTCTGCAAATATCCGCACACAAGCATCCGCAAGGTCGGCTTTCCAGTAACATGCGCCATTCAAAGTAGGATATACTTTATCCATATCTGCTAATTGGTGAATTTTAGGGACTTCTTTTCCGAAAAGTCCAGTATAAATCCATTCACCCTCATATCCTTTTACCCCAGAATAAAGGGACAAATTTCCACCTGCATCCTGAAATTTGATGTTTAGCCCTGTTTCCTGTCCTGCTTCCTTTTCACATAGCAAAATAACTTGGTAACTTCCTCTGTACAAAAGGATTTCTTTTTCAAAGGCACCGCTTGTCGATTCACAGCATAACTCCTGATTGATGTATACCTTGAGTGGACTTTTAGTGCTCCCTTTGATTAATATCTTACTGGAATCTGCATGAAAAAAGTTGCTTTTGGCAACTGCTGTCCCGAAACTATCAATGCCGAATATTCGTACAAAAGGACAGGAAGTAGTATTCTCAGCATACTGTTGCTTAGGAAACCATTCCAATCCCTTAAATGAACCACAAAGCAAAGATGCCACATCAGTCAACTGGCGGTCAATTGGCGCACTATAGATAAAACCAGCTTGCCCGTTCCGTGCATCTAGAGGCACGGTAAAATGGGTAGGCTCCCACTGGGGCATGGCGTTGCGGAACAGGAAGCCAAAACCAATTTCTGTTTTCTCCGTTTCCAGTAGAAAGTGGTTCATACCCACTTGTAGAGAAATAGAAAACGTACAGCATGCCTTGAAACTTTCCTGTTCGGGACTGGAATGAAATACCTGCTGACCATTCACCCAGCAAACTGTTGGTCCATAGCATTGAATTTGAAAGCGGGATTTTTTTTCGCTATGGCAATACAAATTCCCAGCTGCATAGCAAACCTCTCCAATTTCTGATTGAGAAAAACGATTACCATAGTCGAACTGATACCAACCCGCTGTGTTACACAAAATGCCTGATGTAAAATCCAATCGGTACTGGTAAGGCGCTTGCGGATTTTCTCCGATGAATCGGTTAGCCATTAGCGCAATCACTTCACGGTCCTGATTGCCATATAGTTGATAGGCGCTCTCTTCAGCCTTAAAATATTCCATGCGTGTCTCATCATCCTTTATAATATATTTAGGTTAATTAAGGTAACCTATAACCCTTAATTCATTCCTAAATTCCACGTGCATTTTTTATTAGCTTAAAAGAACACTATTTCACGAAGAATTTAAACTGATACTCCCACATTGTAACATTATTTACCACCACCTTTCGGTAATTGTCAAGACAGTTGTCGCGATTTCATAGAATATATGTAGTCAGTTTAATTGTTCTTCATCGGTGTCCATAACTCCGTCTTTTTCGGGA
>NZ_JARXWM010000039.1:0-7642 GCF_029893135.1 Paenibacillus sp. PastF-3 | reverse complement strand
GATGGTACTTGGACCGAAGGGTCCTGGGAGAGTAGGACGTTGCCAAGCACGCAAGACCACTGTTGAGTCATCGACAGTGGTCTTTTTGTTGTATTTATTTACTTAAAGGGTTAGTACGATTTAAATTTTGTTTGACAGACTACAGTGTTTAACCCATAATACAATTCATACTAAACATATATGAATTGTAGGGGGAATGGAGTATGTCATATTTTAATTTATCTTTAAAGAAGCCGCTTCTGTTTGGGGCAATATCAATATTACTATTGATGGTAATCGCGGGTTGCTCCGGATCTACTAATAAGGCTGATTCCAATAAGGAAGCTTCGGAAAATGCGAGTGCAGCAACTCAGAGTCCTCAAGCAGCAGAGCCGGCAGCAGGAGGAACCTTCGTCTATGGTCGGCCTGCTTCTGTAACCTCGCTGGATCTGCATAACCAGATTACGTCCAACAATGCTTTTGCTATCGACAAAGTATTTGAATCATTGGTTGCTTTTGACAGCAAGGGCGAAATTGTAGATTGGCTTGCGAAGTCACACAGTATTAGTGAGGATGGATTGACGTATACTTTTGAACTTCGTGAGGGTCTGAAGTTTTCAAACGGTACGGATGTGACTGCGGAAGATGCTGTATTCTCCCTTGAGCGCCACTTGAAGGTTGGTGGCCCACTGGCAATATCTGCAAAGGTGGACGCAATCAAAGCGCAAGATAACAAAACGCTTGTTATTACGCTTAAAGAGCCTTATACACCATTTATCTCAGAGCTATCCAATTTTTCAAATGGCATCTTGCCTAACCATTTTGGTGGAGTTCCCGAAGAAGAATTCTTTAAGAAGCCCATCGGAACGGGGCCCTTTGTCGTTGAATCATGGGATACAGCGGGTGATCTGACCTTCACTAAGAATAAATTCTACTGGCAAGAAGGTAAACCATATATTGATAAGCTAGTTTATAAGTTGATTGAGGATGATAGTCAAGCAATCAATCAGCTGAAAGCTGGAGAAGTTAATGCTATTGAATCTTTAGCGCTGCAAAATGCTAATGAGATCAAAGATGGAGCTGACACAAAGGTAATTACTAATGGTAGTTGGGTAACAGAGCAATTGTTCTTTAATACGCTGGATGAACATTTTTCGGATGTGCATGTTCGCCGCGCTCTGGCTCTGGCGCTTGATCGTGAAGGCTTGACCAAAGCGTTAACCTTTGGATATGCACAGACGGCAAACTCATTGCTGCCAACAACGATTCCTTACAACTCCAATGATACAATTAAGGCTCTGAACTTCAATGTCGAGGCGGCCAAGGAGGAGCTTGCTAAATCTGCCTTCCCTAATGGATTCACTACTAAATTACTTGTAGCTTCCGGCAATAGTACAAGAGCACAAGAAGCACAAATTATTCAGGCAGCGGGTCAAACGATCGGAATTACAATTGAGATTGAGTCGATTGAGCTTGCTACTTTCCGTGAACGGTTCTTTGCATATGATTTCGCCGCAATGCTCAACAGCGGTCAAGCCGACTCCCCAGAAGCGAACTCGATTATTGCTTTTCAAACTGATCCGGAAGGCTTCAGCAAATCATATTGGACCCATTATACGAATGATGAAGTAACGAAGCTGCTATATGAGGGCCAAAAAACAGCGGATGGCGATGGCCGTGCGCAAATCTATACTAAACTGCTGCAGACACTTGCTGATGAAGTGCCGTATATTCCGCTTTATTATCCAGATGTTCTGAAAGGTATCCGTTCTTCAGTCGACGGCCTTGTTGTTCTACCTAACGGCAGCGCCCGTTTCGAAGATGTCCGCATCAGCCAATGACGAATCTTAAGCAGGTGTTAAATCAACCGAGAGGAAGCAAAGACTCTTACAACTGGCTTGTGATATCACTTATAAAAGCGCTGGCAGTAATCTGCTGCGTAATGATAGCAGTCTTTTTCATCATCCGGATTGTGCCTGGAGATCCAGCTAAAATGATATTGGGAGAATACAGTACCCCTGAGGCGCTTAAGAGTATGCATCATACTCTTGGGCTGGACCTCCCTTTGTGGGAGCAGTTCCTGCGATTTCTGAAGACGCTATTTACTCAGGGGGATACCGGAAACTCCATTGTTATGGGTACATCAACAAGAGAGTTGATTATGCAGCGAGCCCCTGTCACATTGTTGCTCATAGTAATAGCGTGTGTGTTGGCGATTTTGGTATCGCTTCTGCTTGCTACAGTAGCAGCTACGCATAAGGATAAACTGCTGGATCATTTAATACGTATTTTTCCTACAATAACTTTGGGTATGCCAATCTTCTGGGTTGGCTTACTTTTAATTTTGCTCTTTAGTGTCCGGCTTGGCTGGTTCCCCGTTGGGGGAGTAAGTGAAGGGTGGATTGGAACCTTGCACAGTCTTGCACTTCCGGCAATCACCGTTGCTTTCTCACAGATTCCTACGCTGGTCCGTTCGTTAAGAGCACAGATGCTTGAAGTGTTAGAATCGGATTTTGTAGTTACACTTAAGGCTGCCGGAATACCAAGCAGGGTTATTTTATTTAAACATGTGCTGCGTAATTCGGCTCTTCCAACACTGATGCTGATGGGTGTGAATATTTCTTATCTAATCGGCGGCACATTGGTCGTTGAACAGGTGTTTGGAATAAAGGGAATTGGCAGCTTGTTATTCACTTCAATTTCGAAACGGGACTTTCCGGTTATTCAAGGAATAGCACTTTACTGTGCGTTAGCTGTTGTGATCACCAGTCTCTTGATTGAAATCATTTCTTGGTGGCTTGATCCCAGAACGAAGGGAAAACAATGAAAACTATAAGACTAGAGCCAAGAATGTATGAGGGTGGCAAGATGACTAGTGGCTTAAAGCGAATATGGAATACCCCTTCACTTCTAGTGGGAATTATTATGTTTGCAGCTCTTATGTTCTTGACTGTATTCATAGCGTATATAAGTCCCTATGATCCCTCCGAGCAAAATTTGAGTGCCTTTCTACAGCCTCCGTCAGCCGAGCATTGGTTGGGAACAGACCAACTGGGACGTGATCTGTTTACTAGATTGATTTATGCAGCGAGGACGGATTTAAAAATCATGTTCTTGGCAGAAATCATTCCCTTTTGTATAGGTGTGTTTCTAGGAATGCTAGCAGGATATTACGGCAAATGGATTGATACAGTTATTACGCTGCTGTCAGATACGTTGATCGCTTTTCCTTTTTATCTAATCGTCATTATCGTGGCTTTTGCCAGTGGAGCAGGAGAACGAGGCATCTATATTACGTTTATCCTTGTAGGTTGGATTGTTTTTGCTCGTGTAGTGAGAGGTCTTAGCGCATCTTTTCGCAATCAGGAATGGGTGGCATCCGCTCAAACCTTAGGGCTACCCGGAGTAAAAATTATTTTGCGTCATCTGCTGCCCAATGTGCTTCCGCAAGCCGTGGTCGTTCTTATGACAGACATGATTGGATTGCTTGTTGCCATTGTTACACTAGGGTATCTTGGGATCGGTATTACACCGCCAACTCCAGACTGGGGAACTATGATCTCGGATGGACAACCCTTCATCACTACAGCTTGGTGGCTCTCAGCTGTCCCAGGATTTGCAGTGGTGTATACCGGAATAGCTTTGTCGCTCCTAGGTGATGGTTTGGCAGACATATGGAGGAAAAAATGATGTCTATACAACCCATTTTAGAAATAAATGCACTATCGCTGGCTGCAAAGTCAAAAGAGAGATTAGTCAACAATGTTAGCTTTTCGCTGAGCAAAGGGGAGAGTCTAGGATTAGTAGGTGAGTCGGGTTCAGGAAAATCGCTTACGCTGCGTGCAATTCTGGGACTACTTCCAAATGGTGTTGAACAGACAGGTGGCACCATTAAGAGTGACGTAAGCAGTGCGATGGTGTTTCAAGACCCGAGAAGTGCGCTTGATCCACTCTGTATGGTTGTCAATCAGCTGGCTGAAGTCGTGTATTACAGACAGAGAGTAAGCCGAAAGGCTTCGCGAATGATTGCGCTGGAGCTACTCGAAAGACTTGGTCTCCCTGATTCTTTAAAGAAAAAGGACCGATATCCAAGTCAGCTGTCAGGCGGTCAGTGTCAACGGGTAGTCATCGCTTTGGCACTGGCATGCAAGCCAGGCATTCTTCTCTGTGATGAGCCGACAACGGCGCTGGATGTCACGGTTCAACGGCAAATTATTGAAACGATCACGAACCTCCAGCAGGAGCTCAGTTTTGCCATGGTTTTTGTAACCCATAATCTCGCGATTGCAGCCAGCTTATGCTCACGCCTATGTGTAATGAAACAAGGGCAGATTGTTGAGCATGGTGCTACCCTTGATATTTTGCAAAATCCATCCGACCCTTACACACAGATGCTGATTGATTCGGTGCTTCCTTTGCCAGAGCTTGAAGGGAGTAGAGACTTATGGAACTAGCCTTGCAAATAAAAGATTTAACTGTTCACTATGGCGGATTTACTGCACTGGATTGTATCAATCTGAATCTTGAGCAGCACACCACTCTTGGACTTGTTGGTGAATCCGGCTCAGGCAAATCTACGCTGGCTCGAGTAATTGCTGGACTGATTGCCCCGCATGAGGGAAAGATCCTGTTAGGTACCCAAGAGTTAAAAAAGAAAAGAAGCCGGGAGCATCGTAAAATAATCCAGATGATCTTTCAAAATCCTGATGCATCGCTGAATCCAAAGCATTCGATTAGGCAAATTCTTTCCGAGCCCTTATTGTTTCATAAAATAGTGGGACGTTCGGGCGTTGAGCAAAGATGTAAAGAGCTTTTGAACCAGGTTCATTTGGAGCAAAAGGCTTTAGATAAATTCCCTCACGAATTTTCTGGTGGTCAGCGGCAACGGATAGCGATCGCTCGTGCATTAAGCGTTGAACCAAATATCCTGATCGCCGATGAACCTACGAGCGCGCTGGATGTATCTGTGCAGCTTAGTGTGCTCGAGCTGTTCAATACGCTGAAAACTGAGCTTAATCTCACTATGCTTTTTATTTCCCATGATCTAGGAGTTATCAATGCAATTAGCGATACGGTAGCAGTTATGCGGCAAGGAAAGCTCGTGGAGCAGAGTCCCAAGGATCAATTCTTCATCCGGCCTAAACATGAATATAGTTACGAGCTGTTGTCGGCGGTTCCTAAAATGCCAAAATCAAGTACATCAGGAGGTTTCTTATGAGCCCAGAACATAATATACATGTGCCACTTTCAGTGACTGAGTATAATAAGCTTACACAATTAATTTCTACAATCTTGTTTACTGAGCATCCACCAGTTATCATCCCAGCTGAGGCAATTCTGGGAATCGAGGCAGTGGCTGCAGGAATAGCCGCGCCTGGTCGAACCATTGTAAATGTAGTAACAGGTCCCTATGGAAGTCTATTTGGAAAATGGCTTGAGCGGGGAGGAGCAACGGTAATTGAAGTAAAGGTTCCTTTTGATGAAGTGGTCACTGGAGACCAAGTTGCTTCCGCAATTAAAGAGTTTAACCCTTGTGCCCTTTCCTTTGTTCAGGCTGAAGTGGTTACAGGTGGATCTAATCCGGCTAAAGAAATATTCAGGATTGCAAAGGAGTACAATCTCATTACTGTGACGGACTCGGTTTCTGCGGTTGGGGGAGAGGTGTTACTGGTCGATGAATGGGGAGTTGATTTTGCTGTGATAGGCGCGCAAAAAGCCTTGGCTGGACCTAACGGCGTTAGCGCCGTCAGTATTTCACCACGTGGCTGGAAATTTCTTGAGTCTAATAAAAATGCACCACGTAACTCCATTTTGTCCTTGCTGGATCTCAAACCTTCGCTGGATGGCGCCGCGCCACTACGAGTTGCTCCAAATATTCCGACATTAGAGGCTAGAGCTTTGATCCTGACCTTGACACGAATTGAAGAAGAGGGATTGGAGCAAATCATTCAGCGTCATGAAAGGGCTGCAGCTGCTACATTAGCGGGTATAGAATGCTTGGGGCTTGAGCCTTGGCAAAAGGACAGCAGACATTATTCTACACTGACTACAACGGTTCGGATTGGTGGAAGGCAAGACTTGCAGATCGAAAAACCTATAGGCATTGTGGCTCCAGGAGACGGAGAATTATTTGGACATCTTTTGCGGATCAATCATTTTGGAACAAATGCTGCTCGTAAAAGTGTAGAGGAAGCCATGTCAACGCTTGCTGAGTTGTTGAAACAAAACCCTGATCAGGCATTACAAGCTGTTCGGCTGGCTTGGGGGGAATGAAGATGATCCATAAGCATCCAGAGCTACATACATTCATGGATATTCATATAGCAGGCATCGAAGGAAAACGTTTTAATGTTGTGATCAAGGATGGCTATTTTTCATCTATTACTGAAGCGGAGCCGCAACAAAATAATACAACTCCTACAGGCACAGAACTATGGATAACGCCTGGTATTATTGATCTTCATACGCATCTTGCTTGGACAGACTTTGATCATACGGACCAATTGAAGCGCGACTCCCATCAGATCGAGGCCATGCAGGCGCAAGCATTTGAGGCTACTCTAAGGACTGGTGTAACGACTGTACGGGATGCAGGAGGAATTACCCCCAGCACAGTGAAGCATCTTGTTCAGCAGTATCAGCAGCCTTTAAGAGTGCATACGAGCAGTGAGATGCTTGGAGCAGCAGATGCCCGTGGAATTAAGTATTTGGAACAACGGATGGCGCAAATCTTTGCTACAGGAGCGGGCTGGATAAAAATCATGGCCACAGGCGGTCTTGGGGCACCCACCGAGAAAGTCGTAGATCCGATCTTTTCCGAAGAAGAGTTCGCATTCATTGTTCGTAATGCACATGCTTATGATAAGAAGGTACTGGTTCATACCTGGGGTGGAGTAACGATAGACTGGTCCATTCAGGCCGGCGTGGAATCTATAGAGCATGGGATGTTTCTAACTGAAGATCAGGCAGGGAGACTTGCTAGTTCAGGGGTGGCTTTTGTACCTACTACATCTATCTATCGCATTGCTGCAGATCCGAAAGGCGTTCTAGCCTTGAACCCGATTATTTGCGAACGAGCTGCCCGCGCTGCTGAATCGCATTCCAAAGCCATTAATTATGCAAAAAGAGAAGGCGTTCGTATAGGATTCGGTACAGATTATGCTACACCTTCATTACATGGTTATAACCTTCAAGAGCTGGATACGTTGATTGATTATGGCTTAACACGCAAAGAAGCATGGCAATCTGCTACTAAAAGCGCTGCTGATATTCTAGGGAATGGAAATGAGCTGGGGCAGATTGCAGAGGGTTTTATTGCAGATGCTGTTATTTTCAATGTTGATCCATACCAGGCCTATAATGCGGAGATACTTCGAAACAGTATCGTTTCCGTAATTACTGGAGCGAAGGAAGCGGAATTAATTTAGATTCTTTTAAGCTCTCTTCTAAAAACAACTGATATCTTTTGCAGTTGTTTTTCTTTTATATTATGGAATGTATACAAGGCAACAGTATATAAAGATAGAGTGTAATCATTAATACTTGATTTATGGTTTTTAAATATTTGAAAAAAAGTGTTGCAATGAATCTCTATACATGATATATTCTAAGTCCGGCCAAGAAATACACATGCCGAGCTCGAAAAAGAAGTTAAAAAAAGAGC
>NZ_JARXWM010000038.1:0-10759 GCF_029893135.1 Paenibacillus sp. PastF-3 | reverse complement strand
AAAGGAATTCGAAAGTATCGCACATTTTAAACAAGAGCTATTAAATTACATCGATTATTACAACAACAAGCGAATTAAAGCAAAACTAAAAGGCCAGAGTCCGGTTCAGTACCGAACTCAGGCCCAACAAGTTGCCTAATTATATAACCTGTCTAACTTTAAGGGGTCACTTCATTCGCAATTTGCGGACAGGGCGGTTTATTTATGTCATAGAGTGCAGCTT
Organism: Paenibacillus sp. PastF-3; assembly: GCF_029893135.1. NCBI lineage: Bacteria > Bacillati > Bacillota > Bacilli > Caryophanales > Paenibacillaceae > Paenibacillus > Paenibacillus sp. PastF-3. Next base: position 10,536 of record NZ_JARXWM010000038.1, on the reverse strand, counting down.
GAAAGTTAGCAGTCAACCTGCACTCTACAAACTATCTTGCACGTTTTTAAGGCTAACTTATTAATAGAGCAGTTACACAAACATAAGATTACTCTGCTACAACTTGTTTGCCTGCAATCCGGCCGAAGGTGAAGATATCAGCGATGGCATTACCGCCAAGACGGTTTGCACCATGAATGACCCCTGTTACTTCACCTGCAGCGAACAGCCCAGGGATGACTTCGCCTTTTTCATTCAATACGCGAGTCTTCTCGTCGATCACCAATCCGCCCATTGTATGGTGAACGGATGGTACAGCTTTTTCGATGTAGTAAGGGCCTTTTTCAAGAGATTTCAATCCACCGCGATGTTTGAAATCAAGGTCTTTACCTGTTTTCGCATAATCATTTACTTTATTAATCGTTTCTTTCAAAGTGTTCACGTCAATTTTGAAGAAATCAGCCGCCTCTTCAATCGTATCGGCTTTAAAGAGCAAGCCTTGTTTAACGAGTTGATCGTATTCGTCTTGATGAACTTCGATCGTTTTACCGATATCCTCAATGCCTTGATTCCATAATTGATACGTATATCCGCCCGTCTGGGCAAGAATTGCTTTAGAAATAACGTCACGACGTTCTAATTCCTCAACGAAGCGCTTGCCTTCTTGGTTAATCAGGATCGCACCATCGAAACGGGAATCTGCAACCAGGGAAATAACACCTGTCTCAGGATTACAGATTGGATACGTTTGAATATTCTCCATGTTTGTCAGTTTGGCGCCAATCGTTTCTGCCATAACGATACCGTCACCTGTAGATCCTGGTGTATCGGTAGACATATATTTTTCATCCATTTTAGGGTTATACTTTTTACGCATCTCTACATTGGATCCAAAACCACCGGTAGCGATGATGACGCCTTTGTTCGCATGGAAGGTGATCTTGTCGCCAGTACCCGAAGTCGCAGTTACACCGGTTACTTTGCCGCTTTCGTCCTTCAGCAAGGTTTCGGCTTTCATATTCGTTTTGATCGTGATTTGGTCAGCGTCTGTTTTGGCTTTTAACTTGGTAATCAATTCAGAACCTGTATGACCTACAGGAATCAACGCACGTTTTCTGGAATGGCCTCCAAATTGGAACAGATGATCAGGTAAGAACTCTACCTTGATATCATCGCGCAGCCATTCGGCAGATGCTAGAGCATTGTCGGCAAGAATACGAACCATCTTTGGATCCCCGAGGTTGTCTCCGCCTTTCATCGTATCATCATAGAACAAGTCAGCCGTGTCATCAGTGATGCCAAGAGCACGTTCAACCCAGTTGTCAGGCGCATTCATCTCACCACCGGAGATCAATGTGTTGCCGCCAACAGCTGGCATTTTCTCGAGTAGAACTACATTAGCTCCAGCGCTCTTCGCTTCGATAGCCGCACTAAATCCAGCACCCCCTGCACCGATGACGACAACATCATAGGTTTGGTCTACTTCTTCTTTGTCTTTGCTTTTACTGACTGCAGCGCCAGCGACAAGGGTAAGTCCAGACTTCGTAATTGCATCTTGAATGGCTTCGAGATATCCTTTGCTTGTAACCGTAGATCCGCTGATGGCATCAACTTTTGCGCTGTTAGTTGCCATGACATCTTCCTTAAGCTGCGTAAAAACAGGTTCTGCAAGTACTTCATTTTCCTTATGCTCTGTTACTTTAATGTCAGTGATCTTGTTATCTAATAAGGAAACTTGTACTTTAATATCGCCATGTTTACCTTGCCCAACTCCTTCAAAGACTTGAACTCCGTTTGCATCTGCAGCGGGTGCTGCATCTTTACCGCCGCAGGCAGCAAGCGTGAACATAAGACTGAGGACTAGTAGAATAGATAACAGCTTTTTCGTGTGAGTACGCATAATATCTCCTTCATTCTGTTGTGAATTGGTTACATACACTAGGGAGAGAAAGATTTGCTAGGCAAATCTTTTATGTCTAGCCTAGACATGAATGGTATTTCATGTGAAAATATGCACAAGACCTATTATAGATTTAGTACAGCATTATGTATTTGCACAGATTAGCTTTTTTTTGTCTTTTTCGGGCATGTAAGAAACGGATATTGTGAAGGGCTATGATTACAATGAGATCAATTCACTTAAAAATTACGTTAATTGCAGGAAGCTGCTTCTTGCTGCTGTTCATTGCATTACTTGTAACAATATATTTGGAGATGAACCATACGGTTGTCCCTTTGAATAAGAACTTAACGCAGCAAGTGGTTAATGCACGCAGCGACCAGATCGATTATTGGTTTAATCAGCGCATCGGTGAGATAGACATGCTTGCTTCTCTAGCTTCGGACCATCAGTGGACACGAGATGAATTGCTGCAAGAGATTGATAAGTTCGAGGCGAAGAAGCAAGTAGAGTACGAATCCATACGCGTGGTGGATATTCACGGAAATTCCTGGTCAGCAAGTGACAAGCCTTTTTCGATACTAAACCGACCCTACTATCGAAAACTGCTGAATTCAGATTCCAATTATGTGGTGAGCAATCCGATCGTATCCAAAGCGAATGCAGCCGAAATCGTCGTCATTCTCTATCGCGTGAATCCATCGGTGAATGATGAGGTAGCTTATATTGCCGCAGCCGTCTCCGTCAAGAAGATGAAGGAGATTGCTCAAGATGTAATGCTATATGACCAGTCAGGCCAGCTTATCATCGATTGTAGAGAGCTGGGTGAAGGAGATGGAGCGGAGGATGCAGCAGATAAGAAGAACATGAGTGTATTTGAGGCTCCAATTCAAAATGTGGAAGGCTGGAAGCTAGTACTCGAAGTGCCGAATTCAAGTCTATCGCTAGCGGTGATCAAAACCCAGCGGACTGCATTGCTGGTAGGCATTCTTATCGGTAGTGCGGTTATCGTCTTTCTGATGCTGCTTGCTTCTTCCATTATTCGTCCCATTCAGTCGCTTCGCCAGGTAATGGAAAATGTGCAGAATGGCAACCAAACCATACGGGCAGATGTTACGCGCTCGGATGAGATTGGCGATCTTGGGCGAAGCTTCAATGACATGCTTGTTCAATTATACGCTGTAGAGCAGGACCGAAAGGAGATGGAACTCAGACTGATTCATGAGCAGATCAAGCCACATTTTTTATACAACACATTGGATACGATCCAGTGGATGGCAACGGAACATGGAGCAGACAATGTGGTGGAGATGGTGGAAGCGCTTAGCGCGTATTTCCGATTAGGGCTTGGCACAGGCAGTCCCTACATTCTGCTTGATCAGGAGTTGTACCATGTCGAGAGTTATCTTCATATTCAAGGCGTGCGATATGAGGAGATTCTCGACTACGAGCTTCGATATGATGAAAAGCTTGCTCAGTGCCAAGTCGTTCGCTTCATGCTGCAGCCGTTGGTGGAAAATGCGATTTATCACGGGATTAAGCCACTTGGGGATCAAAAGTGCAAAATTTCGATTACAGCATATAAACAGGTCGATGATTTGGTCATTAAGGTTGAAAATAATGGGGTTATGATTCCTGAAGAGAAGCTTGAACAGATGAATCAAGCCCTTCTTGATGATAAATATGATCGTTCTGCCATAGGCTTTGGGCTATACAGTGTAAACCATCGCATTCGACTAGCTTACGGGGCGCCATACGGCCTTGCAGTGAAGAGCGAAGATGGCATTACCGTTATGGTCATTCGAATACCTTTGGACGGGGAGTGGAATGAAGATGTGGAAGATTGTCATCGTCGATGATGAAACGATCATTCGCAAAGGCTTGCGACAATACATTGAGGAGAGTTCGTATCTTTTTGAAGTTGCAGGAGAAGCGAAAAGTGCAAACGAAGCATTGAAAATGGTGGAGGAAGCCCCACCACATGTATGTCTTGTGGACATCAACATGCCGAATATGAATGGGCTCGATCTGATAAATATATTGCGCGAACGCTGCCCGTCGGTTCTAATTGTCATCATCAGCGGCTACGATAACTTTGAATATGCGCGTCAAGCCGTGCAACTGCAAGCATTCGATTATATATTGAAACCTGTGCCGAAGAGTGATCTGAACAAGCTGCTTCATCGGATCGATGAACATCTTCAGGCAAAATATCCTTTGCATTCACATGAAAGCAGGGTGGATAAGGAGCTGGGGCTTTCCGGGTATACAGGGGATGGAACAGTGCTTATCCAAAAAGTGACCGAGTATATTGACAGTCATTATCAGGATCCGGAGCTGTCTATTACTCGAGTAGCAGCGCTATTTCATATCAACCCAACCTATCTTAGCAAGCGTATGAAGCAAGAAATCGGTGCTTCATTCCTTGACTATGTCACCGAGCTTCGGATATCGAAGGCGAAGGAGATTCTGGATGACGTAATGCCGAATATCAAAATCGGGGATCTGGCTGTGAAGGTAGGGTATAAGAGCCAGTACTATTTTAGTCGTGTGTTCAAAAATAGAGTCGGCTCAAGCCCCTTAGAGTACAAAAAGCATCCGTTCGGTTATGGATAGGGCATCAATTTAGTAGAACGCCGCAGCAATTAGGCGCCACCATATATAAACACGACGCAACCTCGAGGGGTTGCGTTTTTTATTTGGCGGATTGCTTAGAGGACATTGATAGAAAATAGGTAGGACCTAAGGAGGTAAGCGCTATCTTTATACCTATAAAAACGCGACGTGAAGGCCTTCATGTCAACAAGTGTATACCCAATGTCATTAATTATCTATTTGAAAGAAAGGCCACTTTTCATAATGTTACTATAAGGACATTGACATATGTTATAAGCTTCTATGACGTGTCGGAATCTCAGAAGGGAGGAAAGAGCATCGAGGTAAGCTGAAATGAAAGCGCATACCATTTAGGAGATTGATGTTTCTTGACTCAAGAATCAGAAGGGAGTTCGTACGATATGAAGAGGAGTAGAAAATGGGTAGCTCTCGTCATGGTCGCGATCATGATCGTAACGGTGATGCCGATTGCGCAAGCGGAAGAGGCGCTGCCGCCTACACAGACAGAGGAACAGACACCAGCGAACCCGCCGGGCGAAGCCGATCCGGTCGAGGTGACGAATCCATCAGACCTGCCGGGAGCGGGTACGGAGGGTGTTATTGCGTCAGTGTATGGGGCGGTATATCACAATCTTGCAGCGGGCTTATCTTATGAGTGGTCGCAAGAGCCGGAAGCTTCCTATCCGGATGAAGGCAATACACTTACGGATGGTATATATGGGGCAAGCAATAGATCCGACGTAGCATGGGTTGGACATCATTTGGGTAAGACACGCGAAGTTGTGTTTGATTTGGGGGTGAAGAAATCCATCACGGGTATTAAAGCTAATTTCCTCGAAGATTGGCCAACGAACAATGTACTCGTGCCACTCACGGTATCGATGTACGTCTCTGATGACAAGGTGAACTGGGGACTGCTCAAAGACAATGCCACGCAGAAGCTGTGGAATGACGGCAAATACACGGAGACCTATGTGTGGGACGGCAGTAAGGACGGCATTAAAGTGATCGGCCCAGATGCGAAGATCGCCCATGCTCGCTATGTGAAAGTGACATTCACCATGCATACGCGTGCAATGACCTTCGTGGATGAGATTGAAATCCTCGGTGAAGACGGCAAAGCTGCCGGAGCCGTAACTGTTCCAACGCAGACGCCGAAATTCTTGGCGGCAGGCGAAGCGACAGCGGGTATCGAGCATCTTGGACTTTTGTATAACGGGCAATATGCGAATGACCTAGGCATCTGGACGAAAGAACGGATCATTCCGAACATTAGTTATATCGATAAGGACGGCAAAATTAAGGATCGACTCTTCGACGGCGTCCTGTATCTTGGCATTAACTCTCCAAATCCAGGTCGTGATTTCGGCGGGCGGGCTTATCTGGAAGATTGGAAATGGTATCTGGATAAAACCTTTGCGGCAGGCGGCGATATGGATGCGTTAAACGCAGCGGCTAAGGAAGTATCCGATGCGCTGAACGAGTCTGGCGTAAAGGAAAAGGTTGTCCTCATGATTCCGGATCCAGGTGAATCGATCACTAATTTCGGAGCTATTGAACAAGGTGGAGAATCGCTGAACTTCAATGATTCCGTTGGCAGAGAGAAAGCCCTTGCGAACCGTGAAAAAGCAGTTCAATGGTGGCTGCAGCAAGTCAAATCGAGATGGGAAGCAAAAGGTTACGCTAACCTCGAGCTTGTAGGTATGTACTGGTTCGAAGAGCAAATCAGCACAAGCCAATCCGGACCGGATCTGATCCGTTCCGTGAGCAGCACCCTGCATGACATGCAAATTAGCGGCAAGGACCTGAAGTTCTTCTGGATTCCGCACTTCTTCGCTTATAAAGCGTTCATGTGGAAGGATGTCGGCTTCGATGCGGTGACGATCCAACCGAACTACTTCTTCGAGCCGACGGATATCGAGCGCTTGGAGGATTCTGCGAATCTGGCGAAGCAGTATGGCATGTCCAATGAACTCGAGTTCGATGATCGGATGCTGACGGACGGCGTGTTCCGTGAGCGGTATATCGATTACTTGAACAGTGGTGCGAAGACAGGGCTCATGAAAGATGGCTTCAAATCGTATTATCAAGGCAACAATGCAGTCTATAACACCGCGGTAAGTAAAGATCCAGCGACACGCGTTCTTTACGACTGGCTGTATCAATTTGTTAAAGGAACGTATCAGGTCAACGAGGCTCCGCCTTCCGAGGTAGACGTGCAGATGAACGGCAAGCCGTTCCACAGCGGGATGAAGCTGCCCGATTCAGAATCCGTATCCTTTACATGGAAGCTTAGAACGGATGATGGTCTGACGAAAGTGACGGCGACGTATGACGGCAAGCCTTATACAGCGGGTACCGTTATTCCGCTTGCAGGCAAGCTTGGCAAACATGAGCTTAACATTACCGTTACCGCGGGGCGTATGGTGACAAAGTCATATGTTATCGAAGCAATGACGAATGCATCTGGTATGAAAGCGCTAGTCGACCGCTTCGAAACAGCGAAGCAATTTACGAATTCTGCAACGGTGCGTTCTTTGAACAACTATTTGGAAATGATGAAGCGCTATGAAGAGAAAGATGCAGCGCAAGTCACCAAGTATCTCCAAGGCTTTAATGCAAAGCTGGATGAATTCAAGAAGGCGGGTACGATAAAAGATGAGGCGTACAATACGCTGAAGGAAAGCGTCTATTACCTAATAGGCAATTTGGCGCAGAATAAAACGGTAGAAGCTTCGTCGATCGAAGGCAATAATTCGAATTATGCACCGGCTAAAGCCGTCGATGGATTCCCTGCTTCAAGATGGGCGAGCGAATACGTGGACAATACTTGGTTCCTGGTCGATCTCGATGAAGTGAAGGAAATGGATACGGTTCGAATCGATTGGGAATATGCTCGTGCCGATAAATACAAGCTTCTTGTGTCGAACGATAAGCAGAACTGGATCAATGTCATGCCAAATGACGGAATGATTACCGCGCATGAAGGCAAAGAAACGATGCAGTTCAACCCGGTCAAGGCAAGATACATGAAGTTACAAGGCATAAAAAGAGCAACCGATTACGGATATTCGATCTACGAGTTTGGTGTCTATAACCTCTCGGGCGCTGTAGACGTGAAGGGCATTGAGGGCATACAAGTAAAGGTTGACGAGGAAACGAAAAAAGTAACGATTGATGGATTGCTGATGAATGGCGTCCTTACAAATGTGAAGTTGAAGGTGCTTGATTCGAAAGGCAAGGTTCATCTCGAAGATGAGACGAAGAGTACAGTCGCGGGAAGCTTCCAATTCACATTCAAACTTACGGGTAATTTAAAGGGAACCCATGAGGCGTATCTATCGACTGGCTATATGAGCGAGCCTGTAAAAGTGACCTTTGAATACTCCAAAGAAAACCCGGGTAAAGGTCACGATAAGTAATGGAGAAATAATCCATTCAAGCAGCGATACGACCCGCGCTGAAACTTCCTGTACCGGTTATCGAATGATCTGTCCGAGTAAGACTAATAACCGAAGTAAACACGGTTGAGGCGTAACATAACAAGCCGATTAGGTGCCAGACCACGGGGTCTATACCTAATCGGCTTGTTTCTATGTACAGAGGGGATGACAAGACGGGATCTCTTCTTTCTTAAACGGGAGAATCATCTGCGGGAACGATCTTCAAGGTCAATAAAAAATATACTGTAATTTAAGCAGAAATTCTCAAGTACAAATAATCGGTAGTCGTCAACATATCGCTGTTGTCACAACACGACCCCTTATCTCGTTTTATAAGCAAAACAAAATAAGGAGTGGTTGCAATGAAAGAATTGATATGCATCATCGTTGGCGGAGGATATGCGGGCATTAATTCGGTTAATGCGATTCGAAAAACGTTTAAGGGTGAGGCAAGCCTGCGTCCGCTTCGACTTATTCTAATCGACAAGAATCCCTATCACTTTCGCAAAGTTTTGCTTTTTAAGCCTGCGGCTGGAAACGAAGATATAATTGTCCCACTAACAAGGTTGTTTCCCGAGGGGGTTGAATTCGTTCAGGCTTCCGTAACCAAAATCGAATCAGAGAAGAGAAGGCTGCTTTATCAGGATGCCGAAGGAAATGAGAATTCGATGAAATATGACATTCTCGTTTTGACGGTAGGCAGCGTCGTACGGCAACCCGACCCTGATCAGGGGGGGGTGGCATTGGCGAGCTTGGATGCCGCGTGGAAGATCAGAGAGGTGTGGCGCACGAATATGCAAAAAGCCGTTAAGGAAACAAACGCGAAAGAGCGTCAGAGATTAATGACCATTGCCGTTGCGGGAGCGGGCATAAGCGGCATTGAGACATCTGCCGAACTGGCTCATTTCGTTCGAGAAGATGCGCAGCAATTGGGGCTTGATCCGGGGGCTGTGACGATAAAACTATTTAACACGAACAAGAGGCTATTCCCGGATGGCCCGGCCAAGGTAGGGCTTAAACTGGAACGTTCACTTGAAGCTTGCGGAGTAACCGTCTTACAAAGGAGCAGAGTATTACAGGAGAAAGAGGGAACGCTTACCTTATCTAGCGGAGAAACGATGTCCGTCGGTCTATGTGTTTGGACGCTGGGGCTGTTACCCAATCCAATGCTGCGAAACATCGGGTTACCGGTCACTCCGGAAGGATACGTGATCGTAGATGCAAGTTATCGGGTTCAGGGTGCTCAGGGTGTATACAGTATCGGCGACTGCGCCCGAATCGTAGACCCTGCTAGCGGACGGGCGGACGGGAAGACCTGTAAGGAAGCGACCGCTCAAGCGGCAAGGCTTGGAAAGATTTTGTCGGCGGATCTTGAAGGGCGCCCTGCACCCTCGCATAAGGGGTTTATAGACTTTTTCTGCTTTGGCTTAGGTCCGGGGCATGGAATGGCATGGACACGTATATGGGGGGTAGATATTATTTTTACGGGAAAGCTGGGTTGGCGACTGAGAAAATTCACGTGGGATACGCCAAGTCTGTTAAAATAATAATGTAATTAGAGGATTAGAGGCTAAGATTGGAAGTGGTAAGATGCAAGAGTTATATGAGCAGTATAAAGGGCTGCTGTTTACGCTTGCCTACCAACTGACCGGGTCGGCTTCCGATGCGGAGGATGTTGTGCAGGACGTATTCCTGAAGATAAATGACGTAGATCTGGCGCGTTTGATTGAACCGAAAGCATATCTGTGCAAAATGGTGACTAATCGCTGTCGGGATTTACTCAAATCGGCGCGTAAACGGCGGGAACTGTATTTCGGACAATGGCTTCCCGAGCCCATTCTTACTCCGAATGATGAATCGTTTGAAGCGGTTGTTCGTGACGAGCTGTTGTCTTACGCTATGCTCGTGTTGCTTGAAAGGCTATCTCATACGGAACGGGCGGTGTTCGTGCTTCGTGAAGCGCTCGGCTTTGAATATTCAGATATTGCTGAACTTGTTAACAAAAGTGAAGTGAATTGCCGCAAACTGTACAGCCGTGCGAGAGGAAAGATGGGGATTACCCTCGATGAGCAGGTCCACTCAGAAACGGGGAGCGAAGCGTGGGTCCGTCGATTCCTGAAGGCTCTCGAACTGGGAAACGTGGACACGGTTGTATCCATACTCGCCGAAGATGTCGTGTTGGTCTCTGATGGAGGGGGCAAAGCGTTCGCCGTCGTCCATCCTATTGAATCGCGCGATCTTGTCGCACGGTTCCTTCTCGGTCTAATTCGTAAGGCTCCTCATTACGAAGGAGGCGTGCATGTCGAGATGACGGATATAAATGGTCAAACAGGGCTTGTTGTCCGTTCAGGCGAGGGCATCGAAGTCGTTGTGCTGATACACGTTGAGAGAAATGCGATTTGCAACCTATACTTTGTTAGGAATCCGGATAAGCTGAGGCTTTTATTGAAATGAAAAAGAGTATTCGACCGGAAACGATATTTCAAAATTGACCGCCTTATTATGAACTGCACCCCAATTGTTAGACACATCTAACATTTGGAGGTGCAGTTTTTTTATGACCAGGTACAGTACAGATGAAAAAACTCAAGCCGTTAT
>NZ_JARXWM010000037.1:0-13919 GCF_029893135.1 Paenibacillus sp. PastF-3 | reverse complement strand
AACGAAGATACCTCAGCTCTGATGATGCGAGCTGAGGTATCTAAACTAACTAGTTTTTGTTTTTTACACTGTACACTTGACAGGGAGCACTTCATTTGCTGGCGTCTTCTTTTCTCTTTGTTTTTTGAAAGTAATACTTATTTTCTGAATACCTCCGGTTTTGGCTTATGTAGTCCGTGTTAGCCGGTTCCTTAATCCACATATAGATATCAGCTGCTTTTGGATCTACCAATACAAAATACCCTCCCTTTGAATTCACAGGAAGCAGCTTCAACAAACTTAGTATATAATGAATAATTAACTTGGTATTCACTTATAATTCGCAAGCAGCAGACTCCCTATTAAAAAAGCCCTTCATTTGGAACTAGCCGTTGTTTTTTCAAAATCCTCATTCCACTTGACTGATTCCTCTTATGTAGCTGAACTTTCTTATGATATATGCTGCTCAATAGTTAAATTTTTCTATAGGACTAATATGGTTTAATCAGATTTATAGTGTAAAGTTATCATCTAAGAACTTCTATTTACCTCCAGATAAGTTCCAATTATCCAAGCTATAAAACCGATTAAACACCAATAAAAAATTGCCCACGGTGAAAAAGACCATTCTATCAGCCAAAATGCAAAGAGAAGTTCACACACAATTATACCGAAAGCATTTCCGTGTTCACGCAAATGTCTATATGATTCGACATATTCGTTGACACCCAACAATTCTTTAGTTTCGCTTTCTTTATCGTCTTGTTTCGTTACTGATCTAATATGAAATTCAATTTCAGATGAAGTTTCTATTTTTCCTATTTTGGTGGCGTGGGTTCCTTTACTTATAGCTCTATATTGGCTTAGATTGACATAGAAATCCCTTATATTATTTGCTTCCTTTAGAAAAACACCTGTTACAGAAATAACAATTAGTATACTGAAGATATGATTACATGCTTCTGAGCGTACTCCAAAAAGGTAGGGAGCTAGGAAACTAAAAACTGTGAAAAAAAGCAAATAATAATTTAAATATTTCCCGATATGTACCATTACTTTATTTCTATCTTTTTCTCCCTGCTGTTGTGAGGAATTACCCGAATTGAAAAAGACCACCCTTAAACTGTGTAATAATAGTATGATCATACTTGAAAAATACATATATAGAAATCCGGCAATTACTAAAATTATCGTTGCCAATATGGACAGTCCGACCTGTCTCACTTCGACAAAGTCCAAGTGCTCTTCTTTTGTGTTATCTCTCTCAAAATTATTACTGTCATTATTAAACAACTTGGCAACAATACTCGCATCGCTCTTTTTCATACCGAAAGTTGTTTCAAACAACAAGCTTTTAATATCAGTTTTAATATCCTTCTCTGCTCCCCCCTTAATATAAAATGATTCAGTAATCTGAGTACTATAATTGACTACCAAAAAAATCAGAATTAAGACTCCAAAAATAGTGCCAAGCAAGTAACGAACCAGATAAAACTCCCAAAAACGATTCCCACTCATGTTGTAACCTCACCATAGATTTATTTTATCCCACATAATTCAACACTCTTCTACAAAAACCTTTTTTGGTATCGAACCCCTCCCATTGTAAACATATTGCTAGTTAGCTTAATCGCTACACTATACGTGGATCTTTTCAAAATCCTAAATCCTGCTATGTAGATAGTTATGTATCATTGGACAATTGTGTCACAATCTATCACTTGCTTCCATCTTTGTTTTTTTATCAATGTCCCACTATTTCAGTTGACCTACATCAGATTGGCAAACGGAACATATTCTTGACATATTAAAGAAATGATGAGATCGGGACATCTTCCAAGCTTTCTAAAGAAGAATTAATTGAAGTATTTAGTGGAGAATTACTGACGAGAGACATATCTAATGTTAAAGATATTCGATATTTATAACATAATTAAAAGCGGCAAGTAGTCACTAGTTTGTGAACTTCTTGCCTCTTTTATCTTACTAATTCGTTTCAGTACCAGCTGCAACTTCGCTAAAATAGCATTCCTCTACTTAATCTCTTATGGATTTCTATAAACAACCTTCAATTTCTTTCTCTTTGTCAATTGCACATAGATGCTCATATCTCATTGTTACAGCTACCTTATCATTTAGCCATTTCTTTATTTTTGACTCTCCGATTTCTGAGATTCCACAAAGCAACTTTGGAACATCATCAAAATCACCAAAAGTTACATCCAGGTTCATTACATTTTTGAAGTTATAAAAGCAACTGAGCCATCCTGTTTCTGGTTAACACTATTTGCAGAGAACAGATATTCAGGCTCTGCTGGAGGTTCATAATCCCTATCGTAAATATGAATTTCAATGGCTCCTAGGTTCTTTAAATAACGGTGCTTAACCCACTCTGCTAATGAACTTCCACCTAACGGTAAGACAGTTATTCTAGGATCACTATTTATGTCCGGGAAAGACTGCTCTTTCTTATGTAATACTTTGCTAATGTGTATTAGGAAGTGTACATCGTTAGATCCCTCAACACATATAATTACAGGTGTTATTACTATGGAGAAATTTGGCATGATACCTAAAGCCGATGCAACCTGTTCAAATACAAAATCAGTCTTCTCAAGCACAACTTTTTGACCCTCTGAGTTAACTGTGATATATCTAAGTGAATCGGTCGGAATTTGACCAGCTAGTGCTGGTACATGAGTAGTAATTAACACCTGAAAGTTATCTTCAGTCGAGAGTTTAAGCCTCGTTTTCTCTCTACTTTTGCTTTAAAAAAGCTAAGTAATATTAACCTTCTAACACCACTGCCTCTTTTATTTATTGGAATTGAACTATCTCCGCTAAGGGTAAGCTTAAATAAACTATCCCATTTTGGATCATTTTTAAACTGCGGCAATAATTCGTTTGCTAATGTAGGATCAAATCCTTTGAGATGCTGCAGAGTTCGATTGGCAACCTCTTCGACATTACTTTTGATCTCTCCAACTATTTGAGTGATTTCAGTTTCTACTTGTCTAATTGCTTCAATAATATCTAATTTCATTGGATCTTGAACTTCAGAGTCGTCTTCTTTACTTAGACGATCTGCTTGAAATAATGCGTATATTGGCAGTTTCTGTTTAAGACTCTCCCAGATACTTTTTCCATCTTCTTTGTTTAGTTGTATATATCGTTCAGAAAACTGTAATTGGCCATCATAATGTTGGTATATTGCTCTTCGAATGGATGAGCTAATCCGGAGACCAACACCGCTTTCTTCCACATCCAATTCTTTTAATCGGCCTTTAAGGTCCGAAATTTTTAACTGTAGTAAATCGTTCAATTGCGGTTTATTAGGATGAATACATTTTATAAGGACAATTTCCTTTGGAGATTTGTTGGAACAATCAAATAACTTATGTATCTCAAGGTTACCTTCATAGTTTAATAAGAATCCCTCATCTAAATTTGTTGTAGAGGATGAGTCGATAACAATACTTTCTGGAACGTCTGTAAATTCACATCCGATTCTAACTATCTTAGTTTCATTATGGACACAGTAACCCTCCAGGCAATAGATCTCATTTTAGACATTTTGGTGTTTATTGAAGTAATGATAGTTTGTACCAGAGAAAGCATTAATTAATCTATCAAGCATGTCATCATCATCTTTAAATATAGTCATCCAGACTGACCAGTATCCTCTTGCAATTGCTAAATCTATTATATTGCCTCTTTTTTCTTCTGTATCGTTTTCCAACAATTGATTGTAATATCTTTTTGCAAGTTCCCAGGTCTCAAAACGATAAAGTTGCCTTTCATCTGTTTGAGTCCCGTCTATCAGAGGATCATTAATTGTTATTCTATCTAATCCTATTAAATCAATCATTGCCTGGGCTTTTTTTATATCACTAGTTTTCGAAGCGAAAACAAACCCCTCAAAATAAGTAAAGAAGAGATATGTATTGTGAAGGTCTGGCCATACATAGTCCTCAATAATTATAGGCTTGTCGTTTTTAATGGGATTACAATTAGGACAAGCTATAAGAAAATTAGTCCACTCTAGTTCTAAATCGGGTCTACGGGATTTTGGATGTATGTGCTCTATTTGTACTCCATATTCAAGCCTGCGCTCACAGTAAGAACAGTAAGGTCCAATACTTAATTTCAAATGACCTCGCGCTTCAGAATAATGATTAAATATTATCTTCGCACCTTTTGCATCCGTAGGTGCTGCTCCTCTTATAATTGGTCGCATTTACTTATTCTTTCCCTTTCGCTCTAATTCTTCCTTCTCAAGTTCAAGTATCGCGTGAAAGGCAATATTGTCACTAAATATTACAGTTAACTCGTCTATTCTGCTCTTAAGTTCATTAATACTTGGATCTAAAATGGGAGTTTGTTCGGGATTTTCAATTTTCTCTTTTATCATTGAATAATACTCTTTAGTTAGATTAAACAAATCCTGTAACTTTTGATTTCTTTGAGGGTGTTTAATCCCCATAATGTTTGTTGAAACATCTTCTAGACTTTTATTTACAAATAATTGAGGAGATGCTAAGCCTAGACTTTCATCTGTGTGCTCACCTAAAAGTAACAACTCACCAGGTTGAAGTGACTGTACAATAAATGGAGAATGAGTTGTTGTAATGAATTGAACATTAGGGAAAGTAGATTTTAAATCTTCTACAATGTTTCGTTGCCACTTCGGGTGTAAATGTAAGTCAAGCTCATCTATTAATACAATTCCATGTGTTTTAAGATGATCGTCTAAAAAGGGATTTAATATCGTCATTCTATACGCAATGTCAGCTACCATACTAATCATACTTCTGTATCCATCACTTAATAAGTAAAAAGGGATAACTTCTTCTCCAAAAATCAATATTATTTCATTAGTTAAATGTTCGTAGTAAATATCTATGATACCGGCTCTTTCAAGACATTTTTTAATAGCAGTTTTAACAGAAGTTAAAGCATTAGATGGCTTTTCGTTTAGGTTTATCATACTCATTTTAATAAACCATTTTTTAAATTCAGACTCATTGGTTGTAGGCTTTAGAAAATTACTATATCCCGCATAACGAGAATCTAAATTAAGCTTTTCTGTATATTCAGAATCGCTCGTGGTCCAAAGTCTGTTAGTATGATAATAAACAAAAATAGGCAAAGGGAATTCAATATCCAAATCAATATAAAATTCCACTTCATCAGCAAGTTTATATACACTACTATACCCATAAACACTCGATATTCTATCGACAAGTTCGCTCGCCCAAAACTTATCTATATCATCATCTAAATAAATTGACCATTCATTTTCGAATTTTACTAAACATTCAATCACAGCCATTGGTCTAGGTTCAATTGTCAGTTGGTGTATATTTCGTTTTAAAAATATATCTGCATGGTCGATTTTCCTAGACTCTTCTTTAGCGAAAATAGCGATTAATTCTGATATAACAATTGATATACCATCCATTATTGCGGTTTTTCCAGTACCATTTTCCCCTACAATTACGGTAAAGTTATTCATAAATTTTAGTTCCGTATTACTAAAGTTCCTAAAGTTTTTTAGCCACAACTTATCTAACCTCATCTTTACCTCCAGAATTCCTTAAAGTTAATTAGCAAGTTCTACCATAGTTCTTTTATACTATAGCCTATTAACACGACAAAATAGGTCAGCGTTTCCTCTATCCTCATCTTTGTTTTATATGTTTAAAAGCAGGCTGAAACTAGCATTTTTATCTCAGACGTCTTGTACTCACACCTTCAGTTAGCGGAGCAATGATTTTAATGATTGCTTTTTGATTAAACGCTTTAACTAATTCTTCTAATGTATTATAAGCTAGGATTTGAAATTCAAATAGTCTTTCATCATTTCTCAACTCTCATCATCCTCCTTTTATTGCTAGATAATGCCTTTTAAACTCAACAACACTGTACCATATACTGTTATTGTTATGTTATCATGTCGTTAATAATCAAACTATAGTCGATCGATAGAAGTGCTTACTCCTTTTCTGAAAGTGCCAAGCACTAAACACAGTGCCTCTTCTGTTTGACTGCCAAGTGTCAAAAAGTTTACTTTATAACAAATATTATTCTGAGTTCTCATTCAACTATCCTGCCCGTTCGTATTATGAGATCAACCAGTTCTTTCTGGTTGATCCTTTTTTTCATTTGCATAGAGGATTAAGGTAGCCTAGTCGTCTATACTGTTTGTACGGCTGGCGAAGAAGGTCAAAGGGCTCAGCCTTTTTTTTAAAGTGTTATTCTGGGGTCTATTTTATTATGCTCTTTTTCAGGTTTTGAGCTAATTTAATTTTCATGGGAGCTTAATAAATAGAGCAGGATACCGAAAAACTGAGGCATACATCTGCGACAATTCTGATTAACCAGGGCGTACACGCCAGAATAATATCGGAGCGACTTGGTCATGAAAGCATTACCACAACAATGAATATCTATGGTCACGCTCTTCGATCAGCTGATCAAACAGCTGCGGATAAGTTTGAATCGTCATTAAAAAATAAAACTGCCTGACAACAAAGATGACGCACAGGATCAACAATTCCTGGCGTCATCTTTATGTTCTTTTTCGTTGTTCTCCGATCAATTTTTACATCAATTTTACATCAACGCACTTTTTAGTACTCTTTTCTACCGATATTATTGATACTATTACAGGCTAATACCCTGTATTTATAAGGGTCTCAACATTCTGTATTATTCTTTGCCAACAACGCAACCGACTCCACATGCACCGTATGCGGGAACATATCCACCGGAGTTACCTCCACTGTTCTGTACCCGCCATCTTCGAGCACCCGCAAGTCCCTTGCCAATGTCGATGGATTACACGACACATACACCACACGCTCCGGCTTCATCGCCAGAATCGTCTCCAAAAGTCGCGGATCGCAGCCCTTACGTGGTGGATCGACCACGATAACATCTGCCGTAATCCCCTGCTCTTTCCAGTTAGGAATGACATCTTCAGATGCGCCTACCTCAAACACTACATTCTTCATCTCGTTCAACTTCGCATTCGCCCGGGCATCCTCAATCGCTTCTGGTACAATCTCCACACCGTATACCTTAGCCGCATGCTGCGCCAAAAAGAGAGAGATCGTACCGATGCCGCAATAGGCATCGATAACCGTTTCATTGCCAGTCAGTCCGGCATATTCTACGGTTTTTCCGTACAGCACCTCAGTCTGTGCCGGGTTCACTTGATAGAACGAACGCGCTGAGATTGCGAACTGTACATCTCCGATGTAGTCATAGATGACGTCTCTGCCCCACAGGACGCGGGTTTCGTCCCCGAAGATGACATTCGTGCGCTGAGTGTTGACGTTCTGGCAGATGCTGACTACGTCTGGCAGCTGTTCGCGGATGCTCCCGAGCCAGGCGTCCAGGTGCGGGATGTCGCGACCGTTGGTTACGAGGACGAGCATCATTTCACCGGTGCGGAAGGCTTTTTTCACGACGACATGGCGCAGCAGGCCGCGGCTGGTTTCTTCATTATAAGCAGAGATGCCGAGTTCTCTGCCGATGCCTTTCACCTTGCGCACAACGTCATCGTTATCTTCATGCTGAATTAAGCATGTTTCCATATCGATGATCCGGTGGCTTCCCCGCGCGTAAAAGCCGCCCACAAGGCCGCCTTCGGTTACGCCGATCGGCACCTGAGCCTTGTTGCGATAACGCCAAGGCTCGTCCATGCCTAGTGTAGGGCGGACGAGAATGCCCTCTGTCTTAGCCACTCCAGCGCCATCCGCGATGTCACCATCGTTAGCACGGTCCATCTGACTCTCAACAGCTTCATTCGCTTTGCTCTTTCCGCTGTCTCCGCCACCACCACTCACCCGGAGCTTCCCAATCCGCTCCAGGTTGTCCACCACCAGCTGCCGTTTCCACGTCAGCTGAGCGGCATAGTCCATATGCTGCAGCTGACAGCCGCCACACTTATCATAGATCTCACAAGGCGCCGCGATACGGGCGCTGCTCGCCTCTACTAAATTCAGCAGCTTGGCGTAGCCATACTGTTTCTTGGTCTTGAGCACCTTTGCCCGGACCTTCTCTCCGGGAAGAGCTCCCTGCACAAAAAGGGTAAAGCCTTCAACGCGGCCTACCCCTTCACCTTCATGGGTCATGCCGATAATATCGAGCATAACCTCATCATTTTTATTCACAGGCAGTTCGGCGACAGGCGCCTTGCCGACTGGGCGGCTGGTGCTGCGTCCACTGCGGTGTTTACTCATTATTTATAGTTCACTTCTTTCATTATCATCGCTGTATAAACCCAATTAAATGTCTTCAATCATTTCCATCACTGTAAATCTTACAGTCTCTTCGATCAAAGATCATCGCTGTATAATCCCACACTCTTACTTTCAATCAATCTCAGTTATTCTCAGCAAAAATCCGCAAATGCTGCGGCAAAATCCGGAACCGTCCTGGCAGCTCTCCACCCAGTTCACCGTCCAAGTTCAATTGAACATGCCCTGGTGAGATTACATCCATCGCATCCGTGCGGAAATAAACAACCTTCTTATCATTCAAATGCTCACCGCGAAGAGCCAATCTGACCAAACGGACAAACTCTGCCAGATTGCATTTTTTAACCGCTATAACATCTAACAGACCGTCATCGATACGAGCGCCGGGAGCGAGCTTTTCAAAGCCGCCAACAGAATTCGTGTTTGCAATCAGGAACAGCATGAACTCATCATGAATAACTTCTTGGCCATTGGCACGAATGATTAATTCCTGAGGTGACAGGCTGACCATTTTTTCAATACCTTTTAAATAGTACGCAAGCTGCCCTATCATGGTCTTCAGCTTACTAGGAACTTCATATGTCAGTTCGGTTAGACTACCGCCGCCTGCTATATTAATAAAATAACGGTCATTTGCCTTGCCGATATCAATCGGACGTGTCTCTTGGCGAATGATCAGATCACAGGAATCTTCCCAGTTCTTCGGGATCCCCATTGCACGTGCGAAATCATTAGTAGTACCAAGCGGCAAGACGCCGAGCGGGGGAAGATTAGGCTTCTCCGCCATACCATTAATAACTTCATTTAAAGTGCCGTCGCCACCGGCTGCTATGATCAAGTCATAACCGCGTTCTACTGCATCTGCAGCAGCTATCATAGCATCGCCTTCTCCGGTTGTTGCATGGCAGGTGGCTTCAATGCCACCAATATCCAGCCGGTCCAAAATATCGGCGAGCCGCTTCTTCATTTCTTCCCGTCCAGAAGTGGGATTATAAATCAATCTCGCAGTTTTCATTACCGGAACGCCACCTGTTTTTATAATAGAATAACCTAATTGATTATACCTAATTCGGACCACTACAATCAATGTTAAAGGCCCTTTCATGCAAATATTCCATTATACAGCAATTCATGACACTTTATTTAACAAAAAAATATATTTATATGTATATGCAGCAAATCCCGTATTATCCACGGATCTGGGCCCTTTTTTATGATTAAATGTGCTCAGGGGTAGGTGCTTTATCGTTTCATTCGAATCTGTTCGAGGAGTGTCTCTACCTGTCTCTCCATCCAATGCGGAAGAAGGGGGTGCGGCAGAAGTGTTTGACCAGAATACTTATAGGTTAACCCTTTTAGTCTGTTCGGAACCACATGCTTAGTAAAATAGCCTTCACTCAAAAAAAGCGGCGCCACCAGTACCTCGTGACCCTGCTCCTGCCAATACTCTACCTTGCTTCTTACACTATCCGGACTCAGCAGAGCATAGTCGGCCGCCGCTACGCCACTCACCTCACGGACACGTCCCGCCAGCGAAGATATGCCCTGCTCCCAGCGCTGCCGGAAACCATCATATACACTGCCATGCCCCACAAGCAAAATCGTCTCTCGCTTCGGTTCCGTAGACAGCTCACGTAGCTTGTCCCAAATCATTACAGCGATGTCCGGATCATCGTCGATAGGATAACCATAATGAACTTTAGCCTTCACTGAGAACAGCGCTAAATCCGTCTCACGTTCAGGCTCAGGTTTGGCGCCTAGTGCATATTCTATCTCATCGACATGTGTACTTCCTGAGGAAACGAACAATGGGATCACAATAATATCTGTGACCCCTGCGTGTTCCAGCTCATTTATTCCATCTTGAATCAGACGGCCCTCTACCAGCTCTAAAAAAGAGACCACAACAGGAATCTTTTCACCTAGCGACAATCCGCTTACGGCTTCCTCTACAATCGATACCCAAGCCTCGTCGCGAGAGCCGTGACTGATAATAAGTACGCCCGGTACCATACATTAACGTCCCAAACGTTCCAGCGTTAATTTATAACCGTCATTACCGTAGTTCAGGCAACGTTTTACACGGGAAATCGTAGCTGTGCTTGCACCCGTCTCTGCTTCGATCTGGTTGTAGGTGGAGCCTTTGCCAAGCATACGCGCTACTTCCAGTCGCTGCGACAACGATTGAATCTCGTTCACAGTGCACAGATCATCAAAGAAAACGTAACATTCTTCCATATTTTTTAACGTTAAAATAGCTTCAAATAATTGGTCGATACTTTTATCATTCAACTTCTTAAGTTGCATCAGCTTTTCATCCCCTAAAAGTTCTATCAGCATTAGTTTCTCTAATTAAGCTCCGTACAAAACTAGCTCCGGAAACATAAACCTCATGCGACTATCCTGCCTTTACTATATTGCACTGGAGCGCATTTTTCAAGCATTAACGATTTCACGCTGTAAAGAGTGAAATCGATGGACAAACGTCCACCCATGGCGCACACTCAATATGTACCCAACCGCGTTTATTTCTTCCTGCATAAGAAATAGCACCTACACTATAGTACTACATAAGCGCCGAAAATCAAGCTTGTACACGCTTTTTTCACTTCTTAAGGACGATTATAGGCATTCGCCCTTTTCCGCTCCTATCACGGGTAACCCGGGCATTCGTCTATACCGTATGTTCGCCCATGACATACAGTATAGCAGACCACTAACAAAGGAATGTGATATTATGCCTGATCATTACTATAATCATTCCCGCCGCAACCAGCGTTCATTGACCGATACTTATAATGCATCTGCTTACCCCGGGCTCAGTCCATATGCGCCTTCATCCCCCCCAGGAGAGAGCGGAATCCTTCCCGCTTTAGGAGCAGAAGCAGCCACCGAAACTGCGCTAGCGCTTCCTGCTGCTGAAGCTACGACTAAGGCAAGCGGCGGGCTTGCCGGATTGCTTAGCGGCTTGGGCGGTTTAGGCGGCGGTGGCGGAATCGGTGGGAATATGGAGCAAATCAAAGGTATCATCGACCGAATGGGCGGTATTGACGGGATCGTAAACTCCATGGGTAAGGTGCAGAAGGTGATGTCCGGCTTCCAGCAGATGGCTCCGATGGTTAAGCTTTTTATGGGTAACTTCGGCAAAAACAAAGGCTCCTCAGGTGCACTAGCTGCCGAAGAGGATGCAGCGCTGTACAGCCCTAACCGACGCAAAAAAAGACGTTCCACCTCGACCCGCCGCAAATCTACTACAACCACACGCCGGCGCTCTACTCCCTCTACAGGAAAACGTCGCCGCAAATAGCGGTGACGTTTTATTTTTCACTTAAACCATCCACTACGCCGGAACCATCTGAACATACTAACACCCACCACCAGCATAAATAGCAGAACGCCAAAATATCCATACTTCCATTCGAGCTCAGGCATCACCACGAAATTCATCCCATAAATTCCGGCAATCAGCGTCAGCGGCATGAATACGGTAGTGATTACTGTTAGTGTTTTCATGATCGAATTCATCCGGTTAGAGTTAAGAGATATGTAGCTATCACGTAGGTCCGCAGTCATTTCTCGATCCGCCTCAATCATATCGGACAGTTTTAACAAATGGTCATAGATATCGCCAAAATAAATCCGTTCCTCGCCGTTGCTCTGGACATGCTGCGAATTCAAAATCCGGTACATCAAATCGCGCATTGGCACAATCGTCCGCCGCATCTTGAGCAGCCTTCCGCGCAAACCAAACACTTGGCTCATCAAATCCTCCACCGACTCACTGCTGCCATTGCTCTCCAGATCCGCAAGCTCGTCTTCTAAACTGTATAGGCACGGAAAATACTTATCTACCAGCTTATCCATTACTGTATATGCAGCCGCCATCGGACCACCTGACCAGCCTTTACGACTATGTATTTCACGCTTCACTTGTTCCCAAGCTTCATTCATCTCTGTTTTTTCCTGATGATGATAGGACACGAGGTAATTTGCGCTCAAAAAAAGGTCAATTTCTTCAGCATCCAGCGTCTCTTCATTCAGCGCATGCAGCACAAAAAACTGTACTTCCTCATAATGATCCAGCTTCGGCCGCTGTAGTACATGCATACAGTCCTCAATCGCCAAAGGGTGAAAATGAAAGTAGTGATCCAACAGCAGCGTCTCCTCTGCCGTAGGTGTAGCAAAGTCTGCCCATATCCATGCATAATCCTCCCGCCGGATATCCTGCAAGGGTATGTCGGTCAGCACCTCACCAGTATGCGTCACCGCAAGTGTACGTATCATAAATGTTCCTCCGCTTCATCTTCTTCCATACATCTATTGTACTGCAAGAAGAGGAGTCTTCCAAAAATAACAAAAAAATCTCAGCCGGAGAATCGTAGCTCTGAGGTCCCATTACTCTTTAGTGTCCCATTACTCTTTAGTGTCCCATTCCTTCCTTTTGTTCCTAGGTTCATTTTTTTCTAATACCCTCCCAATTGTTCCTGCGATCTCATTTCTCTCCTCTACCAACTACCAATGCCAGTGCCATAATCGCAACAATAGCTAAGCTATCGTGAATTACCGCCATTTGACGAAACGTTTGGTTGTAAGGAGTACTGAGGTTTAACACTAATTATTCGGGCTTAACTACACCGGCTTAACTTTGTCGGAATATCTGACTATCGCCTCGCGCACACTTATTTTTGTATCTCAGTTTCCACTTTGATCCTATTTATGGCTTATAGGTAAAAGATCTAATCACTTATTAGTAAGTGTCGTTCATCTTCTTCTTCTCGCCTTTGATCAGTCGGCTCATAGTGTATATAACGATGCTTCTCAGATGGTGAGGAAAGGATGGATAAAGAAAATAGGGTTGGGTTGTCACCGAACTTAATCAAATCGTATCGAGTGATTGTTTAATGATTAGTTAGTTTAAATTCTAACCCGCCGCTTAAATTCGACAGATGCACAAAAAGCTACGTCAGACATCCGCTCAAATACACCTTACCCTATCTTTAAACACTCTCATCTGTATAAGCTAGACTCTGCTAATCCAAAGCATTTATGCCCTGCTTTCTACTCAATTGACACTATTTCACGAATTCCGAGGCATTTATGCCCTGCTTTCTACTCATTCGATGCTATTTCAGGAATTCCGAAGCATTTATGCCCTGCTTTCTACTCATTCGACGCTATTTCGCTAATTCCGAGGCATTTATGCCCTGCTTTATACTCAATTGACACTATTTCACGAATTCCGAGGCATTTATGCCCTGCTTTCTACTCATTCGACGCTATTTCACGAATTCCGAGGCATTTATGCCCTGCTTTCTACTCATTCGACGCTATTTCAGGAATTCCGAAGCATTTATGCCCTGCTTTCTACTCATTCGACGCTATTTCACGAATTCTGAGGCATTTATGCCCTGTTTTCTACTCAATTGACACTATTTCACGAATTCCGAGGCATTTATGCCCTGCTTTCTACTCATTCGACACTATTTCGCTAATTCCGAAGCATTTATGCCCTGCTTTCTACTCATTCGACGCTATTTCAGGAATTCCGAAGCATTCATGCCCTGCTTTCTACTCATTCGGATGGCGTAAAATAAGTTGTGTACCAGGATTTGGAGCCTAGCCAGGCAACAAAAAAGTAGGGTATTCTCGGGATTGCGAAGTCCACCAAGAAAG
>NZ_JARXWM010000036.1:0-15026 GCF_029893135.1 Paenibacillus sp. PastF-3 | reverse complement strand
TTCCTGCACGAGAGGATCCTTCAAACAGTTAAAACTAACTTCTAAGATCAAAAGACACCGTCGCTTACGCTCCGGTTCCGCGCAGCTCACGATCATGGACAACGCTTTGCGTTGACCACAATCGTTCACTTCACGGCTATGTGAACCGCCTAAACTGCCTGCTCACTCACTATTTATAATTTTTCATAGCATGACTATTTCTCAATAGCGAAACTTCATTGTATACCATCCAGACCGTTGCTACTGTGGATATTTAAAGGTTCTACCAAAGCTTATCCACAAACCTTTGAAAAAGGGTACCTCGCTACGCGAGCCTTTAGATTTAAACATTCTCCCCTCGCCCGCCCCTACATTAACGGTAAACTGTGTCAATTTTAGCTTGACGCCAAAGGCGGCACGGGACACACTGGTTCGTGCGAGGTGGACACAGTTCACCTTATCCCGTACAAAGTTAAAACGGGATAAGGCAAGCGTTACATCGCTCTGGATCGGCCGTCACGCATCGGGGAACGGCTCCCGTGTAATTGTTTCCGCCACGCGCTCTATAGCGCCTATTGCTTCGATTTCTCGGACTGGTTACGGATCCTATGACCAGTCTGCCACCACAGCACACAATAGCTTCTCAAACCGTGCTCTGCTCTCCCTTGAACGGTTTCCAGCAAGGTTCTTTCGAGCCTGTAACACGTACTTTTTCGGATCGGTCGTTTCCCAGGATGGAGTCACATCCTGATTGGGTTACTCTTCGTTTTGCCTCACGTTGGACTCACCTCTCGGCTTTTGGTTATGTGTCTACACGCCCAACATTTCCCCCGCCCGTGCAATTATCATCCCGACAGAAGGCAAACGGGGGCGACCGGCTTCACTTCGCGCTGGTTACGCGCTAATGGCCACGGCTGAACGTGGCAACCCGGAAATAACCGTACGCTTGGGGTGAGGCTCCCTCCCGCACGATCGACAGTTGTTTAACGTGTTATTCCTGTCTTTTTTGTTACTCAAACCACGAAGCTGCGCTGGCTCAACGGGCTATTTCCTAAAAAAGACAATAGGAAATCAAGCCCTCGATGCTCATTTTTCAAAAAATGGAATCGAGCGCGGATATGCAATTGAATTCGATTATGTATGATAACTCGCTGTAGCAAGAGGCTGCAGCGTGACATCCAGAAACCAAAAAAGCCCTGATTCTCCGCGCTTTTCGGGAGAATCAGGACTTATCATTTCAACTTTTAATATTGTATGAAAGTATACCTCGGAAATCTCTTGAACCCAATGGCTCAGGATGATAGAATAGGGGTATATATTCAGAAAATAAGTTGTTGTATGATAGTGTCTGTTTCAACCGTGGTTAGACGGATTGGAGCATGTTCCTCTGGCTTGCAGGCCTTTGGAACCGCTAGAAACAATAGCTTATTTTTTTTGTCGTTTTTTACTTAATGAATTAACTATAGCACATTGTAAATCTAGCGAAAAGAAGAATCTACCAAAAGAAAAATAGCAAACCCAATATTTGTTCAAAATCGGCCTTCAGACCAAAATGGTAGAATAGCCCATAATAAAATCGTAGCAGATAAGTACTTTGAAAGGGGATGAATAATGGAGTATGGCTATTAAATTGGGGATTCAAGGAATTATTAAAAGAGTTCATGAAGTAAAACTGGATGGAAAACCACTAATATGCCTTGAAGTTGAAGCACAGAGTGAAAAATCACATTCTAATCTATCTATCTTCAGTTCATCCATATTTTCAACCATAGAGTTATCAGTGTTAGTACGCCAAAAGGTCTTTAATTCAGTATTTTCAGGAGAGTCTTTCGATTTATTAGTAGGGGAAAAATTAGAAGCAAAGGGAGTATTATCATTAGATATTCCAATGTCACTCATTGATGGCGAAATTGCAATGATTGCCTATGATCTTTCCAAAAAGTTGGCTGAAGAAATTGATCTACGCTCAAATCGTGAAAAACGTATTGAGAATGCTACTCTTACTAGAAAAGAAGCTCATGAGAAAATTAATCTTATTCAAAAAGAAGCCGCTGATAGAGTCAAACTTATTAAGAAAGAAGCTGCTGAGAAGATCTCCCTTATTCAAGCAGAAAAAAGAGCTTTACGGGCTTTAATGTCATTTACCTATGACATTCCCATCGAGGAGATCGATATACCGGACTCCTTTGCTGAGCCTAATCCCAATAAAATGCTTGCAAAACTTGAGGAATACCAAGTAAACCCGGATCTAACTGGCGTGCTTGTATATCCTAACAATGGAAAATTAACTTTATACGATGGCTACACGAAGTATCTGATTGCTCTTGACCAAGGCATAACCCGTTTACAGGTTGAAGTTATCTGTAAGCCTAAATTTGCAACCAACATTTAAGAAAATTGCAAACCTGATATTCCTCCAAAATCGGCCTTTAAAGCCGATTTCTCATTCTTGAATAATAATAAAAAATCGGCCTCTGTTCGCATTGTTTGCGACAGGGCCGATTTTTGTTTTTCTCCGGATTGCTCCATTTTTCGTGGCAAGTTAGTTCCTCAAGGCTTCAGACATCCGCACAAAATCAGGGGTTTTGTACAGATGTCTGCGCAGTAATCAGTTTTACTTCGCCCGATTCTCCGGATCATGCTTTGCACAATACTCCACGATACGAATGTTACGCTTCTCATCCATTCTATGATCGCTCCACCATTCTTCAAATTCTTCAACGCAGCCACATTCTCGCGTTTCATGCTGTATAGAAAATCCCGATGCCATCTTGCCCACCTCCTTCACAAAATCCCTCAAAGACATTTTACGCCCTAATCCACTACCTATTTTGAATAATTCTTCTCGTATCCTACTAAAACATAAGAATATATATTACTTGGACTCGTACTCTGAAAAATATCACTTTTTCGCCTGATAAGTTTCAACATCCTTATATAGGGAGCTGCATGCGAAATTATATATCGCATGCCACTGAAACCGAAATCACCATACAACTCAGCACTATATTTTACAGAGGGGGTATAATCCTGGTTGCTCACGGTATTACTTAAGTGCAACATCCTGGAGTTGCTGAGATCGGAACGAGATTGAACGTCTAGATTGTTATTTCCTACTGATCCTTGAACTATATTGTCAGTACAAATAAACATCAGGGGACGCCCTGATCCAAGGAGGTATATAGAAAACATCGGTAAGATTTGACAATCTGTAAAGCTATAATACGATATAGAAACGATTGCGGCTTTGCTTTGATAGAATAAAAATATCATTCCTTAAAATCAACTAAAAATCCTGTTCTTTATCTATAAATAAATCTACTACTAAGGGGTGCATCACATGCTTGAAAAAATCGGTCAAATTGACCCTGAAATTATTGCTTTACTTGGACTTAATCTGTCACCAGGACAACCTATCCTGGTCGGTCCACAGAATCTTGAACATATGAAAGGCGAACATCCAGAAGATTACTTACAATTCGGTGCGCATTTGAGTCAAATTGTAAATAATCCAGATTATGTTTCTCTTCACCCCGAAAACGGGTCTATTCAATTTATCAAAGAATTCCCTGACCGCGTTATGGTAGCGGTTAGAGCAACGAACAGAGGAACCCTCATTGCCCGTACACTCTTTACCATGTCCCCTGAAAAATGGGATAACTATATGCTGAAGGGCGCTATCAAACGGGTGGAAACGAAAGAATAACCCTAAATAACGATAACAAATAACCGAAAACCCTTAGAAATAAAGGGTTTTCGGTTATTCTACCTCTTGCCACGCACTTCCGAAGTGCGCTATAATAAATTATACAAGTACCGGATATACTATTATTGGGAGAATTCAGAGGTCTGGAACAGGCAGCCAGCGCCCTCAGAGTTACATCTGGGTTAGGAGATGTGGGAGTGTCAACCCACCTAATTCTCTCATGATTAATGGAGCCACAGCATCTGCTGTGGCTTTTCTGCTTTTACGATCAGTTGAGGTGGGAAAGGTTCCCCACGCGCTTACCGCAAGGTAAGTTACCAGAGATCAGGATACGCCGCCCTGCTCTGATCCGTTTACAGAGACCCCGTAAGGGGTCTTTTTTAGGTTATTCAATCGTTACAGTTTACCTGTCATAAGAAAATAAAGTGTTAGACTAGGTGCGCCCGTTGCGGAGGGGCTGACGGGCGGGTTGTACAAGATCCAGGAAAGTTTGCTTCAGAACAACAGATCGAGTCTAATACTTTATTTTCTCTGAACAACTCGTTTTCGATATTTCTATTCCTATATATTAGGTTCCAAGTTTGACATTTTATCAAGCATCTCATTTGAAATGATAGATATCCGAATACATACATATTTCTATATTTTTCATTAAGCATCTTCTTTCATTTGATGTTTATATCGAAGTTTCTATTTTCTTCTACAATCTATCAACCATTCTATTTACATATTTTCTAATAAATGTTACTCTTTTTTTGTAATCATATTCTATTAATAGGAGGTATTTTCCATGAATCTAGTTAGTGAAAATTTCCTGTTCCAAAAGAAGAGAACTGTTTTGGTCTTAATATTAGGAATATTTATGATGTTATTCAGTTTTATTACACCTGCGTCTGCCGCATCTGATGGACCTTGGCCAATTAGACCAACCAACAACGGTGATTATGATGGTGCGTATGTGAGTCTTAATACCGGCGTATCTTCATTTCAAGTTACGTACAGCTATAAGGGAATACATAGCGGAGAAAAAGCAAACATCCGATTTAACATTTACGATAGTAATGGTACTCTCGTTGGTACCCACTCTAAGGGGGTCGGAGATTTCAGTTACACCTTTAATGTTAGTGGTTTAGTACCAGGTGGATTATATCAGGTGGTGTGGGAATCCCTAACAAATGTCGATACAGAAGGAAGTTTTAACATAATTTGCAACGGAACTGCATTTCAATAAGTTAAGAAATAAAAAGAAC
The DNA here is from genome assembly GCF_029893135.1 of Paenibacillus sp. PastF-3. Lineage (NCBI taxonomy): Bacteria > Bacillati > Bacillota > Bacilli > Caryophanales > Paenibacillaceae > Paenibacillus > Paenibacillus sp. PastF-3. The sequence continues at coordinate 10,091 of NZ_JARXWM010000036.1, read as the reverse complement.
CTTAGTCAATTGACTAAGGTTCTTTTTATTTCTTACTAGTTTACAGCTCTCCAACTACTCAAATTACTAACATTCTGACTTGGATAATAAATTAAGTATTTCTTATCCATATCAATTGTTTCTGTACTATTGTCTTTATAAGTTAGTATAATTTTTTTGAAAGAATCAGAATTATCCCAAATACCAATAACATTGGAGTTTGAAATATGGAAGGTCATTAATTGAACATCTTCCTCATCATTGTTCCAAAGGGTCGTATTATCTGAAACGCTTCTATCTTCCTTAAATTCGATTAAACCATACATTAATTTATCATTAAAAGAGAAACGATAAATAAGATGTGTCATTAGATCATTTTCTGATTGATATAAAATTTCCACATTTTTGATTTCTCCATTTGGTTTAGTTGAAAACCCCTTTCTCATAGGGTTTCCCTTATTGCTATAAACCGAGGTGATTTCATCGGTAATTAACTGAGAAAAACTGAGTTCTGTTTTAGGGTTTTTTTCTATTTTAGTACCCTCTTCTGCTTTAATTTGATCTAAGAAAATGCTTGTTCCAAAAATTAGTATCAGAATCATAAAACTAAGAAAATGTTTTAACTTCATTTTATACACCTCTTTAACATTTTTTAATTATCCTAACTACTAACATCAAAATATTCCCACTAATATACGTTTATATGCAAAGAGAAATTTCAATATGTAGAATAACTTATTTAGATAATCATCAGTTTAGCGGAAGTCTTGGGTATAATACCGAGGCTCTCACGTATACGCCGCCCTGCTCTGATCCGTTTACAGAGACCCCTTAAGGGGTCTTTTTTGCGTTACTTGGAACTTCGAAGCTCCAACCTGAATGTTCGAACTTCCAAATTGGAGCTTCGAAGTTCCAATTTGGAGATTCGGTTAGCTAAGCTGTTCAATGCCGGCTGTACAAAAAAGCAGCCCCTGTACAGGGCTGCTTTTAGTCTTACATTTCCCAATCCACTTCTGGCGCTCGGTTCAATACCTCTACCGTCCGCTGCATTAAGGGTTGTTTTAACGAATCGGTGTATGAATCTGCAGAGCGACGGTCGGCCTCAGTGACAAAATCTTCAATGGTTGGTTGGCCAAACTCTTCAATAACCGTTAGACGGATCTCGTACTTCCCGACCTCACTCAGTTCTAAGTCCAGTTCACTTTTATTTTCATTACTAAAGATCACCCAGGACTCATCTGTAAAACTCCCGTTATTATTAGAGTCATAACGGTACTCCCATATGCGTCGAGCTATAGGATCCTTGTCTGGTGTAAACGACATATCGTGGATTGCAAAAGTCGCTTTGTTTCCCTTTTCCGGATCCCTATACCTTTTTCCTGGAGCTGTGAAATATACCGATGGGGCTTCATCAGGAATGATATCAAAGGTGATTTCACTGTCATCCGCATAACCGGCTGTATTTTCGACGTGAATGGTTGCTTTGTATTTCCCTGGCTTCCGGAACAGTACATCCTTGCTCTCCAATTCGGCCAAGCTGCCACTGAACTTGATGTCCGCATTGGTGCCGCCGCTGACCGCGCTAATTGTAACCTGGGTTTTAGACTTAATTAGGGGAAACCTTGTTGGGCTTTGGCTATAGTTGGTAAGTGTTGTCTTCCGGTTCTGCTTCAGTGTTCCTGAAATAGAAATACTGGCCGCTGGTTTTGGTTCAATAACCGTAACTTCCGTACTGGTGCTTCCGATTAGACCATCATTATCCACGACTGTCAGGCCAATTGGAAAGGTCTCTCCAACCTGCTCGCGGGTATACCAAACATAGCCTCTTGCGGTATTGCCGATCTGCCCCTGCGCTCCAGATGTGCCCCAAGCATAATCTGTGATATACCCATCCGGATCGGAGGAAGCTCCGCCGTACACCATCATATCGTCCCCGGCTTTGATATATTTAGGGGCGCTGATCCGTGCGATAGGTGGTTTACCTTCAGGTTTTGTAGGTTTGTTTGGGACAGTGGGGAAATCAATCGGGATATCTTTTTTATACACCCCGGCTGATACTTCCATTTTTTGCTCCAAAGACGTTATTGTTCCGGTCTTTGTTACGACCGGCTTCTTGAACCGGACAACGACCGTCAGGGAATAATCTTGCTTAAAGTTATCACTCACCACTCGACTGGCCGGGATTACAAAATCAAAATCTTTTGAAGTAGTCAATACTTTTGAATAGTCTTTTTTCATATCTGCCTTGGCTGTACCGTTCTTTTCCTTGGCGTAGAATACCCATTCCTCGATGTTAGAGGTATCCGTATAGCCTAGCAGCTCGCCTTTGACTCGAATTTTCACATCGACTTTAGCACCGTCGAGTTTAATTGGATTAGGACTTGGCTTCTCCAGCGTCGCAGTACCGTTCAAAGTCGCCTGATCAGGCGGTGAATAATCAAAGGTTACACTCCCGGCATAGCTGTAGGAAGTAACTTTGGCATTCGCATCGAAGTAATATGGCAACTCAACGTAATAGAGCCTACCTTCCACCCATTGCCCTTTATCGAAACTATCGGACACTTTCTCTGGCGCAAAGTTTTTAGAGGGTACTGTATACGTGATTATAAACTTACCGTTCTTAATACTGGTTGTCCCATTCTCTTTGATAAGATTCTGCGGATGAAGTTTTATACTAGATTGAGTAACACTGCTATATGGAACCTGAGTCTGATCTTCTCGGTACCACGTTGCTACACTTGGATTTACCGGATCAGATTTAGTCGTAACCGTTCTTTTCGGTGGTGCACTAGAGGGTGTTTCAAAATCTTGGGCATTAACGTTATAGCTTTCATTTATGCCCTTGTCCTCTTTGTAATCGTTAATCTGCCATCTTCGACCGTCCGCATAGCGCCAGATGGAATTGCCGGGGGTGGTCACAAAAGGTTTGTTAACATTATCGTCCATTCCTGTTACTGGAAAGGTTTCTTCTTTTACATTTCCTTTCAGCGTGAGTTTGATCTTCCCATTTTCAACAGTAATACCTCCCACAACACTATTGTTTCCAGAATATTTGAGCGTTCCTGACCTTATGGAAGAACTGGTAACTCCACTGGGCAGATCAAGGTAATAGGTTTTTGCGCTATTACCCGATCCTGTTAATCCTGTAGTCAGAGGCACACTTACAGTGCCTTGCTTGGAATCTGTGGCTTGTGCGGAATAAGTCAATGTTGGTAACAGTACTAGGCAAGCAACTAGAAGAGTTATAATCCAAACATTTTTATTTTTCATCTTCTTTATCCCTCTACTTCTTTTCGTTCACGATATATTTCGTGGCAGATGTCCCTTTGTTATCTAACCAAATTACAAAATAGTTGAACTTTCCGCTATACAAAAAGCCTTGATAAGTGCTTAATTTTTCTCCTGGTTTTAATACCCAAGTCCATAAAGCATCTTTGCTATTTTCCGCATAAACCAGTTTACTCGGCATAATATTGAATGCTTCACCTTCGGAGAAGTCACCAAAATTTAGACGCCACTTGTTACTCAAATCTTTAATATTTCTTTGAACAGTGTTCCCACTCTTATTCTCCACGGTGATCTTAGTCCAAATGAAATACTTAGAACCTTCCAGATCGTAGCCATATTTCTTTGCAAGAGCCTGAGCATCCTTCGACTTTGCATCAAAAATCATGATTTTCTCCAATGTGTAGCTCAACCCTCCGGCTGTTACCGTTACTGGCAGATCCACGTCCTTTTTCAGCCCATACTTGGAGAGGTTGTCCATCACCGGTTTGACTGTGTTGGCGGTAGCTCCCGCCGATCCAACCGATCCTCCAAATGTGGCCAACAGAATAACGATTGCTAAGAAACCTTTAATCCATGTATTTTTCATGTCTCTATCTCCTATTCGTTTTATTTGAATGCTACATATTTCTCTGCGGTGCTGCCATTGACAACAAGTGCAATTTTGAGTTGGTCAAAATCCGTTCCACTATACGTAAATGCTTGATAAGTCGATAATTTCTTTCCAGGCTTCAAAACAAAGCCATAGAGCGCTTCTGTGTTGTTTATTTGATCAGCTACGAGCCGCGGCATGAGTGAACGAGTAGATTTCGGATCAGCGCCGTCCGTAAAGGATAAGAACCATTTATCTTCAGGGCTGACGCTTCTCTGCTGAATGGTTGTTTTCCCTGTATTTTCAATCGTGATCTTTGTCCAAATGAAGTATTTATAGAACTTGTGCAGCTCCGCAACACCAAGGCTCGGATACCCATATTTTTTGATCAATGGCTGCAACGTAGGCGCTGCGCTATCGAAAATCATGATCTTCTCCAACGTATAGCTCAGCCCTCCCGCCGTAACCGTAACTGGCAGCTCTACATCCTTTACTAATCCATACTTGGAGAGGTTGTCCTTCACGGTTGGCGCTGTATCGGCTGCTGTAGCTCCTGCCGTTCCCACCGATCCCCCTAATGCAGCAACCAGGAGTGCGGCTGCCATTAAACCCTTAATGCCTTTAATCCATGTATTTTTCATTGATTGATTGCTCCCCCCTTCTTTTTCAAAGCATGTCCAACGATAATTTTTGAAAAGTACCCTATAAAATCTAATGGCATAAACCAATTATCATACTCTCCGGTATTACGATTGTATTGATAGCAAAATCCGCTATCACCCAGTACAAACTTCACTATAACCCATTCCTGCATTTGCTCAATGTTCAAATTCTCAATTTGTTCTTGGAACTCAACTATTAAGGCTTTGATTTCAGCCGCCATAACAGAAGAAGTTTTCTTTTCAAGGAATGCTAGATCCACATTACACACCCCCTTTCATAAATGCGACTGTTGATACAGAAAATTCAAACTTAGGGAGATCCTCATTAGCTTCCTCCGCCATTTTAATGGTGTCCTTCAGATTCTCCATAAGTTCCTCTTCAGTGTCACCTACAGCACTAAGACGTAACTCAGGAACGTAAGCCACCACATTGTTTTCACCAAAGTCTTTTTCAATTAAGACAAAATATTTATTTAACATTTCAAATCCTCTCCCTTTCCTTTTATGAATTCATATTAGCACTTTATGAATTCAAAGTAAATACTTTTGAATTCATAATTCTTTTTTTTGAATTCATCAGTATTGATTTTGCATGCTTTGAAAGTTATACTATTAAAAGAATGGAGGGTTTAATAATGAGTAGAAAATCAGCAATGATTGAAGAATCAATAAAAGATGAATTTAATATTGTTAAAGAACAGTTGAAGCTAAAGAATGATACAGATACAATTTCCTTCTTGCTTTCCCTCTATAAAGAATCTAAAGAAATCCCAAAAGCTACTGTTGAACTTTTAATTGAACTTCAAAACTGAGAGCTACCCCATATAAATTTTGATCACATCGATGCGCTCATGGCCAACTTCTCGACTAACGATTAAAGAAGCCTGATCCAGATTGAATCCACGTTTCAATTCTTGATCAACTCGCTCCTGGACGTAGTTATAACGTAGCCCATGAAACGTGAGCTCACGAGCTGATCCATCGCGCTTGTCCGTTCGGATCTTCATCCCTTCTTCGGTGACTACCTTCTTCCGGTGATGTTCAATAAACTTCTCCATTCGATTGACAACCTGGTGCGTCTTCTCGCCCTTTCGGATGAACAATCGCTCTCCGCGCTCAGTGTTTAGCAGTCTCCGTTCAAAAATTACCTTTCCAGACGCACTCAGAGGTACCTCTCGGTGCTTTCCGTTCTTCGCCTCTCCTTTAACATGGTAAACACCTGTACGAAGCGCATGCTCAGCCTGAGCGCGGCTGACAGCACCCGCCTCTGTGATTCGTAATCCCATTGTTCGCGCCAAAATCATGCAGTCTTCCACATTTTGCTGTTTCTGCTCTCGGGCCACCTGCAGCATTGCCGCATACTCTTCCTGAGTCCAGCCACGGTTGCCATTAACTGGTGACGTTTCGACGAGTTTCAATTCATATTGCTTCTGTAGTTCTTTATTATCCGAAAGTTGATACCGCGGCTTCTGGATCTGATCATGCATATAGCGTAGCGCGCTCAAATCGCCTTTAATTGTCGATGGTGCTGTTCCGGACTTCTGTCGATCCTGGATAAAGGCGCTCACATGCTTATCGTGAATATTACGGATGTTCTGCATCTTAAAACGTTCCATACAGAAGCGAACAAACATCATGCAGCTATCCTTATAGCGATCCCTTGTTGCAAAGCTCCCTTGTCTAGTGTGCTTGAAGATCTTCTCTACCTGAACCTCGATCGTCGATTTCCCCATCCGTTGCTCCCTTCAGACCCAAGTATCCAGCATAAGCACTCAACACATTCGTTAATTCTTGGCGTTCTTCGTTATCAACTGGTACCGTCATTAACCACGTTAAATCCTTCTTAATTCTCTCTACTTTGCCGTGAACCACCTGTTTTTCTTTTTCTTTTCGGATAACCTTCAGATCCGGGGTGTTACCTAACTGAGTTATGATTTTCTCAATTGCTGCAATTTTGAGATCTCCACCGGACTGTTGGTATACCGCGTAAAATTCATGCTGTACTTCTTTATCCAATGCCGCAATTTTATTACCGGCAATCAAGCCTATGGCTTGATTGGATACTTCAATTTGCAGTTCCGGAATAAGATTAAGCAACCTAAGCAACCTTCTGATGCTGCTGTCATCTAGTTTCAGCGTTTCGGCAACGTCATGCCGGCTAAAGTGTGCAGGATGCACACTTTTACGTCCAGGTCGGATTCTCCAATTCTCATAAAGCAATTTAATGCGCCGAGCTTTTTTAATCAGATCCTTTTCTTCGCCACGACGAGCTTCGTTCATGGCTACGAGTAAGTAGATGGCTTCTTGCTCTGTGCATTCGACGATCCGGACTGGAACTTCTGCAATTCCTAGCACCTCCGCTATGTGCGCACGCTGATGGCCACTAATGATTGTTCCATCTGTCTGAATCAAAAGCGCTTCCTGGATGCCGCTCTCTGCGATACTGGCTTTCAGCGAAGCTTCTTCCCTTACAGTTAATCCAGAATTGTACTCTGCATTGTCCGGATGTTCCTTCAGTTCTGAGAGTTTTCGCAACGCAACTTGCGAATCAATTCGCATCCCTTACTCCCTCCTCTTTGTTCACTTGTAGACCTGCGAAGACCGAAGGATTGAAAATCCTGAGCGTCTGCAGCAGGTACACGCGCGTAGCGCGTAGCGACCTTTCTCTTGCAGAAAGCAGACTTCACCTAGTTTCAAAAGGGATTGTTTTCGCCACTTTCTCGCTAGCGAGAAAGCGTTAAAAGGCGTTTAATCCCTTGTGGCTGTAAGCGTGCGCGGTTTGCGCGGCGTCGCTTTCTCTCTGCTACCTTTTCCTTAAAAGGAAAGGTAGCAGAGAGAAAGCGACGCTTCGAGCTCTACAGTTTGGCTGTACTTAGCCAACGTATTCACAGTGTGCTATGAGTACTATTTGTGGAGTCATTCCCCTACGGGGCGAATGCCTTCGCATTCGACTCCCGGCGATCCTGCTACTAACACATGCCGCTACGCGGCCGACCCTACGGGTCGAATCACCTTCGTGCCGATTATGTAGCGAACTACCGTCCGGCGAAACGGTAAGCTGCACCTTCACTTTTGCAGTCAATCCAGCAGTCGCAAGCGACTTTGGGGTGAAGGTATATTGACCTTAGTCTCTATGAACATTTCCAAAAATAACTGTAGTAGCCGGATCACCGGCTACTATTCAAGTCATTACTTAACCAGGCGTAATGCCGGCTTTTTTTGAGCTTCCTGAGATTCTCTATGTTCCTGAATTGTTCTCTTTATTTTGCGACTCATATGAGAGCGAAAAATTAGAGAAAACCGTTCCTCTTCTTGCTGTAAGTGCTTTATGATCTCTGAAATCTGATCATTTTCTCTTGAACCAACCTCATGCGAGCTGCACAGCTGCCGTAGCTCAATTAATTGATCTTTTATTACATGAAGGAATTTTCTGACCTGCTTCATGTAAACATCTGCTTCATTTTCCATTTCTAAATCCTCCTTTAGTTTTGTTTAAATCCACAAAAAAAGCCTGAAATGAAGGATGGCATCGCCACCTCATTCATTTCAGGCTCCCTAGAAAATCTATTTTTAAAAGGTCTTCAAGACCTCTAAGCAATAAAAAAAGCCTGTACTTAACATGCTTAAACAAGCATGAAGTAACGACTCCTGTCTAAATCTTTATAATCCAGTCATCCTGGAATATCCTTGGTTTGATTAGAACAAATAAGTTATTCCAATCCAATTTCTGTTCTGCAGATCTTAGGATCTTACAGATTCTCCAACTCTGCCGAAAGTTAGCGGCAAAGAAAATTAGTATGTTTCGTAATGAATTTATTATAATCTTCCAAGTCACCTTTATACAAGCGATTCAGTTCAACTTCTAAAAACTAAAAAAGCCGTTGGGTATCCCAGCGACTTCTAACAATAATAAATTATTATTCCGGTGAAATCTCAAGTTCATCCACTACAACCATCTTCATTCCTGGGTAAACATTTTTTCTTTCTAGAAAAGTCACAGGGACATAAAGATCAGTGCTTTTCTCTTTTTTAATACCAAGATGCAAGTACCGCCCACTGAAAGCATTATAGAGCATGAATTCAGCCTCAATCATACTTCGGGCGACCTTGGGATTAAAAATAATAAATTGAGGTTTGTACATTAATTGATAAAGAAATGGGAAATGTAAGATACGCTGAATAGTACTATCATAAGCACCGATGTTGGCTTTTTTCAACATTTCAAGCGTAAGCTCGCCAGATGCTAATGCTGGAAAACCTTTCGATCCCCTGTAACTGGATCCGGATAACATCTTATGTATTCCAAGCAAATGAGGAAGGTCAAACGTTCTGAGGTGCAACCGAATATCTCTTCTTTTATCCCTAATTTTATAATGGAATAATCGATTGCAGAGATGCTCCTTAAAGAAGATTGCCATGATATCTAAACTAATTTGCTCTTCTGAAGGCAACTCTTTGAGAACTAATAGATCCTGAATAGATAAGGTCATAACTATACTTCCCCTAAACAAAGAATCGGCCTTGATGAAAATCAAGGCCGATCCATAGAATATTAAAGTAAGTTGGCAACGACAGAGATCATCTCCCTGTGGGATAGGAATGGTATTGTTTTTCACCCTAAAGGTGTGCCCCCAAGCGGGTACGCGCGAGTGCCTCGTCCGCGTAGTCGAAGCAGATAAAATCTGCTCACTAATAGTATAAACCAAAAAGATTAAAAAAACCAATGAATTTATACCATTTTCCCCTCTTGTACGTAGGGAAAACCAAGGATCGACTCTTACCAACTAAAAGTGGAAAACATTTGTATACAAAAACACCTCATAAAATAGCATGTATGCATACGTATATACGCATACCCTTTGTATGCATCACTATATTTTAGAATAAACCTAAAAATTTCTTCCGCTTACCATGCTGATCGATCCGCGATCCTAATTCGCTCAGTTGCTGCTGAGCAGTTCTAACTTCATTCAAAACCTCATTAACCTGGCCACTAATTCCAGCAGTCGCTGCAGCTACCTCACTACGGACGCGTTCATCTACGATTTCAGTAATTCTTCCGTTAAGCTGCGTAACGGCATACATTAACTCATCGATCTTAGTTGTAAACGTAGCTTCCAACGTAGCGACATCAGAGGCGCTACCTGACGAAGCGACCATAAGTACAGACTCACTTCGTGAAAATGGCTTATACCGCGCCACAGTGTCGATAACGGCGCTACCATAATCGACACCGCGTGCCAGAAGCTCCATTAGCGCTCTCAAGGTGATAATGTCATGCTCTCCGTAGGTTCTATGGTTATTTCCATCCTTTAAAAACTCGTAGCCAGCCTCTTCAAGGCTTCGTGTGTATTTGTTGACTGTAGAGCGACCTATATTCAGCGTGGTCGCAAGCTGTGCTGTGTTGTATAAGTACTTTAGATCCTGGTTACTCAACTCCATCACCTCGCTAAATACATTCGTTGTTTTTAACCATCGTTCCTGCACGAGAGGATCCTTCAAACAGTTAAAACTAACTTCTAAGATCAAAAGACACCGTCGCTTACGCTCCGGTTCCGCGCAGCTCACGATCA
>NZ_JARXWM010000035.1:0-16149 GCF_029893135.1 Paenibacillus sp. PastF-3 | reverse complement strand
ACGGCTTGAGTTTTTTCATCTGTACTGTACCTGGTCATAAAAAAACTGCACCTCCAAATGTTAGATGTGTCTAACAATTGGGGTGCAGTTCAGAACAGGGCGGTTTATTTATGGTGGAGCCTAGGGGCTACGCTCGTCTAACTCGCTGCTCTTTTATCGTTCTCCGCTAGTGAAAAAATTACCCATTTCTTTTCTGGTACTATTACTAAAACTATAGCAATGATTTAGTGTCTACTTGACAAGGAGCACTTCAACTGCCTGGTGTCTTCTGTTCATTTAGGCTGGAACTCGATGGATTTCCATATCAATTTCAAATCAAGTCTGATCTCCGCCATCTGTACCATATTGAAAATCCAAGTGAATAAAAGGGTTTTATTTCACCGTTTCACTCTTTACCAACAAAGCCACCGACTCCACATGCACCGTATGCGGGAACATATAGCACTAGGATGTTGGCTGTTGCAATCTGCAGAAACCTTGATTTGACGGGCTTTTTGCCAATTGGCTTGCGATCTGTTTGGCTGCAATCCGACCGTTTCTGTTGATGTTTTACATCAATTTTACATCAAGGTTTTAAATACACTTTTAAAGTACATGAGTATTAAAATTAGAATACTATCTTCGCATACGGCAAAACACTACTACGAATATAATCATTTATCATAATAGTTGTTTCATGTTCTTCACCAAGTACTTTTTTACTTAGCTTAATTGCCTTGAAAAGCAATTCAATCCCTTCCTTTTGTCTCTTCGTCTGCAAATAAAATACAGAAAGTGAATAGTAAGATTCAATAGTATCCTTATGTTCGTCTCCAAAAACATCTTTTGTATAATCCAACGCTTGAACTAATAATGGCTCTGCCTTATCAAACTTCATTTGTGCATTATATAACACGCCTAGATTATTTATGGAATTAATTGTTTCAGGGTGCTTAGTCCCAAGTATTTTTTTCCTAATTTTAAATGCATCTTTAAAAAACGGTTCTGCTAAATCATACTCTTCTAAGCTCATGTACAAATTGCCTAGATTAGTATAGGATGCTGAAAAATCAATATGCTCTTCTTCCATATACTCCTTTTTTAGTTTTATTGATTTTTCGAGCATTTTCATCGCATTTTCATATTCTCCAGTTTCAGTTAAAACCTTACCTAGATTGTTATAAGTTGTTGCAATTTCGCAAGGGTCCATAGAAAGAATTTTTTTTGAGATATCTAATGATTCATACAATAAAGGTTCTGCCTCATTAAAACAGTGCATTTCCATATAAAAAGTAGCTAAATTATTAAGAGAGATTGCTACATCATAATGTTCTGAAGTAAAAATAGTTCTTCTAATGTACAATGAATCTTTAAAATATTTTTCAGCTAAATTGTATTTTCCTAGTTTTGTATACACATTTGCTAAAGCATCAAAGATACTTGCAGTATTCTCATTCTGTGTTCCAGTAGCATTACTTTCAATTTCCAATGATTCAATCAATAAGATTTCGGCTTTTTCATATTCGCCCAAAGTAGTCAATATCACACCGAGATTTCCCTTTGAGGTTGCCACAAAAGAACTTTCACTTCCGTAAAAACTAGTTTTTATATCAATCACTTCGATAAGTAATCTTCTTGCAGTTTCGTATTTACCTACAACTTGATAAAGTTGAGCCAAATTATCTTTCAAGGTTAGTAAAAGCTTACCTTTAGCACCGAATATTGCTTCGCAAATTGCTATCGAGCTCAAATATAACTCTTCAGCTTCTGCATATCTACCTTGATCTTTATACAATCCGGCTAAATTGTTTTTTGTTATTATAGTATCTTTTGAATATATACCGAAGATTTCTTCCCTGATTTTTAAAGCTTCCAGATACATACTTTCTGCCCGTTTAAAATCATTAAGTACCATATTAAAAAAAGAACCAAGTTGATGATATAAAAAGGATACTTTACCTATCTCAATTTTATGACGATTCCCATGATTGGCTATTGAATAAATTTGATCAACCATGTCTTTGTATGTCATCCAACTTTTTTTGTCCTCAAATTCATAATCTAAATGATCATAAACTAGATTAACTAAAAAGCCTATCCACTTCTTAGAATCAGTAGACATTTGAATAACTTCTTGTAATAATCGATGGATGCTTATTTTGTTTGATGAACACTTAATAAGCGAGTACTCTTTTAATTTACATATTATTTCATTGAACTCTAGCACATTATTAACCTTATCTGATAATGGATTATCCAAATGCTCTGATACAGTGGTGAAAAACTGTATATCAACGCTGTCGGCATATAAAAATGCTAGGATATCTAGCAATTGTCTAGAACTTTCATCATGTATTTTATCCAATGAAACTACCCATGTTGTTGCAACTGAATAATTGTATTTTAAAGGTGGATACTTTTTCAAAATTTCAATTCTAAATTTATCAAATAGATCCTTATATTCACTATAAGTGATACAGTTATTTATTATGTATGCAGAAGCTTGCTCCAAAGCTAAAGGAAGATGACCTAATTCAACAAGCAAAGTGTCTAAACCCGATTCATCTTGCAACTTAGTCCGTTTTCTCATAAAGATAGGAGCTTCTAATTCACTAAATACATCGATCTCCAAAACCTTACCAAATTCATTCCAATTCGTATTCCTAGAAGTAATTATTATATGTCCTTGCGGATGTATTGGTAGATAATCATATACTTGCTCTAGAGTCTCTGCATTATCAAAAATAAATAACCATTTTCTATTTTGACTTGTCCAACTGTTTACTGAGGATAATATTATCTCAGAATCTTCAACATCCCTTTCAATAAATCCCATTTTATACGCAAATTCCCTATATCCCTCAATAATCATCTTAGGATCTTCTGCCTCAATCCACCAGACAACATCATACTCAAAACCACAATTATACGCATACTCTAAAGCTAATTGAGTTTTCCCGACCCCTCCTGTACCAGTTAGTATTTGAGAAAAACTAGAATTATCATGTATAGTAAATTCAGTATTAATTTCGTCGAGGATAATTGATCTTCCAGTAAAATACTTGTTCCGCATTAATTTTATATTATTTACAGGTAATTCTCCGCTATTTCTTTTTTTTTTTGTACCTGGAAACCCCTGTGAATTTCTAGCTCTTTTTGATAAATCAACTCCATCTATTAGTTTAGTTTTTGCAATTTCCTCTTCGAGGCCAAATAAATCTATATAAACTATTTGTTTAAGTAAGCCTTTCGGTTTATGATCACTTATCCTAACTGGAATTAACTTTGACTTTTCGCTTGTAGGATCTTCTGCAAAAGCTGCTTGCCACTCTGACTGGGTATAAAGAGATTCATAATATTTTTCTGACAATATTGCAATTGTTCTCTTACAATTTATTGTAGCTGTATGCATAGATTGTATAAAGTTAGTACCTGGGGTAAAATCCCATGCTTGAACTAGAGTGGTATATCCCTTTTTTTCCAACTCTTCTGCAACCCACATTGCCCAACGTTCATCTACACTGGTATAGCTAATAAAGAAGTCTCTATCATCACTTTGCATATGATCTCCTCCTGAGTAATAATATTGCGTATTTTAAATAATCCATCAATATATGTGCATCCCAATCGTTAATCTAAATATTTCTTTAACTGAAGGTTTTAGCCCATCCAGAATCGAAGCCAACGCTATACTCTTGGCAAACGCCCTCTCATCTTAAGATTTCTGAAATATACTCAACAACAAATGACTTCTTTGTTTTCGTTAAATATGAGTGTCTAATTAATTCAAGTTTCTCATTTTCATTATTCTGTTTTAGATATAATAATAAAAGTTTAATTTTGTCCTCAGGATAAGAAGGAATGCATTGAGAAAATAACTCAAATATGAGAGGTATTGTGAAAATATTATTCTCTGGTTTTGTAATAAGTCGTTCACAGTAGTCAACTACATGGTGAGTTCCAAAAGAACTAATCATGTACTTAAAGCTTATAGATAAATTTGTAGCAATCAACTCATTTATTGTTGAAAAGTTATTTATTATATTCACTGCCTGTTGTATTAGCTTAATATTTTCAATCCCATTACTCTCTTTTGAGCATTTTTCTATTAATTGAGTCCAAAACTTTAGCACTCTCTCTACTGCATCACTTTTTGAGACGCCCTTTACCAATTGTTTCTTTTCAATATTATAAAAATATCTAACCATTACCTCCATAATTGAAATATCAAAGATATCTAATATTTTATTTATTAACTCAACTTTAGTTTTCTCTTCAAAGCCGTTGATATAACCGATAGCAATGTGAATTCCTAGTTTTTCCTTAATATCTTTATCTACAAAACCTTTATATTCGATAGCTTCTAGATAATTATCAACCATTAATTCATAAAACTCATAATAAACAACTCCAGAATCGAGGTAACCTGTCATAAAATACTGCCACATCTCTTGATCTGGTTTAATGGATTTTATTTTCTGTTTTGTCCATTCCAAATCAACATAAGCAAAATTAGCCAGGTATTCTCCAAAGATAACGAAGCTATCAACACACGATATTTCCATTAGATGTTCTATCGTGGTCTTAACTTTATTTCCCCATAGTACTTCATAATCTTCTATTGCTACTCTTTTTACTTTCAAAGCTAATTCAAGCAGGGTCTTAACAAACCTTCCCCCTAAAGAATTTAAGGAGTAAAAAGAAATATCTTTGTTACTAAATAACACATCCTCAACTTGGGAGAAGTCTATTCTACTTAAACATGAATCAATAATATTATAGATTAATTCGAACTCACTTTTTGTAAAATTGAATTTGTCATTAGCTACAAGAGCAATAATAAAGTCATATGACGCTTTTAAGACACTTTTGTGAGTCATGAGATGACTGTTATCTTTTTCTATTCGAAAACTCCCGTCCCAAAATCCATCATTTGAAATATAAAGAATTAAAAAATCAAGGATTTTATTGTAATTTAAATCAATATTTTGTTTTACTAATACGCTGAATCCATCTAATAAATAATAAATAAACTCATACTGCAACTCATTGAAATGTCTGAGATCATCTATGAAATGATCTGGATAACTGATTAAAGAACTTTTAATTTCCGAACCAAAACCACGATAGGATAGTTCTTTAAAGTCGTCAGAAAATCTGTTAGTTTCTCTAAAATTCTTCATTTTGATAACTAGTTCACTAATGGGAATATTATTTATTTCTTCAGCAGAAAAAGGAGATATTTGTTCTATTGAATGAACTCCAGAGAATTTAATGGCGGGAGAAAGTTCAATATCAACACCAGTTATACTCTTAGCTTCAATCAACTTTTCTTGGAAATAGGGAACATTACTTAGAGCCAGATAACGCTTTTGTTTCCATTTTAGTTTAAAGTGTTGATCGTCTCTATCGTGAAGGAAGTATTCGTTTTTATTAATTATTTCATCAACTAACATATAGTACTTTGAGTCGATCTCAATATTGAATAACTCAAATAAACGCTTAGTTTCATCATCGTAGATGTAACTTCTAAATATGTAATCAAATAATTGAACTTCATTCTCCAACAACCTTAAAAAGGAACTTCTTAACAAATCCCATTTTTCAACAATCAAAAAGATGCCTAACTTTTTTACTCGGTCATAGTTACTCTTCAATAATTTGGATACTAATAAATTATATACATCGTATTCTAATTTAGACTCCATTAAGCAGACCTTCATAAAGTGATTTATATAATCGTCTACTTCAAATAAATAATCTTTTTGATCGAATATAGATTCATATGCTCCTTTGTTAAATAAATCATTATATAAAAGTCTAACTTGCATGGTTAACTCCTGGTCACTCACATCTTCGAGGGAAGGTTTCAAATTATCAATAATAAAATCCGTGTCTATCTCCCTCGTCTCAAATACCTTCTCCAATGTGATATCATGGCAGGACACCTTAAGCATTTTATCATTAATATTTTGAATAACTATAGCATGCCCGTTTGCCTCTCTCGTAGAAGATTCAACAAAAAGCTCGTTTTCCAGTAATCCTATTAAAAATTCACAACATCTCTGTGGGTCAAATGAAAATAAATAAAGCAAATTATCTTTGTTATTTGTCAGTAAATCATCTAATACATAATTATTTCTAGAAAAAGAACTAATAGTTTTTTCAAGGAATTTCTCGAATGTAAGTAATGTCTTTTCCGGATCAGATAATAAATATATTAATAGTTCCGATTCGACCTTGTCTAAAATAAAATCCAGCCCAAATTCACAATCTAGCCAATAATCCAAAAAATCATTTATATATTCAACAGAAATATTGGATAAAGGAATGCGTTTTATAATTTCAACAGACTGATTAAAAACTCTGAAATTCTTAGATGTTTCAGCAGCTTGCAAAAGAACAGTTAATATATATAGAATTTGATTTTCATCATGGCTACTTACTAATTCGTTCATTATCGAAACTACATAATTCAGAACATTCCATTCTTCAATATAATTACCTTCTGATAAAACAGGCACATTAGGTTTGTCGAAAAAACCTCGACTCTTCAGTAAATCAAGCCACTTAACATCTTTTTTTTCAATTAGCTTTTCAAAAAAATAAGGCTCTAGATTCTTATGTTTTCTGACAGACTCAAGGGCATTCAGTTCTTTTTCAGAGAATAGGTTCATAGAAACATCTCCTCAATTGCTTTTAAGCCAACTTTTAATTCCGTGATTTCATCATTCTCTTGATAAGTACCTTTGGATAAATTAAGTAAATGGTCCAACACATCTTCTAAAACATCGTAGCCCTTTTCTGACATATTACACGGAATTACACTTACACCAAAATTATTTTTGTAATAGTCTGACAAATAGCTCATCTTTAGGAAATCATCTGAATAGCAAGGAAGTACCATATATCTATTATTGCAATAAGACTTAGAGTCTTTTATTGTCCCCTCAAATAGAAATTGAAGAATTTCTATTTCCTCCAAACCATATCCCATAAATAGAACGACAAAATCTTTTTCACTGAATATCTCTGTCATAAAATTGGAGTATATGTCTCTCTTTTTCTCATGTAGATTACCGTTGAGACCATATCTTTTTATGTAATCGCCATACGAAATAATCATTGTTGACACATCTTTCACACTACCATGAACATGAATCACATTCTGGGGTTTCAATATTTCCTTACTGAACTCACTAATATCCAAGTACACTTTTTTATAACCGATATCTGGGGTCTTGCTTTCGTCACCATCATCACTGACGATCGGCCCATCCTCTGCAATTAAATCTAGAGCATTATCATAGTTAGTGGTTAAGTATATAGCATTTAACTTGTACAATTTTTCATATAATCTTCCGCTTAAAACTGTGCTTTTGTCCGTCTCAAACCATAGTTTATAATATCCCTCAAGCTGCTTATCTAGAAGATTCTTCTTTCCGATATACTCACACACAGAAAGTATTTTTTTTGTATCCTCGGTTTTTAAAGCCTCTTTTGTTTTAAAATTCATCGAGGTCATTTGGCTATTTTTATAGATAGTCTCTAAATATCTAATTGCAAAGTCTCTCCAACTTGGCAAGCCGAGATGAACAGACATACCCGCACCAACAAATATAATAAGTTTCCCACTATTTAAAGCCTTTAATATGGGATGAGTGTTGGTTAGTGTATCAAAAATATAGGTTTCTATTTTTTCTCTAGTAAACTCTAAATCCATTAGAAATCACCTTGTTTTATGAGATTAGTGAGTAGGAGTATCGTTACTTATTTCGACATTCCAATTAGCTTCACCTTCCTATTTTCTGTAAATACTACTATTTTTAATGGTTACTCCTACAAACTTTCCTTATTGAAGAAACCTTATTTATATAGGTTGGTTTCATCAGCTTAAAGCATTGCATGTACGGGGGATTTAGAAGCCTGATACAGGCCTCGTAGAGTATATTAAAAGCCCCCTTAACAGATAAATCTGTCCTGTAAGCCTTTATGTAGCTCCTCCAACGCTGTTAGACTGTATCAGCCGCCTTTGTTACTTTTTGTTTCCTCCGGTTAAGTTCACGGTAGAGCGACCTCTTACTTACCTTTGTCATCTCTTCTATTTGTGTTACTGTAAATTCCCAGCTATCATGTAACTTGAAGGGGAACTTAGTCGTCTGCCCCAGCTGGCATATTTAATTATGTTCTTTGTATTTTTTCTTTAATTGTTTTTAATGTTTTAAATCAAATTAAAAGTGGGGACCCAACGGTGTTATTCAAGAAAAAACGCCGGGCTTATGGCTGACGGTTTGAAGTTTTTAAGCACTTAAGTTTCTAGCGGCAGATGTGTTAATATCAGGATCGAGGATTAAATTTGTTTTATCCTCGTCTGCAATCAGCTCAGTTTTCCCAATACTTTTCTCTATATTAATTTGAGTATTATTCCCCTCTGAGTTATCGGGCAAATTCAATATCTTATTTGCAGAATCCATTATTTTATTTAAAACTCCCATAATAAATTCTGTACTATAACCGGCCGCAAACATGAGTACATTTATTTTTGATATTCCTAAAATTTCATCACCATTGTATAAAAACAGACTCATAAAAACCACTGGAAATAGAATTGCCATTAATAATCTAACATCCTCATTCTTGTCCAACGCTTTCGAAAACACTCTTGATAACGCACCGATTATCCCTATGAGAACATATGAACAAAGATTAAGTATATTTTCAGATAGAAAATCAAGCCAACCTATATCTGATTGAAAATGTAACCCTGTTCTATAAAAAATAGTAACTAAACCATAAAATAAAATGCCATATGCCGAAAAGTAAAAGGCCCGATTATCTTTTTCCTGTTCGAAAGATTTTATCTTTTTCTTCAGTTGAATAATTTCATATTGAATACGGATAAGTTTTCTCACGCTGATTTTTTGTTTAGTTAACTTTATTTCTATTTTTTCACACTCTTTAAAATGTTTTTTACTGTATGTACTTTCATCCTCTAATAAAATCCTAAGTCGAACAACATCTTCAATTATTTTTTCCTTTGTCAAATTAGACAATCTAGTCACCCCAAAATCCATTATTTATAAACCAATTAAATCATATTAACTAAGTTCCCTACTACGACAATGAACACATCGCATTCTTCACACTTTTCTGACTCCAATTCCAGATTTATTAACTATAATCTAAATGCGAACTGCAAATAATCACTAGATAGTCTACATGTTTTTTTAGATCTATAAGACATAACTACTGATCAATCATCAAAGTTGAACGCCACCTTTATAATAGATTGCAACATGAATAAAATGAAAATATTACCTTTTTATAGGATCATAAATATATTTTCATTCGTAAGAGAAGAAGCTCAGGCGCCAGAAAAGTTAGACAGTATCCGGTTAGTAATGGGAAAGCTGACACTTTGTAGATCATGATATCGTAAACCTCCGAGCAGGTGCTAACGCTCATTATTTTAATATGTGACTGAGCGGTGAGCATCTTCAGAAATTCAATAAATGTTTAATTCAGCTTATTACAATTTACGCAGGAATTATTTACCGCTTGTTTCGACTGTTAATCTTACTGTACTGTTAAAACAAATCAACCACCACAGAAAAATTTATCCGTATAGGATGAATTTGTTTGTGGTGGTTTTTTTTCTAATCAAATATTTTTATGAAGCAGTAGAACTGATTAATGTTGAACCGCTATTTAGGATATGGGGTGTTAGTGTGAATCCAAGAATTAATTGAATCTCTATAAAATAAGATTCTTCTTCGTACTCTTACAAAGGGAATTTGATTTTCACGTACCATTGTATAGATACAGTCTGATGAAACACCAAGATAATCAGACAACTCAGTTACAGAAAATACAGCCTTCATTTGAAGCTCAGCTTTTTGAACGGTCGAATTTTCATCACTGCTATCAGCAACTGTGCCAGATTGATACTTTTCTTTCCCGACACCGACTAGCAGTTGTTCTTCCATTTGTAATAATGTTTTTAATAATTGAATTCTTAACAAGTCGTATTCTCGCATAACGTTCCACCCTTTTTTTAATGTGACTATCAAAAAAAGTTCTTTTTAAGAGATCTTTTAGGGTGTAAAGTACAGTCCCTTTTTAAAGAAGTTCTATTGCCTTACATTTTGAATCAAAAACTACATATTTTTAGGGAAGTGTGGTGAGAACCCTTGACCTTTCAACTGGCCCTTAACACATTAATCGCCCACTCTTCGTTGTTTAGTCAATTACTCACATTTATGAGTAACTCAGCATTCCATTCTTACCAAGGTTATGATAGATGTGGTGAATATTAATGAATATAAAAGATGAATTTTGGGATCAGCCGGTACGTAAAGCACAAGAATTGTTGAATACTACAGATAATAAAAGTAGATCGGAATGTCGCAGCTATATACTTGATGCGAACTATCGTTTACTTTTCCGTATTCAAATCTATAAATCACTCTGGGAGCAGCTACTTCTGTATCCAGATATTTTTTTCCGAAGACAGCTGTATGCAAAATCGTTTGGTTTAAGCCAACAAATGATCAAGGAAGAAATAGGAGTTGCATCAGGAACTGCTCACAACCTGTTAAACGCGACTCAGGAACCACCTCTCAGTGTCGTTCATTCCTATGCAGTCATGTGCAACGTTCCTTGGCAAACGATTGTAGAGGAAAACCCTGATAAGAAGTATTTTTCTACTCCGACAGAATATTGGTTTAACGGAGCGTCCGTTGAAAAACGAATCGATGAACTTAATGAAGAGCGAAATCAGGTTCAGAGCATACGAGGTTACTGGATCATTGATCCCCTTTCACTTTTTGAAGGGGAGAATCGTCCCATTACAGCAAGATGGGTGAGAAGCTATCCAGAAATAGAGTATCTCGAATTCCATCTAAATCACGAACCCCCACTCTATCCTCAAAAAAGAACCAACATTAAGAAGATGTTTCCGTTCGCAACACATCTTGTGACAACCTATACGCCTTTGCAACCACTTCATAAACGGTCCTTCTGGATAGTAGGACCAAAACAAAAAAAACAGACTGCATATGAAGAATTGTTAAAAGTCATCGAAAAGCGACAGTACACCGACGTTACCTCTCTTTAGAAACTGCTTGCATTACCCTCCATTATGTTGGCTTTCTCATGTTGATGAGTGATTAACTACAACTCATCAACATGGTTAGGCTAGTGCTAACAAACCTAATGGAGGCTACGCTTATGAAGAAACAATCTTCTGATACATCCCCTCATTTAGAAAATCAAAACCACCTTGAAACCCAAGAATCTTTTCGGCAGAATTTTTCTTTTGCCGAAAAGATTCTTGACGTTCAAGGTATGTTTCCCACCCTCAGTGACGATCATGATATTAGAAAAGTCACGCGGGAGAAGGTGGAACATATGCTTTATGCCAAACAACTGATATCTGAAATTCAAGAAGACAAGGCCTATCTAGGGGCAAAAGGTATTAATCAATGGATCTGGGAGAACAAAGTACAAACTGAAATATCCCAAAGCTTATTACGAGAGTATTTAAGTCGTAGTATGCGCAATGCACCCCATGTCTTTTTCAGGAAATTCCAACTTACTCGCAACCTGGTGCTTCACACTGCAGAACTTTTTGAGATCGCACCTTCTCAGATTGAAGATGGACACTTGCTTGATCCCAAGACCCTTCATCAGGGGTTCGAACATCTAGCGAAGGATGCGTACACATCAACTCTATTCCACTTTTTAATGCGAAGATCCATTCAAAGCGGAAAGTTAGAAAAGATCTTCCCATTCTTTAAAGCATCAGACAAGCAGACAAATATGCATCCGAGAATCCTGGGCTTCCAAATGCATATGGAGGAGAAAGGATTTTCTCGTAAACATATTCGAAACACATCTACCCACGTCACCCAGCTCTTTGTTTGGCTTTGTGCAAACGTCCAGACATTTAAGCAAGCAACTCCTGACACAATCTCCGTTTTTCAAATTCAAAATGAACATTTGCTGATGTACCGCACCTACAAACTAAGGCTCGTAAGGGATGGAGAATGCAGCCAAATTTCATTTACACATAGTATATATGCCATTCGCTCATTCTATCATTTTTTACATGAAAGATTTGGCTTTGAGTCCCCTCTACAGCGCTTCCGTTCCATTAAGGCACCTCGTTACAGCCCTCGTGAGCTTCCAACGGATCAGCAAATCGTGGCCTTTTTTCAGGTGGTGGAGCAGTACGCAAGAAATCCTGTCCGTGAACAGATTGGGTATCGATTGATGTTCCATCTGGGGCTCCGATTATCTGAAGTGGCTCATATCAAATGGTGTGATATTAATTTAGGAATACGAACGATTGTTATCCATAGCAAAGGTAAAAAGAGTCACGTTTTACCATTGGCCGAAAAACTTTGTTCCCTTTTACAAGAGCTTCAAACTCAGCCTAGAACAACCTACCTCCTGGGACAAAGAATCTCTACGATTAAACACGATGTATATGAATATTTCTTACTTTACGCGATGATCACCGGTTGGCCGTTTCCAGGCGGCGTTCATATCTTCCGTCATATGTTTATTACGCGCCTTGCCTATAAAGGCATCCTCCCGCAAGCGATAAAAGAATTAGCCCGTGTACGAATGCTGGATACTGTAGGGTTATATATTCATATGGCGTACCGAGACGGACACATGATTAGTCAAATTGATTTGCTCCAATATGAATAAGAAGGGGATACATGTTATGCCTATATTTGATGATACGATTGCCAATGATATCGCTTTTGAAGAAAACCTACTCCAACTGGCTGATCAATACGGACCAGATACGTTTAAACGCATGTTGCAGCGCCTGTCTCCTCAAAACCATGCTGATGCAATAAAAATGAAGGAATCGGTTCTGCTGGATGTTGCGGTTCTCCATTATTACGAGAGTGATGCGTTTCAGAGCTTAGCAAAAACCTCGCAACAGGCATATCGCTATGAAATGGATTTATTCTTACGATATTGCGAACGCTCAAAAGGAGCAAACCCAAACATCAAGGAGATTTCATCTGCAGCCTTTTTAAACGATTATTTAGCCCCTGTTCAAAAACTGAATACACGTAGCAAAAAAGCTGCTTTTTTAAGAAGTTTTCTGGGAGAGGTTTTTGCTCACTTTTTCAAGCAGGATATCCGAAAACTCAAACGGACCCTCTCTATGGAAATAGATCAAAACCGTGAGCCACGTGCGTTTACCAAAGAACAGTTGGATGAGCTGCTGTGCCTAGTTCGACTCGGCCGCGAAGCTCACCGCAATTTCACCATTTTATGGACCTTTTTAGGTTCGGGTATTCGGCTAAGCGAATTGTTACATCTACAGATTGGTGATATTGTTTCATCCCGGCAAGAGATCCTTGTACGTGGAAAAGGAAAAAAGGGATATAAACAGCCTAGCAAAATAACCAAATCCTCCCTTGAAATACTGGGGACATATGTGAGCTTTCGGTACCATGGCGTAAAAGACGCGCAAGATTATTTAGAACGATTTATTTTTTCGGATGACAGAGGGAAATCTCCTCTACACGAAAGCACGGTTCAGAAGATGTTTGCTGCCTTGATTGATCAAGCAACCTCTATACCCGAATCCGACAAAAAATCTTATCAGCTATCCGTACACTCTCTACGGCATTCCTTTGCTCTTTATCTGCTTGAGTCCGGCGTAAATCTATACACGATCAAGGAACTCATGAGGCATTCGTGGCTGAGTTCCACGGAGGTTTATTTAAAGTTATTTGATAGTATGCTAGTTAAAGCAATCGACCAGCATCCCCTCGCTCAGCTCAAAGCAAGCGATCTCTTTTGAATCAGGAGGCGATCCCTATGGCTTTTTTACTTCAGTCCGCCTACTTCCAGATCTGGAGCAACCAATTCACATTAAGAAGTTCAACCAAACAAAAATATATAAGCGTACTCAAGAAATTCGAAGCCTTCTTACTTGACAATGGTTTTGAAGGCGAACTTGATTTTGATCAATTTCATGCCAGTCGTGAGCATCCTAGCAGATTCCTCCCCATTCAACGACAGGTCTTTGATCGTTTTTTTATGGACTTAAAACATCATGAGCATATGTCGAATATGAATTTAGCAGCAACCATTACCGTGTTACGATGTTTCTTTGAATTCCTGTATGAGGCGGATCTGATTCAACATAACCCACTGCTCGGATATCCTAGGCCAAAATTCGAGTCCCCCATTCAAAACACGGCCTTGTCGAAAGCAGAGTGTCTTGCCCTTCTACAAGCTGCATTACATAAGAGCCCGTTCTACCGGCAAGAGTTTGTGTTTCTCTGGTTCATGCTGATCACGGGTCTTCGACTCTCAGAGGTCCGTTTCCTAAGGCGGAAACGGGTACACTTGGAAACACGGATCGTCCACGTTTTTGATGCACAAAAAACCGAGAAACGACCTGTCGCCCTCCCTAAAGATCTCACAGCAGAACTTGAACGGTACATCCAACATCCTGAATATCTTAAGTATGCTAATCAGGGGGATGAGTACCTATTCCATCAACAAGGAAAAATCATGACCGTCGATAAGATTAAACGGATACTATCTGAGTTAGCTCAAGATGCAGGCCTTGGCAGACATATTCGGCCACATGATCTTAGACGAACAGCAGGATATTTGATGCAGACAGGTGGTATGAGCATCATCGATATTCAGCATCAGCTGCGACATAAAAATGTAGGAACAACGTTGCGATATGTACCACCTTTGAATGATTTGACTAAGATTCTTGAGGATACCTGAGGTGATACCAATCAATATTAATCTATTAAGGTAAGGTCTCACTTCTTCATGAATGGACATAATGACTAATATAAAAATCCATTGTAGAAGGTGCTTTAACTTGGCAAATATCCAAAAACGTGGTGATAATTCATGGTTCTTAACAGTTAATGCTGGTAAAGACGCTAGAGGAAAATACGTTCGTTTCACAAAAACCGTTCATTGCCGAACAAAACGAGAAGTGGAAAGCGAATATGCTAAATTTCGGATGGAAGTCGAGGCGGATGAATATGTATCGCCTCAAAAACTAACATTTGGAGCGTTCGTCAAAGAATGGAGAGATAAGTATGCCGTAAAGCATCTGGGATTCAAGACCTTATACACATATGACTCTAATCTTAAGACCCGAATTCTTCCGTACTTTCAGCATCTAAGACTGGAGGAAATTAAACCACTTCACATTTTAAATTATCTGAATCAGCTCGAAAAGGCAGGTAGCCGTGGAGATAAAAAAGCAGGAGGCTTAGCTTCTGGAACAATCGAAATTCAACACCGTATCTTAAAAAACATACTCAAACGTGCAGTGGAATGGAGAATTATTAAGCGAAACCCGGTTATCGATGTGCAGAAACCAAAGGTCAATGCAAAAGTGATCGTCCCCTATAATGAAACAGAAGTTGAACAAATGCTTCGAGCTTTGCAACGAGAGCCATATCACTGGAAGGTCATGGTTACTTTGGCTCTTACAACCGGATTGCGGCGGGGCGAATTACTCGGGCTGGAATGGAAGCATCTTGATTTCAACAATGGGATTTTGGATGTGTCACAATCACTGATTCATGCTCTTAAAGGTGAGGTCATTGTCAAATCTCCCAAAACAAAAAAATCTATTCGGAAAGTAGCGTTACCAAGTTCTATGTTAAAGGAGCTGAAAGAATACTACGCTTACAGAATGCAAGAACGAAATGACGTTGGCGATTCATGGTATAGCGGAGATTGGTTTTTTATGTTCTCACATCCCAATGGACAACCTTTCCATCATGAGCGTCCCTATCTTTGGTTTCGACAGTTCATAAAGAAAAATGGCTTTCGGTACATTCGGTTTCATGATCTCCGGCATACCTCAGCCACCATTCTGATTAATCAAGGCGTTCATGCTAAGATTATCTCAGAGCGACTTGGACATGGAAGCATCGCCACAACAATGAATATTTATGGACACGCTCTGCAAACTGCTGATCAGGCTGCTGCCGATAAGTTCGAATCGTTTTTTACATCTGATGCACAAGGACAATAAAGAAGACGTACAGAAGTTTTGATATGCTCCCATCATAGTAGACAGTAGAAAAAACGAAAACTTCTACTGCTACAATGATGGGAGTTTTTCTAATGTCTAAAAGAAGTCCAGCA
>NZ_JARXWM010000034.1:0-33573 GCF_029893135.1 Paenibacillus sp. PastF-3 | reverse complement strand
CACGCGTACCCATCCCGAACACGACCGTTAAGCCCTCCAGCGCCGATGGTACTTGGACCGAAGGGTCCTGGGAGAGTAGGACGTTGCCAAGCACACGAAGCCATTGTTGATAAATCAACAATGGCTTTTTTGTTCCCTTTATCGGTTGATTTAAATAATGTGGATAAGTTATGGGGAAATAACAAAAAAATAAAAGTTACTAACATGTGGATGAAATAATTAAATGTATTCATAATTGAAAGTAGTCCCCATTTTATGTGGATAGAGCAGTGGTATATGTGGATACTTCAAATAAATGCAAGGATTTTTTGCATTGTAGGGGGATAAACAATGGAGAACCATACTAATCTTGTGTGGATAGAGCAATTTTCTGTACATGCGAGTGACACGGATTATCGCTCAAAAGCGAAGTTATCCTTTATTTTGGATGTAATGCAATGCGCAGCGGACTTCGCCGTGGGTAATTTGGGGATAAGTGTAGAAGAAATGCTGAATGCAGGAATGGGCTGGATGATGATTACGTTAGATCTTGATTTTAAGCGTATTCCTCGCCCAAATGATGTGCTTAGTGTACATACCTGGAGTAAAGGTACCAAAGGGGCTTTATGGCAACGGGATTATCGTATTTTGGATGCAGATCATATAGAGATTGCCAAAGCGCGTTCTATATGGGCTTTAGTAGATATTGAGAAGAGAAAGATACTCAGACCGAACGCTCTTCCAGTTCAAGTTAAGCATTATAATGGCGATTCAGTAGGCGATATGCCTGTTAAGGTAACGATCCCTACTGATATTACTATGGAAGAAGCTTATCGGTATCAGGTAAGATATAGTGGGCTGGATAGCAACGGACATTTGAATAATGCCCGATACGGAGATTTATGTTGTGATGCACTCAGTTTAGCGGAATGGGATAATGCGGAGTTCACACGCTTCCGGATTACTTATCTACAAGAAGCTAAGTTTGGGGATGAACTGGTCATTTTACGTTCAGCTGTAACGGATGATGGTATATATGTCCGTGGCCAGAATAGTGATATTGTATTTTTTGAAGCATGTATTGAGTTGAAAAATATGAATAAGTAAAAAGTTTATAAATATGGAATATTATTATAAAAGCGATTTGTCCGAGCATCAATCGGGGCAATCGCTTTTTTATTTGAATATAGTTGATGATTTTAACATATTTGGAATAAATCTTTGAGCCTGTCACAATTCAAGAGTCTACATTCGTTATATAGTTGTAGTCAATAACAAGGAGGTGATTCTTTGGAACGTCGCAGCCCCGGGGTCCCTGTGAATCAAACGTTAATTGAAGAGGCTATAAGTCAAGTTCTTGAAGGCAACCGAGAAGCCTATAGAACTATAATACAAGCCTACGAAAGAAAGATTTATACGTATTGTTATTATATTTTAAGAAGTCATGAAGAAGCAGAGGATGCTGTGCAAGATATATTTGTAAAAGTGTATCAGGAACTCAGACGTTATGAGAAACGAGTATCTTTTAACGCATGGCTTTATAAAGTGGCCTACCATCATTGTCTGGATCAGATTCGTAAACGCAAAAGACGAAAGCGTCTGTTGTCGCTATATAAAGAACAGCAGCCCAAAGCCTATTATAATCCACACGACGAGGAACTTTTGCAGAAGTTATTTATGGATGGCCTGACAGCCGAAGAGAGTAATCTACTGATTCTTAAGGTGGTTGAGCAGTACAGTTTTGAAGAAATGAGTCAGATTATGGATTGTAATTCAGCTACTTTACGCAAAAAATTTGAACGTCTACGCAAAAAGTTGATCCGGCAAAGAATGAATGAAGGAGGTAGCCCTCATGGAGAAATGGCAAGATCGAACTGAAAGTGAGAAGATGGAGTACATTCGCCAAACATTCCAAAATCATGAAATGCCGGTAGACAGTTTCAGTGATTTAATTATGAAGCGAATAGGAGACGAGGGAATGGAAAAACGAGCGGTAAGAATAGGTGGAAAAAACCTCCTGAAAAAATCACTGGTGGTTGCCTCGGCAGTAGCAGTGTTGGGTGCGGGTATAATCGGTAGCGGATTTGTATCCCCAGTCATGGCTGAAACGTTGAAGCAGATTCCTGTTGTAGGAAGTATTTTTAAGGGTATTGACGATAAAGGTCTTAATGCTGCTGAGGAAAAAGGATTATCTACTGCCCCGAACCAAAGCGTTACCCATGATGGTGTGACCTTAAAGGTTACTGATGCCTATTATGACGGCTCTCGGTTGGCTTTTGCGATTGAACGGGAGGGCATTGATAATGATAAGATGATGGCAGAGATGATTATTGAACCGATTGAGTTCGATCCAGAGGTAATAGAACAGCAGTATGCGAAAGTGACAATGAACCAGTCCGAAAGAGGGTTGTTGGGTTCAGCAGAAGTGAAATTGCCGAATGGGAAAGAACTGGAGAGCCAAATGTCGTCTTCTGGTGATGTTGAGGGGAAAAAGAATGCTATTTTATACGATTATAGAAATCTAAATAATGTAGAGGCATTGGGGAATGAATTTGAATTAAGCATCACTGTGCCGGTTACACAAATCGCAGAGCCTTTTGAAATCAAGGTGCCGGTGAAAAAAGTAACGGAAGGAATTATCAAGCTTGATCTGAACCAAACAAAAGAGGCAGAAGAATTCAGTTATACGATTACCAAACTGGAATTAACTCCAGCCACAAGCAGATTACAGCTCAGGGAAGAAGGTAAAGCGCCAACTGTGAAAGAAAAGGATGGATACACAACCTCTGAAATGTTCTATGAAATTGTTGATGAACTAGGCAATGCATTTTCTTCGAGTGGGTCATTCAACTTGCCGGCTATAGTCTATCCTATGGTAGACAAAGATTTCAGTCCGTTCCCGCAAACACCAAAAACAATTACAGTTAAGCCGTTTACTTACTCCATTGATGAGAGCCATAAAGAATTAAGAGATGAAGAAGGAAAACAAGTTAAACATTATTATCCGGAGCTTGAACAAACGATTCAGGTAGAGCAATAGTAGCTATTAATCCCATAAGCAAAAAAAGTCCGTGTCTGCATAGCAGATACGGATTTTTCTAATGGAATGAAGATTTCACTCACTGAGTTTTCGTTGTTTGATTTATTTAGTGTATAACGGAGTGACCCGGTAGGGCCTGACGATATTTGCTAACATTCATTTAATGATATAATGAAATTTGATGTGGAAAGGGGAGCATTATGAAGACATTAGTATTGGCGGAGAAGCCGTCTGTTGCACGCGAGATCGCACGGGTCATGGGATGTAATAATAAACAGAAGAGCTATATTGAAGGTCCAAAATATGTGGTTACTTGGGCACTGGGTCATTTAGTCGGCCTGGCAGAGCCTGAAGATTATAATAAAAAGTTTGCAACTTGGGCTTTGGAGGATTTGCCGATTTTGCCGGAGAAGACCAAGCTGAAGGTGCTGCGTGAGACCAACCAGCAATACAAAGCTGTTCAGCATCTAATGAAGCGTCAGGACATTGAGGAGCTTATTGTTGCTACAGATGCTGCCCGTGAAGGTGAGCTACTGGCACGTTGGATTATGAATATGGCGGGGTGGAAAAAGCCATTCCGACGGCTGTGGATATCCTCGCAGACTGATAAGGCGATTAAAGAGGGATTCGCAAAGCTCCGACCAGGTCGCGATTTTGATCGTCTGTATGAATCTGCACGTTGCCGCGCAGAGGCGGATTGGATGATTGGACTGAATGTCACGAGAGCTTTGACATGTAAGTTCGGTTCGCCGCTCTCCGCAGGGCGGGTACAAACGCCGACATTAGGGATGATCATGGATCGTGAACAGGAGATTACGGGTTTCCGTTCCGTTGATTTTGAGACGCTGACTGCTGATTTTGGAGATTTCCAAGCGGCATGGCGGGCCAGTAACGGCGATGGTCGGATATTTGAAAAGGATAAGACGGCAAGTCTAAAGGATAAGCTTACTGGATGCAGCGGCCGTATTATTAAGGTACAAAAGAGTGAGAAGAGCGAACCTCATCCACTCGCTTATGATCTGACTGAATTGCAGCGTGATGCGAACCGGAAGTTCGGCTTCTCCGCGAAGCAGACCTCCAGTGTGCTTCAGCGGTTATATGAGCAGCATAAGCTTGTCACTTACCCGCGTACGGACAGTCGTTACTTAACATCAGATATGACGGGCACACTCAAGGAAAGACTGGATAGTGTTGCGGTCGGTCCATATGCAGCGTTAGCACGTCCATTGCTGCGCAAGCCGCTGCCGATTACGAAGCGGATCGTGGATGATAGCAAAGTAAGCGATCACCATGCTATTATTCCGACAGAGCAGACCGTATTGTTAAATGGTCTGAGTACTGAGGAACGTAAGCTGTATGATCTGATCGTGCGGCGTTTTATCAGCTTGTTCTACCCACCCGCTCGTTATGATGCGGTAGCTGTTACTGTCAACGCGGAGGGCGAGAGCTTCCATGTCAAAGGAACAACAGTAAAAGATGCCGGCTGGCGTGAAGTGTACGGCGGAGATATGAGTAACGATGATGACGAGGAAGCATCGGACGAGCCAGCAGCTGGCAGTGTAAAGCTGCCTGAGCTGCGCGAAGGGGCAACTGTCACGATTGGCCGCTGTATGGTGCGTCCTGGACGGACACAACCACCGAAGCGTTATAATGAAGCTTCGCTTTTGACGCAAATGGAGAAGCATGGACTGGGAACCCCGGCGACGCGTGCGGATATTATCGAGAAGCTGGTGAGCTCTGATACGATTGAGCGTCAGGGGAATCTCCTGCATCCGACAGGAAAAGGTAAGCAGCTTATCGAGCTGGTATCCACCCAGCTACGGACACCAGATCTAACTGCGCGCTGGGAAGCTGAACTCGAGAAAATTGCGCGTGGTCAAGGTAAACCGGAGCTCTTTTTACAAGGCATCCGCAGTATGGCACAGGAACTGGTTACAGGTGTCAAAACTAGTGGAGCAGAATACAAACCACATAATGTCTCCAACAGTAATTGTCCGGAATGCGGTACAAGACTACTCGAGAAAAAGAGCAAACGGGGTAAGCTGCTTGTGTGTCCTGCAGATAACTGTGGATATACCCGTGCTGGAGAGAAAAGACTATCGAATCGCCGCTGCCCTCAATGCCATAAGAAAATGGAACTTAAAGAAGGTAAAGCTGGCATGTTCGTACAATGTTTGGGTTGTGGCATCACAGAAACCTTGGATAAGGATCATAAGCATGTGAATAAACGCGAACAGCAAAAGCTGGTGCAGCAATATAGTAAGCAGGAAAGCATCGGCTCCAATCTTGGGGAACTGCTGAAAGCAGCGCTCGAAGGGCAAAAGAAGGATAAGTAGAAAGCTTCGAATATATTGTAATTATGAAGGCTGCTGAGCGTGCTCAGTAGCTTTTTTTCTGTTTACGTAAGTTTTTGTAGTCTACGGATAGGCTTTGAATTAGAATGTTAAGCAAATACATAGAGCAGGTGATGAGGGTGGAAGCTCAGCAGGTGAATCAATTGAAAGCAGCAGATCGTCCACAGGCACAGGGTGGGAGCAGGTTGTTCTTTCTCGTTATTGTATTTATGTTCTGGTTCTCTTCTTATATTTATGTTCCGGTGCTTTCACCTTATGTGGAGCATTTGGGAGCATCGTATTTTAAGGTGGGGATGGTGCTAGGTGTATATGGGCTGATGCAGATTCTGTTCCGACTGCCGATTGGCATCGGTTCGGATTATTTGAATCGGCGGCGTCCGTTTATCTACCTGGGACTGATTGCGAGCGGAGCCAGCTGCTTTCTTTTTATGTGGGGAGCACAGCCTGGTTGGGCATTGGCAGCACGTGCAGTATCCGGTATAGCGGCTTCCGCATGGGTGGTGTACACTGTGATGTTTGCGGGATATTTCCCGAAAGAAGAAGCTGGAAAAGCGATGGGCATGCTGCAATTCACTACGGTAATCGCCCAATTGTCCAGTATGATGATTAGTGGTTACATGGTGGAGCATTGGGGCTGGAACACCCCGTTTCTGATTGGCGGAATTGTAGCTATTGCGGCGCTGCTGCTTGCTCTACGATTGCCTGAACAAAAACAGGAGAAACGTCAAAATGCGATCCAGATCAAGGACCTGGCAGGTGTGATGAAGGAGCCACTTCTGGTAAGAGTCTCACTGCTGTCTGTATTGGCACACTGTGTGCTATTCATAACGATGTTCGGCTATACGCCAAACCAAGCCCTGAATATCGGAGCAAGCAAAGAAAGCTTGGGCTGGCTGACGCTCGCTTTTATGATTCCGCATGCAATCGCGACGCTATATGGTTCACGGACATTTGGAAGGCTGCTAGGAGACAGGGGGACACTTCTCTTAGGCTTTGCCGGGAGTGCGTTGTTTACACTTCTTATTCCTTCTATGCCCACGTTAGCGATGCTCTGTCTGACTCAGATAGGAAACGGATTTATGCAGGGACTTATTTTTCCATTGCTGCTAGGCAAGTCGGTATCCGAAGTAGATCCATATAAACGCGCAACAGCTATGGGTTTCTATCAGGCTGTCTATGCGGTAGGTATGTCGGCAGGTCCGTTCGTGGCAGGCTGGATGAGTGCTGTGTATGGTTTGACTGGAGGGTTCTGGCTAGGTGGAATTGCGGCAGCGCTTGCTGCGGTATTATCATGGGTATGGATGAAGGATGCACAGAAGTGAGACGAAAGAGGCAGGCAGCGAAGTTATCAGCCCGTGTAAGGATGATTGGTTTTTTGAGAAAAAGAGGAATATAATAGAGATAGATAGGAAGCAAGGAGGAGCCCGGGAGAATGGTCAAGGTTATAATGTTGTGGTTTGTGGTAATTAATATAATCGGGTATGTCGTCATGTCCGAAGACAAGAACAAAGCCCGTAAACGGCGAGAACGTGTCCCTGAGAAGACGCTTTTTCTGCTGGCAGCTATGGGCGGGGCATTAGGCGTGCTGATTGCCATGTATCGTAAGCGCCACAAGACGCGACATATGTCCTTTAGGATCGGAATTCCCTTTCTTCTGTTGCTGAATATTTTTTTGTACAGCTATTTTTTAAGGTGATAGTCATTATGATTACAAACTAGAAAAAGAGGTGGCGTACATGTTATTCTCTAAAATTTTACTCGCCTATGATGGATCTAAGGCTTCTAATCAGGCTTTGGAGCGCGCAATTGAACTCGCAAAAGTAACGCCGGGCTCTACGATGCATGTCGTACACGCATTTGAATTCCCAAGATTTTTTATCGGAGAAGCTCTAGCACCACTGCCAGCTTCAGTGAATAAAGAATACTATGATTTAGCAGTGCAGACTACGGAAGAAGTAAAGGGACGTCTTGAGGCTGAAGGCTTGCATGCTGAGGTTGAGCTTTTACAAGGATCTCCTGCTGAAGTGATTTTGAAATATGCTAAGGAACATGCGATAGATGTAATTGTTATCGGCAGCCGCGGACTTGGCGGAATACGTGAATTTGTTCTGGGAAGTGTGAGCCACAATGTAGTGCAAAGTGCTCGCATTCCAGTGCTGGTAGTGAAATAATATAAAGTTAAAAGGGACGCTTATGGCGTTCCTTTTTTCATTGTTAAGAAACTATAAGACGGAATGTAAAGCCATAAAGGGATGATATGTATTCGAATGAGGCCTAATCTACACTTAATATAACATCTGTTGTTAGAGCGAAGAGTGTACGGAAAGAAGTCTTTATCAGCAGAATTAAAGGCTATTGAGAATTTAAATGAGCTAAAAAGCGAACATTTATTATTACGCATTTATCAATGTTCGTGTTTGAGTTGACATCCTGTGTAGGGGATTGTTAAACTGATGTCATGAGCAACTCGTATAAAACCGGGAATATGGCCCGGAAGTTTCTACCCGGGAACCGTAAATTACCGGACTACGAGGAAATAGGATAATAGAATGCAGCAATGCATGCGGTCCGGGTAACGGAGTGATGCATGATGTCGTTTTCCGCCGCTTCATGGCAGTCTAGTGATAGGCACGCGGATTATTTTTTCCTAATTTCTTTACTAGTCCGATCCTCCCGCAGCAAAATGCGTCTGGTCATCGGGCTTTTTTTATTCGAATTTACAAGATAAAGATATCCATACTAGTGACTGGAAGGTAGGTCGAATCATGTCTGTACAGGTAGCTGTTATCATGGGCAGTAAATCGGATTGGGACACGATGGAGCACACTTGTGCGGTGCTTGAAGAGCTGGGATTATCTTATGAGAAGAAGGTAGTATCTGCGCACCGGACGCCGGACTTAATGTTCAGCTATGCGGAGGAAGCAGCGGGCCGGGGCATTCGCGTTATTATTGCAGGAGCGGGTGGCGCTGCGCATTTGCCGGGTATGGTGGCTGCAAAGACGATCCTGCCTGTGATTGGAGTGCCAGTGCAGTCGAAGGCGCTTAATGGGTTGGATTCGCTTCTCTCCATCGTACAGATGCCAGGAGGCATTCCAGTGGCAACGGTAGCCATTGGTAAGGCAGGAGCCATTAATGCAGGTCTCCTGGCCGCACAGATCATCGGAGCGTTCGATCCGGAAGTGCAGCAGCGCGCGCAGCTGCGCCGGGATGCGATCACGGACGAAGTGCTTGAAAGCAGCGACAGCTTATGAGACCGGAGGAGCTGAAGCTGCAGGAGGCTGGCGGCGCTAATTCGCCAGCCGCTATGGATGCGCCCGGCACGGACACCGTCCGGACGCTACTGCCCGGCGCGACCGTCGGCGTGCTCGGCGGCGGGCAGCTAGGGCGCATGATGGCGCTGGCCGGCAGCGCCATGGGCTACCGCTTCGTGGCGCTGGACCCTGCGCCGGATGCGCCTAGCGGTCAAGTTACGCCGCAGATCACGGCGGCGTATAACGACCGGGACGCGGCGCGGGAGCTAGCCCGCCGCGCGGACGTCATCACGTACGAGTTCGAGAACGTCGACGCGGGCGTTGCCGCGCTGTTGACGGAGGAATCGTACGTGCCGCAGGGCAGCGCGCTGCTGTATACGACGCAGCATCGGCTGCGCGAAAAAGCCGCCATCGAGGCGGCAGGCGTACCCGTCGCCCCGTACCGGAAGGTGGATAGCCTTGTGGATCTGAAAGTGGCGGCGGCTGAACTTGGACTTCCCTGTGTGCTGAAGACCGCCACAGGCGGATATGACGGCAAAGGCCAGGCTGTGATCCGTCAGGAAGAAGAGCTGGAAGAAGCCTTCCGCCAGGTAGCACCCGGAGCCGTTGTACCGGAGCTGGTGCTTGAGAAGTTCATAGCTTTTAAGTGTGAAATATCCGTTGTTGCCGCACGCAGTGCTTCTGGAGAGGTTAAGAGCTTCCCACCGTCGGAAAATATTCATGTGAATAATATTTTGCATCTGTCCATTGTGCCTGCAAGAGTGTCAGAAGAGATTCAGCGGAGAGCATGCGAGTTGGCAGAGACATTAATCGCTGGACTAAATGCGGTTGGACTACTGGCAGTAGAAATGTTCGTCACAGAGGATGGACAGTTGTTCGTCAATGAGCTGGCACCAAGGCCGCATAATTCGGGGCATTACACTATGGACGCTTGCACGACTTCTCAGTTTGAGCAGCATGTCCGGGCAATTTGTAATCTGCCGCTGGGCGACACAACGCTTTTGACACCTGTAGTTATGGTAAATGTACTGGGTCAGCATTTGGATGGCGCCATTAAAGCGACCTGTACACAGGACGAAAAAGATAATAAGCTGGGTGTTGTACCTAAGCTTCATATATATGGCAAGACTGAGAGTAAGACCGGCCGCAAGATGGGCCATATCAATCTGCTCTGCAAGGATACCGGAGACGGCTTGTCCTGGGTGGAGCAATCTAAACTTTGGAGGAACTAAAGAATATGATCGAACGTTACAGCAGACCTGAGATGCGAGCTATTTGGACGGAGGAAAATAAATTCAAAGCGTGGCTTGAAGTTGAGATTTGTGCTTGTGAAGCATGGGCTGAGTTGGGAGTCATCCCGCACGAAGACGCAGCTAAACTGCGTAAGGACGCTAAATTCGACATCGCACGCATTGATGAAATAGAACAAGAGACTCGTCATGACGTTATCGCCTTTACACGTGCGGTTTCCGAGAGCCTTGGCGCAGAACGCAAATGGGTTCACTACGGTCTTACTTCTACTGACGTGGTAGATACAGCACTGGGTTACTTGCTGCGTCAAGCGAATGAGATTCTAGAGAAGGATATCATCAACTTTATTGAGATCCTTAAAGACAAAGCGGTTGCTTACAAAGATACGCCGATGATGGGCCGTACGCATGGTGTTCATGCTGAACCAACTACTTTCGGTCTGAAAATGGCGCTGTGGTACGAAGAAATGAAACGTAATTTGGAGCGTTTCCGCCATGCAGCGAATGGTGTGCAGTTCGGTAAAATCTCCGGTGCCGTTGGTACTTACGCTAACATCGATCCTTTCGTAGAAGAATTCGTTTGCCGTAAGCTCGGTACAAGCCCAGCTCCAATCTCTACACAAACTCTGCAGCGTGACCGTCATGCTGAATACATGGCTGCTCTTGCTTTGGTAGCGACTTCGCTAGACAAATTCGCTACTGAAATCCGTGCCTTGCAAAAGAGTGAGATTCGCGAAGTCGAAGAAGCTTTTGCAAAAGGTCAAAAAGGTTCATCCGCTATGCCGCATAAACGTAATCCGATCGGCTGCGAGAACATTTCCGGTCTGTCCCGCGTTATTCGCGGACATATGGTTACAGCTTACGAGAACGTACCGCTCTGGCATGAACGCGATATCTCGCACTCCTCTGTGGAACGTATTATCCTTCCGGATGCGACAATGCTGCTCAACTACATGCTGAACCGTTTCGGAAACATCGTGAAGAACCTGACTGTATTCCCAGAGAACATGAAGCGTAACATGAACCGTACGTTCGGCGTTCCTTTCTCTGGTCGGATCTTGACTAAATTGATCGACAAAGGTCTCAGCCGTGAGCAAGCGTACGATACCGTTCAACCTCGTGCTATGCAAGCATGGGAAGAGCAAAAACAATTCCGCGATATAGTGGAAGCTACACCTGAGATCACTAATGTTCTTACCCCAGAAGAAATTGAAGATGCATTTAACCCTTCTTGGCACCTTAAGCATGTGGACACCATCTTCCGCAAGCTAGAGCTTATCTAAAAAATAGGTGCGTTAATGGTTGGGTCGATAAGGAACGAATTCCTCGGAATGAGACCTTAGAGATCCTAAAAAGATAAGTTAGTGGTGAACTAAGGAACGCTGCAATAAATGCAAAGCTGGATGGGGGAGCACTGTAGAGGAGGTTTGGAACTGTAGAAGCGTCAGCGTTCGCCTTTATCCTCGGATTTCTACCGCGAGAAGCGGTTCAAATCAAGAAATCTGAGGATAACAGCGATCGGAAGTCCAAACATTCCTCGGAAGTGCTTCCTCCTAGACCAGCCCAACTTAGGAAGATCATTAGTTCAAGGGAGGAAAGGTCATGACATCGTCGGCCGTATCCACAGCCGTGGAACTCATCAATGCGCCGCTGCTCTATAAAGGGAAAGTTCGTGAGCTATATGATTTAGGGGAGAAGGTACTGATCGTCGTCACGGATCGGATATCTGCTTTTGACTATGTGCTGGACCCGGCGGTACCTGAAAAGGGCAATGTGCTTAACCGTCTGAGTGCGTTCTGGTTTGGAAAGACCAAAGAGCTGATGGAGAATCATGTCGTTCATATCGATGTGGATCTGCTCGGAGACATCGTTAAGGACAAGGAAGCTCTCAGAAACCGTGTTATGGTGGTACGCAAAGCAGAGCGCATCGATATCGAATGTGTTGTTCGTGGGTGTATCACTGGTGGGGGCTGGAGACAGTATCAAGAAACGGGCAAAGTGAATGGTATTGAGCTTCCTAAGAACTTGCGCAAAAATGCGCTGCTGGCACAGCCAATCTTTACCCCTGCGGCTAAAAACGATGTAGGTCATGATGAGGATATTCCTTTTGAAAAGATGCAGGAGCTAATCGGTGCTGATCTGGCACTCGAGCTGCAGGAGAAGAGCTTGCAATTGTTCTCTTTTGCCAGAGAGTATTGTGCGGAGCGGGGAATCATTCTAGCAGATTGCAAATTTGAATTCGGCTTGCTGGATGGCAAGGTGATTCTGATAGATGAGATTTTTACGCCGGATGCTTCACGTTTCTGGGCCAAGGACAAATACGCGCTTGATATCGAAATTGATAGTATGGATAAAGAACCTGTTCGTACGTATCTATCTGCATCCTCCTGGGATAAAAATAGCAAACCGGATCCACTTCCACTAGAAGTAGTTGAAGAAACTACGCGCCGTTATCTGGACATTTATCATCGTCTTACTGGCAAGTCTTTATAGCTCAACATTGTGTGTTTACTCATGGGAATAAATGAAGTGTATGTTTTTAAAGCTAGAGTTACTTTTAGTAGAGTTTCAGCTTTCAGAAAGTATATACACATAAAAATTTAGGAGGAACTACAAGCATATGTTAAAAGCGACGGTATATGTCACCATTAAGAAGAGCGTTCTCGATCCACAAGGTGTAGCAGTGCAAGGAGCACTTCATTCGGTAGGTTTTCAAGAAGTTGAAAGTTTGCGTATTGGGAAATATATGGAGCTGACTTTAGACACGGATAACCGTGCTGAAGCAGAAGTGCGCCTCAAGGAAATGTGCGAAAAGCTACTTGCCAACACGGTGATCGAGGATTACCGCTACGAATTGGAGGACTAAACGACATGAAATTTGCTGTACTTGTCTTCCCAGGCTCTAACTGTGATATTGATTGCTACAAGGCGGTAGAGGACAGTCTCGGCGAACCAGTCGATTATGTGTGGCATACAGCGACAGATTTGTCGGCGTATGATTGCATTTTGGTTCCAGGCGGATTCTCATATGGTGATTACCTGCGCTGCGGCGCGATTTCAAGATTTGCTCCTGTAATGGCTGAGGTTGCTAAAGCAGCAGAGCAAGGGAAATTTGTGCTAGGCATTTGCAACGGGTTCCAAATTCTTACTGAGGCTGGTTTATTGCCAGGCGCGCTGCGTCGTAACATGTCCATGAAGTTCCGTTGTCATGATACAGTGCTTAAGGTTGTTAATAACGAAACCCCATTTACTATTGATTATGCTAAGGATGAAGAAATCGTCATCCCGATCGCTCACGGCGAAGGAAACTACTACTGTGATGAAGAGACTTTAGCTGAGCTAAAAGCTAACAATCAGATTGTGTTCACATATAGCGATAATCCTAATGGCTCTGTAGCTGATATTGCGGGTGTTAGTAATGTGCAGGGGAATGTAGTCGGCATGATGCCTCACCCTGAGCGTGCAGCTAACAGCTTGCTCGGATCTGAAGATGGCAAACGAATGTTCACATCTATACTGAAGACTTGGAGGGATCGTCATGACGCAGCAAGTATCCGTTAAGGAACCGACCGCAGAACAGATCGCAGAGCAGAAAATTTACAGCCAATTCGGTGTGTCGGACAGCGAATATGAGCTCATCAAGTCTTTTATGGGACGTTTGCCGAACTATACTGAAATAGGCGTGTTCAGCGTAATGTGGTCCGAACACTGTGCATACAAGAACTCTAAGCCATTGTTGAAACGTTTCCCAGTTACTGGGCCACGTGTCCTGATGGGACCTGGCGAGGGCGCAGGGATTGTAGATATCGGAGATAACCAAGCGGTTGTATTCAAAATCGAAAGTCATAACCACCCCTCAGCGGTAGAACCTTTTCAAGGTGCGGCAACAGGCGTAGGTGGGATCATTCGTGATATTTTTTCCATGGGCTCAAGACCTATCGCACTGCTCAATTCCTTGCGTTTCGGCAAGCTGGAAAGCGATCGCGTGAAATATTTGTTCGAGCATGTGGTGTCTGGTATTGCTGGCTATGGTAACTGTATCGGGATTCCAACCGTGGGCGGCGAAATCATGTTCGATGATAGCTATGACGGTAACCCGCTTGTTAACGCAATGTGTGTCGGTCTAATTGATCATGATAAAATCCAACGTGGTGTCGCTAAAGGTGTAGGGAACCCCGTCTTCTACGTAGGTCCTCCTACTGGACGTGATGGGATTCATGGGGCTACTTTTGCATCCGTTGAACTAAGTGAAGAGTCAGAAGCTAAACGTACAGCTGTACAAGTAGGCGATCCGTTTATGGAGAAACTCGTAATGGAATCTTGCCTGGAATTGATCGACAGCGGCATCGTTATTGGGATTCAGGATATGGGTGCGGCTGGACTTACCTGCTCTAGTGCCGAGATGGCAAGTAAAGCGGGCAACGGTTTGGAGCTGTATCTTGATCAGGTGCCACAACGTGAAGATGGCATGACCCCTTATGAAATGATGCTTTCGGAATCGCAGGAACGGATGTTGTTCGTAGTAGAGCCGAAGGATGAGGCACAGGCGCAAGAGATTTTTGATCGCTGGGGCGTTATCTGCTGTAAAGTCGGTAAAGTTACGGATGATGGTCGCTTGAAGCTGTACCATCACGGTGAGGTTGTTGGTGACATGCCAGTAACAGCGCTTGTGGATGAGTGTCCAGTGTATAACAAACCATCTGAGGTTCCTGCTTATTATGTAGAAAATGAATCAGTAGATACGCTTCGTTACGCGGAAGTTACGGATCTAGGCGGCGCACTGCGCACGGTGCTTGGATCACCAACCGTAGCAAGCAAAGCCTGGGTATACAACCAGTATGATTACATGGTACGGACTAGTACGGCTGTTCGACCTGGATCTGATGCGGCTGTAGTTACCATTCATGGCACACGTAAAGGACTTGCGATGACTACGGACTGTAACGGTCGTTACGTCTATCTTGATCCTGAAGTGGGTGGACGGATTGCAGTCAGCGAAGCGGCTCGTAACATCGTTTGTTCGGGTGCTGAACCGCTTGCTATTACCGATAACCTAAACTTCGGAAACCCTGAGAAACCTGATGTGTTCTGGCAAATGGAGCGTGCGGTTGATGGGATGGCTGAAGCTTGTCGTGTGCTGGATACTCCGGTTATCGGCGGGAATGTCAGTCTTTATAACGAAAATACTACGGGCTCCATCTACCCAACGCCGGTTGTCGGCATGGTTGGTTTAGTAACGGATACGGATCATATTACGACTCAAGGTTTCAAACAAGAAGGAGATTCTATCCTTCTGCTAGGCGTAACAAAAGCGGAGCTTGGCGGTAGTGAATTTCAATATGCCGTTCATGGTGTAACGGAAGGCCGTCCTCCAGCTTTGGATTTGGATACGGAGAAAAAACTGCTGAGCGCAGTGCTTAACTCGATTCGCGGCGGTCTGGTGCGTTCGGCACATGACTTGTCCGAAGGCGGCCTTGCTGTAGCACTTGCAGAGAGCTGTATCAGCGGTGGCGTTGGTGCGAACGTCGATCTTTCTGCTAATGGACTTAGATCCGATGTAGCATTGTTCAGCGAAAGCCAATCACGTATCGTGCTGACGGCAGCGCCTGAACGTGCGGAAGAGCTGAAAGCAGCGATTGCTGCCAGCGGCGTACCCGTAGAAATCATCGGAACTGTAGGTGGAGACAGACTGCGCGTAAATCTGGACGGTGCATCCGTATTAGATGAAGCTGTAGCGAACCTAAAATTCGTTTGGGAGGATGCTATTCCATGTCTTATGAAATAAAGACCGGGAAAGAGCAGGAGACTCCTATCCTGTGGACTGGTGACTTTTACAATGAAGGAACGGGCTCGGGAGATATTTTTGACACATTAAAAGAAGAATGCGGCGTTTTCGGGGTCTTCGGACACCCGGAAGCGGCGTCCATGTCTTATTACGGCTTGCACGCCTTACAGCACCGTGGGGAAGAAAGTGCGGGCATCTGCGTAGCAGATGGTCGTGATTTCAACTATCACCGCGGGATGGGGTTAGTAAAAGAAGTATTCGACAAGGACAAAATTGCTTCCCTAGTTGGAGACATGTCCATCGGGCATGTGCGTTACTCGACTAGCGGAGACAGCCGCTTAACCAATGCACAGCCGCTCGTATTTAAATATCGTGACGGCGATTTAGCGATTGCTACGAACGGTAACATAGTAAATGAACCGTTGATTCGTAAACAGCTTGAGCAAAGCGGATCGATCTTCCAAACCACAAGTGATACAGAAGTGCTGGCACATCTGATTGCGCGTTCGCCAAAGGATTTTGTTGAAGCGGCTAAGGATGCGTTAAAACAACTGGTTGGCGGGTTTGCTTTTCTGCTTATGACGAATGACAAATTAATTGTCGCTTCGGATTCCCATGGTTTGCGTCCGCTTGTAATGGGACGGATCGGCGACGCCTATATTTTTGCTTCCGAATCTTGCGCCTTAGAAGTTATCGGAGCACAGTTAGTCCGTGATATCGAACCTGGCGAACTGC
Organism: Paenibacillus sp. PastF-3; assembly: GCF_029893135.1. Classification (NCBI taxonomy): domain Bacteria; kingdom Bacillati; phylum Bacillota; class Bacilli; order Caryophanales; family Paenibacillaceae; genus Paenibacillus; species Paenibacillus sp. PastF-3. The sequence continues at coordinate 17,179 of NZ_JARXWM010000034.1, read as the reverse complement.
TCGTGCTTGATAAAAATGGCCTGTTAGAGGATCGTTTTACCGAGCCAAAACGTAAAGCGCTGTGCGCGATGGAGTATATTTACTTCTCTCGCCCAGACAGTGATATGAATGGCGCTAACCTGCACACCGCCCGTAAGCGGATGGGTAGCCGCATGGCATTAGAAGCTTTCGTAGATGCTGACCTCGTAACTGGTGTACCGGATTCAAGTATCTCGGCAGCCATTGGATTTGCGGAGCAGACGGGTATTCCTTATGAGCTTGGTCTCATCAAGAACAAGTATACAGGCCGGACCTTCATCCAGCCGAGCCAAGAGCTGCGTGAGCAAGGTGTGAAAATGAAGCTAAGCGCCGTGCGCAGTGTGGTTGATGGCAAACGTGTCGTCATGATCGATGATTCCATCGTGCGTGGAACAACTTCACGGCGGATCGTCAATCTGCTCCGTGAAGCGGGAGCTGTTGAAGTGCATGTGCGGATTACATCGCCGCCTTTTAAGAATCCTTGCTTCTACGGCATTGATACCCCAGACCGCCGCGATCTCATCGCATCCTACAAGACCATTGCGGAAATGTGCGAAGAGATCAATGCCGATTCCTTGGCATTCTTGTCACCGGAGGGCCTAATCACTTCCATTGGTGGTCACAACAAAGATGATTACAAAGGCGGCTTATGCCTTTCTTGCTTCGATAACGATTACCCGACGCAGGTTGATTTTGGCGGGGCGGAGAAGGACGGTTGCAGTTGCTAGCGTAGGTCCATCCCCCTAAGTCCCCCTTGCTAAGGGGGATTCCGAAGGGCTCTGCCCTCCGGCCACCCGAAAGCTCGGCGGTAGGAGTTTGGTTATAGCTTGCTAAGAGGGTGTGGATGCAGGTGCTCGCTTTGTCCCTGTGTGCTTCGCACGGTCGGGACACGCTTTACGGCGTTCCGCCCCCCGGCTGCTTATCGCCGCCGGGACTGGCTCGCCAAGCTGTCGCTAGTCTCGCTAAGGAAGGCGCTCGGCTGCGCCCTGAGCGCCAAGAGCAGCTCGCCAAGCTCGTCCCTGTTTGCTGCGCAAATGCGGAACCCGCTAGTCTCGCTAAGGAAGGCGCTCGGCTGCGCCCGAAGCTCCAAGAGCAGCTCACCAAGCTCGTCCCTGTTTGCTGCGCAAATGCAGGACCCGCTTGTTTCGCTTAAGGAGGTGCATGGCGCAGCTCATGCACCGAGGTCTTGAGGTTCGTGTGCAAGGCGCGCACTGCGGCTTGCAGTAGGGTGAAAGCGGTGGTTGGAGGGAGTTATGGAGAGGAAGTTTGGAACTGTAGAAGCGTTAGCGTTCGCCCGAAAGCTTTCCGTAGGAAAGCTCGCTTCGTAAGCATACGCTTATGTTTGGATTTCTACCGCAGATAGCGGTTTAAATCAGGAAATCCAAACATAACAGCGATCGGAAGTCCAAACATTCCTTGTAATAGCTCCCGTATAACCACCAAACAAATCCCGAATGCCCCGCAAACGCGCTCTAAATTAAAATAAGATGAGGTGTCCCAAGTGTCGGAAGCTTATAAAAACGCCGGAGTGGATATTGCGGCTGGTAACGAAGCGGTAGAACGCATGAAAAAGCACGTAAAACGTACTTACCGTCCAGAAGTAATGACGGATCTTGGTGGGTTCGGAGCGTTGTTTGGCCTCAATAAAGATAAATATGAAGAGCCAGTGCTCGTATCGGGAACTGATGGTGTAGGCACGAAGCTCAAAATCGCGTTCGCGGCGGATCGCCATGACACGATTGGGATCGATGCTGTAGCTATGTGCGTGAACGACATTGTAGTGCAAGGCGCGGAGCCGTTATTTTTCCTCGACTATCTGGCTTGCGACAAAGTCGTGCCGGAGAAAATCGAAGCGATTGTAGCAGGAATCGCAGAGGGCTGTCACCAAGCAGGTTGTGCGCTGATTGGCGGCGAAACGGCTGAAATGCCAGGCATGTATTCAGCGGGCGAATATGATATCGCTGGATTCACAGTTGGCGTAGCTGACAAAGCGAAGCTGGTAACAGGCGCTAACATCGCTGCTGGAGATACAGTGATTGGTTTGGCTTCCAGTGGGGTGCACAGCAACGGCTTCTCGCTGGTGCGTAAGCTTTTGCTTGAGGAAGATGGCTATGGCCTGAATGATGTGCTTCCGGAGCTTGGAGCTCCGCTTGTCGATGTCCTTCTGGCACCAACTAAGATTTATGTGAAGCCTTTGCTGGCGCTCTTGGAGCAGCTTCCGGTGAAAGGGATGGCACATATTACGGGTGGCGGATTCATCGAGAACATCCCGCGCGTATTGCCTGACGGTGTAGATGTGGAGATTAATTACGGATCGTGGCCGATTCTGCCGATCTTCGGATTGATGCAGAACAAAGGAAACGTAAGTAACCGTGATATGTTTACTACTTTTAATATGGGAATTGGACTTGTTCTGGTTGTTAGTGCTGCTGATGGAGAACATGCCCTTGAACTGCTCAAAGCGAGCGGAGAAGAGGCTTATATCATTGGTAAAGTGACAGAAGGGGAACGCAAAGTAACCTTTACTGGAGCTGAAGTGTGATGCAATTAAGTCGAATCGCTGTTTTTGCTTCTGGGCAAGGCAGTAATTTTGCTGCACTGATCGATGCACAGAGAGCAGGCTTGCTTGGTGAGGGCAATATTGAGCTGCTTGTATCTGACAAGCCAGAGGCACCTGTAGCTAAGCGAGCGGAGGATGCGGGCATTCCCGCCCTCTTGCTGCGGCCAAAAGACTTCGCCAGCCGTGAACTCTACGAAGCAGAGATTGTAGCAGAGCTTCAGCGGCGGGAAATCGGGCTGGTTGTGCTGGCAGGATACATGCGTCTTATTACGCCAGTGCTTTTAACGCCGTATGCTGGACGAATTATTAACATTCATCCATCGCTGCTGCCTGCTTTTGCAGGAAAAGATGCAATCGGACAAGCGCTGGATTATGGCGTGAAGCTGACGGGTGTTACTGTGCATTTTGTCGATGGAGGTATGGATACCGGGCCTGTTATTGCTCAGCGCAGCGTAGCCCTGCAGGATAACGACACGGCGGATTCATTGGCAGAACGTATTCATAAGGTTGAGTATGAGCTGTATCCCGAAGTGGTTGGCGCTATTGCCAGCGGGAAAGTGGAACTGAGTGGAAGAAAGGCGATTATCCGCGAAAAGTAAGCTGCTCCACAGCCATTCGAAGTTTTGGGTCGACATTTGGTGACAGACCGAGCTGTTTCAGGGTATTTCTCGGGAAATATTGCATAAGCGGCGTTCTGTGTCGCGTTGTGGGTTTTCTTCAAAATATAAGAAAGTATAAGTTTGTACAACCTGAAGGGGGACTATTCAAAGTGAGTATCAAAAGAGCGCTAGTCAGCGTATCGGATAAACAAGGTATCGTGGATTTTTGCCGCGAGTTGTCTGCATTAGGCGTAGAAATTATCTCTACAGGTGGAACAAGCACGCTTTTGGCTAAAGAAGGTGTTCCAGTCATCGGGATTTCCGATGTGACAGGATTCCCGGAAATCATGGACGGACGTGTCAAAACCTTGCACCCTGCTGTACACAGCGGATTGCTTGCGGTTCGTGATAATGAGGAGCACACGCGTCAAATGAAAGAGCTGGGTCTGGATTACATCGATCTGGTTGTTGTGAATCTGTATCCGTTCGCGGAAACGATCGCAAAACCTGACGTATCCTACGAGGAAGCCATCGAGAATATCGATATCGGCGGACCTACAATGCTGCGTTCTGCGGCGAAGAACCATGCTTTTGTGAGTGTAGTGGTGGATGCTAATGACTACGCTACAGTGCTTGAAGAAGTTCGCGCAGGTGGAGATACAACGCTAGAAACACGCAAACGTCTTGCGGCAAAAGTGTTCCGTCATACGGCGGCTTACGATGCCTTAATTTCCGATTATTTGGCTAACGTTACTGGCGAGCCTCTACCAGAGCGCTACACCGTGACTTATGAGAAGATTCAGGATCTGCGTTATGGTGAGAACCCGCATCAAAAAGCGGCTTTCTATCGCAAGCCATTGGCGGCACTGGATACACTCACTGCGGCTGAGCAATTGCACGGCAAAGAGTTGTCTTACAACAATATCAATGATGCAAACGCAGCACTGCAAATTGTGAAAGAATTTGAAGAGCCTGCTGTCGTAGCGGTTAAACATATGAACCCTTGTGGTGTAGGTGCGGGTGAAAGTGTATACGAAGCTTATCAAAAAGCTTACAACGCGGATCCAACTTCTATCTTTGGTGGGATTGTAGCAGCAAACCGCATTATTGATGCAGACACAGCAAATCTGCTGAAAGATATTTTCCTCGAAATCGTGTTGGCACCAGGCTTTACGGAAGAAGCACTGGAAATCCTTACGAAGAAAAAGAATCTCCGTTTGCTTAAAATCGGTAATCTTAGTACGGCTAGTGCGCGTAAGAGCAGCTTCGTAGTTACCTCCATCGATGGAGGAATGGTTGTACAGGAGAGCGATGTGCACTCTGTGAACCCGGATGATCTACAAGTTGTTACGGACCGTAAACCAACCGAAGAAGAATTGAAGCAGTTGTTGTTCGGATGGAAAGTAGTTAAGCATGTGAAGTCTAATGCGATTGTACTGGCTGCTGATGATATGACTGTTGGCGTAGGTGCAGGACAAATGAACCGTGTAGGTGCAGCTAAAATTGCCATCGAACAAGCTGGTGAAAAATCTAAGGGAGCCGTACTCGCTTCCGACGCTTTCTTCCCCATGGGCGATACGCTTGAAATGGCAGCAAAGGCAGGAATCACTGCTGTGATTCAGCCTGGCGGCTCCATTAAAGACGAAGAATCGATTAAGGTCGCTAATGCGTATGGTATTGCTATGGTCTTCACAGGCGTCCGTCATTTCAAACACTAGAGCACTGGGAGGATCATATTCTAATGGATATTTTAGTGGTTGGCGGTGGCGGCCGGGAACATGCGATAATCTGGAGTTTATCCCAAAGCCCCAAAGCAGGTAAAATCTATTGCGCACCCGGCAACGCCGGGATTGCGCAGTTAGCCGAATGTGTGCCGATCGGAGTCTTTGAGTTCGATCGTCTGACGGCTTTTGCGAAAGAGAAGGAAGTAGGTCTTGTTGTCATCGGGCCAGATGATCCGCTCGCTGCTGGGATTGTGGACGCTTTTGAAGCACAGGATATTCCTGTGTTTGGCCCACGCAAGAATGCAGCGGAGATCGAAGGCAGCAAAACCTTTATGAAGGATCTTCTGCATAAATATAATATTCCGACAGCAGCCTATGAGAAATTCGACGACTATGAAGCTGCGTTAGCTTATTTGCGGGAACAGCCGCTTCCGATCGTAATCAAGGCAGATGGGCTGGCAGCAGGCAAAGGCGTGACAGTAGCTTATTCTCGGGAAGAAGCTGAGCTAGCGCTCGCTGATATTATGGTCACTAAGGTATTCGGTGAAGCAGGCGCTCAGGTTGTTATTGAGGAATTTCTAGCTGGACAGGAAATGTCGATTTTGGCATTTGTAGATGGAGAAACGGTACGTCCTATGGCTGCTGCTCAGGATCATAAGCCGGTATTTGATGGAGATAAAGGTCCTAATACCGGTGGAATGGGTACCTATTCGCCTTTACCACATATTGATGAGGCCATTATCCAAGAAGCGATTGAGACTATCATTAAGCCGACAGCAAAAGCCATGGTGGACGAAGGTCGTCCTTTCAGCGGTGTACTGTTTGCGGGACTGATGATTTCTCCAGAGGGGAAACCGAAGACGATTGAATTTAATGCCCGTTTCGGTGATCCTGAGACACAGGTCGTGTTGCCTAGACTCAAGAGTGACTTGCTAGAAATCTTTCTGGCAGTCACAGAGGGCAGACTTACAGATATCGACATTGAATGGAGCGACGATGCAGCTGTATGCGTAGTTCTCGCTTCGGGAGGATATCCAGGTCCTTATCCAAAGGGTGTACCCATTGAAGGTCTTGAAGACAGCCAAGGAGGGCTAATCTTCCATGCTGGTACGGCGCGTGGTGAAGACGGAAGCTGGGTGACGAATGGTGGTCGGGTACTAGGCGTGGTAGGCCTAGGTGCTACGATTGCTGAAGCTCGTGCTGTAGCTTACGCTAGGGCAGAAGGAATCACTTTTTCCGGGAAACAAAATCGTACCGATATCGCTATGAAGGCATTGGTATAAGGATAAAGAACTGTATCTAGCATTTTTTTGCGCTTTAAGTCCTAAAAAAGGACTGACAAGTGATAGAAGAAGTGCTATAATACTACACGTACGGGGGAAAATGTGCGGATATATACAGATAAGGGCCTTTCCGATCATGGGAAGGCCCTTTTAAATCGGAGTCCTTCAGACTTTGTGCAGTAACCTTATAAAGGATGCCTCGTGCCTGGAAATGATGATACTTATAGTGCATACTAGCGATTACGCTTATGGCGAATGGCTACTCACAGATTTAAGGAGGAATTCGTTTTGAGTAAGATTGGAAGAAATGACTTGTGTCCTTGCGGAAGCGGGAAAAAATATAAGAAATGCTGTCTTGGTAAAGAAACTTCTGCCGTAGAGTCCATCATGCAGCTTGTAAACAAGGAAGAAGCAGCAGCTAGCGAGACTGTGGCTGAGAAACAGGAACCCGTTGCACAACCTGAAGTGAAGCTTACTCTTGCTACGCTTAGAAAAAAAGTAACACGTGATCTGAATTGGGAGCATCCGGCACATGAACAACTGGCGCTGCACCTTATTGAGAGCATGAGAGAAAGCTATGATAGAGAGCTTATTTGGGAAGCTTTAGTTCTGTGGAATGGTTATTCCCGTAAGACTAAGCCTGCTGTGAAGAAAATGGGCTCTTTCTGCGCGGCGATCGAATTTATTTTGTCTGAAGAATATGGCTTCTCCCTAACACAAGCGGATCTTGCTACCAAACATGAGGTTACTACGCCTACCATCTCTAGAAAAGTTAAAGAGATGCTCAATTACATTGAGGAATACGGCATGGGTGGTGCGGAAGAAGAATTACTTTTGCTGAACATCTCAGGCAGTCCGAAGGATCAGGAGCAAGCACTATTACAAAAGGCTATGCAAACCAATTCATCCAACCGCCGGATACAGTTAGCTGAAGCCGCATTAGAGGTTTATCCGGACAGTCCGGATGCTTATCTCATTTTGGCTGAGGAAGCAGAGAATGAAGCAGATGCTCGTGCTTTCCTGAAAGCAGGGATGGAAGCGGGTGCGCGTGAGCTGGGAGAAGCTTTTTTTGCAGAGAATAAAGGACATTTCTGGGGCCTCCACGAGACGCGTCCATACATTCGAATCTGTAAAAGCTACGCTGACTCCTGCTGGTTTAGCGGAAATGCTGAAGAAGCACAAAAAGTACTTGAGCATATTCTTGAATTGAATCCTGAAGATAACACTGGTGCGCGTTACCTTCTTACGGCTGCGTATCTCTACACCAATAAGCTCAAGAAGACAGAAAATGTTCTGGAGAAGTTTGGTAATGATGCAGCGGCGACAGTAGCTTACGACCGTATGGTCTTAGAATATAAAAAGAATGGGATTACGTCCCAACTGAAAATGTTGTACCGCGTAGCGCGGAATGTGAACAAGCATGTGCCTGATTATTTGTTAGGGCTCAAAAGATTGCCGCATAATCTTCCGGATTTTGTGGGGATGGGCGACGCTAATGAAGCTATCGAATATGTGATTGTACACTCACGTTTGTGGACAAGCCTACCTGATCTATTGAAGTGGATGCTGAAGCAACAGGATTAGTAGAATTCAGATCTTGGACGTACATGAACTAAAGAGACTATAGGAGATTCCTGTAGTCTCTTTTTAATATAAAAAAGTATAAGATTTGAATTAATAATTGTATTGTGTACAGCGGACAATGCTTGAAAAAATGTCTTTGGGAGAGTATGTTTACAAGAAGTAGAATGAATAGATGATAGTGAGGCGAGAGGGTTATGAGAGAAGAGGAAGACCGAATCGTAGGAATGGAAGATATCGTACGGGCTCATCACGTACTGCGGGAGGTCATCATCCGGACTCCACTACAGCGTGACGCCGTACTATCGGCCAAGTATGATTGCGATGTGTATTTGAAGCGTGAGGATTTGCAAATTGTGCGCTCCTTCAAAATTCGCGGAGCTTATAATATGATTCGTAGTTTGTCAGCAGAAGATAGAGCCAAAGGCATTGTCTGTGCGAGTGCAGGAAATCATGCGCAAGGTGTAGCCTATTCCTGTAAGGCGCTTGGAATTAAGGGCAAGATCTATATGCCAACCACGACACCTAACCAGAAGATCAAACAAGTTCGGAAATTCGGCGGTGAGTTCGTTGAAGTCATCCTGAAGGGCGATACCTTCGATGATGCTTATGATGAAGCGCTGCAAGCTTGTATAGACCATAGTATGACGTTGATCCACCCGTTTGATGAGCCGAGAATTATTGCAGGCAATGGAACGATAGCTATGGAAGTAATGGAGAATCTGGACCATCCTGCAGATTTCATGTTCGTAACGATTGGTGGGGGCGGTCTGGCAGCAGGAATAGCCACTTATGTGAAGACGGTGAGTCCATCCACTAAGTTGATTGGTGTGGAACCGCTTGGTGCTGCTTCAATGACTGAAGCGATCAAACTTGGAGAAGTGGTAACGCTAAAAGAAATTAACAAGTTCGTGGACGGAGCGGCTGTAAAGCGCGTTGGCGGACTGACTTATGATATTTGTTCCCGGCATCTGGATGACATCGTGATGGTGCCTGAAGGCAAGGCTTGTACCACCATTCTGGAGCTGTATAACGAGAATGCTATAGTGGTTGAGCCGGCAGGTTCCTTACCTATCGCAGCACTTGATCAATACCGTGATCAAATCAGCGGGAAGACGGTCGTATGTATCATCAGTGGTGGTAACAACGATATTGACCGTATGCAGGAGATCAAAGAGCGGTCACTGATTTACGAAGGCTTAAAGCACTACTTCATGGTGAACTTTCCACAACGGGCAGGTGCCCTGCGTGAGTTCTTGGACGAAATCCTCGGTCCAGAGGATGATATTACCCGTTTCGAGTACATCAAGAAGCATGATAAAGAGAATGGTCCCGCGCTTGTAGGCATAGAGCTATTGTCCATTGAGGCTTATGAACCACTTATCGAACGGATGCAGCAGAAGGGTGTAGATTATGTAGAAATCAATAAGGATTCCAATCTCTTTAACATCCTTATTTAATTTCTTTCATCACTTTAATCATTTCGTTAATGAACATAGAAAGGCCCGTCCCGGAATGAATGGGGACGGGCCTTTTGTATATCATACTAGAGAGGTAATTCAGTCTTACGGTATTGTTCGACTTCATCTGTTAATTTATAATCTTTGTCTTTCATCAATTTCATGAAGCCATCTAGTTTCTGCAGGAATGGGCTGTTGTCTTTATTCTTGGTGAGAATGCTAGAGTAGGCTTTCTGCGCCTCCAAGTCCATTTCAAGATTGTCATAATGGAAAAGGGGCGTGTTATTCTGGCCGTAAAACGTATTGTTAACATAGATAGAATATAAGGATTTCACAGCTGAAATTCGGTTCGATTTCGGATGATTTTGAATAAATTGCTCTTGAGACAGTGCTCGTGCAGCTACATCGGTCCAACCAATGACCAGCCCGTTATCCTTGGAGGAGGGCAGATCAGATTCCGTAGCCATAATGGATAGATACGCGCTGATATCGTCAGTGACATAAAGCTTATATTTGCGGTAAGCCTCATAATCGATCACCGGGAAAAAAGTGCCTTCCGCGGTCTCCAGTTTATATCCATTTTCGCTGGCACTCTTTAGCAGTGTGCGCAGAGTGAGGTCTTCTGTGGCATCAGCAAGGGTCTTCATGCTAGCGCCAGCCTTATAGATGGCGGTGAGCTTCCGCTGGACATTGCTGGTACTGAATTTGCTCTCCCACGCCGGAAGCGCTGCCTTGTGCAAATTCTCAAGCTTCAGTGTCATTATCGTGGCACGATACGAACCTACCGCATACATATTGGCGTTCAAATATTTAATAGCTTCGGGTAACTTATTAGAGGAAGATAACAGCGGCAATGCAGCTTTATAGATAGCCTCCGCATGATTATTGCTTGCTGTCATAGGATTTGCTTTAGCGCCTCCCACAGGAGGGCTGGCAGCGCCTTCAGCTTGAATCGTTCCTATAGGTACAGCGCCTAATCCCAATGTTACTGCTAGAACAGAATAGAGAATATATTGCTTCTTATTCATGAAAGATCCCCCTGTCTATCGGATGAAGTACGGGTGGAGCATGACTACTATTTTTTGAAAAATATAAATTTTAGTCCAATGGCCCCGATCAGGGAAACAATTAAGCTTACCCACGGGGATAAGGTGATGACCGGAAATAACCGGTCGAGGTACAAGCCAATGAATACGGCAACTACGGCGATTCCGATATAGACGCCAAGGCCCTTGATATCAAAGGGTTGGGCTTTAGGTGCATCCCCCTCAGACAAGGTGGTTAACCATTTCATAATAAGTTCGATTAAGATAATGGAACCTGCCCCCACAGCGAAGAGTGTGAAGAGGCTAATCTGTCCGAACATCCCGGGTGAACCGTTAGTCCATTGCAAGAAGAGTCCACCTATAGCTAAGATCCCGAACAAACAGGTTAGAGCCGCGCAGGGAATCATCAAGTAATAGTTCCATTTGCTGCGCGCTGGGCGTGTGGGAACGCTGTCTATGATCTCTTTAAAATAATCATCCGGATTCTCGCCAAACACCTGTTTAGCGTTTTTACCTTTTTTTTGTTCTTTCAGAAGCAGCTTGGCTGCATCCAGTAAAAGTTCTTCAGCGCGGAGAGCTTCTACCCTACTGGCCCGCATCGTTAGGATCATATCTTCAAAATAGGATCGATTGAAAGGCGTCATCTGCTCGCGCAGGGCGTTATTTTCCTTAATCATATCTTTCACTTTCATAATAGGGATGTAAACCTCCAGTAGTGTTAATCGGTATAGTCTTTAACCTAGAGTATACGTTTGCCTGATAGGTCTGCGCAAGGACAAGCATTTCTATTTTCCTATGCATAATCCTTTTATAAGAGTGAACACTGATAATGTTGTTGCTTGATCAATATAGCTTTGGGAAAGGTTGGGAGCTTTATGGAACATGAGAACAAGAAGGAACAGGGAACAGTCATGGGCAACGGTTCTGAGCCTACGCCCAATCATTCAATGGGGGATTGGGGCGGATCCGATGGATTCAGCATGTGGAATTCCACGGAAGAACCTGCAGCAGAGGGCCTGAGTAAGGATTGGGAAGGCAGTCAAGAAACCCATGAGATGTTTAACAACAGCTATGATTGATTGACGACCCTGGAAGCTCATCTTGTGATTGAAAAAAAACAGCCAGTCTCCATTATTGTGGAGACTGGCTGTTTGACGTTCCGCTTTATACGCCGAATTTGCTCTTGCAAATTACTAGGATCTGTCCCGTTACTGTTGACAATATGAACGAATTCTTTATAATAAGAATATAATTCACACTAAGTTAATCGGAATTCTAATAAATTAAAATAATGATTAAATATAGGAGGTTACGGCAATGGAGCGGAATATTGTAATCCGGCATAACGGCGAAGAATTGACAGCGAGCATCCATTATCCGAGTAAAGAGAAGGGAACTTCCACACGTTGCAAGGACAGATTGCCATTAGCTGTAATCTGCCATGGATTTGTGGGTAACCGGATTGGAGTCGATCGGATCTTTGTCAAAGCAGCGCGTGAGCTGGCGCAAGACGGGTATATGGTCATTCGATTTGATTATGCGGGCTGCGGAGAGAGCAGCGGTAATTACGGCGGGGAGGATATGGAGTCGATGATTGCTCAGACTAGAGCGGTGCTCGATTACGGAATTAGCTCTGCCGATGTGGATCCACAGCGTGTGACGCTTATTGGCCACAGTTTGGGTGGGGCGGTTGCGCTTCTGACAAGTATTCGTGATCGCCGTGTGAAGAATCTCGTGCTGTGGGCCTCCGTAGGTTACCCCTTCAATGATATTGTGAAGATTGTAGGGCGGGAGGCATATGATCGATCGGTGAAGAATGGATCAGCGGATTACGTGGGCTACTCATTCACACCGGTATATTTTAATTCTTTGGCGGCCTTCCAGCCTTTCCAAGAGGCTAGTAAATTCAGCGGTGATGTGCTCGTCATTCATGGTACGTCTGACGATGTCATCCCCGTGGATTATGCATTCCTTTATCAGAAATTATTCTGGACGCGTCCAGAGGGACGATGCGATAAAGAGATCATTTTTCAAGGTGATCATACCTTTTCGTCTGGTCCGGCACAGCAGCAACTGCTTAAGCGGACAAGAGAGTGGATGAACGAGCAGGAGCATGTGCAGACAGAATGGCAAAATTGGATGATATAGGTGATGGACTTTACTCGCAATAACTTGAAATTAGCGGTAAAATAAAGATGCACACCATATACTGGGTTATGGAGGTTGGCATCCTATGAAATTACCGTCATTTTTTATCGCGCACGGTTCTCCGCTCCTCGCACTGGAGGATAACGAGTATACCCGTTTTCTGGAGCGGCTTGGTCAAGAACTAGAAGCACCACGGGGTATAGTAGTATTCTCAGCGCACTGGGATAGCCCAGAACAGCTACTCACCATGGATGAGAAGCACGAGACTCAACATGACTTCTACGGATTCCCTGAAGAAATGTATACGCTGACCTATCCAGCCCCAGGTGATCCTGCTCTAACCAAGCGGATTTCCGAGCTCTTTAAGGGTAACAATCTTTCACATCAGCCCGTTCAGGGGCGAGGACTCGATCACGGAGTCTGGGTAATACTGAAAAAAATGTTTCCGAAAGCCGATATTCCGGTAGTCGCTTTATCCGTCGATTCACTGCGTTCTCCCAAGGAACAGTACAATATCGGCCGGATGTTAGCTCCTCTGCGTGATGAAGGCATACTGCTGATAGGAAGCGGTGGACTTGTTCACAATTTACGGATGCTTAATGAAAGTGATCAGCCTGAAGAGTGGGCGCTTGAATTCGATGCGTGGATTGCCAAGGGATTAGAATCTTGGGATTTACCTTCACTGTTTGCTTATGAGAAAAAAGCTCCGCATGTTCGAGATGCGGTCCCATCTTACGGTAGAGAGCATTTCGCACCTCTCTTTTATGCGATGGGAACAGCGGACGGTAGCAGGAAGGCAGAGCGTATATTTCAAGCGTATCAATATGGGACATTAAGCCTCAATTGCTGGAAGCTAGACTAAATGGATAAGATACACGCAGGGTGCAGCCGGAGATCGGCTGTGCCCTTTTTTAATGCAAGCGGATCAAGACAAATGGGACGGGCTGTGATTAAATGGAAGAAACCAATTAAGATACATAAAACGTTTTAGGAGGAACTACAAGCTTATGAAAGTAAATTGCTCTTCTTCCCGTCTGTTATCTGCCATTGTACTGAGTACCCTATTGCTCTCCGCTTGCGGAACAGAGAGTGCAAATAATGTAATTACCCCGACTCAGCAGCCTACCTCTGATCCCGCTCCTATTGAAACGATTCAACCATCGGCAACTCCAGATCCATCTGCTGAACTGATTTCCGGTTTAACAGGTCTTCCGGTTTCTGAAGACAGTCTCCCACGTCCCTTGGCCGTTATGATTAATAATGCTCCAGCTGCCCGGCCACAGTCGGGGGTGAGTGAAGCGGATATTTTATATGAGGTCCTTGCTGAAGGTGGCATTACGCGGCTGATTGGTATTTTTCAAAGTCATACTGGAGTGGTCAAAATCGGACCGATCCGCAGTATTCGCCCTTATCTGCTAGATATAGGTGAGAGCTACGGTGGTGTGACCGTGCATGCCGGGGGGAGCCCCGCGGCGTATGCCATTTTGCAAAAAGAGAAAAAAGCAGACATGGACGAGATTGGTCGTGCCGGAGCCTATTTCTGGCGGGACAAAACACGTAAAGCCCCTCATAATCTCTACAGCAATGCAGCGAAGCTGCGGGAAGGTGCCGAGAAGCTGGGTTATGAGAAAAGTGTGAAGGTGCCAGGGTATCTTTTTAACAATCCAGACTACATACCGCCAGGCGGAGAACAGGCCGCTGAGTTTAGTGTAAACTTCTTACTTAAAAGCTATAAAATTGACTATAAATACGATACTCAGCTCCAGACCTATCAGCGTTACGTGAATGGCAAACCGCATATGGATCTGAATAACAATAAGCCGGTAGAAGCTGCAAATGTGCTGGTGATGGGATCCGATCATAAGGTACTTGATGATGTTGGGAGACTTCAGGTGGACGTGGAGCTTGGCGGAGAAGCACTGCTTTTTCAGCGGGGGCAGGTCACGAAGGGCAGATGGTCGCGTGAGCCAGGTGATGTGATCCGGTTTGTGAAGGATGGTAAAGAAGAGCTGATGTATCCAGGAATCACCCATATTTTGGTCGTCCCTAATGCACCTTCATTTAGCAGTCATGTGGTATACGGTGGGGTAGATAGTGCAACCTAAGAAAGCCGGAATATCCAGTGATATACAGATTTGTGTTCGGAATTATGGGTAAGTGTTAATAGAGTGTAAAAAAGTTCATTTCTATAGCTTCTATACCTTCTACGGATATGTTAAGATAACAAGGGTTGTCATTCATTTTCATGCTTTTTACATATGGGTGACTCTGTACTCACGGTAATATTATGTAAAGGGGTTTAAAACAATGAAGTTGAGAAAAAAGGACATATTCTTTGAGACGCTGGAAAATATGGCGGATACCATTGTCCAAGCTGCAGATTATTTTGCTCAGAATATCACTGATCTCCAGAATAATGTCGATAGTTTCGCTGCAGAGATGAAGAAGTACGAATCCCAATGTGATACTTACACGCACACCGTAATTAAGGAATTGAACAAGACGTTCATTACGCCACTTGAGCGTGACGACATTATGGACTTGATTACAAGCATGGATGATGTCATTGATGGCTTGGAGGCATCTGCCTCACGTTTCTATATGTACAACCTTCTTGACCCGGATGAATACATTGTACAATTCGCCGAAATCCTTCGTCAGTGTGCTTATGAAATCCAAAAAGCGGTTCATTTGCTCTCACAGAAGAAGCTGCTTGCCATTCGTGAATATACGATCCGTTTGAATGACCTTGAGAATCAAGGGGACGAAGTCCTTCGTATTTGTACCAAAGCTCTATTTGAAACCGTTAAGGACCCGATTGAGCTGATTAAGCGCAAGGAATTATATGAGCGACTCGAGACCACTACAGATAAATGTGAAGATGTAGCCAACATGTTGGAATCGATCATCATGCGCAACTCATAAGGGGTACTAGAATATGGAAACATCGATATGGATTCTTGGAATTGTTATATTTCTCGCGCTTGCGTTTGACTTTATTAATGGATTCCATGATACAGCCAACGCAATTGCTACCTCTGTCTCTACACGTGCTTTAAAACCGCGAACTGCAATTATTATGGCGGCAGTGATGAACTTTGTCGGAGCTTTGATGTTTACAGGTGTAGCCAAGAAAATTGGCGGAAGCATCACAGACCCCACGTTGCTGGAAAATGGTCTGGATATCATCATAGCCACGCTGATTGCTGCGATTATTTGGAATTTGATTACCTGGTGGCTCGGAATTCCGTCCTCTTCCTCTCATGCACTGATCGGCGCGTTGGCTGGTGCAGTATATGTGGGTGCAGGATCGTCGCATATTAACTGGGGCGGGTTTGTGGAAATTGTCGAGGGCTTGATCTTCTCGCCAATTATTGCATTTGTTATCGGTTATATCATTATGACTGTCCTGAAATGGATTTTTGCAAAGCGTAGTCCACATACGGTCAACAAGGGCTTCCGTTCCATGCAGGTTGTGACGGCAGCATTACAGTCGTTTACTCATGGTACGAATGATGCGCAGAAGGCGATGGGGATCATTACCTTTGCCCTAGTTACATCAGGACGCCAAGAGTCTATGGATGTAATCCCTCTATGGGTTAAGATTGCTGCGGCTACGGCTATGGCACTCGGTACCTCCATTGGTGGCTGGAAGATTATCAAGACCATGGGTACGAAGATTTTCAAAATCGAGCCGATCAACGGCTTCGCGGCTGATATTTCCGCGGCTTCCGTTATTTTCTCAGCAACACTGCTGCATTTGCCAGTCAGCTCGACACATGCGATCACTTCCGCGATCCTGGGTGTTGGCTCCGCCAAACGGTTCTCTGCCGTGAAATGGGGAGTGGCTGGACGTATTGTAGTCACTTGGTTTATTACGATTCCAATCAGTGCGGTATTAGCTGGTCTGATTTTCAAAATCATTTTTTAAATCCCTTTAATAAAAAGATGTCAGTTAGCCTTTGGCTGCGGACATCTTTTTTTGTTGTATGGGTGAGGGAAGTTCGACCACGCATGATTCGATCCTCCCCCAGTGGGGGGGACTGATGGGGGGATGGATGAAAGAATGGCTGGACAGACTGACACAGACAGAGACAGACAGACAGAGACAGAGACAGACAGAGACAGAGACAGACAGACAGAGACAGAGACAGAGACAGAGACAGAGACAGAGACAGAGACAGAGACAGAGACAGAGACAGAGACAGAGACAGAGACAGAGAGACTCTCTTGCTCCAGCGCTCGGCTCTTCCTCAACGGGGAAAGAACGGTATAAATCCCGCAGAAATGCTGGGAATGGGCGTCTGGAGTGGAAAGAACGGTATAAATCCCGCAGAAATGCTGGGAATGGGCGTCTGAGTGGAAAGAACGGTATAAATCCCGCAGAAATGCTGGGAATGGGCGTCTGGAGTGGAAAGAACGGTATAAATCCCCCAGAAATGCTGGGAATGGGCGTCTGGAGTGGAAAGAACGGGATAAATCCCACAGAAATGGCTGAATTGGGCGTCTGAGAAGGAAATAGCGGTAGAAATCCCGAGAATTAGCTGAATTATGCGGAAGAAGCAGTAAGAGGGGCATAAATGCCTCGGAATTAGCGAAATAGCGTCGAATGAGCAGAAAGTAGGGCATAAATGCTTCGGAATTAGCGAAATAGTGTCGAATGAGGGTAGCGTCAAGAAGTTTGTGTAAGAGAACAGAAAGTAGCTTCTCGGGTATCTGTTAGTGGGTGTGGATGTTCTTTGGGGCGGGGAAACCCGCCC
>NZ_JARXWM010000033.1:0-40565 GCF_029893135.1 Paenibacillus sp. PastF-3 | reverse complement strand
TAATGTCAAGCTCTTTTTTTAACTTCTTTTTCGAGCTCGGCATGTGTATTTCTTGGCCGGACTTAGAATATATCATGTATAGAGATTCATTGCAAGTGTTATTTGTAAAAAGTTATTGAAACACAAAGGGGTCTCAGCTGATATGCTGAGACCCCTTTGTTCAATACTTATTGAGCTTAAGTTCTTTTCACCCTGTTACTAGATTATTTCTGCCCTTTTTCTAATAATGCAAGGATTATGGTAACAGCCTCTGCTCTTGTTGCCTTCTGGTTAGGTGCAAATTTATTCTGCCCTATACCATTCACAAGGCCTGATTTCGCTGCTGCTGCAATATACGGTACAGCCCATGCAGGTACATCCTTAGCATCATTGAAGGTTAATGTCGCTTTCGGATCTACTGTAATACCAAGAGCACGAACAACCATAACTGCTAACTCTGTACGTGTTAGCTCCTGTGTAGGACGGAATGTCCCATCATCATAGCCACTGATAATTTGCAGAGATACAGCCTGTGCTACAAAAGACTTAGCCCATGCTGGAATCTTCGCAGCATCTTTAAAGCTTGATGTGTCACCACTGTCCGGCAATTGTAATGCACGTGCCAGCATTGTGATAAATTCAACCCGATTTACTTTCTGATTCGGACGGAAAGTATCATCCGGATACCCGCTAACGAAGCCGGCTGCTACTGCTTTCTCAATAACTGCTGCTGCCCAGTGATTGCTAGTATCCGTTAAAGTCGGCTTGTTAACTGGCGTTGCAGTTGGTGAAGGTGCCGTTGTCGGTGCTGGTGTAGCTGTTGGCGCTACTGTTGGTGTTGGTGTTGCTGTCGGTTTTGTTGTTGGTGTCGTTGTTGATGGCGCTGTTGTTGGTGCTGTTGTCGGCTCTGTTGTTGGTGCTGTTGTCGGCTCTGTTGTTGGCGTTGGTGTCGGTGTAACTCCACCATTCTCATCGCCCTTAACAATACCGAACTCTTCAAGAACATATGGTTTAGCCTCATTAACATTCTGATCAATCTCATAAGATACAGCTGTCAGCTTCCCTGCATCTACAGTGATACCCACAAAGGTCTGAACTTGACCGCGCATTGGACGCGTAGCATCACTTGGGTCCGCTCCGTATTTAGCAGCTGTATTCTCATTGGCTACTTCAAAGAGATTATAATACGCATCTCCCAACTCAGGTTTCATGTTCTTGTAGTAAACCTTTGCTCCTGCTGTAGCTGGAATCAGATAGATCGTTCCATCTGGGTTTACTGTGTACTCCACAGTTTGACCATTAAAGCTTTCCTTGATCTTTACTGTGTCTGCTGCAGTTCCGTCAGCCTTGATTGGCTTCGTCCGTGCATAAATATGGTCGTGGCCTTGAAGAACCAAGTCAATGCCCAGTTCAGCCATCATTGGAGCGACCTTCGCTCTTTCTCCATTAGCACCCATAATATCTTTGTCAGTAGCGTGGTTAGAGGTTGTGTATGGTCCTTTATGCATAGCGACGATAATCCACTTCGCCCCAGCAGCCTTCGCTGCTTTTACATCGGCCTTCATCCAATCCAACTGTGCTTTGCTGAAGTTAGCATATTCATCCGAATTCTCATTCGTGTTCAAGACTACAAAGTGCGCATTGCTGTAATCATAGGAATAGTATGCTCCTGTTTCTGTTGGAGAGCCTGCCGCTTCCTTAATATTATAGTGCTCATAGAAGGCATTCGCTTTATCCTCATGGTTTCCCGCAACTGGAACAATAGTCGTATTGAGCAAGGTTTCCTGTGAATGGCCAAGCAACCAATTCCATTGTGATTCATTGGTTCCAGTATCTACGATATCTCCGTTAATCGCCACAAACTCAGCATCCGGGAATGTCGTAAGTGCTTTTGCCATCGTTTCTCCAGAAAGAATAGCCTCATCTTCCGTCTTAGCTTGTGTGTCCGCCAGGTCGATAAAAGTAAATGCACCTGTCTTAGCAGCCGTTTCGAAAGTTCCCACTGCACTCCACAACCCTAGTGCTTTATCACCTACACGGAAGTAGTATTTCGTATCCGCCTTAAGGCCAGAAGCTTCAGCTTTATGAACTAATTCATCCTTTGAATTTCTGGAAACAGCTGAACGGCCTGTAAACTCAGCAGCTTTTGTAAAGTCTGGAGTAACGCCCGTATTCTCTTCAACCTGCAAGTCGCTTCCTGCAGATTTCAACGCTGTGTACCAAGTGAATCCTTTTGCACTTACTGGATCACCATGAAAGGTAACTGTAACTTTTTTGATCGAATCTGTAGAAACAATAGTAGCTTCAGAATTCGTTCTGTCACTTACAGCTTTGATAACAAATTGATAGGTTTGGTTCGGATTAGTATTTTCTACAGTGTAACTATAAGAAGTTTGACCTTCCGTATTAGGAACACTGACCGTCCAGTTTGCAGATACCAGATCATTTTGCTCATAAATGCGATATCCTGACACTGGTGCGCCAGATGCAGGCGCATCCCAAGTTAACGTGATTTTACCGCCATCTGCTACAGTAGCTTTTGCATTTTGCACAGGTTTAACAGCTACGTCAGATTTATGAATGCTGTATTTATCATACAAGTCGGTAGTTCCACCAGTTGTCGTGGTGTAGGCTTCGTATGAAAATTCATTATTCGTTACAGTCATTCCTGTGAACATTTCCTTACCAGGCTGCTCGTATTTAGCGGCAAAAGGAAACGGACCTGCGCCGACATTATATTTTTTATTGCCCGCTGCATTTGTAATCAGGTATAGCGTACCTTTAGGATCATTTACCACTCCGTTTGTATCCGGCTTAATATCCGTCAACGGCTGATTGTTGTACATTTGATAGCTTCTAGTATAGGTGTGGTCATGTCCTCCGATAACCATGTCAATACCAAGCTCATCAAATACCTTTGTCAAATTAGCTCTGTAATAGAGTACATCTGTATCATTTGTGTGACTGGCAACAGAATAAGGCGATTTATGCAAGAGCACAACTTTCCACTTCTGATCGCTTTTCGCAGCTTCACTGCGCAGCCACTCTACTTGTTTATTGTAAATTTCGTTATTCTCAAGATTCGAGCTAGCACCATAGTATTCTGTATTAATAACCATAAAGTGTGCTGAACCGTAGTCAAAAGAATATACAGAGCCGTCTGGTTTTGCCCCCGTATTCGAGACATTAGGTAAATTAAAATGAGTTGTGTAATTGCTATAACTCTTACTTTCATGATTACCTACCAGTGGAACCAATGGAATATTTGCTAGAATATCCTTTGGTTTATTGAAGAACCATCCCCATTGCTCCTCAATATCACCGTTGTCTACCAAATCACCGGAATTCAGAATGAATTCACTTGTCGGGAATTTAGCCAAGCCCTCTTGAAGGGTATGATTCCAAATATCAAAATCACCTTCAGTTGTTCCTTGAGAGTCCGTTGTATATAAGAACTTAAATGCCTGATTACTGGAGCTTTCTGTTGTAAACGTTCCGATGTCACTCCAATTGTCAGCTTGTCCATCCCCAGCACGGTAAGCATACTCCGTTCCCGGCTGCAAATGATCAGCAATGACCTTATGGCTAGTCAGTACAACTGGTTTTTTAGCTGACTTATCCGCTTTTGTCATATACACGCTTGTTGTAACCGATGTTCCTTCGTAAGCTTGAGCACCTACCGGGAACTGACCGTCCACTAATTTAGAAGCTTCTACTACTTCCAGTTTGGTACCCGTCACACTCTCAGGTGCATACCAGTTGAATCCCATACTAGTCTGAGGGTTTCCGTTAAAAGTCAGTGCGATGGACTCAGGCTTACCAACACCAGGTTCTACAGGTTCTACTACCGGATAAGCAATCAGGTTCATATCCCAATAGAGGTCAGAGCTACCATCACTCGACTGATGCACCTCAGCTGAAAGCTCATTACTTCCGTCCTTCAAGTTAGCCTTTACTACTTCGGTAAGGTCTACCTTAGTATATTCGTTTGGATCACTTAAGTTAGTTGAACTCTTTGTTTGAAAATTAATTTCGCCCGCTGGCATAGCCTCACGGTAGATTTCTTTACCGTTCAAATATAGTACTGCTCCGTCATCAAATGCGAAATTACCCAAGATTTTATCGGATTTCGCAATCTCTTCCTTATTCACCGTTACGTTTGTACGGAAGTAAGAAGTACGATATTTCAAACTCTTATTAGAACCGTAGCTTATATTTGTGTTCAGAGCACCAAATTGCTTGCTGCTGACTCCGGTTCCATTATCTTTATACCCAAGCGGTGCTTGGCCAGACGCCCATGTTGAATCGTCGTACACGGACCGCCATACCGTCCCTTGATCTGTTCCGTGATCTAGATACTTCCACGTAGAATTCCCTGCCAATAATGTAACAGGCTCTAACGATTGTAATTGCAGTAGTCCAGCATCCCCATTGCTGTCTTCAGCATAAGCTGGTATTCCTGTGAATGTAATTCCCAGTACCATAACGAAAGCTAAGGTCATGGATACAGCTTGTTTAAATAACCTGTTCATAATCAGTCTCCCTTACTGTTCTATGAAATGCTTGCATCCATTTATAGTAACTATTAAATATTTTCGCAATGTCTTTATAAACATAGAAGTTTGTAAAGTACATCGTGTATGTATTCCTGCAAAAGTGGTTACAGTAACGGCAAGGTTGCCATTCAAGGAGGATAAACATGGACGATACTCATGCTTTTGTAGAAAAAGTACATGACACCCAAAAGAAAGCTGAAAAGAATAAAGAAAACCATGGTAAAAGTACACCAAGTCAAAAGCTGCCAAATAAACAGCACAGTAAGTAAAAGCGTTTAAATCATTGACTCCCAAACACGACAAAAAAAGCAGCAAGCCACTCCAACTACGGGAGACTTGCTGCTTTACTTTTTAAGGCACAAAGATAGGTGCTAATGAGGGCTTATTTCGTCCATTTCACTACATTCACTGCTACTTTTTCTAATTGCGTCTTACTCAGTGTTTTATTCGGGGAACTAATCGTAACAAAACGATCATCCAGTTTATAGGTCAAGAACAACGAGTCACTGGAGGGGCTGTACCACTTGGCTTCTGTACCATTGGAAAGCTTTACGGTATCGCCTTTGTAATCATAGGAGTAGTCACGTGGAGAAACGTTCACCCTCATATGGTTGAACAATAAGTACACTCCATCTTCAGAGCTAGCTGCTTTTTGAAAAGCGTCACCACTCACCATTTGTGCTGGTGCATAAACCGTTTTAAACCCATCGAAATTTGCAAAAGCTTTAGAAATTTGTTCTTTTTGAGCGTTGCTGTACTGTACTGGTGTTAATGTATCTTTATCCGGCACCACAGTTCCAGTACCCAGAATAACCTGATTGTTCACCGCATCAAAGGTCACTGGCACCTTCATCACATCAGCAATCGCACGTACAGGAAGATAGGTTGTATTGTTATAAGTAATTGGCGCTAATGAGTTTCCTTTATTATCTACTGGTGTATAAGCTGTGCCATTCACCTTAAATCCAATGCTGTGATTGAGGTATGCCGTAATTTTCTGAAGTTTAGTGCCCGCGTACACACCAGCTGATCCTGTGACTGCCATCCCAAATACCATTGTTGCTATAAGTATTTTTTTATTTTTCATAAGTAAATCCTCCTTAGAAGTTCAATCTTTGTTCTTACTTTAGCTCAAACGAAATAAGATTATGTCTCTAAGTTGTTTCTAACTTGTACCCATTTTGTAAAGAAAAAAATCATGAAATCAATCATTTATATAAAATAAAAACAGCAACCCACTTATCCTAAAAAGGATCGTATGGATTGCTGTTAGAGATTAGCCTTGATACGGTGTTGTAACCTTATACACTTCTGTATATAAAATTTCTCGATAAAGATCGAATTCTTCCTCATCGACAGGGTTAGGGTAAGTCATGATTTGAAGCGGTAAGTCAGCATTTCCCTCACGCAGAGGGGGCTGCACATACGCATAAGGATTTAAGTGGAAGCCCAGTCGCTCATAAAAGCCAATTCTCCGTTGCTCCATTTCACCCAGTGGCGGTTCAACTTCAAGAAGCACAGGCTTGCCTGACTGACGGATATACTCCTCCATCAGCTTTTTACCAACGCCTCCACCTCTAATACTTGGGTCCACTGCGATATGTTCTACAAATCGAAATCCTGGAAACTCCCAGCAAGCTATAAAAGCAATGATTTTCCCCTCAGCATTCACTTCGGTAATCAATCGGTAATGTGGAACATCCAATAACTCCTGTTGTCCCTCATAGGTTCTGATCTCGGAGGTAGGAAAAGAGGCTTCCATAATAGCGAATATTTCATCAAAAGTTGTGTGATTCATAACATAGTTCTCACTTTCTGGATTTATATTTACACAAGTTATCTTAACCTTCTAAACCCTATGATATCAAATTTAAGCATCAAGGTACTAGTACCTGGTACTAGGATAACGTGCTATACTAAGCATAACCGTTATACACATCTTGTTTTATATAGGAGAGGTTCATATTGGATAATCAGCAGTGGATCGCACCTGAGTACTACAATCTCACTTCGGAAATGGAACGCCATACTCCGGAAAAGATTGCGCTTAAGTGGTTGAATGAACAAGGAGACTACGAGGAGATCACTTACGGAGATCTTCGCAAGCAAGCTAACCAACTTGCCGGAGGGCTCGCAGCACTCGGCCTTCAGCAAGGGGATCGTGTTCTCGTAATGGTTCCCCGTCGAATCATCGCTTATGTCATTTATTTAGCATGTCTGAAGCTAGGACTTGCCATTATCCCTTCATCAGAAATGCTTCGCGCCAAGGATTTATCTTATCGTCTACGGCATTCCGAAGCCAGAGCTGTTATTGCCTGGTCTGAGGTCACAGATGAAGTTAATAAAATCTCGGACGATCTGCCTGCTCTGGATTACCGTCTTTCCGTATCCGGCGACCCTGAAGAGCTCGGTCATGGATGGCTAGATCTGGAAGGCCTAATGATTGATCAGTCCGATAAATTCACAGCAGTCGAAAGCCACCGGGACGATATGGCGATCTTGGCCTATACCTCTGGCACAACTGGCAACCCTAAAGCAGTCGTTCACAGTCATGGCTGGGGTTATGCTCACCTACGAATCACATCGCCTCAATGGCTCGATATCAAAGAAACCGACACCGTTTGGGCGACAGCAGCACCAGGCTGGCAAAAGTGGATCTGGAGCCCCTTCCTAACCGTCCTTGGCAACGGGGCGACCGGTTTTGTATATAGCGGATCTTTTCATCCCAAAAAATATTTGCAGCTGCTACAAGATCATAACATCGAGGTATTATGCTGTACGCCAACCGAATATCGCTTGATGGCCAAATTAGAAAATCTCAATCAGTATGACTTGTCCCGCCTTCGCTGCGCGGTTTCCGCTGGAGAGCCTTTGAATCAAGAGGTCATCAACACCTTCCAGCGTGAATTCAATATCACGATTCGTGATGGTTACGGTCAAACAGAAAGTACGCTTATAATCGGCACTCTCAAAGATACTCCAATTCGAATAGGTTCTATGGGTAAATCTATTGCTCCGGGTCTAGTTGAAGTGGTAGATGAGGACGGCATTCCGTTACCTGCTGGAGTTGTTGGAGACATCGCAGTGCACTTAAGTATGCCAGCGTTATTCCATACCTATTACAAAGACCCCGGCAGAAAAGAAAGCTCTACTCACGGCGAGTTCTTCATAACTGGTGACCGGGCACGGAAAGATGAAGAGGGTTATTTCTGGTTCGAGGGCCGTGGAGATGACATTATCATTAGCTCGGGTTACACCATAGGTCCTTTCGAAGTAGAAGAAGCCCTTATGAAACATGCTTCGGTTAAGGAATGCGCGGTCGTTGCAAGTCCGGATGAAATCCGCGGACATATCGTTAAAGCTTTTATTGTACTAAAAGATGAGACCGCCGCTTCTCCAGAGCTTGTGAAGGAGCTGCAATCCCATGTTAAAGAGTGGACCGCACCTTATAAATATCCACGCAAAATCGAGTTCATTCCAGATCTTCCGAAGACGACCTCCGGAAAAATACGGAGAGTAGAGCTTCGTGAGCAGGAGAAACGTGCCGCGCAGGAGTAACATAACAGTAGATATTGAATAAACAAAGAGCAGCTGGTCCGTAATAGGACTGCTGCTCTTCTTTATAGGGTACCAGCTTGTTACTCAGACCAATATTTCGCATCGGGGTTTAGAGCCGCGCCTACTTCGCCCTCTTTTACTAAATCGCAATCGAGGTAACCCTCTTCATCCAGGAAATAAACCTCCTGCTTGTAGAACTCACATAAAGTCTCCAGGAACTTTTCAGGTGATTCATACATGACAATCAGATCCCCAAAATCATGCAGCAGGTCACATACGCGCTCCACACCATCTGCAGATTTATAGTAACAAATGAAGTCGCTGCCGTAGTTCGTTAAGATCGGCAAGATAACTCCATCCACTTGATGGCCTTTTTCCTCCAATATTCCAGCTAAAATCTTCATCTCTGCTTCATATTCATTAATATGAATTAGACGATACCCTGGAATAAATTCGATCAGACTTGGTTCTTCTTCCTCACTGCTTGTGCCTGAAACCGTGTTATAAATTGCCTTCAGCAGTGCAGGGGTTTCCGGGAAAACCGACGTAATCTTCGCTTCATTATCACCTTGGCCTAAGCTTGCAATATAGTCAGGACGTAATTCAGCGGAAAGCTTAAGGTATTCTTGAAATTGTTCAATTAATTTGTTAATTTGCATGTTGTCATCCTTTACTTGTTCGAGGAATTCCACATCTTCATCAGCCAAGCGTCAAAGTCAGCGCCCTTTTCGCCTTCGTAAATATCGTACACGTCGATTCTCATCTTCTTCAGCTTCTCTTTGAAATCTTCGTACGAATGATCTCTTGGCAAGCTCTTCTTGATTCTCAGGAGTATTTTGGATACGCCTTTTACTAGCTCCGGTTTATTCTTGGACGGTGCTTTAGCATCTTCGCCGAATGCCTTCAGTTTAAGGTAAGCTGCTTCTTGAACTGTATATACAGGATCGCTCTCCATTAAACGCGTCAGGATATCGATAATTTGTTTGTGGTTAGTCTGTCCCAGTTCTTCAACAGCTTCTAGACGGGCTCTCCAATCCGCAGAGCGGTTGGCAGCTTTCTTTAATTCCTCGTAATTCTCCGGTAGTCCATTATTGTTCAGTTCTTCGATCATTCCGTTCAATCCCCTTCTATTCAAAACTATCTATCTAACATTAACAGTATAACCAACCATTGCGCAAGCTAAGAGAGGAAGATCTTTGCATGACCTTTTTCTTCGAACATATTTCCACTAAATTGGGGTAAAGTATTCGAAAGATAGTGTCCCGCAACATTCTATAGGCTCTTTACGTTAGTTAACTAGAGAAATATAGATCAAACACACCAAGGAGAGTGACCTAATTGAAAAAACATACCTTCATTCTAGCGTTAACTATTGTATTAAGTGTAGTGCTTAGCGCCTGTTCCAGTGGTAACAATGAAGCCGTTGTCGAAACCAATCTGACGCCGAAAGAAATGATCGACGAGATGCTCGCAAAAGTGGAACAGCCTTCATTAATGGAAGTTGAAGAAGATATGGTGGCTCAGCTGTACCATCTAGCTCCATCATTACTTGAAGATTATAGCATTAGAATGCCAATGATGAATGTGAAAAGTAACGAAATTGCCATTTTAAAAGTTAAAGATGCAAAAGATATCTCTACTGTCGAAACCGCCGTCAAAGAGCGTGCGACTGATATTCAAAAGCAATTCGAACAATATCTTCCGGATCAGTATGAGAACGCCCAAAATTATAAGCTGGTCACAAAAGGAAATTACATCTTATTCGTGATTTCGGAGAGTGCTGATCAGCTGGTGACTGAATTTGATACCTTGTTTACTAAAAAATAACTAGCGATGGTATTCAGCAGCCTACTCTTTCTATTCCTGTTTCTGCCGGCTGTCCTTGCACTCTACTATGTTTCGCCTTGGCGAATCAAAAACCTCATATTGTTCTTAAGCAGTCTGGTGTTTTATGCTTGGGGCGAACCGGTCTACATTGTAATTATGTTGCTGTCCACCATTACCGATTACGGCTTTGGTCTACTTCTTAGTAGACCGAAGCTGACTACGGTACAGCGCAAGTGGATTGTGGTTAGCTCTATGGTTATTAACCTGGGCTTATTGTCGTATTTCAAATATGCAGATTTTCTCATCCAAAATGTAAACGAACTCCTCGGTACTCATCTCCCATTAACTGATTTACCACTACCTATTGGGATTTCGTTCTATACTTTTCAATCCATGTCCTACATCATTGACGTTTACAGAGGAACTGCTAAAGCACAGCGGAATTGGATTGATTTCGGTACGTTTGTAGCCTTGTTCCCACAATTAGTAGCTGGGCCTATCGTTCAATACAACACCATTGCAGAACAATTACGAGCGCGTTCGGTGGATATCTCCATGTTCGCAGCGGGTGTACGAAGATTCATTATCGGACTAGCCAAAAAAGTGCTGCTTGCCAATAACATCGGTTTGCTCTGGCACACCGTTTCCAGCTCCAATCTAGATTCCATGCCTGCTTTAACCGCTTGGATTGGCATTATTGCATTTGCTTTTCAGATCTATTTTGATTTCAGTGGATATTCGGATATGGCGATTGGCCTCGGACTTATGTTCGGCTTCCGCTTTAATGAGAACTTCAACAAACCTTATATTTCACAGAGCATTACCGACTTCTGGCGGAGATGGCATATTTCCCTTAGCAGTTGGTTTCGTGACTACGTATATATCCCGCTTGGAGGCAACCGCCGGGGTTTAGGCATTCAGGTGCGCAATATCCTCATTGTCTGGCTGTTGACGGGAATCTGGCACGGAGCAAGCTGGAATTTTCTACTCTGGGGATTATACTTTGGGATTATTCTTATCTTCGAAAAATGGTGGGGTTTAAAGCTACTGAGCCGCCTACCGCAATGGGTTAGGCATCTCTATGCTATTGTGCTTATTCTCATCGGATGGGTCTTGTTCGCCTTTGAAGAACTTCCATTGGTGCTTAGTTACTTGCAAGCGATGCTTGGCTTTAACGGTCAGCCATTGTGGAATACCACTACTTTATACTTTACATACACAAACGCGATTCTACTTGTGGTACTAACTTTAGCATCCGTTCCTTTGAAACTCTCCAAACGTATGGATGATAGATCGATTCCTTCTCTAGTTTGGTATGGCGTGCTGTTCTTCCTATCTGTCGCTTATTTAGTGGATGCTACCTTTAACCCATTCTTATATTTCCGATTCTAGGGGGTGATTGTATTGTTTATGAAGCAGAGGACGGATCGAATACTAGTGGCAGGATTCGTCGCGACGCTGTTTCTGGTGGGTATAACCTTTTTCTTATTGCCAGTTCAACGTTTCTCTGAGCTAGAAAACCGATATTTGCAAAGCGCTCCCCAACTGACATGGGACAATTTATTATCCCACACCTACGCGGAAGAGGCGGAAAGCTTCGTAACCGATCACTTCCCTTTTCGAGCCAAATGGGTATGGGTGAAATCGGCAGTGGAGCAAATGAGGTTGCAGCAAGAGAATAACGGAATTTATAAGGGGAAAGATGGCTACTTATTCGAAAAATTCGAGGCACCTGATCACAATAAGGTTCAGCAATATGCAGCGGCTGTGAGACGTTTTGCCGATAAAAATGCAGCAGCCAAAATGACCTTTCTGCTTGCGCCGACATCGGTAGGCTTGTACAACGAACGTCTGCCCTGGCTAGCACCCGTATATTCGCAAGCCGAGGTGAATCAAACGATTGCTAAGGATGTAGGGGATAGTTTAACTTTTATTAATGGATTTGATGTTCTTGCTCCACATGCCGCAGAGCCCATTTATTATCGGACCGATCATCACTGGACAACCTACGGTGCTTATTTGGCTTACGTAGCTTATGCTAAAAGTATGGGATGGCAACCTCTGTCCCAGAGCGAATTCGAGATTGAGACGGTAAGCGATTCGTTCCTTGGAAGCTACCATACGCGGAGTCAATTTAACGGAGTGGCGCCAGATTCCATTCAAATGTATAAGCCTGTTCATGATGTATCCACCAAGATGCACATTGTAGATACTAATGAGACTTTATCAAGTATGTACGATCCAAGCTATCTGGCGAAAAAAGATAAGTATTCTTATTTCCTTGGCGGCGTTCATGCTCTCATGAAAATCACAAGCCAGCTTGATCCTAAAGTGGTCAAACAGGAGAAGCTGCTTGTCATCAAAGACTCTTATGCACATAGTGTGATCCCTTTCCTGACTCAGCATGTACCGGAAATCCACGTGATCGACATTCGTTATTATAACGGAAGTATCAGTGAGTATATGGCTCAGAATGAGATCAAGGATGTATTGATGCTTTTTAATACAGCTACTTTTGTTGATAATGCTTCGATCTTGAAGCTGAATTGATGGTAGGGTGATGAATATGGTGATGGGGCGTAACTGCGGGAATGTTTGGACTTTCGGTCGCTGTTGTCTCCAGATGTTTTTGATTTTACCGCTATCAGCGGATAACATCCGGAGACAGCATATGCTTCCGATGCGTGCTTTCCTTCGGAAAGCTTTCAGGCGAACGCTCCGCTCCTACAGTTCCAAAATTCCCTCCGTTACTTTTCACCATATTTATTGGGGGAAGTCTAAAAACATTCACGATTATATGTAGAATCATGTCTCTGCCTAAGAACTGTAATTCAATTCCACTAGCGTTGCATTAAGCTTCACATCATACGAACAAAGGGAGGTTTTCCCTAATCTAATCATTTAATCGAGGTATATATTATGTTCATACGAAGATACCAAAGTACTCATCATTTTGTAATCTCAACATCAAACCAAACACTAAAACTAATATACGAGTCCTCTAATGTGGCTTCGTATTTCAGATCATTTTTAGCTAGAATCTCCGCGACGATAGACAGGCCAAGTCCAGTACCGGAGATTTCTTTATTCCGAGACTCCTCGATCACATAGAACGGGTCCCAGATATACGCTAGATGCTTCTCTTTTAGGCGCGTGGTTTTATTTGTAATGGTGAATTTCAGGGTATCGTGGCTATCATTCGCTAGCGATATTCCAAAAACATTCTCTTCCCCATATTTAATGGCATTACTAATTAAGTTGTTGAATATAATTTCTATTTGGCTGATATCCTCTTCAACGATGGATCGATTAACCGCATGGAAGTCGCTCTGTAAAATCAGATTTTTATTTTTGAGCGTAATATTATATTGTGAGATCACTTTGAGCAGAAGCTCTTTAAGATCGAATCTTTCTTTATGGACTTCGGTCTTTTGGATTTTGGACAGTTTAATTAAGTAATCCACCATATCCGACGTATATTTCACCTGCTCCAAAATGATATCCGTATACGTACCATCATCCAAATCGTCTTGAATGCCAATGGTATACGCTTGAATTAGGGATAACGGTGTCTTCACTTCATGTGAAATGCTTGAGATCAGTGTGTTTAAGCTTTGATTTTTCTGCTCCAGCTCTGCATGGGCACTTTTCAGGCGCTGGCTCATCTGGTTAATGCTTTTGGATAATTCTTCGATTTCATCCCCCGTTTTAATCGTCACCTGTTTAAATTCAAGATTGGAGATATCCTTCGCGACATCCTGTAGCTTCTCTAATGGGGTAATAATCTTTTTTGAAAAAAATGCCACTAACAGCAAGCTGATAATAATCCCCAAAAGAATGGAATAGAAGCTGAATTGATTTACGATATTTAAAGCATCGGTATTGTGCACAACCACAGTGCCGATGAGAATCAAACTGCCATCCTGCTCGTATATTTTCGTTAACAGGCTGGATTTCAATTTCCCCTGATTAAATAAAAGATTCACCGTATTTCCTTCGTTTACCTTTTGCAAAACTTTTTCTGTAATCCAAAACTTATTGAGTGCCACCTTATCTTTAAACAACGCAAATTGAATGTTCTCGTTAATTGCTGTCACGCTTCCTCTGTTCTCAACCCTCACAATCGTTACATTGTTATTGTTCTCGATCGCTGTTTCATTGTCCTTGAGCTGATCCAGACTGAGATCCTTTACTTCTTCATAAATAGCGTTAATCTTGGTTTTCATTTTATAAAGATAATAATCGGACGAGAAAAAATTGTGCAATAAATAAGATGTTCCAAACACAATCAGCAGAATGATACTTACCATAATCAATAACTTGGTGCTTATTTTATTGATTTTTATCATGGAAGCTGTACCCCATTCCCCTGTGTGTGATTACGTGGTCAGCCCCAATCTTATCGCGCAATCTCTTAATATGTGTATCCACGGTTCTTTCTTCGCCAAGGTAGTCCATCCCCCAAACGGAAGATATCAAAGCATCTCTAGACAAAATCCGGCCTTTATTCTCATAGAGGAAGGTTAGCAATTCAAATTCTTTTTTATAAAGGGACAGCTCCTCCCCCTGCTTGTACACTTTCTTCCGCTCAAAATCAATTTCTAAATCCCGTATAGCAGCCACTTTTTCGGTACCCAGCATTTTTTTGATTCTCAGCATTAAAATCCGTGGGTCGAATGGTTTTCTTATATATTCATCTGCACCGATATCTAAAGCGCTAAATTCATCGTCATGGGAAGATCGGGCGGTCAGCATCACCACTTTAGCTAAACTAACCTGCTTGATTTCATTACACACCTCAATCCCGCTTCGCTTCGGCATCATCCAATCCAATACCACAAGATCGATCTTATTCGAAAAAAAGAGCTCTAGCGCCTCCTCCCCATCTGCAGCTACCCAAACGTTATAGCCCTCTTTTTCAAAATAAGTCTTCAAGATATGGGTCATATGTTTCTCATCATCGGCAATTAGAATGTTCAATTAGCATCATTTACTCCTTTCCTTCAAGTCCTTTCTTCAATACTTCCCAAATCGGGTTATGATCTACTGCTGTTCGAGGGGGCTGTTCACCTTTCTCTATCGCTTGCCAATATTCCCAAGTTGGGGGCTGATTGCCCAGTTCATAATCCATTCCGTCCCATGTATCCTCTCGGAAGGCATAAAACGCCCAGTGCCAGCCAAAGTCATCAAAAATCGAGATTAAATCAGCCATGTATTGATCTGCACCTTTTACTAAC
Organism: Paenibacillus sp. PastF-3; assembly: GCF_029893135.1. Lineage (NCBI taxonomy): Bacteria > Bacillati > Bacillota > Bacilli > Caryophanales > Paenibacillaceae > Paenibacillus > Paenibacillus sp. PastF-3. The sequence goes on along the minus strand of NZ_JARXWM010000033.1, from coordinate 25,408 downwards.
CGATTCGTTCCAAACTCTTCGGCAACAATCCGATTTGCGGGAATATTATGTTCCTTTGCCCACTGCGCAACAGGTTCCAGAAATTCCTTTAAGGTCTCTTTATTAAATGCTTTTTCCGTTTTATTGTCTCCGACTTTTATCGTTCCAGGATATTCATAGGTTAACCCTTTTTTCTTATTCTGACTGGTTAGCTCGTAAGGCTCGTACATATGAAAAGCATACAACACATTTTCGTCTTCGATAGGTTTCAAATATTTAAAGGCCCACGGTGTAGCATACAGACCAGAATTGACGATAATAGGTGTCTTGGTATCCACAGTACGAATAGCGGTCACAATTGTCTCATATAAAAGATTTAAATCCGCAGGCGTATTCTCGACTGAGCTATACCATTCGTTGTAATCCTGAGTCCAGAAGTCATGAAATCCAGTCGCCGTCTCCGGATGTGGCTCATTTATCAGGTTATAACCGATTATCGCAGGATGATCTTTCAACCGGCTTACTAGATCTCTCCAAAACACTGCCGCTTGTTCATGATAACTGAAATCCTTCCATATCCGATCATCATTTTTGTAATTATTGAACTGCCTCCAGCGATCTCCGGGGAGACTGAGGACGGTCAGCACCACTTTGGAGCCCCGAGCCTCCGCTGCATCTAAGTCCGCTTTTAACTCGGCAAAATCCGCCTCAACCATCCCTTCATACTTATCTGCATTCCCTATTAGAAAATCTTTATCCGGGTTCGCATCCAGTTTGTCATTGAACAGGAAGTCCCTGCCTTTTGCCCATTTATCTGGTGCAAGTCGAATGAATTCAATGTTTTGCTCTTTGGCAGCATCATAGTTTTCCGGTAAAGATTTTGAATTCATGAAATTGGCTCCTTTTCTCTGGTCCTCCCAGAAGGCCATCTTCTCATTCCTTTCGGTCTTCTCTTCCTTCTTCTCTTCTATCTTCAGTTCTTGATTAGCTTGCGGTGTTACAGAACTACATCCTACAACCAACAATAAGATCAACACGATAAAACCTTTAGCTTTCTTCATTCTCTCACCTCATAACCTATCGTAGTCAATCTCTGTTACAAGAGTGTCACAAGGGGTGGAAATCGTTTAAAAGCAAAAGCTCAACCAATAGTACTGGCTGAGCTTCTGTTCATTCGCCAAACAATAAATCCAATATCCGCTCATCTGCCTTTCGGTTCTTCCCTTTATAAGGATAACAGTGAATATGAATTGCTGGATTGAAATTGATCTCAATAATGCTGTAATTGGTATCGGTCGCTTCTTCCTGCATATCATCGATCATCATATCCACTCCACAAATCGTAGCCCCCGCAGCTTTAGCTGATTCAATGGCTAGTTCTTTATAGCTGTGTGGAATCTCATCTGTAAAGTCTAGGCTATCTCCACCAGTACTAATATTCGAATTCTCCCGTAAAAAAATGGTCTCATTCAATGAAGGAACATCGCTCCAAGTCAGCGCGTGATTCTTCAAGAACATCGCCTCTGCTTCGCCGATCTGAATTTTCTCAAGCGGAGTTTTGTAGCCACGACCTCTTAGCGGATCCTTATTCTTTTCGTGGACCAGCTCTTCAATCGTATGTACATCATCACCGACCACATTCGCCGGAACCCGGTGCAATACTCCGACTACTTCATCACCCATGACTAGAAAACGATATTCTTTCCCCGTCATAAATTCCTCAAGCAGTACTGTCCGATCATGCTCGAAGGCGATAGTGAAGGCTTTTTGATAGTCTTCTTTGGAGAACTCATCTGTAAAAATAGTAATGCCGAGTCCAAAATTCGTTGATTTGGGTTTGATCACAATTGGCTTATTACGATAAGTGTCATAGGCATTCATTGCCGCTTTCAAATCTCCAAAAGCCTCACCTGAGGGAACACGAATGCCTTGTTGTTTGAGAACTTCCTTCGTAACAATTTTATTCTCCATAATTAGTACCGTGCTGTAAGAATCAAGGGATGTCTTCGTAGCCTGCTTAACGTATTCTTTATGATCGCCTTTCGTAAGTACAACGAAGTTCTCTTCCCGATCGAGCAATTGGAACTTAATCCCACGTTTAACCGCTGCCTTCAGCAGAAGCTGTGTAGATAGCTCCAAATCCTCATATCCTACAAATCGGTATCCATTCGCAAGACTTTCCTTAGCATATCGTTTGGCTTTATTCAGATGATATTTAATAAAAGAGGATTGTTGAACTTCCGACTTCACAATCCCTGCAAAGCTCTGATCTGGATTTAGAATCTTATCCTTAGCTCCGTTCAGAACGTTCGAGAGCTGTTTATCCTCTGGGTTCAATAGCTGAATCATATCCTGCATTTCTTGTATACAAATTAAAGCCTTCTGCTCCATTGCCTCGCAAGAATCTCCGTTATCATGCAAACAGCCTTGAATCCCCTCCATGATCAATTGATCATGATTAAGATTCGCCAGCTTCTGATCCTCTACGCCGAACGGTTCGTCCTCTTTCAGTAGCATATACACGATAAACAGATGTATAAAAATCATTGATTCTTTGCTAATTCCTATTTTATAGAGTGGATTGAGATCAATAAAACGAAGCTCCAAATAGGCTATCCCATCCTGCAGCAGCTCCTCTAACGGATGTTTACCTCTTGCCGTCTTCACTCTAACCGGGCTATAGAACTCTTTTACACTTAATAATTCTTCCGATTCAATCAACGCTTGTAAATCATGTACATATTCCGTAAGCGAGTCAAAAGACACATAGAGAGGCTTTTCATTCCGATACCCGCATTCGCTATTTCGCAGTGAATTCATATTCAGATAATAGAAGCTTTTGTCATCATCTGATTCACCACGTGCCACACATTGCTCCATATACGTCTTATCAAAAACAGGACTAGCACCTGTTAAATAAATTAGAAGCCAGCGGTATCGCAATAGGTTGCGGGCTATTTTTAAATAGGTAGCATCTTTGAAATCTTTAAAGCTCTCTTGTGGGTCTGCGATATCATGAAGCTTTTTTAGAAATTGTTCATCAAAAGAGAAATTATAATGGATCCCGCTCAGCAATTGTCTTTTGCGGCCATACTTATCGGCTAGCTGATGTCTATATTCGTCCTCTACCGGATTACCCATTTTGGCAATAGGAATGTCCTTATCATTCGGTAGCATGGGAGGATTACTACTTGGCCATAGATATTCTTCATTAAGCTCTATCGACACAATATCCTGCAGCGCCTCCAGAAAGTTATAAGTCTCTTCAATAGAATCAAAAGAGGGTGTCACCATTTCAACCTGACTCTCTGAGAAATCCGTTTGAATATAGGGGTTCTCCAGCTTGTTTCCAAAGGCTTTTGGATGTGGTGTCAGCGCAAGGTTTCCTTCTGGATCCACTCTGACGTTTTCTTTTTCTAGTCCAAATTCGCCATGAAAAATCTCCTTATTTAATTGGTTATCTCTTAGAAGCTGTATGAGTTTACGATTTAATAAAGCCATTTCACGCTCATCCTCTGCTTAGTAGTTTACCTGCTGTCTGTTCATTCTGAACAAAGATCTTCTAAACCAGAACACTAGAATAACTCCCTTGAAAACACTGCTTATCGCAATCGACATCCACACCCCATTCAAGCCAAAAGGTTCGGATAAGAGTAAGGCTAGTGGAATTCGGAGTGCAGTAAATGAAATACTAAAGATCGGTGGAATGTGGGTTTGACCCATGCCGTTAAAAGCACCTACTGTCATCAATTCCAGACACATGAATACCTGTGAGTAACCGATGATCCGCATATAATCTGCGCCCAATTCCAAACTTGTCTGGTCTGATAAAAACAATGAAAATAGCTGCTGCGGGAACGCAATAAATAGAAGCGACACGATCACGCCAAAAATGGAGGTTAAAATTAAGGCCTGACGATACCCCTGCCCCATACGATCGAAGCGACGTGCTCCATAATTTTGACCAAAAAAGGCAGCAATAGCTCCCTGTAGTCCGCCAATGGTCATATAGGAAATGGATTCAATTTGGATTCCTACTTTTTGAACCGCAATAGCATCCGCTCCAAATCGTACAATGATCTTGGCAATGATGATTGATATGATCGTAAAGGTGACCCGTTGGATCGTTATTGGTAGCCCCATGCGGATGACTTCTTTCATTTGACGACTGTCCCACGCGGATGTGCTTGAAATGAGTTCTGACTTTCTTGTCTTCATGATAAAAAGAGCCGTAACCAAAATGTTCGCCATTAATGTTGCAATAGCGGCCCCCGCTACTCCCCAGCCCTCAAAACTGCCCCAGCCAAAAATCAAAAATGGATCAAGGACAATATTAACCATAAGACCAATGGAGAAGATCTGAAACGGTTGTTTACTATTTCCCATAGCGTTTAGGAGAGTTGCGAATAACGTATTCACAATGGAAAATACCGATCCAAATATCGAAATCATTAGAAATTGTCTAGCCATCCGCTCTACTTCATCACTTCCAAGATCAAAAAAACCAATCAACTGATTCTTGGTTAATAGCACTAAACTCATATAGAGAAGTCCTAATAAAATAGACATCATAAATCCGTTCTTTATATAAGATTTAGCCTTCTCTAACTGACCAGATCCCATACAATGCGCCACCTTAATCCCTGTGCCGATCGTAACCATAGTCGATAAAGCAATCGCTAGATTAATAAAAAAACTCGCTGTACCAATCGCGGCAACCGGACCACTTCCTAACCTTCCAACCCAAATCATATCGACTAGACCATAAGTAGTAGAGATGAAATTCGTCGCAATAATCGGAAGCGTTAATTTCATTAAGGTAGGCATTATAGGACCCTGAGTCAAATCGTTTGTGTCCTTCAAGTCTAATTACACCTTCTTCATTTAAATATCAAATTCATTATATAACCGCACACTTATATAATCAATTGATTATATTTAAACATTATTTTGAGTTCGGATTTTTCGGTGAAATGGCTATTGAAAAGAACAAAGAGTTCGTTTACAATAAAACCAACAAGTAGTTCTATATTTATAGAACAATAAGGAAGTTCAGTATTTCACTGAAAGAATGGAGCAGCTCATGGATTATAAAGTAGAAGTTGATTTTGCACCCATGTATGAATGTGTTAGTAGTATGACTGCCTTTCTAAGCAAGCAGAACCATACTGCCATGGATTCCGGTAAGCTCTGGGTACGCGATGTTCAGGCAAGATTCGCACCCATGCTCCTTCGTAAAATGCAAGAGGTCGTTAAAAAACTTGATGATTTCAGTTTGGCCCCCTATATTTGGTCTTGTCCGGGCGAGCGTTCGGTAGAGGGATTTTTGGTCTGGTTCGATGCTTTAACATCTGGAGAGCTATATGAAATTTCCGGACGTTTCGGCCAATCAGTTCCCTCCAATCTTGCGGAGCTTAGGGATACTGCTTCTGATATCCTGCGCGAATGGAACGCGGGATACTTCAGTGGAATCGACCCTAATATCATCAAAGGGCTTGAGCAGGAAGCCGAATCAAGACGCGCGATGCTAAGCGGCAATAATAACATGGAAGTGTTTGAAGCAGCTACCGCTGGCATGCGCCTTTATCCAAACGAACATCTGAAGCAGGTCATTATCATCCCGCAATATCATGCGCGTCCACTGGTTACCACCTCTATGTATGATGAATTCGTGTTCACTAGCTACTCTTGTGATGTTCTCCCTCCGGAAGCCGGACGGCCTGCTCCTGCACTACTCCGCCTTACTCGAGCATTGTCGGATGAGACCCGGCTGTATATCCTTCGTTTACTCACAGGGAAACAGCTCAATTTCACAGAAATCGTACGTGAAGTAGGACTTTCCAAAAGCACAATCCACTACCATCTTATCGCGCTGCGCGCAGCTGGGCTGGTCATTGTCCATACCCATGCTAGAAGCGCTTCGTACAGCCTACGATTGGAAGCCTTAAATGGACTGCCCCAGCAGATTGGGACGTATCTGGAGAGTTAAAAAAGGAGCTACCAAGCTATGATAAAACGCAGCTATTATGGTCTTCTCTCGACCATTACTTTAAGCGCTTTTGGGGATGCCTTTGGCTTGCTGGCTATGGAATGGCTCGTCTATGAGCTAACCGGTTCTAAGCTAGCGATGGGAGCACTCGCGCTCAGCTCTGGCATACCTGAGCTACTGTTGCGCTTGCTCGGTTCACCGTTGTCTGATCGGCTGCACCGGGTCCGTTTTATGGCCTGCTTGGCAGCCATTCGCTTGCTGGCTATAGCCCTGCCACTTGGCATGGGTCTAGCGGGTCAGCTGCAGCTGTGGCATCTGTTTGTCGCTGCCGGACTAAGCGGTGCCTGCGCCGCACTGTTCATGCCAACAGCGATGGCTGTTATTCCCGGCGTTGCTGACAGCCGGAAGCTGGTGCGGGCTTTTGCTATCATTGATGGCAGTAAAAGCGCAGCAGTGTTACTGGGACCTGCCTTAGCTGGAGCGTTGACCGCTGCCAGTGGAGCGCTGCCAGCCCTTAGCATCAACATGTTATGTTACGTAGCCGCCATAACTACCCTGCTATGTTTACAAAAGCTACCAAAACCTTCTCCAGCCCCAGGTCGTTTCTCCATCACTATTTACGTTCGCGAGATAGCCGAGGGCTTTACCTTCTATAAACAATTTCCTGCAATGCTTACGATTATGATCATGGCCTCCATCAGTAATTTAAGCTCAATTGCCGTCTGGACGATGATGGTGCCTTTTGTACGCGAAGTGCTCCACCGCGATGCGGCAACGATGGGCACGCTAAGTACGGTTTTAGCGCTGGGAACCTTAGTCGGGCTAAGTGTGATTTCCATGATCGGGGAGATAAAAAAAAGGCGATTTGTCATGCTTGGCAGTCTGGGGACCATAGGTTTAGTGACTACCTTATGGGGGTTATTCCCTAATTTTTCTTTTGCTCTCGCCGCCGTATTTGCTACTGGAGCGTTAGCTCCCTTCTTCGGTTCCTTAAGCTCGTCACTCCATGGACGTCTAGTTCCGAGCAATCTGCAAGGAAGGGTCAATTCTATTCGCTTTCTGATCGGTGGCGGCTTGCAGCCTTTTGGTGCTTTTGCCGGTGGTGCGATTGCCGAGCATTATGGGGTACCTGTGCTTTTTATAATCGCCGGACTGCTTCCAATGCTCTGTGCTAGCGCAGCCTTGCTACTCCCCGGACTCAAAGCACTGGATGGGGACCTTTCCACCCTTGAGTCCACCCATAGGCGACCCGTTGTGGAAGTTCCGTCACAAGGAGTTGTAGCTGAACGATAAGTGAGGATATGTAGAAGAGTTCCCTGATTCTAATAGAAAACTACCGCTGTTTATTTTAATTTTTTCACAATAGACTACCCTCTGTCGTTAAAGGCGGCGGATGGCAGTCTGTTTTTTATAGTCTTGTTAACGTTCCATTCACACTACTCTGATAATCTCTATAAGCGTTAGGTGGATGATCATCCAAGCCCAATAATTGATGATGCGGAGGATAATAATGTTAACATCTATAAAAAAAAGACTGATCGCTGTTCTAACCCTATTGGCTGTGATTAGTGCCGGATTAGGAGCAAGTCTGGTGTTGCCCGGAAAACAGGCATCGGCCGAGACCAAGACGGATCAAACCGTGCTACCTATAGCTCAGACTGAAGCACCCGCCAATCTTGATGATACCGCTAGTCTGACTACCTTCGTTGATGGCATTATGGAAAAAGATATGAATCGGCTGCAAATTCCGGGAGCGGTCATCTCGATCGTAAAGGATAACAAAATTATTTTGGCCAAAGGTTATGGCAGTTCCAATCTGGAAGAAGCGGCACCGGTTGATCCGACAACCAGCATGTTTCGAATCGCTTCGACGACAAAGCTATTCACCTGGACAGCGGTAATGCAACTGGTCGAGCAAGGTAAAATTAATCTGGACACGGATATTAATACCTACCTGAAATCAGTAAAGATCCCTGCTACTTATCCTGAGCCGATTACTATGCGCCATTTGATGACACATACAGCAGGGTTCGAAGAAGGTGGAGTTGGTTATCAAATCACTACAGACCCTGCCAAATTGCCGGGGTCAATCTCGGAAACACTCAATAAGCATATGTTGTCACGAGTAAGACCACCCGGACAGATAAGTTCTTATTCGAACTACGGTGCTACACTCGCAGGTCTAATTGTAGAGGAAGTTAGCGGTGTTCCTTACAATGATTATATAAAGAAATATATTTTTGATCCGCTCGACATGAAATATTCGACTGTAGTAGAACCTTTGCCGGAGTCATTCATGCCCAACAAAGTTGTCGGGTACAACAGCGACAACGGTAGTTTTATTCCAGGCACACCTACCTTCGAGGGAGGGTTTCGTCCTGCCGGCTCGGGTACAGTATCAGCAGTAGATATGGCACATTTCATGATCGCCCATCTGCAGAACGGCAACTATGGTGACCAGCAGATTCTGAGACCCGAGACGGCAGAACTAATGCATTCAACGGCGTTTCAATTTGATAAACGTCTGCCGGGAGTGGATCTTGGGTTCGCAGAGAAACAAATCAATGGGCTCACGCTGATCACTCATGGTGGTTCTGACCCCATGTTTAATACGGGATTGTATCTTGTGCCTGCCAAGCATGTAGGCATCTTTGTATCCTACAGCGGCGGTGAGGGCGGTGATTCCGCATCAGACCTCATCCAAGCCTTTTTCAACCGCTACTACCCTGCTCCTGATGGGAGTCAGCCTGAATTCATCGCTTCTGATGAATCTATTCAGAAATTCGCAGGATCCTATCAATTTACCCGCAGAAACATCAGTGATATTGATAAGTTTTTCAATTTTTTCGCTCAGCTGAATGTCTCGGTTGAGGATAATAAGCTATCCTTGGGAAGTGGTAGTGAACAACAATTGTACAGAGAAGTCGGTCCGAATATGTTCCAACTCGAGGGAGGTGCCGAACAAATTGCCTTCCGCACGAATGAGTCCGGTAAGGTTACACATATGATCTTAGGGATGGTACCAGATATGCCGCTGGAGCGTACGCCTCTCTTGGATCAGAATAAATTTTGGCTTATCGTACTAGGGTTCTCTGGGTTTATTTTTATCACTGCATTGCTCGGACTAATCTTTTCCAGACGCAAGATCAAGGCAATGACGCCACCGGAAAAATGGGCCATCCGACTGTCTACGGGAACTGCTGGTTGGGCGCTGCTATCTTTCGTCACGATATTCATGGTGGTTATGTCCATGGACACGATGCAGAAGTACAGCGGTATCAGTCTTTCGCTTTCTCTCAGTTTAGTTATGCCAATCATTTTGGTGGGTCTGACTTTAGCTCTGTTAATCTCGGCTATACTGGTTTGGAAGAATAAGTACTGGACAGCTTTCAAGCGGGTGCATTATACGTTAGTGACGCTTTCTGCTGTGGCAATGACTCTGTTCTTCTACTATTGGAATCTGTTGGGTTGGCAGTTCGGATAACACCATTACTTGCTAAGAACAATTCAGATATAATGAAAGCTTAATAGAGGAGGAAAATCGTGGCTACTATACTTATCGCTGATGATGATGATAACATCCGAAAGCTAATATCTTTATTTTTGCGAAAAGAAGGTTTTGAACTCAAAGAAGCCAGGGATGGTACCAAAGCTCTGTCCATTATACAGAATTCGCGTGTCGATCTCGTCATTCTAGATATTATGATGCCAGGACTTAATGGTTGGGATCTGTGCAGAGAAATCAGGCGCTGGGATGCCAACATCCCCCTCCTCATGGTGACAGCTAAAGCGGAATCCGTCCACAAAGTGAAAGGTTTTCAGCTTGGTACGGATGACTATCTAACAAAACCATTTGATCCACTTGAACTGGTAATGCGAGTAAAAGCTTTGCTTAAACGCTCGCTGGTCGTTACTTCCCAGTCTGTGCAGTTGGGCAATGTGGTTCTCAACCGCCGAACTTTTCAGGTCACGCGTGGTGAAGAACCAGTCACAATTCCTTTGAAGGAATTTGAGCTGCTGTTTCTGCTGGCCAGCCATCCTGGGCAAATCTTCACAAGAGAACAGTTGATCCTTCAGGTCTGGGGATTAAATTATGAAGGAGACGGCCGGACTGTAGATGTGCACATAAGTCGGTTGAGGGAGAAATTCAGCGGCAAGGGCGAGCAATTTCAAATCGAAACGGCTCGCGGTCTGGGATACCGGCTGATCCTTACGCCATGATCAAGACGTTGTATGTACGAGTCATTCTCACGTTTCTAGGCATCATTATCTTTAGTCTAATCTGTTCCTTTTTCATTGGTTTGTATGTCTTTCAGAAACAAATAACTTATGAGGGACAGAATGAAATGATCGTAGTAGGAAAAGAGATCATTCACCGCTATAATGACGCCAAACCTAAAGATACGGACGAGTTCCTGAATAGTATGGTTAAGGTATCTGCATACCCTATCCACCTGTACAATCATGCCGGGGACCATACCTTTTATGGGCTCAAGGGTAGTCCAGCTGTCATGGTCCCCCCCGATGCTGTCAAACAAGTCCTACAAGGAAAGCTCTACCGATCCTCCGCGGACGATAAGGATATTTTTATCGGGATGCCCTTTATGTTGGACGGGGAGTGGCGTGCGATGTTCTTGCAGTATTCTGCTGAGAACGAAAATTTCGTCAATCGAATGATGCTATTTGTGCTTTTGCTCGTGCTTTTACTGGGTAGTGTATGTATTCTTATTGCCGCCAGATATTTGGTGGAGCCGATCAAAGCACTGACGAATGCGACCAAAAGGCTGGGCAAGGGTGATTTCGAGGTGGAGCTTAAAGTGAACCGAATAGATGAAATCGGGGAATTGACACAGAGCTATGTGGAGATGGCAAGGGAGCTGAAGCAGTTGGAACAGATGAGGCAGGATTTCGTATCCAACGTTTCTCATGAAATCCAGACACCGCTTACGTCCATTTCCGGCTTTGCCAAGGCGCTACTGAACCATGATTTAATCGTGGAGGAGGAACGCAGCGAGTATCTTGATATCATCATTGCGGAGAGTGAGCGCCTATCGAGGCTAAGTGATAATTTACTGAAGCTCGCTTCCCTGGATTCTGAACATCATCCCTTCAACGCAAGTCCCTTCAATCTTGACGAGCAGATTAGAACCATCGTTGTGACCTGTGAGCCCCAATGGTCAGCCAAAGGCATTGTTATCGACCTTGAACTGCCGGAAGCGATCAAAATCAAGGGTGATGAAGATCAACTGAAGCAAGTATGGATGAATTTGCTCAGCAACAGCATCAAATTCACACCGGAAGGCGGGAATATTCGCATCAGTATAGATAGTCGTGCAGCAGAAGTATCCGTCACCATCAGCGATAATGGAATCGGGATGTCCCCGGAAGAGTTCAAGGCTGTATTCCAAAGATTTTATAAAATAGACAAATCGCGGAACGGAAACAACAATGGCAATGGCCTCGGACTTGCGATCGTTAAAAAAATCGTCTCTCTGCATCAGGGAAGGATAGAGATAGATGGTGCGGTTGGAGAAGGAACGACGATTATCGTTAGTTTACCCGTCTCTCCGTCTGCTCCCAGCCGAAAGAGCCAAGAATAGCAACCCAAACGAGGCTCACTAAGCTAACATCTTTTAAATATCATAGAATCAAAAAACAGGCGATACCGGTAGACCGGTGCATCGCCTGTTTTTTTAAGGTTAGATCTAGGAGCATCGCTACTAGATCTGCAACTGATTGTAATATCTGTGGCCAAAGCTCCAGCCACTAGGTACTGCCGCCCCCCTTCGGCTAAAAACCGAAGGGGGGTTCTTTGAGCCTTCCTTCGGTTTTGGGTTTGTGTTTTGGGGTTCGCGCTGATGGCAGCGGAGAGAACGGACTGATTGTGGAAAAGCGGAGCGTCCGCCAGCGCAATGCGCAGCACTTAAAACGCCAAATGCCCAATTCCAAAACCTAAGGCTCAATCAACCCATACTTCGTTTTTATCCGATCCAACTTTTCAATCATAGGGTTAGCAATGAAAAAGAGGAACACCACCGTCGAGATGGCATGCACCATATCAAACCAAAAGGCGGAAATATAAGTTGTCATCAAAGCCGACCATGAGAACTCAGACGTGAACATCATCAGCGAGCCTATATTGATAATGCCGCCATATACCAAGAACGTCGCTAGCCCTCCGAATATACAGAGAGACAGTTTGGTCTTTTTAAGCAGACCTTTCTTGAAGAAAATGCCCGCCAGGAAGCCAATGATGCCAAAACAAAACATTTGCCAAGGCGTCCATGGTCCCTGCCCAAAAAAGAAATTGGAGACAAAGCCCGCAACAGCACCGACCAGAAATCCTGCCTCAGCTCCCAAACTCACCCCTGCGATGATGACAACGGCAACAACCGGCTTAAACTGCGGCAACATGAAAAAGGCTGCGCGACCAGCAACAGCAATGGCTGCTAACACCGCTATGACGATGAGTTCCCTTGCCTGAGGCTTCCGATTCTCGAACACTAGCGCAAACGGAATCATCGTATAGAGGACGATCAATAGGCTGATAAAGTAATATTTGCGATCGTCTAGGACAAAAATACCTAACAAAATTGTAGCTGGAATAACTATAAAGATTAGTAGTGCTGCTAATAAAGTTCGACGACTCAAACGACGACCCGTTACCTGCTTCGTTGACATAAATCAATCACACCCTCTATCGTAACTCCCTCGCTCCATACATGACGCGCCATCCGATTGGCGGCAGTCGTATAGAAGCTGTTTCCCGCAAAAAACTTCTGGGCTCCATTCGTAGTGATGATGCTTCCATCAAAAAACATCGCGCAGACCTCGGCGTACTTGGCACAAAATTCAACGTCATGCGAAACCATTACGATGGTAACACCTTCGGCATTAAGCTTCTGTAGAAATAAAGCTAATTTCTCTTTAAAAGGTCCATCCAGTCCCTTAGTCGGTTCATCCAGCAGCAGAATCTTCGGTTCTAACAAAAGCACTTTAGCCAGCGCCGCACGTTGCTGTTCTCCCCCGCTAAGATCATACGGATGCATCGAGAGAAGATGTTCCAGTTCTGCGAACTTAACCACGGTCTCAACTTTAGCCACCTTTTCTTCCTTCGTTAAAGGAAGCTGAGATAACATTTCGTATAAATCTAGTTCGACTGTTTTTTTCACAAATAACGTTTGCGGATTTTGCGGAAGGATGCCCAGATGGTTAGTAAACAATTCTTTGGCATTTATTTTCGCTGGGTTTTTCCCGCCGATTAGAACCTTCCCTCGATAGGGCTGAAGGATGCCGCTCATAAGTGACAGCGTCGATGTCTTCCCCGTTCCATTCCCACCAACAATGCAATAGAACTGCCCTTGCTTTACTTCAAACGACAAATCTTTGATGATATCCGGTCCATTTTTATCATATTTAAACCATACATCCTTGAACTTTATGACTACAGGGCCGTCCACTTTCGAGCTTGACTGAGCTACTACCATCGTTGCAGGTGTCTTATCCTCTAGAAAAGCATCCAGCCATTGTCGTCCTTCCTTCACTGTAACAGGCCATGCTAAGTCATTCTCTACGCCTGCGTAAATTTGCATGGGTGAGGGCATGGACAGAAACATTGGATGGTTCAGCTTGCTTAAAGCTTCGCCTACCTTTTGCGGGGTATCATCTGCAATCACAACGCCCTCATTCAGCACAATCAGCCGATCTGTGAGCGGAAGAACATCCTCTAGACGATGCTCGGTCATGATAACGGTGGTTCCAAGCTCGCGATTAATCTTTTTGACCGTCTCCAAAAAATCGGAAGCTGCGATAGGATCTAGCTGAGAGGTAGGCTCATCAAGGATTAGAACCGAAGGATGCATAGCCATAATCGCTGCTAAATTGAGTAGCTGCTTCTGGCCACCCGATAGCTCAGTCACACTTTTATGGAACCAGGTCTGAATTCCGAAAAAGCTCGCCATCTCAGCCACGCGCAAACGAATCGTAGAATTGTCATAACCTAAGCTTTCAAGACCAAAGGCCAACTCATGCCACACCTTGTCTGTCACAATTTGATTGTCCGGACTCTGGAGTACGTAACCGATTTCCGCTGCCTGTGTCCGTTGATCGATCTCCTCTACAGGTTGCCCCTTATAATAAATCACCCCTTGGCGTTTGCCATGTGGGGTTAGGATTGTTTTCAGTTGTCTTAGTAAGGTACTTTTGCCGCAGCCTGACTTTCCACAAACAGTAATAAAGTCTCCGCTTGCAATCGTAAGATTAACATTCGATAGAGCCATCTGCTCTTGTTCAGGAAAAGCAAAGCTTAGTTCTTCGATTCGATAGATTTCCATTTCATTGCCTCCACCATATTGATGAGCACAGGGATCATACATAGCGCAAAATAAGCGATATATACAAGGATACTAAAAGGTGTAATTGCGCTCGCTTTAATCGACGGATAATATCTCATCGTGTTCTCACCCATCGCTGCACCGACAGCTACTATCGCAATTAAGCCTGCCATGATCAAGAGGGCTACTTTGTCCCGGGCATCTAATCGGAAGATCGAAAAGCTTGTACGTCCCGGCAATCCATATCCTCTTGACTTCATAGAATCCGCCGTCTCAATCGCATTTTCCAGGGCCCAGGTAGTCATTATCGATAGGATCGTTATCCCATTTCGCGCTCGCGCGAGGAGATTTCCCTGGGTGACATCCCGGCCTATACATTTTTGAGCATTCGAAATCACCTTGATTTGCGCTAAATATCTAGGAACAAAACGAAGCACCATCGAAAAAATCAACGACAGTGCCGGCAGTATTTTTCCGAATATATAAATAAACTTATCCGAGGTCATCACGGCGTTATAACAGGAGAACCATATGATAACCGTCACAAACATGCACGCCGCTGCTACGCCATAAAGAATCGATTCCTTCGTAACGGGGTTTCCATTGTTTAAATAGAACAAGATCGTTACCCCTTGATGATTAAAAACAGGGTTCATAATCGCCATAAATAGTAGAAAAGGAACCATGTACAGCAGATTAAATCGAACGGCTTTTTTTCCTTTTAACATAAAGGAGTAAACCACTGCACTGATCAGGGCAATCACCTGAAATATGGGATGCATGAACACCATGCTAAATAACAACACAACTACAAAATAAAGAAAATTCACAAACGGATGAAAGGTAGAAAAGCTATCCTTCATTATTTCTGTGCTCCTCCTGTGGCTACATAACCACCTACATCTCGACCTAGATCACAAGTGTATACCCATTCAACGACATCGCCATCCTTAAGCACATAACGACTACTGCCGTAGTTAGGGAACCAGCCATTTACTTTGTACATCCATCCACTAAGCTCTCCAGCATCAAATTCATAAAGATTATTTATGCCTTCAATATAATTACTGTTATAGATCGGAGTCATACTGAATTCCATATGGATTTTATTCTTCTTCATCTCTCTTAGCAAAACATCAAACACAGACTCCCCTTCATAAAAGGTTACCTTCTGCGCTTTATAAATGATACCATCTGCCGGTAATACTTCAAGCTTATCCTCGTTGAAAATGTTCATATTATCTAAAATGGTAGCCGCCGAGACGGACAAGGTAGCCGTTAATTGCTTCTTCTTATCTACTGTTGCATTTTGCCATTCCACTGGCTTAGGTTTCCCGCTCGGTACTGGATCCGTAAGAAATTTATCCTTTTTCGGTTCCTGCTTGGCTTCTGTTGCCGCTACTTTTGAATCCGGTTTGGTTACTGGTTTTGCCGTCGCTTTCGGTGTTGCGGTCGGCTGTGCCTGTGTATCCGGTTTAGGTGTTGCGGTCGGCTTTTCAACCTCTGTACCCGCAGTTTCGGTTGGCGTTACCTCTTCAGTTGGCTTTACCGTTTCAATGGGCTTAGCTGTTTCACCTGGCGTAGCTGTAGGAGCTATCTCCGTTGTCTCGGCATCACTTGAGGCTGTAGGCTCTACTTCAACATTCTGATTGGAAGCCGTATTGGCTGATTCTACAACTTGAGACCCAACATTGTTACTCGCAACCTTGTTCGGGCTCTTCTGATAATTCCCGCCCCAAAAGAACGCAATCACCAACACACCAATAATTAGTATCGCTGTTAGCCATTTTTTCTTGTTCATTTCTTAAGTTCCCCACCTTAAATAATAAGCAAGGGTATACACGCTACCCTTGCTTATCTCTTTAAATAAAGTTCTATTTAACGTCTGTCATGTCATAAAGACTCGTCTGACCCTTAACGAACCGATCATAAGCAACCAGTGCATACATCGCTTGATCCGTAGCCATAAGATCTACTTCTCCTGGTTTCGCGCCTCCGTTGCCTACTCCACCCTGCTTCACGTGATAAAAACCACCTTCAGCAGCAACAAAGCCAAGCAACGCATCTACCGCTGAACGGCCATTTTTAATAAATCTGGAATCCTTATGCGGATCTATACCAAGTCCAGTTAAAGCTACAATAACCTGAGCAATGCTCTCGGAGTTCGTAGATTCCCAGCTTGCAAAGCCACCGTCTGCTGTTTGTGTTTTGGATAACCAAGCCAATCCACGATCTACAGCAGCCGTTACTTTGGCATTCGTTTTGTAATAAGGGGTTAAGCCTTGAATAACCATCCCAGTGATATCCGGATCGGCCGCAGTAGCATTACTGCCAAGTGCCCATCCCCCACCGTTGATCTCTCTGCCTAAAATATAATCAATAAGCTTCTCTCTAGTCGTCTGTGTCTTTACATCCTTAACCACTGGAATGTCGTAATGATTACTATCCAGTGCGATCAAGGCAAACACAGGTCCATTAATACCTTGCTTGATTACAGTATCAAAATCAGCGAGCGGCTCCAGTAGGTTATAACCCGCCACTTTATCAATATTTTTGCCGATTGAAGTTAATGCCAAAATAACTCTATCATATTCCGTATATTTTACGCTATGCAGCTTCCCAGCCTTTTCTTTAAGGGTTGCTTCTACATTCGCATAGTACTTAGCGTAATAACTATCTGGAACCTTCACACCAGAACGTGCCAGCCCGAACACTGTCCAATCGCCGCCAACCGAGGAGATGACAGGGTTTGTTACTGTTTTTTGCAAAAAGGCTGCTGTGTTCTGAATATATGGACTAACTGCTTTGTCGCCACTCTTATAATCATGGGTTCTAGTAGCTACAACAGCTGCCATTTCTCTAGTTACAAGCTCTTTAGGTTTAAATTGATTATCATCACCTAACATTAGTCCAGTGGCAACAATAGTTTCCACATCTGCTTTAGCCCACGCGGATGCAGTTTTGATGTCTTTAATCGCTGTTCCTGGCTTCGTAGCTGGGATTGATAATGCTCTGACAATGATTGCTGCCATCTGCTCGCGAGTAATCTTGTCATTTGGCTTAAATTCATTATTAAAGCCTGTAATTAATCCTGCTTTATGAGCAGCATTCACATATGGATAGAACCAATCTGCCAGAGCTACATCCTTATAGGTAATTCCCTTATCACTCTTAATATCAAGTTCCAATGCAGAAACTAGGATCTTAGTAAACTCTGCTTTTGTAATGTAATCCTTCGGATTCACCTGACCATTGTTACCTTGGATGTACCCTTTTACTGTAGCTGTTTCAATCGCTGAGAATGCCCAGGATGAGATCTTATCGGCGTCTTTATACACTTGCTTGATATCATTAGGAGCCGCTGTTGGAGATGGACTTGCTGTCGGATTACCGTTACCTTCCGGAATAGTTACATCACCCGGAGCAGGAGTACCGCTGGGTTTAGGCGTTGGTTTTGGAGTCGGACTCGCTGTTGGTATCGGTGCATTTAGATCGGCACCCAAATTCGTAGTATAACGCCACTGAATTCTATCCCCAGCACTTAGGTTATATGAAGATGCACCATAATTAGGATATTTTCCATTTACATTATACATCCATCCACTACCGCTACCATGGTCAAATTCTCCATCACCAGCTATGGATTCAACATACACACTTCCAAATGTACTGTTCCAAGAATAGCTATAGTCGATCCCGCGGCTATCTAGTACTCTTTCGAATATTGACCACACTGTGTCACCAGATTGTAGCTCTACCTGTACAGAAGGAACAACATATCCCTTCTTAATCGTAAGCTTATCCACGGATAGGGTTACATATGGCTTCGATGGAGTGGTTCCTCCACCACCAGTGCCACCGCCATTTCCTTCGCCGTTGCCACTACCACCGTCGCCACCAGGTGTCTGAACTACACTGGTTGTGTACGCAATGTAATCAGTGAAGTGATTGGTTTTTACGATTAAATCATTTCCATTATCGTAGGCATACTCTGAGTTGCCGCTTGCCAAACCTAAGGCGTCACTTGCAAATTTTTGAATCACATGAGGTGTACCATTTTGAATATAAGCTGCATCTTTTCCTTTAAGGTCCTTAAAGGTTAATGTTATAAATTGACTAAATTCTACTCTTGCACTGCCACCCATGGAAAAGGCTTGAATAATGCTCTCCAGCTTCTTATCCTGGGAAATAATCTGATTCAGACTATCTTTTAGTGCAGCTTCTGTGCCTGTAAAAGGTGACAAAAGTTCAATTGCTGAGGCATCTCCACGGGTAACTTTTGCACCCTTAGGAATGACTACGGATACGTCACCTTTGGTAGCTTCAATCTGAGGAAGATCGCTGTTATTTGGTAAACTAACACTAACCTTCGATTGTTGATTTTTAGGAATAACTACCGTTATTTCCTTGTTGCTATCTCCTGTTCTGATTGGAACGATATAATCTTGAGAGTCAATTGGGATATCAACTTTTGGGTGATCACCAGACGGTAACGGAAGTTCTTTTGGACCCTCTGGTTGCCCAGGTCCCGGTCCTTCTGGTTGTTCCAATTTCACATCATTCATATCAAAGAGACGGTTACTATGATTGATCAGACGATCATAGGACACAAGTGCATACGTGCCTTGGTCCGTAGCCATTCCATTTACTGATCCTGTTAAGGTGTGCTTAAATCCACCATCAGGTGCAGCAAAGACAAGTAATGCATCAATAAGAGACTTGCCATTCTTGATAAACCTAACATCATTGTCTGGGTTAACACCTACGCTAGTTAAAGCAACAATAACTTGCGAGATGCTTTCACTGCTTGTGCTTCCCCAGCTTGTATAACTACCATCATTATTTTGATTACTCGATAACCATGCAATGGCCCGATCTACGGCAGCTTTTACATTAGAATCCTTTGCGTAATAAGGTGCAAGTGCTTGTATTGCCATAGCCGTCATATCGACATCGGCTTTCGCCGTACCTAATGCCCAACCACCGGCTTCTACTGTACCTTTTTTAATCTCATTATCTAAAATATACTGAATCAGGTTTTCTCTTGTGGTTTGAACTTTACCTGCTGGCGCTACTGGAATATCATAGTTATGACTATCTAGCGCAATTAGAGCAAATATAGGACCATTATTTCCTTGCTTCTGAATGTATTGATAATCAGCAAGCGTTTTTCTCAGATCATACCCCGCGACATTCGTGATATCTTTTCCAATAGAGGTAAGTCCTAAAATCAATCTGGAATACTCTGTACTTGCCGTAGTATCGATTTTTCCATCCTTTATTAAGGCTGCTACTTTCGTAGCTATATTGTTGTAATAGAGATCATAATAATCATTAGGCACATCGTAGTTTGCACGTGCTAAAGAAAGAATGGACCACTCTCCGAAATAAGTCGGATTCGTTACGGTTTTAACAAGATAGGCAAGGCTCTTATCCAAATGCTGCTTGGCTACATCTGGAGTCGGTACTTCCGGCTGCTCTAATTGAACATCATTCATGTCATAGAGACGGTTGCTATTATTGATTAGACGATCATAGGATACGAGTGCATATGTGCCTTGATCCGTAGCCATAGCGTCTACTTTTCCGGTGAGAATATGCTTGAATCCACCATCCGGCCCAGAGAAGCTAAGTAAAGCATCTATAAGTGAATTTCCTTCTTTAATAAACTTAGGGTCACTGTGCGGATCTACGCCTACGCCAGTTAAGGCAACAACAATCTGTGCGATGCTCTCACTGCTTGTGCTTCCCCAGCTTGTAAATCCACCTTGAGCATTTTGTACACTCGATAACCATGCAATCGCCCGATCCACGGCAGCTTTTACATTAGGATTCGTTGCGTAATAAGGCGCAAGTGCTTGCATCGCCATCCCGGTCATATCGACGTCTGCTTTGGTTACACCTAAAGCCCAGCCCCCGGCATCTGCTGCACCTTTTTTAACTTCTCTATCTAAGATGTACTGAACCAGGTTTTCTCTTGTGCTTTGATATATAACTCCCTTCTCATCAGGATCAGGGAATAATACTGGAATTCCGTAGTCATGACTATCTAGTGCAATCAGAGCAAATATGGGACCATTAAGCCCTTGCTTCTGAATATATTGATAATCAGCGAGTGCATTTCTTAGATCATGACCTGCAACATTCGTGATATCTTTTCCGATAGAGGTCAGTCCTAGAATTGCTCTGGAATTCTCTGTGCTTTTATTGGCGTCGAGTTTTCCATCCTCTTTGATAATCGATGTTATTTTCGTAGCTACATTGTTGTAATAGAGATCATAATAACCACTTGGTACTTTATAGTTCGCACGTGCTAGAGAAAGAATCGACCATTCTCCGCTACCTGTTCCAAATGACGGATTCTTTACAGTGTTAACGATGTAAGCCAAGCTTTTATCTAACTGTTCTTTGGCAGTGATTTTATAAGTAACCTGATAGGTTACATTATCTGCTTTGTTCCCAGCGCCATCTACAGCCGTTACTGCGATTACGTTACTACCTGGGTTAAGAGAGGCTTTGTACTCACCATTAGTAGCTGACAGAACGACTTGGTTCAGCTTTACTACTGGGATAATGTCTTTATAGACATTGTCTGTAACCACTACTTTGAAGCTTAAATCTTTACTGGATACTTCTTGTTTATCTTGTATACCTTCTATTAATATCGTAGGCTTCTCTGTATCTGGCTCTTGTACTAACGCATTAATCTGCTCTACTAGAGCTTGATTAACCTCTGTTGTTACAACTGCACTATCGGCAATTGCTTCATTCGCATGAGCCGGGATTACGCTTGTAGAGAACGTCGTGATAAATACAGCTACAATGAGTAACCAAGCTAAAAACTTATTTTTCTTCATGTTTCCATAACCCTTCCCTTCTCTTCCTATGATAAAAAAACAGAATAAACTTTCCAAGCATAACGCCCTCGGCGTCCTTATAAGGACGTTATGCGTTTAGCGAGAAATATAAGACATAGAGTATAGGTGCTAAACTTATACTTTCTTATATTTTTAGCACTACAAAAAAACCACTCAACATAACGTCAAGAGGTTTAAGATAGTGAACCGCAATAATAGCAGGCATATACTATATCAAACACCCCTCTATCGCTCGTAGAGTTTAATGGTGTATCAGAAACAGGCAGATATTCTGGCTCAAGTATCATCACCCTTGCTACCTTCCCAGTTTCCCAGTGGTACCTTGCAAGGACTCCTCTTTCACAGCGGCGGGACCGCGCGGGACTCACACCCGCTTTCCATTTAACCAATCTATGATTGCATTTCCGAAACATTCATAATTGGCACCTATTGCTAATATTAATTTTTCATGCTCCATCATATCTAATATAGATGCTTTTGTCATGCAATATTTGTTTTTTGTATAACGAGTAGTTAGCGATAATCCTATTGAATATCAAATCATTTTAACCACAATATACTCTTTTTCTCTCAGCTCAAAGCCCTCCTCCAGTGACAAAGAGGCCAAATCAAAGATTCGATCATACTTTTTATTTCGTAGGAGCCCTTCTTCCTCAGCCCAACAAGTATAAAGCTCAAACTCGGCACCAGATACCCCATAATCTGTCATAAGCCTAAATAACTCCCGACAACACTTGAGTGAGGCATCATACGATCCTGGTAGCGTATCTTTTAGCTTAGGGGATACAGAGAAGCCGCCCCAATTCGGTGAAATCCGGTATACATATGGACTCCGAAAATGCTTGCGAATCTCATCGTTCCAATACCCAAGTTCCTCTATAAAAATACCCGCTGCATCTTCTTCCGAGTCGTATACAAGACAGTCCTCATCTCTTAAATGAGACAGATCTGCGATGTCATCTAAAGGAATTATGCCTTGCAGGCGTAAAGCCTCTCTTTGATTCTTATACTCTGGGGAATTTTTCACTTCATTATATGTCTTTGCTGACAGTACACTGCCTCTTTCTCCTAACGGAAGCTCTGTAGCCGAGCCTATGTAATGAAATCTGCTCACTGGATTGCCCTCCATAACTTTGGAATCACTGCAAATCACTAATTCATATATGAATTTACCACAAATTAGTAAGGTACTCGTTGAAATTATTCTATGTTAGGGTATTTGGTAATCGTTTACAACAAATTAATGGAGGTGTATATGATCATCTAAGCACCAAAGTAGTAATGAAGGTCCGGTTTAAGCATCCTCAAAAATGATCTTACAAAGGAGAATTCAATGACTACTCGAATCCAGAAACACTTCTTATCATTGACCCTTGTCACCGCTCTTCTGCTTTCTTTGTTCTCATCCATTGCCGCCGCTGCCACTAAGGACGAGCAACAAGCTAAGCCAGCACCAAAGAGTAAGATCCAATCCTATGTAGACGATATGCAGCCCGGATGGAACCTTGGCAATACGCTAGATGCTACAGGTGAGGATGAAACCTCCTGGGGCAATCCGCGTGTGACCCAAGAACTGATTAAGAAAATCGCCGCACAAGGCTACAAAAGTATCCGGATTCCCATCACTTGGGATTCACACATAGGTGAAGCACCGAACTATACCATTGATCAAGCTTACCTCAACCGTGTCGAAGAAGTTGTCGGCTGGGCGCTGGACGCCAAGCTTTATGTAATGATTAACGTCCATCACGACTCCTGGTTATGGGTAAGTCATATGGAAGAGAAGCATGATGAAACGCTCGCGCGTTATAACGCAGCATGGACTCAAATTGCGGACCGCTTCAAGGATAAATCCGATAAGCTGATGTTCGAAAGCATTAATGAACCTCGTTTCACGGATGGCGGAAGTACGGATGAAGTGAAGATGGAACAGATGCTTACAGAGCTCAACAATTCTTTCCATCAGATCGTTCGAAACTCAGGTGGAAAGAATGATGTCCGTCCGCTAGTGCTGCCTTCATTAGAGACTTCTCCTACCCAACCTAGAATGGATCAGCTTTACAAGACGATTACAGCTCTTAACGATCCGAACATAATCGCGACCGTTCACTACTACGGCTTCTGGCCGTTCAGTGTGAATATCGCTGGTTACACCACGTTTGAAAAAGATACAAAAAACGATATCATCCAAACTTTTGATAACGTTTACAACACATTCGTAGCCAAAGGAATCCCTGTTAT
This sequence comes from Paenibacillus sp. PastF-3, assembly GCF_029893135.1. Lineage (NCBI taxonomy): Bacteria > Bacillati > Bacillota > Bacilli > Caryophanales > Paenibacillaceae > Paenibacillus > Paenibacillus sp. PastF-3. The sequence continues at coordinate 1,988 of NZ_JARXWM010000033.1, read as the reverse complement.
CGTTGGTGAGTTTGGACTGCTAGGCTTCGATAAGGATACAGGTGTGATTGAACAAGGCGAGAAGCTGAAATTCTTCGAGTACCTTACCTATTATTTAAAAGAAAAGAAAATGACCTCCATGCTCTGGGATAATGGGCAACATTTCAACCGCAAAACGTATAAGTGGTCCGATTCCGAACTCCACAACGTATTAATGTCTGGTCTGAAAGAACGTTCCTCGAGCACCGAGAGCGATCTGGTCTATCTAAAAAAAGGTGCAACGATCAAAGACACCAAGGTGAAGCTGAACCTAAACGGCAATAAGCTAACCACGATTAGTGCAAATGGGAAGTATCTAATAAAGGGAAAAGATTACACCTTGAATGGCGAGGAACTCACACTCAAAGCCAGCCAACTCAAAAAACTCACAGCTTCCCAAAAATACGGTGAAAATGCCGTGTTAACGCTGAAATTCAACAAGGGTGTTGCGTGGAGACTAAAGATCATCGTGAATGACACTGCCAAATTAAGTGATGCCAAAGGTACGACTGAATCGTTTGCCATTCCAACTACCTTTAATGGCAACCAGCTTGCCACGATGGAAGCTGTCTATACCGCTGGTGGCAATGCAGGCCCGCAAGACTGGACTCCATTCAAGGAGTTCGGCAATACCTTCTCACCCTCTTATAACACGAAAGAAATCAAGCTGCTACCAGCCTTCTTTAAAGATGTTAAAGACGGAGAAGTTATCCTGAAATTCCACTTCTGGAATGGTGATATCCTTACGTACAAGATCACGAAGAGTGGAACAAACGTTGTAGGAAAGTCTTCTTAGCTTTCGCTGCATAACATAAATAGGAGTGTCCCTTCACGAGGACACTCCTATTTTTAATTAAATCATACATAAACTTCTTCATACGTCATCAACATTAAGCGATAGACCAGATACACTCCAAGATAAGCTCCCGTTATAAGGAACATTGGATTCAAAAAAATCGCATGGATCGAGGTCATGAATACCGTGTTATCTCTTAATATTTCATATATGGCTAGGGCAGAAATATTGCCTAAAATAAGCGTAGATAACACAGAAGCAACATTAAAAACAATACGCCACTTTATCCATTTATGTTGTATCATTAGCATCGCGATGGGGACCACTATACTGCCAAATACGATTAGAAATTTCATTTAGCCAGCCACCTCAGTATCTCTTTAATCCTCCAGTTCAACACTTTCAATTTGCCCCTCTGCATTCACTGTCCACTCGATATCAACACCTGGCATCAATCCAAGCTTGTCCTCATCTTCGATCACTACATGATCGGGGATGGCTAGGGTCTGCTCTCCCACCCCTTCTACTTTAACTGTAACCTGTCTACCATTAGACGTAGTAATCTTCCCTTCATATTCAATCTGCTGCAAAACAATCTTTTGGCTCGGATCCGTAATGGTAACCCGCTTGCCGCCGTCTGTCAGCAGCTCAATCTTTTTATGATAGCCATCCTTTAAAGTGACTTCCTTCATGACTCGCTGAACGCTAACATCCGCCGGAAGTCCCTCTGAATTTGTACCGGATGAGGCACTGGGTTGTTCTGTTGCATGGTTCGTAGGCGCAGGTGCAGTGGCATCTGTTGTAGGCGTTGGAGTTACTTGTGTGGTTTCATTGGCAGCATTAGAGCAGCCACTTAATAGGACAGTGCAGGCACAGATCAAACAAAGAATTGAAGTTCGAATCTGGCGTTGTGAATTTCCTTTATTCTGTGTCATCATTTACCTCCGCATTTAAATTTCTTCCAGTTCTATTTAGTGAACATAGTTTTACCTCTTCCCTTCCTTTTATACCCCAACTTCCCCATACAAGATCGATAGAATGGTAAAAATTCATGAACATATCAAAAAACCGCCCTGATTTGAACTGCACCCCAATTGTTAGACACATCTAACATTTGGAGGTGCAGTTTTTTTATGACCAGGTACAGTACAGATGAAAAAACTCAAGCCGTTAT
>NZ_JARXWM010000032.1:0-43979 GCF_029893135.1 Paenibacillus sp. PastF-3 | reverse complement strand
CCACGCGTACCCATCCCGAACACGACCGTTAAGCCCTCCAGCGCCGATGGTACTTGGACCGAAGGGTCCTGGGAGAGTAGGACGTTGCCAAGCACGCAAGACCACTGTTGAGTCATCGACAGTGGTCTTTTTGTTGTATTATTGAAGAATTCATTAGGGTTTATTTTGAGATACTACATTAGAGATAGGTGTAAGCATTGGTGATGGGTATGGTGGACTGTATAATTTCACCACTAAATGTCCACTCTGTGCGGACAATAGTCCAATAATTCGCTTACGCGGGAGTCGTTTTTTGAATACCTACTCTGATGATGTAATGTTCTTGACAGTCCAAATGCCCTTTGCTAAGATGGCAATAATATATTTTTGGATAAGCATCTCAAACCTAAATTGAAGATATGAACTTGTTCAACTTCCAGATGTACAGAGTTGTCTGTCGTGAATGGACTTAAAGTCGAAGGTTCTTCTTTTATAAAGTTTGTAGGCGGGTATAATTTAAAAACAACCGAGGAGGAATGACCCAGGTGTGGAAAGATAAGTTTGGTAAAGAAGGTCTGACTTTTGATGATGTGCTGTTGGTTCCGCGTAAATCTGAGGTACTGCCGAAGGAAGTAGATTTGACTACAGTTCTAAGTAAGAATGTGAAGTTGAACATCCCGCTTATGAGTGCAGGTATGGACACAGTCACAGAAGCGGCTATGGCCATTGCTATTGCTCGTGAGGGTGGTATCGGGATTATTCACAAGAATATGCCTGTAGAGCAGCAAGCGGAAGAAGTGGATCGTGTAAAACGTTCCGAGAGCGGAGTTATTACTAACCCATTCTCTCTTTCAGCAGAACATCTGGTATCCGATGCTGAACTGCTGATGGGTAAATATCGTATTTCCGGAGTACCGATTGTAGACAGTGACAACAAACTGGTCGGTATTCTAACTAATAGAGATTTACGTTTTATTCATGACTTTAATATTCCAATCAAAGAAGTTATGACACATGAGAATCTCGTGACTGCTGCTGTAGGTACGACACTTCAAGAAGCAGAAGGCATCTTACAACGTCATAAAATTGAGAAATTGCCGCTGGTGGACGAGAATAACGTTCTTAAGGGCCTAATCACAATTAAAGATATCGAGAAGGCGATTCAGTTCCCTAACGGAGCGAAAGATGCACAGGGTCGCTTACTAGTTGGAGCAGCTGTTGGTATCTCTAAAGATACATTCGAGCGTACTGCAGCGTTAGTGAAATCAGGTGTCGATTTGATCGTCGTCGATTCTGCACATGGTCACCACATTAATATTATTGAAGCGGTTCGCCAAATTCGTGAGTTGTATCCTGATCTTACGATTGTTGCTGGTAATGTGGCTACAGGTGAAGCAACCCGTGAACTTATTGAAGCTGGAGCTTCTGTAGTTAAAGTAGGTATTGGACCTGGATCTATCTGTACAACACGAGTTATCGCTGGTATCGGTGTGCCGCAGGTTACAGCCATTTATGATTGTGCAACGGTTGCTCGTGAGTACGGAGTTCCTGTCATCGCTGACGGTGGAATCAAGTACTCCGGTGAAATCACTAAGGCTATTGCCGCTGGTGCTCATGCAGTAATGATGGGAAGTATGTTTGCGGGCACAGAAGAGAGCCCAGGAGAATCGGAGCTTTATCAAGGCCGTAAATTTAAAGTATATCGTGGTATGGGCAGTATGAGCGCCATGAAACAAGGCAGTAAAGACCGTTATTTTCAAGATGACGATAAAAAGCTTGTTCCTGAAGGAATTGAGGGACGTATTGCATTTAAAGGACCTCTTTCGGATACAGTTCATCAATTGATCGGGGGATTGCGCTCGGGTATGGGTTATTGTGGTACGAAGTCTTTGGAAGAACTTCGCAATGATACTTCTTTCATTCGCATCACAAGTGCTGGACTTCGTGAAAGCCACCCACATGATGTGCAAATTACGAAAGAAGCGCCAAACTATTCCGTATAATGGACTAACCGTACTATTTTTTGGACAGACAGGACTATTTCGTCCTGTCTGTCTTTTTTTGCGTGTACCCCTGTGTTAGAATAGAACAAGCTATTGATATGAGGTTTAAAAGGAGAGTAGTAATCATTGAAGCACAAGCAGAAATTTAACGGTAAGCAATTTATGATTAAGACAGCGACAGTAGGTCTGCTTTTAAATATGTTAGTTTCCACTCCACTTCCGGCATTCGCAGAGGAAGGTACGACTACGACCATACAAGCCGGAACTGCAACTCAGACGACTCAGAAAGCAGTAAAGATCCCTTCTGTGGAATCACTGGGGCTAAATTTGAAATCAGCGGTTCTAATCGAACCAACAACAGGTGAAATTCTTCTATCTATGAATGCAGATGAGGCTTTGCCTCCAGCAAGTATGACTAAGATGATGACAGAGTATCTTGTAGCAGAAGCGGTGAAGACTGGACAGATTTCATGGGATCAAAAAGTCATAGTAGGGGAAAATGCGTCTAAACAGGTTGGCTCACGTATTTTTCTAGCGGAAAAAGACGAGCATACGGTTGAAGAGCTCTACATAGCAATGGCTGTCGGATCTGCAAATGATGCTACAGTCGCTTTGGCAGAACTAGTATCCGGGTCAGAATTGGAATTCGTAGAGCTAATGAATCAGACTGCCCAGAAGATGGGTATGAAAACTGCCTATTTTGTTAATTCTACTGGACTAGACAAAGCTGACATGCCTAAGAAGTACCGCTCAACTGATAAGAAAGAAAACGTAATGTCAGCGATGGATGCTGCTATTCTAGCCAAATATATTGTTACTGATCATCCTGATTTTAATAGATTTACAACGGTTCAGTCTTATAAGTTCCGTGAACGCGATACTGCTCCAATGATTAACTTTAACTGGATGTTGGAATCGAATAAGAATATACAGAATTTTAAGGCTTATGCTTATGAGGGACTGGATGGTTTGAAAACAGGCCATACCGCTAGAGCTAAATATTGTTTTGCAGGTACAGCTGAACGTGATGGTATGCGTCTGATCAGTGTAGTAATGGGGGCTAATACAGAGCCACACCGTTTTACAGAGACGAAGAAAGTACTTGATTTCGGATTTAATAATTTTGAAATTAAACAGGTTGTAGCGCCTAAAGCAGTGTTAGCCGGCAACGAAACCGTGCCAGTTCTTAAAGGGAAAAATAAAAAGGTGTCTGTAGTTACGGATGAAGCTGTTTCGTTTATCGTCCCTAAGGGAACAACCTCTCCTCAAATTAAAACAACCGTTGAAATCAATGATCCAGCAACCTTAGTTGCTCCTATAGAACAATCTGCTAAAGTGGGTAAGGTTACTTATTCCTACCAAGTTGAAGGCATGTCTGATGTTCAGCAGAAGACAGTTAATCTGATTACTGCCGAAGAAGCGGAAAAAGCCGGTTGGTTCAGTTTATTCCTTAGAGCCATTGGAGATTTCTTCGGCGATTTATTTACAGGGATCAAGAACTTGTTCTAATGAATATAGCATTGAAATTGCGTTAATCCGAGTAAGTGGATTGTATATTTCCCTTCATTGGGGTAAAATTACAAGTTAGATTAAGATAGATCATTCGGGGGGCTAGGACATGGAAACTGGAACATCGCGCGTTAAAAGAGGCATGGCAGAAATGCAAAAAGGCGGCGTCATTATGGACGTCATGAATGCAGAACAAGCAAAAATTGCTGAGGCTGCGGGTGCAGTAGCTGTTATGGCATTGGAACGCGTGCCTTCTGATATTCGCGCAGCTGGCGGTGTAGCACGGATGGCCGATCCTACAATTGTAGAAGAAGTTATCAAAGTGGTAAGTATCCCTGTTATGGCTAAGGCTCGTATTGGCCATTACGTAGAAGCAAAGGTTTTGGAATCCTTGGGTGTTGACTATTTGGATGAGAGTGAAGTTCTTACTCCTGCTGATGAAGTCTTCCATATTAATAAACGTGAGTTCACTGTTCCGTTCGTATGTGGAGCTAAAGACTTGGGTGAAGCCTTGAGACGTATTAATGAAGGTGCATCCATGATCCGTACGAAAGGTGAACCAGGAACAGGCAACATTGTTGAAGCAGTGCGTCATATGCGCTTTATCAATAGTCAAATCCGCAAAGTAACTAATTTGTCCAAGGATGAGCTATATAATGAAGCTAAGAACCTGGGAGTTGCTTACGAGCTACTGCTTGAAGTGCATGAGCTTGGTAAGCTGCCGGTTGTTAACTTTGCTGCTGGCGGTGTAGCAACTCCTGCCGATGCTGCCCTAATGATGCATCTAGGTGCGGATGGTGTGTTTGTAGGCTCAGGTATTTTTAAATCGGACAACCCTGAGAAATTTGCCCGTGCGATCGTTGAAGCCACTACACACTATACGGATTACAAACTGATTGCAGAAGTATCTAAGAACCTTGGCGCACCCATGAAGGGGATTGATATTGCAACTCTAACCCCGGCTGAACGTATGTCGGAGCGTGGCCGTTAATAGAGAGAAGGTTGCCGGATGAAAATAGGAGTGCTGGCGCTTCAAGGCGCAGTTACGGAGCATATTGTTAGTATAGAGAAGACCGGAGCAGTGGGCGTACCTATCAAGCGGGTAGAGCAGCTTGAGGAGGTTGATGGCCTAATTATTCCTGGTGGTGAGAGTACAACGATCGGTAAACTGATGCGAAAATATGGCTTCATCGAAGCCATACGTAATTTCTCCAATCAGGGCAAGCCGATTTTTGGAACATGCGCGGGTATGATTGTTCTGGCCAAACAAATTGCCGGCGGCGAACCAGGGCATTTGGAGCTAATGGACATTACGGTGGCTCGGAATGCATTCGGTCGTCAACGGGAAAGCTTTGAATGTGATCTGGAGGTTAAAGGAATTGATGAGCCAGTTCGTGCTGTTTTTATACGTGCACCGCTTATCAACGAGGTAGGCCCGGGTGTAGATGTACTTACAGTCTATAATGATGAGATTGTAACTGCACGGGAGGGTAACCTGCTGGTGTCTTCCTTTCATCCAGAATTGACCGATGATTTCAGACTGCATCAATATTTTGCTGATATGGTAGAGGCTACTAGGCAAGTGCAACAACAGAATCGCATATAAGAACATCCTGACTCTTTCAAAGCTGTAAGCAGCAATTTGAAAGAGTTTAGGCTGTTTTCAGGAGGGAAACTTTGTGTTAGACGTAAAAGTATTACGCAGTGATTACGCTCGAGTTGAACAAGCTTTAGAGAAACGGGGTAAATCACTGGATTTAATTGCTGATTTTCCACAACTTGATCTACGCAGACGTGAATTACTGCAAGAAACAGAAGGTCTTAAGAACCGTCGTAATACGGTGTCTGGTGAAGTAGCTAAGAAGAAAAAGATTGGTGAGCCTGCAGATGACCTAATTGCAGAAATGCGTACGGTATCTGACCGCATTAAAGAGCTTGATGACGAAGTGCGTGAATTGGAAGTTCAGATTGCTGAACTTACTATGAGTATTCCGAATATTCCGCATGATTCAGTTCCAGTTGGTAAATCTGAGGATGATAACGTAGAATTGCGTCGCTGGTCGGAGCCAAAAGAATTCGGATTTACTCCGAAATCACATTGGGAGCTTGCGCAGCAGCTCGATATTATTGATTTTGAAGCTGCAGCGAAGGTTACGGGATCACGGTTTGTTTTTTATAAAGGACTGGGAGCACGTTTAGAGCGGGCGCTTATTAACTTTATGATGGATCTGCACAGCGGGGAGCATAACTATGAAGAAATGCTGCCGCCTTACATTGTGAATAAAGACAGCTTGTACGGAACGGGACAACTTCCTAAGTTTGAGGAAGATCTGTTTAAGTTACGTGACACTGAATACTATTTGATTCCGACAGCGGAAGTACCTGTAACCAACTACTATCGCGAAGAGATTTTGACTGCAGCAGATCTACCTAAGTATCATGTAGCATACAGCTCTTGTTTCCGTTCTGAGGCGGGTTCGGCTGGCCGTGATACTCGCGGTCTGATCCGTCAGCATCAATTCAACAAAGTAGAGCTGGTAAAACTTACTACACCTGAATCCTCTTATGAGGAGTTAGAGAAAATGACAGCAGATGCTGAGCGCGTCCTGCAGCTTCTTGGATTGCCTTATCGCGTACTTGGGCTATGTACAGCTGATATGGGCTTTACATCGGCTAAGACGTATGATTTGGAAGTATGGCTGCCTGAGAGTGGAATGTACCGTGAAATCTCTTCTTGCTCGAATACAGAGGACTTCCAAGCGCGTCGGGCAAATATTCGTTTCCGTAAAGATCCGAAATCTAAACCTGAATTTGTTCATACACTGAACGGATCTGCTTTGGCTGTTGGGCGTACTGTTGCAGCGATTCTTGAGAATTATCAGCAAGAGGATGGCAGTGTTCTGATTCCAGAATGTCTACAACCGTATATGCGCAATGTGAAATCGATCCAACCTAAAAATATTTAAGAGAACAGTTGCTTTTAATCGCACTCTAGGTTACAATTACTAATGCATGTGAAATTTATATGCATTTGGAGAGGTACCGAAGCGGTCATAACGGGGCGGTCTTGAAAACCGTTAGAGTGCAAGCTCACGTGGGTTCGAATCCCACCCTCTCCGCCATTCCTTTATGAAAATATAAGAAATAAGCAGATAGAAGCCGTCTCCTTTGGAGGCGGTTTTTTGTTGTGCTTGAAATGGTGCAGTTTCAGGCATTGTTTGATGAACCTAGTTCCATTGAGAATAAAAAGATTGATTTCTCCGCAATGTATTAGGGAAGGAGGATGATCATAATTATGGACAGACAATTGGAAGTAGATCAGCATAATCTTGTCTCGGCCTGGCAAGAACGCCTGCCTGCGTTAATGGAGGATGGGGACAGTTTCAATGTACTAGCGGATGAAGGTGATCCGAATAGTCTGCTTATTCATTTTAATGCTGCGGGACGTCAAGGGTACTCACTTGATTTTCGCTGCAGATATGTAGATAGCAGGGAGGTCGCTGTTGATCTGCTTGATGTGGAGCAGAGTGGAATTCATATTGATGAGCACAATGATGCAGTACAGCTATTAGCACAACAGTATTCACGACAAATTCACGAGTGTGCTCAGGCGCTACAGAGTATAACTAATCCTTAGGAGGAATGAACAATGTCAAAGCCGAAAAGTATTCCAGTTCCCGGGGCACAGCCTAACGATGGCGAGCGCAGAAAGGAGCATAATTCTTCTGCACCAGAGCCACTTTCTGGCTCTAAAAAGGTGAAGCAGGCTAATCATGTTGACCATCATAATCCGCAAGGATAATAAATAAAAACAATAACAATTATAAAGAAGTGTTTCTTGATTTTTACAAATAGTTTATCATAAGGGGGGGAGATTTTTTTTACATGGGAGAGGAGAAAAATAATGAACAAAAAATGGGGTTTATCCGCCGCGGCACTGTTGCTTACAGCAGCGGTAATTCTGCCGGGATGTGGAAGTAAACAGGAGGCGCCAAAAGAGGCCTTAAAATCAGCCGCTACAAAAGCGACTGCGATGTCTTCATATGAAATGAAGAGTAAATTCTCGATCAACGATCTAACCATCGAGACCGCTGACGCTGAATCTGCTGCAATGACCACACAGGTACTCAGCATGCTTAAGAACGCTGATATAACTATTGACGGTGTTTACCAGGCTGATCCAATGCAGACAGAGCTAACTATGGTTCTGAATCTTAAGGGAGATATGAGCATGAGCTTCAATGTCCCTATGGTGATGACCACTGAGAAGCTGTATGTTAAGATTCCATCGATTCCGTTCTTTCCGATTCCGGAGACCATCGTCAATAAATTTGTAGAAGTGGATCTAAAGGCGTTGGCAGAGCAAGAGGGTGCTGAGTTTAATCCCAGCTCTCTTGATACACAGAAAATGCAAAAGTTCTCTAATGAAGTAATGGACACTGTATTAGCGGAATATGATGAAGGAAAATATTTTAATGAGCTTAGTCCAAAGGATGCAAATTTACCAGAGGGTGTAGAAGCTAAACAGGTCGTTCAGTTCCAAGTGACGAACGATAATGTTAAAGAAGCAATCACTATCTTCGTGAATAATGCCCTGCCTAAAATCATTGATATTGTGAGCAAGGAAGAGTACAAGGATATGCTGCAAATTAATGATGCGGATCTGGCTAAGGCTAAAGAAGAGATCACATCGAGTGAGACTAGAACTGAATTCGATAAGAGCTTGGCTGATCTTGATAAGTATCTTACGATCAATCAGTTCCATTACAATACGGCGATCAATAAAGACGGATTTGCTGTGTATCAGGATTTATTGATGGACATTAAAGTAAATGATCCGGAAGATGGTACGAACGTAGCCTTCTCTATAAACGGAACAGGTCAATATGACAAGATTAACGAGAAGCCAGTGTTTAAGATTGGCATTCCTCAAGGTGATGATGTAATTACAATGGATCAACTAGAGGAACAATTCGGTAGCTTGGGGACTTATTAATTAAGAAGTTACGAGAGAAAGACCCGCATGCCAGCGTATGATTTACGCCCATGCGGGTCTTTTTTTATTAGAACAATAAGATTATTAATCTTGAACGGGTCAGTAGAAAGTTATTTGTGTTCATCCGGCAGCATATCTTCGGCTAATATTGCGTAGGTTTGATGATCCTGCCAATGGCCGTTTATTTTGAGATACTGGCGGGCGATACCTTCAGGTTTAAATCCGCTCTTCTCCAGCACCCTCCGAGAAGCCTCATTATGCAATAAGACGGCTGCCTGAACCCTATGAAGACCTAAGGCTCGAAAAGCGTAGCCTAGAACTAATCCGACTGCAGCGGTCATGTAACCTTTTGCCTGCATCCGATGATCCATTAGATAGCCTAAATCAGCATACTGTGCTACACCTCTTGAGACATTAGACAGCGTGATTTGACCTATTAATTGTCCATCAAGCAGATAGACACCGAACATATAGGCTCTGTCCTCCAGAGCATCCTCCAGACGCTGATTAATGATCCGTTGTTGACTCTCCAAAGTGTAGAATTGCTCATCGCGTTGTGGTTCAAATGGTTCATGTGTTACCCGATTATTCAAACGCAGCTCCAGTAAGTCCTCTGTATCCTTTAGCTCTAGTGGAGAAATATAGATGCCATGTGAGGTATGATATAAAGTAAGGGTCATTTCAGGTCTCTCCTTTGTCTTCCTTCGATGGTTTTTGACGTAAACGGCGAAAGAATGAGGTTAGTAGGTCTGCACAATCTTCTTGTAAAATCCCCTGAATCACTTCGGTGCGATGGTTAAAACGCGGTTCTTCTAACAGATTCATGAGGGTCCCAGCACATCCAGCCTTAGGATCAGGCGTGCCATACACAGTGAGTGGTACTCTTGATTGTACAATCGCTCCTGCACACATCGGACAAGGCTCTAAAGTAACATACAGCTGGCAATCCAATAGACGCCACGAGTTCATGACATTGCTGGCCTCACGAATGGCAACCATTTCTGCATGAGCTGTAGAATCCATTGTAGTTTCTCTTAAATTGTATCCGCGTCCGATAATTTCACCATGCCGTACGATCACTGCCCCAATGGGAACCTCCCCTAATGCTTCAGCTTTGCGGGCTTCTGCTATCGCCTGCCTCATCCAATGTTCATGAACCGCTCGCATATCATCTAGCGATTCACCTGCTTTAATATTCAAGATCATCTTCCCTTCCTTTATATCCATTGTACAACGAACAAATATTCGTTCTTAACAAAATGTGCATAACTCTGTGGATAACCGCCTACTTATGCACATTTTTGTACACATCGTTTTATAATAAAATGTTTATATGTGCATAAGTTGTGGATGGTTTCTTAGACGCTTTCTATTCTTATTAGGACGCCGAAGGCATTTATATTTGTATATTGTAGAGAAAGACCTTTTAAATTTCAATATTTCTTGAATTGTAACGCTTCATTGAAATGTCTTTTCAAATGTGAGGGCAAAAGGTATGATGTTTATTGTAGGCCCCGCAAGGATTTACCAGTGGATAAGAGGTGAACAAACAGTTTGTCCATAAAGACAAAACTATCTGCTATTATTTTTGGGGCGGTGTTGCTAATTTTAGCACTGAACCTGACATTTAACCTTTATGCCGCCCAAAACAATCTACGGAATGAAAGCATTAATAATATGCAACTAACCGCTATGCAAATGGCCGTTTCTGTAGAACAAAGTAACTATAGCTCTAACTATGTAGAATATCAAATTGCGCATAATTTAAGGATGGCGGCTATCTTTGCCTCCGAGGAGCTGGATCCCGATTATAAGAATATCACGAATGAAGAACTTAAGGTCCTAACTTCCAAGGTGGGCGTGTCTAATATTTCAATTCTGGTAAAGACTGATAACGATATTGTAATAGCAAGGTCTTCGGTGCCTGGTGATATTGGGGTGTCCACAAAGGACTGGGGGTACTGGCACCTGGCCTTTTTGGAGTTGTTCGATAATCAGGAGGTATCCGTGGGTCAGGGGCAGGCCTTGGACCATTTTTGGTCAGGCCCATTTGATTATTCAACCTACAATCTCGATTTCATTGAGAAGTGGGGATATTATCATGATGAAGCAAGTAACTACATCATAAACCCTGTTATCCTCAATAATGCAGCCAGCGACTATGTCAAAATTACCAATCCTGATCAAATTGCAGCGCTGACCAAAGAAGCTAATCCAGGGATCTTAGAACTCACAGGATTTAACCCAGTGACATTTGGTTCGGCGAGTATGAAGGCTGACGGAAGTGACGCATTGAATAAGAATCTTGGTAACCGCCCCATTAAGTATGGTACTTATACTTATGGTAATCTGGAGCGGGATAGAGCGGCGATTCTATTAGCTCAAGAGAAGCAGAAGCCGGTTACACTTGAGATGAAGGTACATGGGGAAAGAGTGCTCAAAAGCTATATCCCTATCGAATCTCCTGGACTGAAGGCTTATGTGATTGGAGTCGTATTGGATTACTCCGTAATTTCATCAGTGGTTCATGAACAATTAATTAATAATCTGACAACATCTCTGTTATTACTTACATTATTCTTGTTATGCAGTTACATACTGTCTGGATTTGTTACTCGTCCGATTCAGGCGATACTTGCCAAAGTGAACGATGTGGCCAAAGGGAAATTCGAGCCTCCACTCAAGGTAACTAGCCGGGATGAGTTAGGGCAATTGGCACTACGAATCAACGCTATGACAGCTCATCTCATGCAGCGCACCAATCGGCTCAAACAGACACTGGAAGAGAACCGAGCAGTTAAGGAACATTTGGAATCCGTCATTAATGGGACCTCTGATGCGATACATACAATCGATATGGACGGCCGAATTACTAGTACGAACAGAGCCTTCGAAGAACTGTATGGATGGAGTGCCAAAGAGGTGCTAGGGAATAAGCCTTACCTTGTGCCTGCGACAGCGCTTAAGCAGGAGGAAGAGCGGCTTGATGCGTTAAAGAGTGGTGCGGTTCTACCACCAATTGAAACCGTAAGACTTAAACGGGATGGAACAATTGTTGAAGTTAGTGTTAGTACCTCAGTGATCCGTGATGAAGACGGGTATCCACATTCCTTTATTCACGTCTCACGTGATATGACGGAACGTAACCGTATGGAAGAACTGCTTAGACGCTCTGAGAAACTGACTACAGTAGGCCAATTAGCCGCTGGAGTTGCACATGAGATCAGAAATCCACTTACAACGCTAAAAGGATTTCTGCAGCTTCAACAAGAAAAGCAGATTTTGGTCCCCCTCCATATTGAACTGATGTTGTCTGAGCTCGAGCGGATTAATCTGATCGTAAGTGAATTTTTGATTTTGGCCAAGCCTCAAGCTGTTCATTTTCAGGAAAAAGATGTACGGGATATCCTTGGGGATGTGGTTTCTCTTTTAGACAGTCAAGCTCATTTGTTTGGGATTCAGTTTAGTACTACGTTCTCTGAATACCCATCTACCGTACATTGTGAAGTGAACCAGCTCAAGCAGGTGTTTATTAACATCGTCAAAAATGCTATTGAAGCCATGCCTGATGGTGGTGTGATTTCAATGGAGTTAAGAAATACCCTGGATTCTGTTTTCATTCTTATTTCAGATCAAGGCGAAGGAATTCCTAAGGATATGCTGCCTAAGCTGGGTGAGCCCTTCTTCACCAATAAGGAATCGGGAACAGGCTTAGGGCTAATGATTAGTCAACGTATTATTCAGGCTCATAAGGGTCATTTGGAAATACAAAGTGAAGTGGGTCAAGGGACAACTGTTATGATCAAGCTGCCTGCAGCTGGTACGGATACCTCTTGGCTTAATATTAAGGATGAACGGAGTGAAGGACAACGTGAGAATCAATAAATTCATCAGTGAGACAGGATACTGTTCACGCCGTGAAGCAGATAAGCTGGTGGAAGGTGGTAGAGTTACGATCAACGGACAACCTGCTGTGCTTGGCAGTCAGGCCGTTCCAGGCGATGATGTAAGAATAGATGGTGTTGCGCTTGAAACATCAAGCCAGACGGTTTACATTGCGTTAAACAAGCCAGTGGGTATCACTTCAACTACAGAACAGCATATTAAGGGTAATATTGTTGATTTTGTAGGTCATCATGAGCGAATCTTCCCGATTGGGCGGCTCGATAAGGATTCAGAAGGCTTAATTCTGCTTACCAACGATGGGGATATCGTTAATAAGATTTTGCGGGCTGAAGGTCGGCATGAAAAAGAGTATGTTGTTACTGTAGACAGACCGATCACGCCATCATTTATTACCGGTATGTCCAGTGGCGTAAAGATATTGGGTGAAAAGACGCTACCTTGTGAGGTTACTCGTATTACAGAGCGTGTATTCCGTATTATTTTGACGGAGGGTAAGAATCGGCAGATCCGCCGTATGTGTAGCGCTTTTGGCTACGAGGTTAGAAAGCTGCAACGCATTCGGATTATGAATATTCGTCTAGGGGCATTACAAACAGGAGAATGGCGTGAGTTGTCTGCTGAAGAGAAGCAAGAACTTGGGGCTACATTGAACTACCAACTTCTATAGCTTAAAAGATCCTAGATTTGAATAAGATTTTGTCAAAAAAGAGCTGCTCCATCGGTCTAAGACCTTGGGGCAGCTCTTTATGCTTTGTGTTAAGGCAACCATTATTCATCAGTAGGAGCTATACCTGAGAACTCTTTGGTTTCTTGATATTTACGAATAATGGATACTTCAACCCGGCGGTTCTTACTTCTTCCAACAGCTGTAGTATTTTCAGAAATCGGGTGGTATTCTCCGTATCCAATCGCACTGAATTTCCGTGGATTCAGGTTCGTATTTGTTAGCAAGATCTTCATGAACTGAAGGGCGCGATCGGCGCTCAGGTCCCAGTTGGAAGAATAGTCGCTATTAGAGATAGGGATATTATCAGTATGCCCTTGCACGACAACATCATAATCCGGGAATTGCTGCAGCATGGTTGAGATGGACTTTGCTAATTGCCGAGAATCATCTTTAACTACAGCCTGTCCGGAAGCGAACAACGCGTTATCGCTTATCGTAATCATAAGCTGAGACTGATTGAGCTTAGTACTGAGAAGATCGGTTAGACCGTTCTTGCTGATATATTGATCAAACTGCTTTTTAAGCTTCTCTAAATCCTCTTGTTCCTTTTGCCGCAGCTTAGCCATTTCTGTTTGTTCGGTTTTCTTGGCTACTGATTTATCCATTTGATCATTTTTTCCTAAATCCTCTTGAGTCTTAGATGGCATTGCCGCCCGCTCTTCAAGAATACCTGTACCGCCATTAAGAGCGGAACTGAAGGCTTGACTCATCTCTTCGAATTTTTTGGCATCCGTTGCACTCATAGAATACATTACGATGAACAAGGCTACCAGAAGGGTCATGAGATCAGAATAAGGCAGTAGCCACGATTCATCGGCGTGTTCTTCATGCTCTTCGTGTCGTCTAGTCTTTTTGCTCACCCGATCCACTCTCCTTCTCAGCATTTAACTTAGCTCGTTCCGAAGGTGTTAGGAAGACAGCAAGCTTCTGATTGATGGCAATAGTGGATACACCGGATTGTATGGACAAAAGACCTTCGACCATCATCATTCGAACTTCAATTTCACGTTTGGAAAGTCGTTTTAGCTTATTGGCAATAGGATGCCATAATACGTAACCTGTAAAGATACCGAGTAGTGTTGCGATGAAGGCAGCCCCGATTGCTGCAGCCAATTTGTTCATATCACTCATATCAGCCAGAGCGGCGATAAGTCCGATAACGGCCCCGAGTACGCCAAGTGTAGGAGCATACATACCTGCTTGTGAGAAAATGAGTGCGCCTGCTTTATGTCTATCCTCTGTGGCGTGGATGTCCTCCATAAGAACATCGCGGACAAAATCCTGATCATTTCCATCAATAATCATCCGCATGCCATTTCTGAGGAAGTTATCTTCTATTTCATCGACTTTCGACTCAAGAGCCAGCAGACCTTCACGCCGTGTAATAGAAGCCCACTCCATGAACATAGTAATTAATTCGGGTTTACTGATTAATTTCTTTTTGACAAAAATCATTTTAAACAGACTTGGAATCTTCTTGACCTCTGAGAACGGAAAGGCCATAAAGATGGAAGCTGCCGTACCCACTAAGATAATAACGTAAGCAGCAGGTGTGGCTAAAGCGTGAAGAGGAGCGTGCTTGAGGATCATACCCCAAATAACTGCAACTAGACCAAAAATTAAACCAAGTATTGTTGAAATTTCCATTATGCACCTCGTCCATGAGATTATAAGATGTGTTCCGACAAAGCCGCGTATATCATCCTTGAAACAGCGGCAAGGCACTCTGTGCGAAACCGAATAACGTATATTCTTATTTATCGACATCATTCCGTTTTTTGTGAAGTCATTTTTTCGGCTATAATGGATAAGGTAAGTAATTATTCATCTGTGGAGAAAACGGAGTGATACATGTGGGTGTAAAGCATGGTAGAGATTACGGTGAAATCCTAACGGATTTGACTGAGGCTGTCGGCAGAATTTCCGATGGGTACTTATTTTTTGAAATGGATCCGGAAGAGTGGCAAGAATTGCCGCAGGAATCCAAGATGGAGGTATGGGAGGCACTGGCTGAGGATCTTTTCTTCGCGCTGGGTAATGAACCTATGATTGAGGTGGGGAGCGGCGTTATCATTTATGATAAGGACACGCACCGCATTAATATTTTAGTCGGAGAAGAGGATTTAGCCTCTGTTGTTTTGATTTAAGAAGAGGGGGCGACGGGGCGTAATTTGCCCGTAGTTAGTAGCCCGTGTTAAAATTGGTGTAGCCGAGTTATAATCGCTGGGATTCTTGAATACATTTAATCGAAAATATTGCCTTTATCCTGGCACATCCCTTGGACCTCAGAAGCTAAGGGATGTTTTGTTTAACGAATAAGACGAGTAATGGGACCTGCGGATTTTACTGCAATTTTTAGTAAGGGAGGAAATGAATTGTTATTTACGGAAGAAGAACTGCGTGAGCAGATCAGCAAGCTGGAAGGTTGGAAGCTGGAAGAGAATACCATGGTGCGAAAATATATGTTCAGCCAATATATGAAGGGTATTGCTTTCGTTGATGAAGTAGCCACCATTTCAGAAGCCTTTGATCACCATCCACATATTACAATTGATTATAAGACAGTGACTTTACGGCTGAAATCAAATGAGGAAGACGGTATTACAGCTCTAGATATTCGAGAGGCACATGAATTTAATGAAGCCTTTGAGAAAAATCGTTAGTGTCACCCAAACTCATAAATAAACGCCCGTGCGCAGATAGTGAACTATCTTCAGGCACGGGCGTTTTTAGTTGCTTTGGTAGTTACTTTTTCTCTGCGAGCCAGAGGGCGACGTTTGCAATCTCCTCAGGGGCTAGCTTTTCTTTAAAGGAAGGCATTTGACCGCGTCCTTTAGTTACAATACTGTAGATTGCTTCAGCATCATGTTGACCGCCTTCGTTTTGAAGACTGGGTCCAACTCCACCTTGAAGCTGATCGCCGTGACAGGTAATACAGCTGGCTTTCACGGTTGCTTCCGCCTTTGCTGCATCCAATTGGACTTCCGGCATCGTCGGCTTATTCTGTTCAGCTACCTCTTCTTTACCTGGAAGTGTAAACATAAGTACTACCGCAAAGGCACAGGCGGCAAAAAACAAACCGCTCATGATCCATTTCTGCATCCCAGTTCGTCCCTTCTATGTAAGCTGCTCCCTACATTATAGCTCAAGGTGAAGCGTTATCATAGGGTTTGTGACAAAAAAATGAACGACAATGCCATCAAATCATTGAAAAATATGGAATTTAATATTATTTGTCATAGACCATGCAATAAAAAGGTTTGTTTCCTGTGGGGGTTAGGCGCTCATACGTATCGGTAATCGTAAATCCACACTTTTGGTAAGTTCGGATCGCCCGCTGGTTCCAGGTCAATACCTCTAGATCAATCTCACGCTCAGGATAACGAATTAAGGCTGCTTGCACGATTGCATCCATGAATGTTTTGCCTAGACCTTGACCGCATAGATCAGGGCGCATGCCAATTCCCAAGCGAACAACACCTTCCATTGGAAACAACTGCGCGAATCCACATAAAATCCCTTGCCCATTTAATATGGAGACATATTGCTCATTACGTAGCTGAGGGTCACCGAACTCGATTCCAAGAGCCTGCATTTGCTCCCATGGCATCCAGCCGTAAATATTATAAGGGGCAGTGTAATCCCAGTTGCAAATCTCTTCCGCGTGACTGGTCTCCATAGGCGCTACATGAAACGTAACAGAGGAATTTATCATAAGGTTAAGGACCTCCTTTCACGGGGGTTGCTTTAAAATATAAGAAAGTATACTAATTATATACAAAAATAGGCTTGGTCGACTCAGAAATTTATGAGATTATTGTTTTACAAATTCTGAGAGGGGTAAATACTAAATAAGACAAAAAACAAGCTCTTCCCCAAGAATCAACATCTTGGAAAAGAGCCTATGTACGATTTACTTATTGAACATCATCATTATCTTCTGTCTCAGAAGCAACAGAATGATAAGCATCCGTGCTCATAATGCGTTTAGCGCCGATGTAGCGTTTCACGTAGTAGCTATCACTCAGGGAGCTAATCGTTACACCGCGTGAGGAAGATGCGTGTGCAAACTTGCCTTCACCGACATAAATACCGACATGGGAGACACCCTTGCCACTTGTATTGAAGAATACAAGATCTCCAGATCTTAAATCATCTTGGGAGATAGCAGTACCCATTTGAAACTGGGAACCTGATTGGTGTGGTAGGTTAATACCAATTTTATCAAATACATACATTGTAAATCCGGAGCAATCAAATCCATTTGTGGAGATGCCGCCGGATACGTACTTAGTTCCGATGGTCTTGTCGATCACTTTATCCATTTTGGAATCCGCGAAAGCGCTTCCTGCTCCAATGGTGAAAATAATGGAAAAGCTAAGTACTGCTGCTGCTAGCTTCTTCTTCAAAAGTTTATACCCCTTCCGGATGCCTACGAGGTTAGCTTAAGGGTTCGGTTGAAGGTCCCCTATGACCCCTCTAAAAATGGAGGTCAATTCACCCAAAGTTGGTTCCCCCGTTTTCCTAATAGTCAGGAAACTCGGCTGATACTGTTGATTAGGAATAGCTTGTAATCAATACATGACAAAACCTTTGTAAATAACAACTTAATGATTACAAAAATGTTACTAAAATCTTACTGCAGTTATTGTAACAAACAGAGTGCCGCTTGGCAATCGTTTTTAACATAATCATGCAGAAAAATTCGTTTTTTTAAAGACAAAATGCATATGTAAGCGATAATATTAAACTAATTTTTATATTTATTGAAATTTTTATCAAATAAAATTGTTTAAAGTCTGTTCTAGAGGTGTAAAGAATATAATGAGGCAAAAGAAAACCTGGATTCGATTAAGTCAATAATCAAACCCAGGTCCTATATAATGTAATTGTGTGGTTTAGTTGTGGCGAAGTATTAATCGTAGGCTACAGCTTGATATGAGGAAGTACTCATTACTCTTTTAGCACCAACGTAGCGATTGGCCCAGTAGGACTGGCTAAGTGAAGTGATGGTTACGCCATATGAAGATGATGATTGTGCGAATTTTCCGTTTCCAACATAAATGCCGACATGGGATACGCCGTTGCCCAATGTGTTAAAGAAAACTAGGTCACCTGAACGCAACTTGCTTTTGGCTACAGGAGTTCCAACATTATATTGAGCTTTTGAAGTACGGGGCAAAGAAAGACCCACCTTCTTGAATACATACGTAGTAAATCCAGAACAGTCAAACCCGGCAGTGCTAGTGCCTCCGGTTTTATAGGCAACTCCAATTGTCTTTGAAATAACACTGTCCATCTTAGAATCTGCAAAGGCACTTCCTCCACCAATAGAGAACGCCATCACAAGTCCTAGCGCCGCAGCGACGCATGCTTTTCTTAAATTCTTCAAAAAAATTGTACCCCTTCCAATGCCTGTGAGGTTAGCTTAAGGATTCGGTAGAAGTTTCCCTATGATCCCTGCAAAGCGAGATCAATTCACCCAAAATATGGTTCCCCCACTTCCTGGTGCCAGGAATTCGGCGTTTTATGCACCAGATAGTGACTTATCGACAAAACTACGATAAATACATGAAGTTATGTAGAAATCGTTTCAAATGATTACAAACTTGTTACCAATGGAACAGGACTTATTGTAACAAAGTCTTTATGATTTTGCAAATCGACATAATTTTCTATAACGCGAAAGAGTCCCGGCTCCTGATTGAGGAACCGGGACTCTTATATTATGTGCTGTAAGACCTTGAATTATTGTGGGAATGCTTTACTGTGCCATAGATGATATTGTGCTGAGATTCCCCACATTTTGAAGAGTGTAGAAGGCAGGGGTGAGATTTGACGGATAATCAGCGCCGGTAGGCCAGGGCAGAAGAGACCCGTTAGTCCGCATATTAGCAAAAGAACCAGACCTGCTGCACCAAGTAGGATTGAAATGCCTATTGCTGGAATCAGCGACTTCAAGCAAATGAATAGGGAGGAGAACATCCCCGTGCCGCTGGTATAACCAAACTGCATATATAGAAGGAACAGGCGTACGATAAAGATGTATATAAGCCATGCCAATACGTATGGAATTAGATGAAGTAACAAAGAGTAGTTCAAAAAGGAGGACAAGAATAGCCCGTACATTTTTGGAGCGAGCCAGTATAACGGAAGTAGTGCGAGCACCCATTCGATTAGACTGAAGATAAACACAGGAAATCCATAAAGCTTCATACCGGGAAAAAAGAACAGGCCACGCTCTCCTTTTCGCTCCTGATGGAGTTCATGCAGTAATCCTGACCTTATGAAGGGGGAGAGCAGAAGTCGAAAGACAACAAGTCCTAGGAACATCCATAACCAAGTACGTATCGCAGGATCTGTGTTCAAGCTGAACTGTCCTTCGACATAATAGAGTAGTCTGCCCATTCCGCTGCCTCCAGCGTCTTTATCTGGATAGCGCAGCAGAATAGGAACGATAGCAGACCGGATGAAGCCGTACATAAAGTAGCCCCAGAGCAGTCGGTAGATGAAGAGCAGAATCAGAATATAAAATTGCTCCTTCATGCTTTGCCAGCCGCGGGTTATCGATGTTCTCACAATCATTCACCTCACCAGACAAGAGTTCCGAGCACGGTTTCAACTAGTTTAGTTACACTTAATGTCCAGCGGGAGAGTGTTTTGGGCTCTATTTCCGCCAGTCTGAAGTTGTTCAGATGTTTGCTTTCTAAAAGAACGGTATGCTCAGGATCAACCTCAGCAGAGAGGAGAAGCTTATCGCTTAACAATTGGAATGTAGTCTCTGCCCCTTCACCGCTCCAGACCCGCTCTGTCGCAGAGCCATCGTCGAATGTGAATTTAATGGGAACGTCAACATAATGGCTCCCTTTGTTTGTAATCTTTACTATGGATTCATAGCTCTGAGCATCGCTGTTGCCATTCTTTTTAATCGTAATCGTATCTACTGAGAAATCAGGAGCACCACCACCATAAATATAATCTTCGAAATAAGGCTGCCATGATTTTTTGGTTATCTTCTCAACGACTTTTTGAAAATCAGATGTAGTGGGGTGCTGGAAACGGAATTTACGTGCGTAAGTGGACATGATGCTGTTCATTGCTTTAGTGCCTACTTGGCGTTCAATATCCTTGAGTACTAGCTTTCCGCGAATATACACATTCCGGCTATAGGATTCTGCCCCGGCGTATTTCCATGTCTCTAAATTTAGCGGCTCTGATTTGGTCACCAGGCTGGACTGAAGAGGGAGATTCGTTTTGATGCCATATTCTTGCTCCATGAGTCTGTCTTCAGCATAAGAAGTAAAGCTTTCGTCTAACCAAGCCTCCTCGAATTCATTGCTGGCCACCATACCGTAGAAGTATTGATGGCCAATCTCATGAACGACGGTTCTTTCAAGTGAGGTGTCAGGAGAAGAGTCTGTCGCTCCAAACGCTGTAACGAGTGTTGGATACTCCATTCCTCCAGCTCCATTGCCCTCCTTAGGCGGAACGACAATAGATAGCGTCGAGTAGGGATAAGGACCATACCATTTGCTGAAGTAGGTCAGAGCAGCCTTAGCGGCCTGAAGGTATCGTTCCTTTAAGTCTTTGTGTAATGGATCGAGATACACCTTAATCCGTACACCAGGCACTTCTGGCGTAGAGAAGGCTTCTTCGGCTACTGTAAAATCAGGAGATGCCGCCCAAGCAAAGTCATGGACATCGTCAGCGTAGAACTGATATATTTTTTGATCTTGCTTTAGCTTGGCACTCTTCACAGGAAATCCGGTCGCAGCTACCGTGTAGTCGGAAGGAACCGCAATCGTTACATTAAAGATGCCAAAATCGCTGTAAAACTCAGAGGTGCCGTGATACTGATGCAAATCCCAGCCTTCCTCCTTAACCCCACGTGTGCCCATAGGCTCGTATACACTAAGTTTAGGGAACCATTGCCCAGCCATCACGAAATTGCCTGATGCGCCCATACGGGCAAATATTTTGGGGAGCTGGACCTCGTACCGGAGTTTAAGCGTGACACTTTCTCCACCATTAACCGGCTGTGGGAGATGTACCTTTAGGAGTGTCTTATCGTTGACGTTACCATCATCGGGCTGTACAAATTGCACTCTTTGCATTAGAGAAGTTCCTTCTGTTGTGCGCAAATCGGTTAAAGTCATATTTCCGAAGCCGTTCTCTGGCATGGTGTCACTTCGGAGCGTTCCTCCGGACTCCTTCATAAAGGTAGTATCTGGTGAAGAAAAAGCATTAGGATACATATGAAAATATAGATCACTTACCGGTTTTACACCGGGGTGTGTCCAGGTTACCGTCTCAGAAGCAATTAAGGTTTCTGTATCAGGAACAAGCTGAACATCGATGTGATACTCGACAACTCGTTGACTTAATGCCTCTTCTGCTGGAACGGGGGCGCTATCAGGCAGTGTCTGCTGTGGTGCAGCTGCAGGAGCTGTGCCGCTTGAGGACTTGGCCTCTTTTGAAACAAAGCTAGTAACAGAAGATGTAGAGTTATCCCCCGAATTGACCCATATGCCTCCTAAAAGCACGAGGGTGGCCAGGGTCGCAAAGATGATGATGTACCTTAATGACAGTGACTTCATAGTGTGATTCCTCCCGTGACAAGCATCTACGGGATGTATATGTTTGCAATCGCCGCATTATTAGCTAAAATTAAATTATTCGTAAGAGGAAGGGTGTGCACTGGTGGACAACATACAACCGGAGGGCAAGAAACAGATTGCCTTAAATATTGTGAATGCCAAAAGTAAACATAAAGGCTTTGGAGCAGGCTCTATAGAGCTCAATAACGTATCACCTGTCATTATTGATGGCGGTGAAGCAGTCATTGATATTGGTGCCATGCATGCCAAGAGTAAGGTTGAAAAGGGAATTAAATTCTCCATGAACCGTGAAGATGTACCTAATGGTAGACAGGTTTGGGTGGTATGGGTAGCCGTGGATCGTACACAGGATAGTCAATTTTATGGTGGAATAACGGCCTGCGAAATGTGGATCGATACGGAAGCGCGTCGCGGTTGGAAAATTCTCGCCGAGCATGTCAATAAGTTGGATGCTGCTCTAAAACGCAAAATCGATGTGGGAGGACTTGGCGCAGTTGA
This sequence comes from Paenibacillus sp. PastF-3, assembly GCF_029893135.1. Lineage (NCBI taxonomy): Bacteria > Bacillati > Bacillota > Bacilli > Caryophanales > Paenibacillaceae > Paenibacillus > Paenibacillus sp. PastF-3. Next base: position 21,743 of record NZ_JARXWM010000032.1, on the reverse strand, counting down.
AAAAAACGCCCTAAAATCCCTCTTGATCTCTCATAATGAGACATGGTGGACTGCGTCCTCTGATGAGCTTAAGGCTGCACTGACTGAGTAGGAACGAATTACCCGGTCAAGGTTACCTGATACAGAAAAAAGGCTTCGACATCCTGAAATAGGAGAGTCGAAGCTTTTTTGAATTGAACACAATGAATTAGTTTACGATTTGCCTGCCGTACTAAGTTTGCGTTTGAGTTGACTTACTCTGGCTTGACTGATCCCAAGAATTTCAGCAAGCTCTTTCTGATTGGCATATGGATGTTCTTCTATGGCCCGCTCCAGGCGTTGGCACATATCCTCTGTCTTCGTCTTCCGGATCGTGCTGCTGTGCTCTGACACTTCGCTTGCAAAATCTTGGCGTGTCTCAGGCACTTGAGACATGCGTTCAGGGTCGGCAATTTCTTTTAGACAGCTACTGCAAATAAATTGCTCTTTATAGTAGGTGACATGGTCGTGGCTTCTGCAAAATGTACATTCTGTCGAGGTGTACTTCCTGAGTATGATGGTGTTATCGTTTAGTATAAAAAATTCGATAGGATCACCAATGTCGATATTACGAGTCATACGGATTTCTGCGGGAACCACAATTCTCCCAAGACTGTCTAAACTCCGGATCATGCCTGTATCCTTCATCCCATGTCCCTCATTTACATCTTTATATTTTGGTTGCTACTAACTATTATAGCAGTAATTGTGAGTTAAGAGAATGGGGTGAATATAATTAATGAAGCGGTTACATCCTTTGCGGGAGAAGTGAAAATCGAGTTTGGCCATCCTATGGATTCTACAATAAATAAGTAATAAAAAAGAAAAACCTCTTCAATGAATGAAGAGGTTAATTCAACCACCAGCGTTTAATATTGTTCCACAGGGAACGACTTTCTTCAGCAGGATCTACTTTGCTTTGTACATCATCTTCAGCGGGCCCTTTGCCGTGTTGATCACAGTATTCGGTGGGCTCAGTTCCGCTAATGAAAGTCTCCAGTTCTTTTTCGGGACAGGCTGCTGTAGCGAGCTTACCGGACTGCGGATTGATGTATACACTGATTACGCCATCTGGAATGGGAAAAATCTTAGGCGGGATATTTTCCAACGCTTTTTCAGTAAACTCCGCGAAAATTGGAGCTGCCCGTCGACCGTCGGTAGTTGTGATATCGCGCCCCTTATCATATCCAACCCAAACTGCAGTGGATAGCTCGGGGGTGAAGCCTACCATCCAGCCGTCTGTATCCGTAGTTCCAGTCTTGCCGGCTACCGGACGTTTGATTATAGAAGCAACGCGATTTCCTGTCCCCCCTGTCTCAAATACCCCCTCCATTAAACGGGTCAATACATAGGCGGCAGAAGGCTCTACAATGGCTTCACCCTTTGGCTGTGGTGCTTCATACAGCACCATTCCATTAGAATCCGTTATTTTTAGAATGGCTGTGATTGGCATTTTTTGACCACTGTTTCCAATAACAGCGAATGCCGCAGCCATTTCTAGCGGACTGATCGGTGAGGTACCGAGTGCCAGTGACGGCACGCTTTGAAGCGGACTGTTAATGCCCATCTTGGCTGCCATCTCGCTCACCTTATCCGCGCCGATCTTCATGATCGTATTCACAGCATAGATATTGTCGGATGCTGCAATGGCTTGTCGCATATTGATTTCGCCCAGATACTTATCCCCGAAGTTCCGAGGCTGGTAGGTTTTGCGATTATTATCATAATGGAACATCGTTGGCTGGCTTTTGAAAACGGAAAGACCAGTCATCTCTTTAGAAGAGAGTGCTGCTAAATACATGATCGGCTTAAAGGATGAGCCAGGCTGACGTGTGGTGGCTAGAGCATGATTGTATTGGTTGGTACGATAATTTTTCCCGCCGACCATAGCTTTAATGTAACCAGTGCGAGGATCAATGGAAACAAGAGCAGTCTCCAGATCACTCTTTTGATCCATCTCTTTGTCGACTGCTTGTTCTGCGGCATGCTGCATGTCAGGGTCAAGGGTAGTGTACACATTTAGCCCCCCTTGTTCCAGCTCATCACTGCTGATGTGAAGAGATTCTGTGGCCAGATTGCGGATATAATCTCTGAAATAAGGTGCAACCACAGTGGTATCCTTCTGGCCTTGTGGTTTTAAGTTCAAGTTCTCCTGAACAGCCTTTCCTGCTTCTTCTTGTGTGATTTCTCCTAAATTGGTCATGACAGTCAAAATAATTTTTTGGCGTTTTTTAGCGTTGTCTAAATGATTGTAAGGCGAATAATTGGTTGGTCCTTTTGGGATTCCAGCTAGCATGGTACTCTCAGCCAAGTCTAAATCCACTGCAGATTTACCAAAATACATTTGAGAGGCTGCTTCAATGCCATAGGCACCATGACCATAGTAGATGTTATTTAAATACATGTTCAAGATTTCATCTTTGCTGTATTTCATCTCGAGCTGCATCGTATACAAGGCTTCTTTAGCTTTGCGCGTCCATGTCTTCTCGTGGGATAGATAAAGATTTCTCGCGAGCTGCTGAGTTAGCGTGCTAGCCCCTTGCGTTCGGTTTCCCTCTTCCAGATTGACGAGCACGGCCCGAGCCATTCCCTTCATATCAAATCCGGAATGCTCGTAAAACTTACGGTCCTCGACGGCTAATGTGGCTTCAATGAGCAGGGGAGAAATTTGACTTAATTTGACCGGTTCACGGCTACGTCCGTCTGAGGTAAAGGTGGCAAGAATATTGCCCCTGGAGTCGAGTAGCTTGGAGCGCACATCGTCACCAATGGGGGGGAGATCTTTTTGATATAGGTAACCGAGCAGAGCTCCCGTAGTCAGTAGAAACAATATAATCATGGCTACCAGCAGCCGGAATAAACGGCGGAAGCGGCTTTTTCGTTTGGGTGGACTCGTTGATTCACGTGACATGGTACCAGACTCCCTTCTCTTTGTATTATGGGAAAGGAACTGGAAGGATATTCATTGTATAACTAGGTGATCTGTTAAAGGGACTATCGCCGGAGGAGATTTAAATAGGAGATGACAAACTGTTTCCATTTTGTGACTATTCAATGGTGGATCATGCGTGCTTCAGGAGGTATAAAAGAGTAGAGATTGAAAGCAAGGGTATATATACATTAGGAGGTGTCACTATGAACTGGACGAGAAAGATTCTCAGAACGACAATAACCGCCCTTTCGGCGACGCTAATAATGGTTTCAGGGTGGGGTGCATCAGCTTCTTCTGTACATGCTGCGGCATCGGTCACGCCTGCGGCCTGCGGCACTGGAGATCATGGGCTACTACAGTCTCTGCAAAACAAGCACTCAGGAGACGTATCCACACCGCTTACCTTTTCTGATGTTCAGTTTTTGAATGGAGATATCGGACGGGCAGCAGGCAATGGATTTATGATTGGCACTTCTAATGGAGGCTGCAATTTTCAAGAAATTTATGAAGGCCAATGGAGCTTTAAACAGATTGATTTTCCCGATAACGTGCATGGTTTTGCCCTTGCTTCTGTAGAAGACGGTCAAGCCCGATATTTAATCAGCACCTCTAATGGCGGCTCAGAATGGAAAAGACTTTCGAATAAACCAGTTAGCTTTGAAAGAATCGATTTTATCGACAGTAGGATTGGTTTCGGGTATAACAGGGCATCAACGTATTACACCAAGGACGGGGGACTTAGCTGGAGTAAGATTTCAACCCCATCCAATACACGCGGTGCTTATTTCAGTGATCGTAATACCGGCTGGGCCGTTGTAACTATGCCGGCAACCGGCTACCGGGTAATGAAGACCACAGATGGCGGGAAAACTTGGAGTCAATCTTTAAAGGTAGCCTTTCCCGATCCAGAGTATGGGCAAATCACTGCAAAGGGAGATCAAGTTGATGTGGTTCTATTTGGCGGCTCAGGGATGAGTCAAACCTCATACTCCCTATATACAAGTACGAATAAGGGGAAAAGCTGGAATAGAGTGATCGCTCAGGAAACTGCTGGCGGGGGGCCTGCTCCGGGTAGTGGAAAAGCTGTAGTGAATAAAGGGCCTGCGGCTGGCAGACCGGGAAATATGGAGCTGATAGGGAACAATACAACCTTCTTGGTGGGTTATTCCGACGCAGCAGAGAAAGTAGCGGTAGGACGCACATATAACGGTGGCAAGCAGTGGGCCAATCTTCCGGCGATTGCTGGGTATGAAGGGGTAATCTCGTTCACTAGTAATAAAGAAGGCTGGCTAGCCGTTCGCGAACGCGATTATTCATCGTTATATGTAACTAAAGATGGCGGCGCTTCTTGGCAACTTAGATTTTCGTTGAAAATTTTGTCCTTGTAATCCGTGTTTAGTAAAAGTAGTGAGCATAGCTTTTAGTTTTCTAAACGGTTCCTAAGGGAACCGTTTTTTTGTGATTATGAAGTTGGTTGCACTTGTGTACAGTTTTACTACATGTTCCAAGTGTGCTTTTATCCATTGATATGGTAAAATTTTATGAGCTAAGCTAGATCTAATGGATTCTGAAATTGAAATGCTTCTTTGAACTGGATATAGTGTACAATGGGAAAGCGAATAGGCCTTTGAATGAATATAAAAATGTTTAAGTTTTACGACAGGCGTTTTTCTTATGCAGAATGCAGAGGCTTGCAGAATGGAGGAACGTGTGATGCCCGAACTACAGTCTAACAAATATGATGTCTCTATTACGCTCGTGAGCCTTCAAGATGGTCAGCGGAATGTTATGAAAGCGAATGGAGAGGTAGTATCCAAAGGACCGCATCTATATATTCAATATGAAGAGTTAGAGCAAGGCCCTCGAGGAGAGGAAATTTCTGTTCGTACAACCATAAAGATTGCAGGCAATCAGCTAAAACTAATCCGCCACGGTGGGATACAGTCGGAACAGAGCTTTCAATCCGGACGGCGTTTGCCGGGATTCTATCGTTCGCCATATACACAGTTTAATCTTTCAACAGAAACGAACAAGCTGGACGTGGTGCGCGAAGGGCGCTCCCTAACGGTTTCATGGGAATATGATTTGTACGTATACGAGGAATTGTCAGGAAAGTTTGCTATTAGTTTGCATATACAGGAGGAACCGAAATTATGACACAGAGAAAGAATCCGTTGGAGCTAGTGAATGAACGGGTAAAAGAAGCCATTGCCGATGCAATTGTGAATGCAGGAATTGTTGCACCGGAAGAGGTTCCGGATATCGTACTGGAAGTACCAAGAGATAAGGCACACGGTGATTTGGCTACGAACGCTGCTATGCAGCTTACCAAAATCGCAAAACGTAACCCGCGCCAGATTGCTGAGGCAATTATAGAACATTTGGATACTAGCAGCGCTTCTATTGAAAAAGCTGAGATTGCCGGACCAGGCTTTATTAACTTTACGTTGTCCAAGAATTATTTGTACCCAATTATCAGCCTTGTTGCCGAGCAGGGCGATGATTATGGCCGTATTAACATCGGTCAAGGTCAGAAGGTTGAAATGGAATTCGTCAGCGCCAATCCAACGGGCAGCCTTCATTTAGGACATGCACGTGGTGCTGCTGTCGGCGATGCGCTTTGCAACGTACTCGATTATGCAGGCTATCAGGTGACACGGGAATATTATATTAATGATGCCGGTAACCAAGTGGTCAACCTGTGCAAATCCATTGAAACTCGTTACCTGCAGGAGCTGGGTCAAGAAGCAGAAATGCCTGAAGACGGTTACCATGGCGAGGACATTAAGGGATTTGCTAAAGAGCTTGTGGCTGAAAAGGGTGATACACTACTCGAAATGAGCCCAAGTGACCGTGCAGCTTTTTTCCGGACTTATGGACTGAATAAAGAGCTCGATAAAATTAAACGTGATCTGGGACTATTCCGCGTAAACTTCGATATCTGGTTCAGTGAGACTTCGCTGTACGAGAACGGAGAAGTGTTACGCTCACTGGACGAGCTTCGTGATCGTGGAGAAGTTTATGAGCAGGATGGGGCAACCTGGCTGCAAACGACTAAGTATGGCGATGATAAAGACCGCGTTCTGATTAAGAACGATGGCACATACACCTACCTTACACCGGACATTGCTTATCACAGCGATAAGTATGGCCGCGGTTACGATAAAATGATTAACATTTGGGGTGCGGATCATCATGGCTATATTCCGCGGATGAAAGCAGCGATGTCAGCACTTGGCAATGATCCTGAGAAGCTAGTGGTTCTGATTGCTCAGATGGTCAGCCTGTTCCAGAATGGTGAAAAGGTTAAAATGTCGAAACGTACCGGCAAAGCGGTCACGATGGAAGATTTGATGGAGGAAGTAGGAATCGATGCGATTCGTTATTTCTTCACCATGCGTAGCATGGATTCCCATCTCGATTTCGATATGGACTTGGCGATCTCTACTTCTAATGAGAACCCTGTATTCTACGTTCAATATGCGCATGCGCGTATCTGCAGCATCTTCCGTCAGGCAGAGGAGCAAGGGATCTCCATTCCTGATTACGCTGAGATTGACTTCTCCAAGCTGACAGCAGTGCATGAATATGATCTGCTGCGCAAAATTGGTGAGCTACCAGCAGAAATTGCTGTTGCCGCTGAAGGTTATGCTCCACATCGCCTCATCCGTTATGTATATGAGCTGGCTGCGATGTTCCACAGTTATTACAAAGCTGAACGTGTAATCACTGAGGATGCCGCTCAAACCGTGGCACGTCTCGCACTGCTTGGTGCTGCGCGTACCACGATTGCTAATGTCCTGCGTCTTGTCGGTGTTTCTGCACCGGACCGCATGTAATTGAGGCATCAAACGACAAAAAATCCGCCTTCCGGTTCCCCGGGGGGCGGATTTTACTTTGTACCGTTCTTCGCACCGGCACAAGCTGCGCTCACGTCAGAGTGACCCACCCGGTGCCCGGGCAGGTTCTATACGTTCGCGGAGACCGACCGCTTGGCCCTCACTCCTGCTTTCAGCAGGCGTAGGGCATCGGCAGCGCCGCCGCCAAGAGATGCGCGTCGCTGCCCCTTGCGCAGCCGCACCGGGGACGCGGTGCGGCGCAAGAGCAGCTTCAGCTCCCTTGGGGAGAGCCCCGGTCGCACCGCGAGCAGCAGTGCAGCGGCTCCCGTGACATGCGAGGTCGCCATGGAGGTGCCGCTCATCTCTTTATAGCCCTCCTTCAGCCAGCAGGAGGACACACCTTCGCCGGGGCCGTATACATCGATATAAGAACCGCGGTTGCTGAAGCTGGCAACACGATGTCTTTTATCGATGGCGCCCACGGCAATCGTCTCAGGATAACGTGCCGGATAGTCCCCGCCACGTTTGCCGTCATTCCCGGAGGAGGCAATGATAGCGATTCCGGCTCGGTACGCTTTAATCACCACATTGTGAAGCGCTTTGCTTCGAGTTTTCATTCCGAAACTCATATTGATGATATCAATTTTGTTCTGTACGCACCAATCGATACCCAGTACAATGTCCGACACATAGGCGGATCCGCTATGATCAAAGGCCTTTACTGGATATAGCAGCGCTCGCGGAGCCACTCCCATCATACCTCGTGTTCCTCCTGCCGCAGCTAGGGTGCCGGCGATGTGAGTCCCGTGTCCATTATCATCCAGCGGTAACATTCCGCGGTGTAGTAGATTTACCCCAGCGGCTAAGGAATGCTTCAGATCAGGATGGCGGTAATCAGCGCCTGTGTCGATTACGCCGATTTTGACGTGGACTCCGGTTGACTTGGACCATGCCTGAGGAGCATGAATGGCTTTCACCCCCCAAGGGAGTGTTGCGGTACCGCTCTTTTCGTTAGCTATAGAATGGATTTGTATTTGTAGATCCTCTTCGACATTTAGGAGATCTGCAAAGCGGTTCATTAGTTTTCTGGCTCCGGCAGCAGGCACAAAAAAGGCCCGAATCAACGGAGATACCTGCACTTGCCGCAGTTCAGGCTGCTTCGCCTTCAGCGCCTTCCATTGTGTAAATGCTCCGGCATACTGGCGGGGATCATTGAAGGTAAGAATACGCCGCTCACCATTGTTGGGGGCAACCGATATTTCTTCAAGAAGCATGTTCCAAAATTTGTAATAGTCCATAGGTTTCGCTGTCCCCTCCTCGGTGCCCTGCTGCCATATTGTATGAGTGGAAGAGGGGGTCCGAATGGGAACTTGCCCTTTTTTAACGAAATGGGCTGCCCATCGTGTCAAAAGACGGCGCTTTACATAAAATAGACAGAAGAGATTAACACTCTCTTTGTAACATCACGTAAGGAGCCGATCCTTGGCGTGGATACAGTCATGAGCGGAGGGTTCCCTCCGCCTTTTTTTAATTAAAAGGAATTATAAGTTTCACACGGGTACATATGTTTTGGGTTTAATCTTCTTCAAGATGGAGACAGGTTTCTGCTAAGGATAACAGCCTGAGGGCTCTTTCTGTTCGCTGTTACCGCTTTTGACTTGCAATTTGTTGTCAAATAGGTTTTACTTAGTTTTGTTAATGGATATTATTGAAATAAACCGTAATGTGAACAATGCGTGAGAGGAAGTGTCCTTTAGTGAGTACGCCACTCAATTTAAAGCTAGACCCTGAGAAAGTTAAAGAAATGCCGATGGTGGATTTGGCCTTTCTAGTGCTTAAGGCAGCCAATACACCGTATTATTACCGTGATCTGATGGTCGAGGTAGCCAAGTTGCGCGGTATGACCGATCAACAAAGCCAAGATACTATTGCCCAGTTATATACCGAGATTAACATTGATGGGCGTTTTGCCTGTGTCGGAACCAACCTTTGGGGATTGAAACGCTGGTATCCTCTAGAGCGCTCTGATGATCCGGTTGGTAACACCAAACGCGTGCGTATCATCAACGATGAAGACGATGATTTGGAAGATGACGACTTTGCTGAAGAAGAAGAAAACTACGCTGCTGAAGAAGAGGATTTCGACGCTATCGATGAAGATCGCGACGACCTCTATTCCGACGACGACAGCGAAGAAGAAGTCGACGAAGATGTCGTGATCGATGAAGATGACATAGACGAAGATGACTCAGATGAAGACGATGCAGAAGATGACTCAGATGAAGATGCCGAAGCTGACAAGTAAGATAAATAATTTCAAAGCGTCTTGCTGATGGTATAATTCCTCCCTTGACAGTGGGGGAACGTCAGAGTAAACTATTGCATGGGCTTATCATGTAAGTTAATAAACGCGTTTTTTAAAATAAAAAGTGCCCCGGTTCTACGGGTGTCACTTTTTTGTTTTTTTAGATGCAAAGTAGCTGTAGTTTTATGTAATTTGCGGGACGACGCTTTATGTTTTCCCCGGTGAATCAAACTTTTGATTTCCCCTGTTTTGATGATAGTAAAACGGGTTACGATAAACACCATGCGCCGCTTTTATGTCTGGACTTTATTTAGGAGGGTTTTACAGTGACAAAGTATATTTTTGTAACGGGTGGCGTTGTGTCTTCCCTGGGCAAGGGCATTACCGCCGCTTCGCTGGGCAGGCTGCTCAAAAACAGAGGTCTAAAGGTAACGATTCAGAAATTTGATCCGTATCTTAACGTAGATCCTGGAACGATGAGTCCTTATCAGCACGGTGAAGTATTCGTAACCGATGACGGTGCGGAGACTGACCTTGACCTTGGACACTATGAACGGTTTATTGATATTAATCTGTCAAAGAACAACAATGTGACGACAGGTAAGATCTATTCATCCGTAATTAGCAAGGAACGTCGTGGAGAGTACTTGGGCGGAACTGTACAAGTTATCCCACATATTACGAATGAGATCAAAGAACGCGTGTTCCGCGCAGGCCGCGAGACCAACTCGGATGTTGTAATCACAGAGATTGGTGGAACCGTAGGTGATATTGAGAGTCTTCCGTTCCTGGAAGCTATTCGCCAAATCAAGAGTGATATTGGTCGGGAAAATGTAATGTATATCCATGTAACCTTGATTCCTTATATCAAGGCTGCTGGAGAAGTGAAGACAAAACCGACACAACACAGTGTTAAAGAGCTGCGCAGCATCGGTATTCAACCGAATGTCATCGTATGCCGTACGGAATATGAGCTTTCCGAAGACATGAAAGCGAAGATCGCACTCTTTTGCGATATTGATGCTAATGCTGTTGTGGAATGCCGTGATGCTTCAACGTTGTATGAAGTTCCATTGAATCTTCGTGATGAAGGATTGGACGAGATTGTTGTTAATCATTTGAAGCTTACAACTCCTGCGCCAGATATGCGTGAATGGGAAAGTATGCTTGAGCGGATTCAGAAGCTAGAGAAAACAGTGGAAATTGCGATTGTAGGGAAGTATGTAGCTCTGCATGATGCTTATTTGAGTGTTGTGGAATCTTTATCACACGCAGGTTTTGCCTCCAATGCAGAAGTTAAAGTACGCTGGGTAAATGCAGAGGAAATCACAGATGAGAACGCGGACGAAATGCTGCGCGGTGTTGGTGGTATTCTAGTTCCAGGTGGTTTCGGTGATCGGGGAATTGAAGGTAAAATCTCCGCAATTCGTTATGCCCGTGAGAAATTGATACCTTTCTTCGGAATTTGCTTAGGTATGCAAGTTTCCGTAATCGAATATGGCCGTTCTATTCTAGGTTTACAAGGTGCAAATAGCTCCGAAATCGATCCAAACACACCATATCCACTGATTGATCTGCTTCCTGAGCAGAAGGATATTGAAGATATGGGCGGTACTATGCGTCTTGGCTTGTATCCTTGTAAGATTGCTGAGGGTTCCCTGGCAATGTCTTGCTACGATGATGAACTGGTTTATGAGCGTCACCGTCACCGTTATGAGTTCAATAATACGTACCGTGATGAGATTGAAAAAGCAGGTCTGGTCATTTCCGGAACTTCCCCAGATGGCCGTTTAGTTGAGATCGTAGAGCTTCCGGGACATCCTTGGTTCTTGTCGGTTCAATTTCATCCGGAATTCACTTCACGTCCGAACCGTCCACAACCGTTGTTCCGTGATTTCGTCAAAGCTTCTTTGACTCATTCCGAACAGCAGTAATTTTGTGAATATAATCGGAACCTACGGGTTCTATATCAAACTTGAAGAGCCTCCTATTGGAGGCTCTTTTTTTGTAACTATTCGAAAGTATAAGTTGTTCACCTGTCCTTCATGTCCCGAATTTCTCGCTTAAACGCTATAAGGACGCCGAAGGTGTTTATACCTGTTTGTCCATTTTGAAGAGCTCCGTAAATGACATCACTGTAATTCAGACTCTTTATTTACCCATTTTATCCAATTAGCAGGATTTGAGCAGTGAAGCACGAATAATAGGTTTCGTATGGGTTAGTTTCTGAAGGGGCCGTTAGCTGTGGAGAGCGCGGTATAGTCAATCTGGCTTAATCTCTGGGAGGGTATTATATGGAAAAAAAGAAAGTGTTAATTGTCGATGATCAGAACGGGATTCGGATTCTTCTTATGGAAGTGTTCAATAGCGAAGGATATACGACATTTCAAGCAGCTAACGGAAAATTAGCCTTAGACATTGTTCGCAGTGAGTCTCCTGACTTGGTTTTGCTCGATATGAAAATACCGGGAATGGATGGACTTGAGATTTTGAAGCATCTGAAGGAACTAAATCCGTCCATTAAGGTCATAATGATGACCGCTTATGGGGAGCTGGATATGATTAAGGAAGCAACCAAGCTAGGCGCATTGATGCATTTCACAAAGCCATTTGACATCGATGAAATGCGGGTAGCGGTCAATATGCATCTTCATAATAAGTCTGTAGATCAATGCAGTTAAAATGATATTTTCTGTATCGATTCTATTTGGGTATGGTGATTATAAACAGGTTGAGTGTAATTGCTATACAGGCTGGATAAAAATCGTCCCACCGGGACATTTTTTTGTTTATCCTATTTAGTATTTGACTCAGGTTGTGTTATAATAAGCCTGTATGTGATGTCGGTTTAAAAACATAGCCAACCAACATTCTTAGGAGGATGAAACCATGCCATTAGTATCTATGACAGACATGTTGAACAAAGCACTTGAAGGAAAATACGCAGTAGGTCAGTACAACATTAACAACTTGGAGTGGACACAAGCTATTCTTGGTGCCGCTGAACAAGAGAAATCACCAGTAATCCTTGGTGTATCCGAAGGCGCAGCACGTCACATGGGCGGCTTCACTACTGTTGTTAAGATGGTAGAAGGTCTAATTATCGATATGAATATCACAGTTCCTGTAGCGATCCACCTTGACCATGGATCTAGCTTTGATAAATGTAAAGCAGCAATTGATGCTGGATTTACATCCGTAATGATCGACGGTTCCCACCACCCAATCGATGAGAACATTGATATGACTAAAAAAGTCGTTGAATATGCTCACGCTAAAGGTGTTTCTGTAGAAGCAGAAGTAGGTACTGTTGGTGGACAAGAAGACGACGTTATCGGCGGCATCATGTATGCTAAGCTTGATGAGTGCGTACGTATTGTTAAAGAAACAGGTATCGACACTTTGGCTCCTGCACTAGGTTCCGTTCATGGACCTTACCATGGCGAGCCTAACCTCGGATTTAAAGAAATGGAAGAAATCCGCGATGCTACTAACATCCCAATGGTTCTTCATGGTGGTACAGGTATTCCTGAACATGACATCAAGAAAGCTATCTCCTTGGGTACTTCCAAAATCAACGTAAACACTGAGAACCAAATCGTGTTCGCAAAAGTTGTTCGCGAAGTTCTAGCTGCTAAACCTGATGCTTACGATCCACGTACATTTATCGCACCAGGTCGCGATGCGATCAAAGAAACCGTTATTGGTAAAATCCGCGAATTTGGATCCAACAACAAAGCCTAATCATTGTTAGCTTCCGCCACTGGTGGACAAGCAATTTGTAAAGGGCAGGGTGTAGCTCTGCCCAGTTGAATAGTTTGATGAGGAAAGCACACCGCTTAGCCGGTGTCTTTCCATTTTCATCACTAAAAGTCCACAGCACGTATTGCCCACACAGCTGCAATACACGTAGGGGGAAATTGATAAATCTATGGAAAAATTAATGATTGGCGGTGGACGTCCGCTAGAGGGCGTTGTAACCATCAGTGGAGCAAAGAATAGTGCTATTGCACTTATTCCTGCGGCGATTTTGGCCGAATCTGAAGTTGTTCTTGATAATTTACCGTCCCTTAGTGATGTAGCCGTTTACTCCGAAATCTTGCAAGAGCTTGGCGCAAGTGTATCTTGGTCAGGCAACCAGATGAAAATTGATCCTTCGCGTATTGTATCTATACCTATGCCTAATGGTCCGGTTAAGAAACTTCGAGCTTCGTACTATATGATGGGAGCTCTACTTGGAAGATTCAAAGAAGCGACAATAGGTCTTCCTGGTGGTTGTAACTTCGAACCTCGTCCAATCGATCAGCATATCAAAGGATTCGAGGCACTGGGAGCGACAGTTACCAACGAACATGGTTCTATCCACTTATATGCTAAAGAACTACGCGGTGCGAAAATTTATTTAGACGTATCAAGCGTAGGTGCCACTATTAACATCATGCTGGCGGCTTCACGTGCCAAAGGCTCCACAATTATTGAAAATGCGGCTAAAGAGCCTGAGATTATAGATGTAGCAACCCTATTGAATTCTATGGGCGCTGTTATTAAAGGCGCTGGTACAGAAACCATCAGAATCGAAGGGGTATCAGAGATGCACGGTTGCCGTCACTCCATTATTCCCGATCGGATTCAAGCTGGAACTTATATGATTGCCGCTGCGGCTACGCGTGGTAATGTGTTGATAGATAACGTAATTCCTAAGCATTTGGAAGCTTTAACGGCCAAGCTTTTAGAGATGGGCGTTGATATTGAAGAGCTTGATGAAAGTATTCGCGTTATAGGTAGAGCTAAATATGAGCACGCAGATGTCAAAGCGTTGACCTATCCTGGCTTTCCTACAGATTTACAATCTCCTATGACAAGTATGTTGACACAGGCGGAAGGCGTTAGTGTGCTTAGCGATTTCGTCTACAGCAACCGTTTTAAACATGTGCCAGAATTGGTACGAATGGGCGCGAAAATTCGCGTTGAAGGCCGTTCTGCAATTATTGAGGGTGGTAAGCTTAACGCTGCAAAGGTGAAAGCGACTGATTTACGGGCAGGCGCTGCTCTTGTCATTGCTGGATTGACGGTAGGGGATGGGATCACCGAGGTGACCGGCGTAGAATATATTGACCGTGGTTATGATAATTTAGTGAGCAACCTTCGACAACTTGGTGCTCATGTTTGGCGTGAGAACGAATAAAATTAGGATATCCCGTTTGGAAGGAGGGTTATTTGCTTACTTACCGCATATATCCTTCCAAATTGGGTATTAATATCCTAATGGGCATTTTAATAGACTCATCATTTTGCCTAGTAGATAGACTAGGGCGAACTCATTTAAAAATTGAATAGGTGGTTATTACATGGATCTTCAAATTTCCGATTTGGAAGAAATGAAGCTGACCGAGTTGTATAAGCTGGCCAAGAAATACCAGATCCCTTATTACGGACAGCTGAAGAAACGGGAACTGATCTTTGCGATCCTTCGGGCACAGGCAGAGCAAAGCGGTCTTATGTTTATGGAAGGCGTACTGGAAATTCTACCCGAGGGCTATGGATTTCTAAGGCCGATTAACTATTTGCCTAGTGCTGAAGATATTTATATCTCAGCCTCACAAATTCGGAAGTTTGATCTCAGAAGCGGAGATCTTGTATCTGGGAAATGCCGGACGCCGAAAGAAAATGAACGATATTTTGGCCTGCTTCAAGTCAATGCCGTTAATGGTGAGAACCCTGCTAGCGCAGCGGAGCGACTACATTTTCCAGCATTAACACCACTTTATCCGCAAGACAAGCTACCGCTTGAAACATCCCCTACTCATTTGTCTACCCGAATAATGGATTTGCTCGCTCCTGTAGGTTTGGGGCAGCGGGGTTTGATTGTAGCACCTCCTAAAGCAGGAAAAACGCTCCTCTTGAAAGAAATTGCCAATAGTATTTCCACTAATAATCCTGAGATTGAACTCTTTGTATTGCTAATAGATGAGCGTCCCGAAGAAGTAACCGATATGCAGCGTTCAGTAAAAGGCGAAGTGGTTGCATCGACATTTGATGAGCTCCCAGAGAATCATATTAAAGTGGCCGAACTTGTGTTGCAAAGAGCTCTTCGTTTAGTTGAGCACAAGAAGGATGTAGTTATTCTTTTAGATAGCATTACCCGTCTTGCACGTGCGTATAATCTTGTGGTTCCACCATCTGGACGCACACTTAGCGGGGGGATTGACCCGGCAGCCTTTCATCGGCCGAAACGGTTTTTTGGTTCTGCACGGAATGTAGAAGAGGGCGGTTCACTGACTATTTTAGCAACTGCTTTAATTGATACCGGATCACGTATGGATGATATTATTTATGAAGAGTTTAAGGGTACTGGTAATATGGAGCTTCATTTGGATCGCAAATTGGCGGAACGCCGTATATTCCCTGCTATTGATATTCGTCGTTCAGGTACACGTCGTGAAGAAGTGCTCTTGAGCAAAGAAGAGCTTGATACGATCTGGGCGATTCGCAAAAATATGAATGAATCCTACGATTTTGTGGAGGGATTCATCAAAAAGCTGCGTGATACAAAGACTAATGCTGAATTCTTAGCATCATTTGACGTTGCGGGAGCTAAACAATCGCCAAATGGAACTGCAAGTAGCGGAGGAACTTCCAACAGTGGTACGGCTGCTCGTCGCACAACACGGGCAAAGACTTCTTCAGTACCTACAACTTGAGAATTGATAATAAGAGGAGACTAACATGTATTTGGTATATGCCGACGGGCAAGGAAACGTATATGATCATCCAGAACTGTACGGGCTAGCCCGTAGTGGGGATATGATCGTTGAAATGTTGGAGGAAGAGTTGATTCCGCTGCCTGAAGGCGCCACTCTTGTGGGCTTGCCTAGTACGCGGGCGGTGGGTATGGATCCAGAGACAGGTGAAATGATGGCGTTGCCGGATGGCTCACAGGCTGTAGGCGCGCTGCTGCCTCAGGGCTATACTCGCTTGTGTCTTCCTGGGTATGTAAAGACAGATAAGTCTTACAAGCTTCCTCTGTTTGGGTATTCGGCTGTAGTGTGGAAGGATGGCGGGTTCTATGTTGCGGCGGATCCAACCGATAATCCGGAGAAATGGAACCCGCTGAACTGTGATAAACAGGATCTCGAGGTAAGCGTTGGCGAGTTGACTGCCAAATATCCTGATAACCGCCTCTATGAACATCTTTCTAACTGTGCGCTTGGTTATGAATGCTTGACTTCCTCCAACACCTTCTTAGGGCGCTGGGAGGGCGGTGTGCCTGTCTCTTATTCATGTAATGCTGGTTGTTTTGGCTGTATTTCTGAGCAACCTGATGATAGTGGTTTTGTGTCTCCGCAGACTCGGATGAATTTCCGACCAACGGTCAATGAAATTTCACAAGTTATGTTGGAGCACTTGAAGACGCCTGAGTCGATTATCAGTTTTGGACAAGGTTGCGAAGGTGAACCTTCTACGCAGGCAAAACTTATTATAGAAGCAATCCGTGAAGTGCGCTCGATTACTGACATGGGCTATATTAATATCAACACCAATGCTGGCTTAAGCGATCATATTCGTGGAATCGTCGATGCTGGGCTGGATTTGATGCGTGTCAGCACGATCAGTGCTCTAGATGATCATTATAATGCTTATTACAAACCACGTGGCTACACATTGGCTAACGTAGAGAAGTCTTTGAAATATGCTGCCTCGCAGGGCGTTTACACATCGATCAACTATCTGATTTTCCCTGGAGTAACTGACCGTGAAGAAGAGATTGAGGCGATGGTGGAGTTTGTAAGACGTACGGATCTGAAGCTTATTCAGATGCGTAACCTGAACATTGATCCAGAGAGTTATCTGGAGTTAATTCCTCCTGCTAAGGGTGAAATTCTCGGTATGAAGACAATGCTGGAAATTTTCCGTGACGAATTGCCGGATGTTGTTATTGGTTCTTACACCCATGTACCGCCAGTAAATATGGCTCGGCTAAAGCAACGGCAACTTAACATTTAATAGAGCAAATATACCAATGAATTACCAATGAAACATATTGATCAATTGAATTTTTCGTGCTAAAATACCACAGTGTAATCATATAACTCTGGGTCCGCATGAGGCTTAGGGCATGAGAGGTGAAATTCAAAATGCAAGCAGCAATTCAACCAAAGTATAACTTAACTAAGGTAACCTGCGCATGTGGCAACTCTTTCGAAGCTGGCTCTGTTAAACAAGAGCTTCGTGTTGAAATTTGCTCCAGCTGCCATCCTTTCTTCACTGGCAAGCAGAAGTTCCTGGATGCCGGCGGTCGCGTTGATAAATTTAAGAAGAAATACGGTATCTAATTGGAATAGCCGCTTAGCGGCTTAATGGTTAGATCGAGCTCCCAGCTTTCTCGCTGGGGGCTCATTTTATGTCTTGGAGTTGATTTTTATCCGAGCGTGAGCTATACTTATCTTCGCCGTGCTAGACGGGGAGGTAGCGGTGCCCTGTAACTCGCAATCCGCTGTAGCGAGGTTGAATTCCTGTTAGAGGTGCTATCGATGTGAGGCCTTGGTTCCTACGGGCTGTGTTGACGGTTGGGTCCTCCGCAATGAGTGCTTATGAACCTGGTCAGGTCCGGAAGGAAGCAGCCATAAGTAAGTTTACTCTTGTGCCGGAGGGTGGCCTAGCCCGAGCAGTCATGTAGGGTTGCCGCTTGGATCGTAGTCATCAATAACAGGTGCACGGTTTATAATTCTGTTTATAACAGCATCTTTGCCACAAGCAAAGATGCTTTTTGTTTTTGGTCAATAGCCGATGAATATAGTATAATAAATTTGCGACAAATGCCGGGAAAGAGGCAGCCTAAGAGAGGGTAATGCATAGTGGAACATATCGCGCTGTACCGTGCTTGGCGGCCGCAGTCGTTTCAAGACATGGTTGGACAACAGCACATTATCCAAACGCTGCAGAACGCAATTCGTGAACAGCGGGTTTCGCATGCCTATCTGTTCAGTGGTCCGCGGGGAACTGGTAAGACAAGTGCTGCTAAAGTCTTAGCGAAAGCGGTCAATTGTGAACGTGGGCCAGGTCCGGAGCCTTGCAACGAGTGTCCTTCCTGCTTGCGAATCACTGCGGGTAATGTGATGGATGTGCAGGAAATAGACGCGGCATCCAACCGGGGCGTAGAAGAGATTCGCGACCTCCGGGACAAGGTGAAATATGCACCTACCGAGGTGCGCCGTAAAGTGTATATTATTGATGAAGTGCATATGCTGACAACAGAAGCATTTAATGCGCTATTAAAGACATTGGAAGAACCACCGTCACATGCAATGTTCATCCTTGCAACTACGGAACCTCATAAATTGCCAGCGACGATCATCTCTCGTTGTCAGCGGTTTGACTTCCGTAGAGTAGCTTTGGAAGAACAGACGGCACATCTAAGTGCTATCTGTGAGAAGGAAGGGATTACAGCCGATGTTAACGCATTGCAGTATATTGCCCGCCTTTCTGATGGGGGTATGCGCGATGCAGTAAGCTTGCTGGATCAGATTTCATCTTTTACAGATGGCAAAGTTACGTACGAACAAGTGCTAGGGATGACCGGAGGGATACCCTCTGAGCAATTTGCACGTCTTGCCACTGCCATATTGGAAGGTGATATGGGTCTTCTGCTGGAGCTTGTTGAACAGCTTATGCATGAAGGTAAAAGTGCTGATAAATGTCTAGAGAATCTTATGTATTATTTTCGTGATTTATTGATGATTAAGATGGTACCCGGGGCCGATCAACTGACGGAGCGAGTACTTAATCCTGCCGAATTTAAGGATATGGCCACCGCATTTTCCCGGGAGCGTCTGTTTCAGATCGTAGATACACTTAATAAGTACCTAGGTGAAATGAGGTATGCTACTCATCCGCAGACGTTGTTTGAAGTCGCGCTGATGAAGCTTTGTAGCTTGCAGCAAGAGGGAAGTGAGACCGCATCAGCTGCTCCGTTAGGCGCATTACAGGCTGGATCAGGGGTGAATGCTCCTGCGGTTCACTCTGGTGAACTGGATCTGCTCAAGAGACAGATTACTGCGCTGGAGAAAAAGCTGGAACAAGCATTGCAGTCTGGTGGTATTTCCGGAGGTGGGCGAGATGGTGCTTCTTCTGCGAAATCGAATCCGACTCCAAGTTCTGCGCCTAGAATCTCTGCTGCCTCCAAAATGCCTCCAAATGTTGATAAGTTTATTGCTGGTAAGGATAGTCCTGATTTTGCAGCTATCTACAAACAGTGGAGTCTTGTCTTGCAAGGGGTAAAAGAGGAGAAGGTAACGGTTCATGCGTGGTTTGTAGACGGAGAACCTGTATCCGTAATGGACGATGCTGTGCTTGTTGCATTCAAGAACACGATTCATCGTGATACAACGGAGAAACCGGCAAATAGACAGGTCATTGAGAATGTGCTTGCAGCGCGTCTTGGTAAACCTTATAGACTGGTAACTATTATGCAGCGCGATTGGAACGAAGCCGCTCAGAAGCAGGTGGGACAGCCTAGCAAAGAGGAGTTACGGTTAGAGCATGAACATGATACTGCAGATGCCAAATCTGAACCTTGGATTGATGAGGCTATCCAGCTTTTTGGAGAAGACCTTGTTGTCATAAAAGAGTAATGTAAGCATACTAGCGCAAATAGCGCATTCCAAAGGAGAGATGATGTATGAATAATATGAACCAAATGATGAAGCAAGTGAAGAAAATGCAGGAGCAAATGCTTAAAGCTCAAGAAGAATTGGGTGGCAAGGTTATTGAAGGCACATCAGGTGGCGGTGTAGTTACAGTTCAAGTTAATGGCCACAAAAAATTGCTTTCTATTCAAATCAAGCCAGAAGCTGTTGATCCGGAAGATGTTGAAATGCTACAGGATTTAGTAATCACTGCGGTTAATGATGCTTTGACTCAAGCTGAAGAGCTTGCGAACAATGATATGGGTAAATTTACTGGTGGAATGAAGATCCCAGGCTTGTTCTAATTCACTCACTCCACTTTCGTCTAAAGGAGAATTATTAATTTGTATTATCCCGAACCGCTAGCCAAGCTGATCGATGCTTTTACGCGCTTACCCGGGATTGGGCCGAAGACAGCCGCCCGGTTAGCTTTTCATGTGCTTAACATGAAAGAGGACGATGTCATTGATTTTGCTAAAGCGCTAGTAAGTGTCAAACGTAATCTTCATTATTGCTCCGTCTGCTGTAATATTACGGATACGGATCCGTGTAAGATATGTCAGGACAAAACTAGAGACCCTTCAGTAATCTGTGTGATCCAAGACTCCAAGGATTTGGTGGCAATAGAACGAACCAAAGAGTTTAATGGGTATTATCACGTTCTTCAGGGTGCGATTTCACCTATGGAAGGTATAGGCCCTGATGATATACGCTTGAAGGAATTATTGACTCGTTTGAGTGATGAAAGAGTGAGTGAGCTTATCATGGCGACCAACCCCAACATTGAGGGTGAGGCAACGGCGATGTATATTTCTCGTCTAGTTCGTCCTTTTGAGATTAAAATCACCAGAATAGCCCATGGCTTGCCTGTTGGTGGCGATCTTGAGTATGCCGACGAGGTTACCTTGTCCAAAGCGTTGGAAGGTCGTCGTGAGCTATTCTAGTAGCTCTAAAGTCGTGTTTTTTAAAAGGAGGCCCCCTGGGCCTCCTTTTTTTGTTCTAAGTTTGTCCCTATCCCGATATGAATGAGAATAACGAGATGTGATTTTGCATCGAAATTATTCTGAGGAGGAATGGGAAATGGGATGGTGGAGCTCATTGTGGCGGGGAGCAGATGAAGAACAGGGTAGAAAAGATACGGAGGGCTGGGAAACGTTGCTGGAAGTTCGTAAGGCACAATCCGAGTGGGAGAGAGCGTACCTAATGTTTGATGAAGCGCTGGGTCAAGATCAAATTGATTATGCTATTTATATTTTAGAGGCAGCAGAGCGCAAGTATCAGATACATCTCAAACATGCAAAGAGCATTGGATTAAATAGCAGTCAGATGTAGCCGCTAGCCAAATGAAAATATAGGAGGGATCAACATGCTAAGAATGTTAGCTATAGGAGTACTGGTCATATCAGTTGTGTTGTTAAGTGTAATTGTATTCCGGAAAAAGCTTGGCTTTGGATGGCTTAGTCTGTTCGGAGCTCATTTGGTACTGGCTGCGCTCGCGATATATGTAGTGAATTTCTCGGGTTTAATCACACAAGTTCATATTCCCCTGAATCCTGCAACCATAGGCGCAGTAACGGTTCTTGGCCTTCCAGGCGTTGTAATGTTAATAGGATTAAGAATTATTTTGTTTTAATGCTTGACGTGAGTTTGAAAAATATGATACATTAAGTCTCGCCCCTTTGGACAAGATGTTGATTAACAACTTGCTGAAACGGTAAGCGAAAAAAAGAAATTAAAAAAACGCTTGACGAAAACAAAGGTGCTGTGATATATTATAAAGGTCGCTGCTGACAAGCAACGACGACGAAAGATGAGACATTGATCTTTGAAAACTGAACAACGAGTGAGTAGGAAATCACGAAAGTGAAATCCAAAATTAGAGAATTAATTTTCTCGTCAGATGTTTCAAAATGAGCATATCGCTCTTTTCAATACTAATTGGAGAGTTTGATCCTGGCTCAGGA
>NZ_JARXWM010000031.1:0-49345 GCF_029893135.1 Paenibacillus sp. PastF-3 | reverse complement strand
GTACAGCTTGTTACTTTTCATGAACCTCATCCCCTTCTCTATTAGTGTACCTTATTTCATCTTTAGGACTCCAATTCGATTAGGGGGCTTGAGAGCAACACACTATTAAACTGTAACTTTGCCGCGGTGGGCGTGACTTTCGCTGTTTAATTGTATTTTGTGCAACTATATGCGCTTTTTAGGTAGCTTATTGGGATATAGTTGCACTCTATACACTTAAAAGTGATCATTTACCTCCATATCGTGGAATTCTCGCAAAATAATTGTACAATATGCAATTAAACCGAAACTATGCAGCAAATGTTTGAGCGCAATTGTACTTTTTACAACTATTTACCTTTTTAATAAGGCTTGAAGGGAGGAACTAGTACGATGGAATGACCATTTACCCAGAGAATGTTAAAAGACCACTAATCAACTAAAAAAACGGAAGGGTAGTGGTAAATTTTCAGCTAATTCGAAGGGTTCCCAATACTCGTAGTTATCGGTGTATCCGACGATTTCGGTTTCTTCCTCTGATTGATTCCAATTCCGACTCGACCAAACACAAAGGCTCCGCCTGGAATACGATTCGCTATATTCATGATGATCGCCGATCCAACCACACATCCGACAAATTGGAGCAGCACACTGAATAGTCCAAGGTTTTGCAACCCGAACGAAGAAGGAAGTTTGACGAATAAAGCCAACAACAACGGGTGAAGCAAATATATGCCGAAGGAGTACCTACTGCTCCACTCCAGCATACGCGGCACTTTTTTCAATGAAGAAGCCACTGTGAAGAGTAGTAGAATCATGCTCATGGCGAAAAGTAACATATCAATTCTTTTTGAACTATGTGCCGTAATCCAGCCTTGCCCATTCACGAATAGCACAAGCGCACCTGTTACAACTGGAAGCACGTAGACAGCTAAACGGAACTGTTTTAATTTTTCCCGGAACCAAGTCTCATTTCGCCCCAAGTAATAAGCCGCAGTAAAGTAGAAAATCCACCCCGGAGAGAAAACCCAATACAATTTATCCCAAATATATTGAGCAGCTACCGTATCTACGGGTTTGGTGAAATTAAAAAAGCCTAAGTAAGCCATATTTATAACGAATGACGCAATCAGTATAGAGCGTGGAGTGAATTTTTTGGCATGCCTTTGAAATAAGAGGAATAGGGCATAAAACTGAAAGATAATTAGGATAAAGTAGCCATGAAAATCGCCAAGTAACCAATGACGCCACAGGAAGTACCAAAAAGCCTGAAGAAGCGGAATCCCCTCACTGCTCGCCATATCCAATCCTTTTAACCCTGCGTACAAAGCTCCGAAAAAAAAGTAAGGAAGCAAAATATACTTGATCCGTTTCTCCCAAAATTTCGCGGGAATTCCGTCCGGGTATGCAAAAGACAATACGAATTGCGAGATAAATACGAATACCGGTGTGCCAAAGGTAAGCAGTAGACCCACTGAGGCTACCCAAGACGTGTTACCATCGTCATAGACTCGATATAAAGCATGCAACAGCGCTATACTTAAGCAGGCTATACTACGTAGAACAAACATTTCCGAATTTAATTTTCGTTCCATGGGGATGACCCCTTTCGATATTTGCGATTAATGGTCCACAGCACTGCCTACAGTCAATCGGGCTGTAACCGTCTTCTTGAGTCCCTGATGAAGGTCATGGTGAGGAGACCAGGACATCAGCTCCATTGCTTTACTGTTGTTTAAGTAGCTGTGAAGAATATCTCCCGGTCGAGCAAGCTCATAGGTTGTCTGGGATTCCCGACCTGTAATACCGCCTATCATTTCTACAATCGTATTAATGGAAGTCGCCACCCCGCAGCTAATATTTATGATCTGATTATCCGCATTCTCGTCTGTACAAGCCGCATTTACAAACGCCTGTGCAACATCCTCAACATAGACAAAATCCCTGGTCTGTTCTCCATCCCCATAAATCACAAGCTCCTTGCCTTGCTTTAAGCGATCCAGAAAAATCGAAACGACGCCAGCTTCACCATGCGAGCTTTGTCGAGGTCCATACACATTCGCAAGACGAAGAATGGTGTACTTCAGCCCATGCATGCTTGCAAACATCCGAATATAAGACTCAGGAACACTTTTTGATACCCCATAACAAGATTCAGGATTTAGGGGATGTTTCTCGTCAATGCTCAAATATTCAGGATTACCGTATACTGCGGCCGACGAGGCGTAGACGATCTTTTCAACCTGATGCACCTCACACATCCGCAGAACGTTTAGTGTGCCAACAATATTCACATTCGCATCAAACAATGGATTGCGCTGTGATTCTCTTACGTCAATCTGTGCCGCCAGATGAATAACCACATCCGGCTTCTCACGGATAAAGACTTCACCCAGTGTCTCGTCCCGAATGTCGTACGGGTATAAAAGTGCCGAAGGATTTCTATAGAATGAGCCGGAAGCTCCCGATAAATTATCTACAATTACAGTTTCGATCCCCTCTCTTATAAGCCGGTCAACAACATGTGACCCAATAAAACCAAGCCCCCCAGTTACTAATACCTTCAAATAAAAAACTCCTTTCGCCCTGTAAAGTGCTCTTTGTACCGTGCATCTGTAGAAAAGTTCACATAAAATACTTATGAAGAAACGATGTTGTCATCCTTTATGGACGACAATCATTACTCTTATATTTCCAATCAAAAAATAAAGGAGTGAAGTATATGGCAACTGCACCTATTCCAGATAATTCTGTAACAACGCCCGTTATTGCGGACGGCGCGGTCACTTCTATTAAATTAGATCCTGAAACTAACGGTTACGTGAATGTTCGATCCTATGGAGCTACAGGGAATGGTACCAAAGATGACACCGTCGCGATTCAAAATGCAATTAATGCTGGAAATGCCAAACGCAAGGTTGTTATTTTTCCGCCTGGTGTATATAAAGTCTCTTCCGGCCACATGCGTAACCCTTCAGTCCTCGACTGGTGGTGTCTTCGTATTCCAACCGGAACTAACCTGAGCTTTGAAGCCGGCTCAAAATTAGTGCTTGCCCCTAACCCACCCTCGGATACTCGTGTTCTTGTTATGTTAAATGCCTCAAACATCACGATATCCGGCAGCCTCGAAATAGACGGAAGTGCTTCGACTGTTAAAACAGCCGTCAACGATCAACTTCATGGCTTGTTCATTTCTTCTTCGCAAAATATAACGATCGAATCGGTGTACTCTCATGATTGCTATGGTGATAATATTTTCATTGGAGGGACTGAAGATATCCCATCCGTTAATGTGCATATCGGATATGCTTTCTGTGAAACGGCTGGTCGAAAGAACTTTGTAGTCCATTTTGTAGACCAGCTTCATGTCAACAGAGCGGTATTAAATAACAGTCGCGGTGGTGCACCTGGGTTTAATGGCGCCAATTCACTTGATGTGGAACCCGATATATTCAAGGGAACGCGTAGCTTTTATCAGCGATTTGACTCCTTGACGACTATTGGTTTCGGTAATGATATGACAACTGGGCTTTCAGATGAGATAACGAGACTCTGGACTCTCGACATCGGTTCACTAGATATGCGTGTAAGCGGATCAGTAAGTCCAGCATTGCTGTCCTATGGATTGACGCTAAAAATCAACCATTTGTCTATTCGCTCGACGGATCATAAAGCAAATTACGGTTTACAAACGATCTATTCACAATTTATTGATATCGCAAGCGCAAAGTTCGATGGAATCGGCGGCCCTGCGATCTACGCTGCGTTTAATGCTGCTGGAGGAAAACCAAGATTGCATATCGGCTCGTTAGGGATGTACGGCTCGGGCTCCACCTTAGCAAGCGGAGTCCGAATCGACGGAGGAGATCTTTATGTGGGGACGATAGATGCACAAGACTTAACGGGCAGTACCTTGCAATTATTCACAACAGAGTCTGACGCGATGGTTACTGTCGACAATATGATTGTCCGTAACAGCGGGACCAATCAAGTAGTGCTAGCGTCTTCTTATGGTGCAGCTAAGCCCTTCCTGCACCTGAACAATGTAGCAGTGTTTGATACCCGTTCTGTAAAGGTAAAACGCATTCTTGAATTCGAAACATTGGTTGCCATGCAGGGTACTTCTCTTGGTACCTTGTATAATCCGTATGCTTTAACTGAATGGTTCTCTACCTATGGCAACTTCAAACGTGCAGTCCGACTCGTTGGTGGAACATTACTTCCTGCAGTATTTATCGTGGAAGGATCGCCTGAGGGAACAATTACCGCTCCGATTGGCAGTCTGGCTATGCGAACAGATGGTGTAGCGAAAGCCACTTTTTATGTGAAGGAAAGCGGAACCGGTGCTAACGGATGGATGGCTAAGTAATTCTTCAGCGGTTCTGAATACAAGACTCTATCGCATCCATTACGCGTACCAGATCATCATCCGATAAAGAGCTACCGGAAGGTAGACATATACCTTTTGTGAACAATTGATCAGATACACTATGTTCCTCCATGTATGGATAATAGAAGGCGTTCTCGAATAGAGGTTGCAGATGTAGTGGTTTCCAAACAGGTCTAGCTTCTATATTGTTGAATTCCAGGCACTTTAAGAGTTGATTAGCGGAGAAGCCTGCGATCTCTTCATCAATCGTTAGCGCACTTAACCAGCGTGTACTGCGGCAATTTGGCGCTTCCGGCATGAAATGAAGACCCGGAATGGATCCCAATCGATCTGAGTACACTTGAGAAATATATCTACGTCGTTCGACTCTTTCCTCAAGTAGCTCCAATTGCCCTCGACCTATGGCTGCCAACAGGTTACTTAGCCGGTAGTTATAACCCATTTCGGAATGCTGATAGTGTGGAGCAGTGTCACGTGCTTGGGTAGACCAGAAACGGGCTTGCTCTAATGCATCGGTATCATCCGACACAAGCATACCTCCACCTGAGGTTGTGATAATTTTATTTCCGTTGAAAGAATAGATTCCGAAGCGGCCCCATGTACCACTAGCCTTTCCGTGATAAAAGGCACCTAGGGATTCCGCAGCATCTTCTATTAGAGTAATACCGTAACGATTCGCGATTTCTACAATGGGCTCCATGTCTGCGCTCTGTCCGTACAAATTGACAACAACGGCTGCTTTAGGCAGTATCCCTTTATCATTCAAATCCTGGCAGGCCCGCTGAAAAGCTAATGGACACATATTCCATGTCTCTGGTTCTGAGTCTACAAATACAGGTGTAGCCCCCAAATATAAAATAGGATTGGCACTAGCTACGAACGTGAGCGTAGAACAAATCACGTAATCTCCTTGAGAAACGCCAGCAAGACGGAGTGCCAGATGAATTGCCGCTGTTCCAGAGCTTAACGCAAGTGCCCCCTTTGAACCTGTATAGTCGGCCATCTCCTGCTCGAATGCATCAACTTGCGGTCCGATGGGAGCGATCCAGCCAGAGTGAATTGCATCCTCCAAATAAGCCTGTTCACGTCCGCTTACATGCGGTGGGGATAACAAGATTCGGGGTAGAATGCTTGATTGACGAATACTCATGCCTTGCTCCTTTCTCCATTTGGATGCTTTAATCCAAATGGAATACATATCTTATTGACTTACTTCAGAGCGTGGTCCATGATATTTTGATTCAAAAGAGATGGATGCCGGTAGAGCGGAAAGTAATTCCCTGCAACTCCAGTGTCACAGAGTGCTATCATTCGCTCATACACCTCGGGAAAAAAAATTCGCTTCCCTAAGTAATAGTCCAGTGGCTCTAGTTGCGTAGCGAATCTTAGCTTGAACTGAAACAGTTCGTCATTCCCCTTATATCCTCCACCAAGATGGAATTTTTCGTATCCATTCTCCAACCCCCACACAGCTGCTGCGTGGATGAGAAATTTGGTGGGTGACCACTGCAGATAAGCTCGATCCCAACCGCATAAGTGATAATGCATCCATGGTCGATCAAGGAGTACAATACTTGCCCCTATACTCCTCTCCCCATCCATCGCCTCGAACAGTGCTACCCGTCCGTCTGGTAAAAGGCTTGTATCTTCTATAAATTTTTGAGGGAAATAATAAAAGGGATCTGCTTGTAAATCATTTAACGTACCGTAATATAACTCGATGAAAGGCTCGATCCGATCCTTAAGATCCGACTTTCGAATGGTGAATGGAGCAGACTTTAATTTACGGATATTTCTTTTATGATTGCTGCCATAGTTCTGGATTAGCGCTGACTCTGAGCCAACTGTCAAATCCATGTAAGCTGTATTCCGATTGAGCTCTGTAGTAAGCCCTTTTTGGTATTCAGTGGCATTGCCTATGAAAGGATGGAATCTTACAAACTCGGTCATGATCTTTTTCTCTCTGCAGTAATCTGTGAACGTTTCACTGAATTGTCGGTACAACTCCGTTCGTTCCGCACCTAGTGGCACATTAGATATTGGCCCCCCGTATCCATAAGGTGTGCTGATGTCATACCATTCTCCTTCAAGTCCCAGCTGGATGACTGCGGGAAGATGGCTAATAGAGCGAAGTAAGTAAGGATAAATGATGAGCTTCTCACCCTGCTTAAAAACAAACAGCTCCGCCTGTTGATGATGATCATCCTCAAACAGCCGAAAAAAATCTGCAGAAAAATAGATATCCTTACTATTCATCTGATTCAAATAAGCATCCCACTCTTCAGAATGTGAGCTATTAAGCACAATGAAATCACTCATACGTCACCTCCTAAAAGTTATGTTAGCGTACGCTTCCTTGATGTCCTTCGACAAAAATTACTCCAGAAGCATTCGCTGCTAATCCAATATCTTGATCATGCGTATACTTTCAGTGCTTAAGCTTAACGCTGGGTCTCTCTCACGTAAGAATGCATCGGATGAAAGCAATAACAGCTTTCTCTCCCGGTCAAGGTCGAGTAACACATCGGTTAGTGGATATCCACCGTCCCACTCCCCACTCTGCAGTTGGATACGAAAATACTGCTCGCCGAGCCGACCCACAACTGAAGTCTTCTGCTTCGTTCTAATCCTAAATGAAGAAAATCCGTATTTTAGATGATGTGCCTCTGCCATTGGGTAATCATCAATAATGTAAGTCACTTCTTCAACATCTATATCCGCTCCAGCAGCAATAACATCTGCATTAGCCGTTAATGAACGTTCCAGATCCCTCACATACCAATAAGTACGTCCTTCTTCTACAAAGCCAAGGCGAAGGTACCAAGCATGAGCCTGTTCATTCCATGAGAACACATCCAGTACCAACTTCTTAATATCGTCACTCTTGGCTAATTTCTCGCCATAAGCCATGAGCATTCCGCCTATGCCGTCCTTGCGAAACGCCGCATCCACGTTTAAATTATTCAGAACCAATATTTGTTCCATTCTTCGCCATTCCGCGAATCCAATGAGCACTTCTCCAAGATAGGCTCCAATCAACAACGTGGCTGAATGGCCTCCACATTTACAAGCCGCTTGTAGATATGCTGGATAACCCGTACAAGCAAATATCGTTTGATTGTACACATGCTCCGGTAAATTGCTCTTCAAGAGCCGGCATGCATGATGTATATCGTCTTCATGCAGCGGTCTAAACTGCACACTCATGCCTGGCCCTCCTTTTTATTCAACCTGTACTCATCCAGAGGTAGGCTATGCCGACCTGGATTGGCTACAACATCATCTTGGCGAATCACCTTCAAGACGGTCTTACATAATATCAGCGCATCAAGTCTGAAACTTAAAGTCTCGACATAGGTGACATCATACGAAAGCCGGTCTTTCCACGACGAAGTATTGCGTCCTGACACCTGTGCTAATCCCGTAATTCCTGGTCTTACTGAGAAACGCAGCCTCTCCTGTTCGGAATAATAAGGGCTGTACCGCATCAGTAAGGGTCTTGGGCCAATCAGACTCATTTCTCCCTTCACAACATTCACCAGCTGTGGCAGTTCATCCAGACTTAGCTTCCGGATGATTCCGCCAAATTTGATATATCTTCGCTCATCTGGTAACGGCTGACCCTGCAAGTCATACAGTTCAGCCATGGTCCGAAATTTGTAGATGAAGAAGGGTTTCTCTCCCCGCCCTGGTCGTTGCTGCTTGAACAAGATTGGGCTTCCAAGCTTCATTCGAATCAACAACGCCACCACAGCCATGACTGGACTAAATACACATAACATAACGATCGCTCCCACAAGATCGAAGCCTCGTTTCATATGGCGATACATGTTAGTACTCCTCCCGCCTTTCTCTTAATCCGTAAAAAGACGTTCCTTAAGTGAGTTCACCTGTTTTAAATCGGCACTCCAGTAGTACACCTTAGTTCCGACTAGCGGATCAGGAGCAAAACTGTTGTTACCTGGAATCTGTTCGTATTGAAAGTCCGCGGAAGTAATCCCCTTGAATAACCAAGCTAAGCTAAGCAAATCGCTGTCGCTGAAGCTTGTATCGATAATGTCTTTCTTTTCATGGAGTAATAATCCCGCCAGATCCGGAAGATGCTCAGGGCTCAACAGCTTATTAGCCACAGCTCTAACGATATTGAATTGCTCCTCTTGACGACTAAAGTCACCGTTCGGAGTTGAATATCGCTCCCTAGCAAGGTAGAGTGCATGCACACCATCCAGATGCTGTTCGCCTTTTTTGATGGTAATCTCCGGGGTTATTGTTACGTCTTGATCGATTACCATGTCGATCCCTCCGATTGAATCGATGAAATCACGAACTCCAGAGAAATTCGTCTTGATGTAATGATGAATGGGAATATTCATAAAGTCGCTTACCGCTTGAATGAGCGTCAGCGTTCCTTGCTCATTCCCACCTTTGGACTCACCAACAATATGAGCATGATTAATTTTGGTGTATCCAACATTCTGTACATAAACCCTTGTATCGCGCGGTATAGAGACGATGTTCACCTTCCGCTGTTCCGGCATTACATGCACAACCATGATCGTGTCTGCACGGGAGATTTCCCCACCCCACGTATCTGTTCCAATTAATACAACATTAAAGGATGAAGTTTTTTTATCAGTTGCACCTGACGATGCTGCTGGTTCAGTCGATGGTAGTACCACGCCATCCGAATTCACTCGATTTATAAGAGTCCCATCCGACTGCGTCTTCCCCACAGGCAATGCAGAAATTTTTGAGTTAGGCATCGTCAATGGATTAAGGACAGCCTTTTGAAATCGCTGCTCAGCATTTAACACCCCTCTAATCCAAATGCCGCCAACTACAATCACAATCAGACAAACAATCAGGGCGAATCTTCCAATTCGCCTTATGACTATTTGTTTTCTTGTGAATTCCTTGTCACTCTTACCACGCAAACGCAACTTCTTGTTCCATCTACTCATAAACGACTTCATCACTTAGATCCCCGCATGAACTTCGGATTTGATCCGTTCAAGCTCATGAGTAGCCACCTGTGGTTCTTCCTGAAAGCCCGAATAGCTTGGAATAAGCTGCTTTAATAATTTCTTAATCTGATAACTGCTTGGCACAAATTCGTACCGTTTGCACAAATTCTCCAGAACACCAAGGACCAAATTCAGTTCAGATCTGGAAACACTTTGAGGACGACTGATCATGATGCGATAGTTATTGGTGACCATCAATCCTTCCTCTTCTGTCAGGAGTTCCTCAAATAATTTCTCACCAGGACGAATGCCCGTGACCACGATAGGGATATCTTTATCAGGTTCTAAACCCGACAGACGTATTAAATCTCTTGCCAGATCGTATATCCGAACTGGCTTACCCATATCAAGCACGAACACCTCGCCACCTTTTGCCAGTATGCTCGCCTGAATAACCAATTGCACTGCTTCAGGGATCGTCATGAAATACCGCACCATATCCATATGGGTAACCGTAACTGGGCCACCACTCTCGATCTGTCTTTTGAATAACGGAATAACACTCCCCCGACTACCGAGAACATTACCGAAACGGACAGCAGCAAAAACCGTCTTGCTAGATGAATTCTGATCATTAATAATCATTTCTGCCGCTCGCTTCGTAGCTCCCATGACACTTGTTGGATTAACCGCTTTGTCCGAAGAGATCAGAATGAACCGCTTAGCACCATATTTGGCACTCGCTTCCGCTACATTCCTTGTTCCAATAACGTTGTTCTTTACCGCCTCCACCGGATTCATCTCCATAAGTGGGACATGTTTATGCGCGGCGGCGTGATATACAATCGTAGGTCGAAAATTCTGAAAAACACTATCGATCCGCGACACATCCTGAATATCAGCGATGATGGGTTGAATCTTCTGATCGGGATATAACTGGCGTAGCTCTTGTTCAATCAGGTAAATGCTGTTCTCACCATGACCAAGCAGCAACATTTCCTTCGGGCGATACGCAGCTAGCTGACGGCACAGTTCTGAGCCAATGGAGCCTCCTGCACCCGTGATGAGAATACACTCACTTCCTAAATTCTCACGAATCTCTTCAGTATTAATCTCAACAGGAGTTCTACCCAGCAAATCGTTTACGGACACTTCACGGATTCGATGGACTGCCATTTTCCCGTCCAAAATTTCTGTCATACTAGGCATTAGCTTAATCTGTGCTTTTGTTGATTTGCAGATCTCAATAATCTCCATTAAGTCATTATGTGGCGCTGTCGGAAGGGCAATAATAATGAACGCAATGTCCAGCTGTTTCACGGCCTCGGGAATGAAATTCCGGTTACCCACAATCGGCAGCCCCATTACTTCCAGCTTTCGTTTGGATGCATCATCATCAATGAAGGCGACCGGATGCATAAATTTGAACCTTGAATGCTTGATATCTTTCGTAACGAGGATTCCTGCTTTACCCGCCCCAACGATTAGAAGATTACCTTCGAAGACATCCTTCACACCCGTTGTCTCAAACCCGTCGTTTAGAAGACGTTTAACCATTCGTAACCCAACAATGCCCAGAAATACATAACCGGCTGCAAAATAAATGGAAATTGGTAGTCGATAGGAAGGAAATACTGCATGGGTGGATACGTTGACAACAATCACTCCAACGAGGGTTAATACACTCACTTTTAGAAGCTGCAGTAATTCTCTCATTCCAGTGTATCGCCAGATATTGTTATACACTTTGAATCCAAATGAGAAGGCCGCATATACCGCAATGTGAATCAATATTGCCCACGGAAGCATCCACACGTACATCTCAGGGATTTGAAAATCAAACCGAAGTAAAAACACAAGCCACACTGAAGCCGCAATAATCCCTGCATCCAACATGACCAAACGGACGATCCGCATTTTCATCACTTCTTTCTCCCTAATTAACTAAAAATTCATGTACTCCCCTTTTAAGTGAGAGTGAATATTCAATCCCCCGATAGGCTCGCATGCATTTCAGACGGAACCCGCTTTCTTTCCTCCTTGTTTAGCGCTTCTATATAGATCGAGTCCATTTCACGGAGCACCGCAGGCAACCCGTAACGAATGATCCTCTCTTTGTTTGCTTCTCCCATAGCCGTAGTTAATGCTGGATCATCACGTAAATGAGTAAAAGCCTTAGCGGTAGCGGTAATATCACCAACAGGAACTAACATGCCTGTTGACTCATGTTCGATCAAATCATGAATCCCCCGAATATGCGTACCTATAACGGGTTTTCCTACTGCCATCGCCTCCATAATCGCCCGAGGTAGCCCCTCGCGATAGGACACAAGTGCAGCAACATCACATGCTCTGAGTAGATCCGGAATATCACTACGGTACCCAAGCATATGCACCCGATCGCTGACATCCAGCCGATTTGCAAGTTCTAATAGAGTCTGCTCGAACGGTCCTATACCCGCAAAAGCCAGATGGATGTTGCCTGCTTGAGACCCCAGCTGCCCCAGCGCTTCGATCAACTGCTTCTGGTTCTTGTTGGCGTTTAATTCAGCAATGCATAGGATGACGAAGGGAGGTTCATCATGCTCACTCTTCGGCAGATCAAACAGTTGGCGTCGCCTATCTGCCTTCTCCGTCGCAGTTTCAGGATGACCCTGTTCACTGCCGTAAACCTGGAGATCAAGTCCTACACCACTCACATAAGTCACCTTTTTTCGTATAGAAAATTTCTGGGCGCGTTCATAATCTTCTCTATTTATGGTGATTAACACATCTGTCCAGCGGGCCATTAACCTCTCGAGCGGATAATAAAGCATCCAGTTCAGAAAAGGAGCTCCCTTGAAAAAATGAAAACCATGCGCTGTATACAATGTGCAAGGTACACCTGCTTTATGGGCCGCAATCCGTCCGAGAATCGAAGCGACTGGCGTATGTACATGGATGAACTGGAACCCCTCCTCCTTGAAGCTTTCCGTTAATATCCCTAGCGCCTTCCAGTTCTGCATCTGTAAAGGGCTACGCTGAATGGGTACATCATGGCACACGATCCCCTTCTCTTCTAACCGTAATCTCGCTTCCCCGGGCTGCGCATAAGCATGCACTTCACAACCCTTTTGCTGCAATAACGCCATGTAAGGTAGATGGAAACTCTCAAAATGCCCAAAAATGGAGGCTACAAAAGCAACTCTTACCGGTCTACAGTCTTCAGCAGGTATGCTCCCGGACCTCTTGTTACTGCGCTTGTTGCGCTTGTTCTGTTTGTTGTCGTAAGTTACGACCCGTTGACGTTTCAGTGCCCTTGGTTCGATATCGCTTCACTCCTTTCCATCCCGTATTCGTTAATCGGATGCAAGCTGCGTTCATAGCCATCATGAACCACCAATATCTCTGGAATAAGGCTTCAATACCCATCGAAAGTCCAATCATCGCTGCGTGAGACAGCAGTAATGCCATAATGATCGGTCTGTTCACCCTATCTGCCGCGCGATAAGAACGGATCCCGACGATGAAGAACCAGATCATGAATCCGCCGTACACAATCAAGCCCAATAAACCAAATTCTGTCATAAACCAGATCGGAGTATTATGGATAATAATCCGCAGTTCATAGTTATAGCTACCGAGTCCAATCCCTAATAATGGACTTTGAGCGATCCACTCCACAGCCTTCCCAATGATGTCAAGGCGCGACTGAATCTGCGAGGGTCTACTGGCCATATTCCCAAGCACATCCAGATAAGCTGTACCTTTATACAACAGCAATGCTCCAAACGCGACGCTAAAGCCCATGCCGATCTTGAGAAGCCGAGAAGGATTCATCAGCAGGAGTGTAAGCAAGACAAGGAACAGACCTATCCATGACGAACGCGAAAAAGTCATTATTATGCCCCCGGCTAAGGTGATCGTCGCTAGCGTACTCACCCATCCCCTAAGCAGCTTCACCCCGTCTCCGCTCGTCATGATATGAATGGCAAAAGCCGTAACTAGTAATCCGCCGTATGCATTCGGATCAATTAGCATCCCGGAGAGGCGACCGTCTTGCACCATAAACGGAACTCTGACTCCACTAAAAAAATCGAACAAAGCGACGCCATTGAAGATCAGTACACTGATCAAAAAAGCTCGTAGCATTTTATATAACCGATCCCAGCTGTCTACAGCCTGAACTAACATGATGTAAGTCAGCAGTAGGAGTATAAACCCAAAATCTTTTTGCAATAGAGCGTATTGCGTAATGAATCCATTACGCCAAATGGATACAAATGAAGCGAGGACGAAAATAAACAACATCCCCCAATGCCATGAACTGAACTGTCTCCGGTCCAATTTGAGGTGTAAACCTGCTGCAAACAAACCAAGCATTAAGAAAAGGTCAGAGGGTGCGATTCGAAATGCGCCACCGAAATCAATTTGAGCCGGAAGGCAGATGATGTAACCCATAACCGCAAACAGAAATAAATTACGCATGGTGTAGGGTTTCCCTACAACGAGTACAGATGTCATACAAGCCCCTACTTTCCTATGGGAAATGACCTCTATGCGGCCAATTCCCGTTGTACCTGTTTCCTTGCCTGACGGATTACCAAGAAAAGTACGATCACACTGCCTATCATCTGAACGAATAAGGCCATACTAGCCCCTACAGCAGCACCTATCACCCCAAAAATAGGCACGAATATTAGACAAGATAGCCCATTAGTGATCACGGAACACAGAAACAAGGGAATCTGCGCTTTGTACTTCCCGGTAGCCGTTATGGCATACCACAGATAAGACGTTACAAATACCAATAGGGTAGAAATGAGCAACCAATGAAATAATCCTATCTCTGCAGCCACATCTGGACTGAATAGAAGAGTTAGAAGCTGATGACCAAACATCCACCCGATCAAACAAGCGATCGCACTAATTCCTATGCCCATTGCAATCATTCGACTGAGTAAAGAGACGAACTCCTTATGTCTTCCGCTAGCATGCCAACGGGCAAGACGTGGTGTTATCGCTTCACCGAGTGCAGTAACAACAACATTGCAGGCAACGATCATGTATGAGAGCGTAGCGTATATGCCTAAGTCATGTTCACCTTTAAAATATGAAATCGCGTATAGTGGGATATTTGTATTTAGTGACATCAACGCCAGCACCACGCCAAGGGGTGAGCTTACGAGCAATAAGCCCCATAATCGTCTTTTGTTAAAAAGTGGCCTGAGCGACGTATGCACTCTCGCTTTGCGAGCATCATATCCAATGGTTATTGCTAACCATCCGATAATCATGACTAATAACGCTAGAATGAGACTCTGAGTAGGGATAAATACGAGGGCGAAGACAACTATGGAGAACAATCCTTTAGCAGCTCTCGAGAAAGAGATTTGATCTAGCCTTTCCTGCTTCTGAACAATACCCAATAAAATATCGCTGACCGACTCAACAATTCTATACAATCCTATGAAAAATATGACTAAAGCTGTATTCCAATCAGCACCACTGAGGATGCAACAACCTGCTGTAACCGTGAATGCAACTGCGGTTGTCACGAGACGAAGGCCAAAAAAATCTCCAAAAAGATATTTTCCAGATGTATCAACGATCAAGACCGAACGCAGATGCAGATGCGACAGCATAAAGATGGGAGCAGTCACCGCAAGCCCTAACGAATATTGCCCAACGATTTCGGATGAGCCAAATTTATTAAGCAAAATTACAATCACGAATTGAGCGCCTGCATATGTGATATTTCCAAATAAATAACGAAGAGATGCAAATGTCATAAAGCGTTAGACCAACCCTGAAGTTGAGGCCCAATCGGCAAAATCTTCACCGCGAATCTTGTAACGTTTGCTACTTTTTCGATAATTCAAAACCGCTCCCAAAATATGCGCTCCTTGCTGCTCAAGGATCTGTTTTGCAGAGTTGGTATGCTTCAAGAGCACTTTCCCGGATTTTACGACTAACAGTACCCCCTCGGTCATCTTTGCCAAGATAAGCGCATCTGAAAAAGGCATTAATACCGAAGAAGAATCGATAACAATCGTATCAAATCTCTCACTAAGCTCTGCGAATAACCTTTTCATTCCTGTTGATCCTAGTAAATCAGCTGGATTTGGAGAGATCGGACCCGATGTCAATACAGAAAGTCCTTCTGATCCCTCAATAGGGAAAATACAATCATCCACACGGGTTTGATCTACTAGGATACTACTTAATCCGATCCAATTGGGTAGATCGAATGCTTTATGCACCGTTGGTGTGCGCAAATCCCCATCGATCAGCAGCACAGTTCTTCCCGTTTCCGCCATCGCTATAGCCAAGTTCATCGCCACTGTTGATTTACCTTCATCCGGGAGTGAGCTTGTAACTAATAAAG
The DNA here is from genome assembly GCF_029893135.1 of Paenibacillus sp. PastF-3. Lineage (NCBI taxonomy): Bacteria > Bacillati > Bacillota > Bacilli > Caryophanales > Paenibacillaceae > Paenibacillus > Paenibacillus sp. PastF-3. The sequence continues at coordinate 33,645 of NZ_JARXWM010000031.1, read as the reverse complement.
ATCGAATTTCTCCACCAACCCGGGTATAGCGAATATTAGATCGTATCGTTCGGAATTGATCACCATTAGATGATTTCGGTTGTTCCAGGCAATACAATCTTGGCGTTTTCTTCTTCATGTCTGCTGGCTCCTTCTACTGAAATGGATTTCGTCTTCTCCCGCCGTTTCCGCGGCTTCAATTTTCCCACGGTTCCCAGAAGAGGAAGCTGCAAATCCAACTGAATATTCTTAGCGCTTTTCACAGGTTTCTCCGCCAATTCCCGTAGAATGGAAATTGCGATCCCAGCAATCAATGCAAGTCCGAAAGCAACGACCATATTGAATACTGGCTTGGGGGAGATCGCCTCGAAAGGAACCTTGGCCCGGTCAAGAAGCACAACATTCTCTACCCCCATAATCGCTTGGATGTTCTCATTAAAGGCCTCACCAAAGCCATTCGCGATATTCGTTGCCCGCTGAGCATTAGAATCCGATACAATTACCGTCGTCACGAGTGACTCGCTGCTTGTTCTTGTCTTCACTTTTTCTAATAGTTTTTCAGGGGTCATGTTTAATTGCAGTCTTCTAACGACCTCTTCAGCGATTCTACTGCTTCGGATAATTTCTCCGTAAGTGGTTACTAGTTTTTGCCCAGCCATAATGTCATTGATTGCTTTCTGTTGCCTATCCCCTTGAATAAGAATTGAAGCCGTCGCCTCGTATTTCGGTTTCAAGACATAATAGCTAACGAAGCTAGCAATTCCGACCGCAACAATACATAATACAATGATGAACAGCAGCCTACGTTTCACTAGTTTCAAAATGCTGCCTAGTTCGAATTCCATCGTTCATTTCTCCTAACCGTTAATGTATTTTCCTCTTTTTCAACAAGTGTTTTATTGTATAGTTATATTCTCGTTAGCCCAATATATGTCCAAAAAAAGTTGGGAATTTATAAGCCTTCTTTTTAAAAAAAACACCCGACTCTCTATTAAATTCCAACAGAAATAGGCCGTTTACTAGTATGATTCTACTGGTAGACAGCCTTATCTATTTACTGCTTTGCTCTCTGGAATTCTTTTAAAAAACTAGCAAGTTAAATTTTTGATCACCTATTCTATAATCCAATTATATGTTTTATCTTCGTATTAAATCTTAATGAAATCTTAACGGATATATGAGATTTATTATGCATTTAAATCCGCCATTGCTGGAATATGAATTTCCTTGACGCAGGAAGCGCTAGAGAGGTTAATGATACATTTCACAATGGAGACAATGTCCTGAACAGGAATTCTTGTGCCGTTATATTCTGCAATCGCTTTTTCTGCGCCATCCTCATAAGGAATTTCTGCTGCCAGTTCACCTGGATTCACACAAGTTACTGCAATGCCATCCTTACGAACATGCTCACGCAATGCATGTGTAATGCCACGCAGACCGAACTTCGAAGCAACAAATGAAACCTGGGCGTTATTGGTATGATCCAGTCCTGCTGTGGAGCCAATCAGAATAATTTTTCCTGCTTCCGATTGGCGAAGATTAGGTATTACAGCCTGTATGCAGGTAATTGTTGAAGTTATATTCACATTAATAATATTAGCAATATCAGTTGCTTCATCCTTGTCAAAAGTATAGTGATCCTCAAAACCTTCCTTCTCCCAAATGCCCACGTTATAAACTAGGACATCAATCTTCTCCGCTTGGATGCCTTTTGATAAGACTTGTGCGGCATCTGGCTGCGATAGATCTGCTGCAATCCATATCCGCTGTATACCATCATTAAGATCCAGACTGCCCGGTCTGCTTCTGGAGACGATCCACACTCGATCACCATACTCAGGTAAACCTTTCACAAATGCATCTCCCAAACCTTTACTTGCCCCCAAAATTAGATAGCTTCTCATACTGTCGCCCTTTCTATTTACATCTATTTTTATATCATAGTACCATCGAAGGACATAAAGAAGTAGTAGCATGGAATAATCCATCCTCCTTGTTGTGAACCTGGTGTGGGCGTCATTGATGGCGTCATTCATCTGCATTTTGGGGGACATATTCAAAATGAAGAAACTGCAAAAACATTGTGATAGATCAGTATCCAATTTAATTCATACGTTCTTTAGAAGCCATAATTAAAAAAAACGGCATTTCTGCCGTTTTTTTATTTCATATTATGTCCGGCGCATATAAGCACGTACCGTAATAGGTGCAAATATTGCGACGATGACAGCTGCTCCAATCAAAGAGATCGCGAAATCCCAACCTACGGTTCCAAAGTTAGTAAGTTGTCGTACTGCAGAAACGAGGTGTGAGATTGGATTGACTTTAACAAACCATTGTAGCCAGTTAGGCAGCGTATCGACAGGCACGAAGGCATTAGATAGAAACGTAAGTGGGAACAACACAATCATTGATATCCCCTGCACACTAGAAGCAGTCCGTGCAATCACACCGAAGAAAGCGAAAATCCAGCTAATCGACCAAGCACAAACAATAACAAGAAGCGCAGCGAATGCGACATGTTCCAGTCCACCATCAGGACGGTAACCCATAATGTAGCCCATGGTAAATGTAAGCACAGTAGCAATCGTGTATCTAATCGTGTCCGCCAACAAAGCTCCCGCTAACGGAGCTATACGAGCAATTGGCAGTGACTTGAATCGGTCGAACACGCCTTTATCCATGTCCTCACGTAATTGGACGCCAGTAACGATGGAGGTAGTGATTACGGTCTGCACAAGAATACCAGGGATAATAACAGGCAAATAACTTACCACGTCACCAGATATAGCCCCTCCAAAGATATAGGTAAACATTAGCGTGAAAATAATTGGCTGAAGTGTAACGTCGAACAATTGCTCAGGGGTACGTCGAATTTTCAGTATCCCACGATAAGCCATCGTTAATGAGTTGCGTACAGATTGCCGAAAACTCGTATGGTTTTTCAATGGGCGGTTAACACCCGAATTTATTGTAGTGGTTCTCATACTCTTGCTGCCTCCTTAACATTTGACTCTTGGGACGCTGTTGACGTTTCATCCGTAGCACCATGACCAGTAATTGTTAGGAATACTTCATCAAGTGTCGGTTTCTGCACACTCATCTCAGCCAAGTGAATACCTTCCTCACGAAGTGCAATAAGTAGGTCTGTAACTAAATCAGCGTCCGCCATCGGTGCCGTTATTTTCCCGGTTTCGTACGATACCACGGACTGAATTTGGAGTACATGTTCCACACGCTGGCGAGCTAGTTCAATATCTTTTAGATGTTGAACCTTCAGGTGTAGTGATGTGGTACCCACAGACGCTTTCAAATCATCCGCCGTCCCCTCTGCAACGACTTGCCCACGATCGATAACTGCGATCCGATCAGCCAATTGATCTGCTTCTTCAAGGTACTGTGTAGTCAGAAGAACCGTTGATCCCGTATTCACCAATCGACGAATGGTATCCCACATCTGTGAACGAGTGCGAGGATCAAGCCCTGTAGTTGGTTCATCAAGGAAAATTAAAGGTGGTTGTGCAATTAGGCTAGCTGCCAAATCCAGACGGCGACGCATACCGCCAGAGAAATTTCGAAGAGGCCGTTTAGCCGCCTCAGTCAGACCAAACTCTTCCAGTAATTCTGTTGCTTTTTTTCGCGACTCTGCGCGTCCAAGCCCTAATAGCCGAGAGAAGATAATAAGATTCTCTGTAGCACTTAATGACTCATCAACTGAGGCGTATTGTCCTGTCACACCAATTAATTGCCTAACAATCTGCGACTCCTTCACCACATCATGCCCGAAGATTCGCCCAGTGCCTGCATCAGGACGAAGTAAGGTTGCCAGCATCCGAATAACGGTAGTCTTTCCCGCCCCATTCGGACCAAGTACGCCATAGATCGTACCAGCTTTCACGTTCAAATTCACGCCATCCACCGCGCGATTGTCACCAAAGGTTTTGACCAGTCCACGCGCTTCGACGGCCCACTCATGATCGTCTGGTGAAATGATCTTGTTCTGTACATGCACCATTGTAATTCCTCCAACGTTTCAGATTATATTGTGATGATAAACGCCATTTATAAACTGAATTTAAACGAAGGTTTAAACTGAGTTAAACTTATCCATTTATTTATTTTCATTATATCTGATTCTTCTATGCATCAAAAAAACCGAGAAGCGCGATCTCACGCCTCTCGGTTTATCATTCATTGTTATGATCTGCTTCAACATATTCTTTAAGCGCAAACAGTTTATTAGCCCAGTATTGTTCAAAAAAGGTAAGCCAATCTTGAAGCTCCAGTAGAGGCTCTGGCTGAAGCTTGTACCTAGTCTCCCGACCGACTTTCTGACTGCTAACAAGCTGTGCATCGGACAATACTTGTAAATGCTTGTTAACAGCGGTTCGGCTGATCGGGTAGCAGTCCGAGATGGATGCTATGGACATTTCCTTATTAGCAAGCAGCTTTAGCAGACTGCGGCGGGTAGGATCTGCTATCGCTTGAAATACATCATGTCCAGATTCAGCGACTGGCATCTTAAGCCTCGATATAAGCAGGAAGTTTTTCTTGGACGATTTTCTCCCAGCCGCCATTCATAAAGCCACGAACGATTGGATGCGGTTGACCAAATTCAGTTACCTTTTCTGGGTCCCATCCAGAGTGAATCACGGTGAACTCCGTCTTCCCATCAATTTCCTTCAATTCAAAAGCAAGATGCCAATCCTTCCCCCAATTAAAACCGACACGGTTCGGCTCATCAATCTCTGTAACTTTACAAGGGGAATCCCCGAATTGTCCAGCATGTAGAATAAACTCATGGCCTACCACTGGTTGAAATGTACTTGGCATCCACCAGGCAGCTATTCCTTCAGCAGTGGAAACAGCTTTCCATACTTTTTCAATGGGCGCATTGAGTGTAATGGTTTGACGAATATCTTGTAGTGGTCCTTGAGTCGGCATAAATTTCCTCCAAGATTCATTTTAATGTAACACCTTCTGGTTTCATTTTTATTATAACACCATTTGGTGTTATGTCAATTTGCAGAAACCTTAAGGGAATAGCGGAGGAAAGCGTTTCATTATAAATACGTTTAAAGTTAATAGAGTACTAGTAACAAACACTAGATCCAAGTATCATTGGCTGCAGTTAATTCGGACTCAGTACCGCCAGTGTTTACTAAGCTTCTAGGCTCCACTAACATGATATGGCATTCCTTTTCGGCGGAAGGCTTCATCTCGACTCCCTTTGGAAGAACAAACATCTCACCTTCGGAAATTTTAACCTGACCATCACGGAAATCAATGATCATCTCCCCTTCAAGGGTGAAAAATACCTTATCGGTATCTGGATGACTATGCCATTCAAAGTCCCCAGTGATCTTAATAAGTTTGAATTGATAGTCATTCATTTCACCAATGACTTTCGGAGACCAAAGGTCGTTAAATTTAGATAACTTATCTTTTAGATTAATAGCTTGATAGTGGATAGTAATCACTCCTTATTTTCCTGAATTTATTAGAGCTTAAGCAAGGCGGATAATATATTTTGTAAAGCGTATTTAATAGCTAATGGGCCACCGGTAATAGCGGAATTATCCATTAAATAGACATTGCCTTTCTTTACGGCATTCATAGCATTCCACACATTACTTTGTTTTAAGTTATTCATTAATTCCTCCTTTTTTGTAATATCACCTATAAGGAAAATATGGTCTGCTTGAACAGTTGATATGCCTTCAAACGAAGTAAATTCATTATTATTACCTGTATATGTATTATCCGATGTAAGCCCCAGTCCCTTTTCTTTATCAAACGCAAGTTTATAGACCGGATTGCCTTCACCTAGAACATTAAAAGTTTTTCCATCCCAAGACAATATAAGCGCTACTGTCTCTCTTTCCATCGACTTTAATGCTTCACGCCCAGTTGTAATATCTTTCATCATGTTATCAATTACTTTTTCCGCTTCGTCTTCTTTGCCAATAATCTTGGCTACTGTGCGGAGTCCATATTGCCAATCTTCATAGATGTCCTTGTATTTTAATGTAATGACTGGTGCAATTTTATTTAGTGAATCATATACTGCTTCATGATGCTCTGTTGCTAAAATATAATCAGGATTAATAGATAGAATTTTCTCAATGCTAGGAGACACTTTATCTCCTAATTCTTCAGCTGAATCCAGCTTTCCTTTTAAATAAGATAAAGAAGATAGATACTCTTTTTCAGTAGTTGCAGCAGGTGGCTCACCTAATGCAACTAAAATTTCAGGATAAAAATACCATAAAGAGGCTATTTTTTCCGGTTTTTTCTCGATAACGATTTCTTTACCTAAGGCATCCTTAAATGTTCTTGGCCAATCAGCTGCATCTACATTAACTGCTGTTGAAGATACGCCTTCTTTAGTTGATTCTTTATTTTCAGCAGGTGTTTCAGTACAACCCGCTAGTATACCTGCTAATAATAGTATTGCGACTAGCAGTCCTCTAATCTTTTTCATACGAAATTCCTCCAACATATTGGTTTCTTTGCTTAACCATTATTATAGTGAAGTAGGTTTTTGATTAGAATGGATGCAGGTTGAATTTACCATGGATTATTGATGAACTTCTCTCGATATTCGGTAGGAGAAATACCACATTGTTTTTTGAACACTCTACTAAAATAAAAGGGGTCAGCCATTCCAACCGTTTGCGCAATTTGTTGTACAGGTGCATCACTAGTAAATAGCATTTTTCGTGCTATATTTATACGATATTTTAATAAATATTCTGCGGGTCCCATACCGGCATGCGTTCTAAAAACGTAAGATAGTCGATTTCGATTAACGTTATTTTGTTCTGAAAGCGAAGCTATTGTAAGACTTTGATAATAGTTTTGATGAATATAATTAGATACCCGCTCGAATAAAGTATGTGATTCACAGCTATCCTCCCTATTAATAACACATAATAAGGTCTCATTCAGCACTTCGCGAAACAGCATTTCAGTCTGAAACATCGATATGCCTCCACGCTGATTATACACCTGCCAAAGACGCATAATTAATTCAACAAGACGAGGAGATTGACCTGTTAATAATTCAAAATGCTGATGAGAAAAGCTTGACTCTTTTACTTCTGAGTTACATATCCGATATTGAACAAGAATATATTCCCAATTGCCTCTAACTAACATTTTTTGATCAAGTTTCATTTTTGCCCCCCCATGCACCACTTTTCCTGGCGAAAAGATATAAGGCGTGCCATTAAATTTAAATTTAATCTTTCCTGTAAGTGGAAACACAAATCCAGGAAAAGAATCTGTATATTCAGCGTAAGGCACACCAGGATTTTCAGCATATCGATATACTCCTTCTACTTGGAAAGGAGTGTGTGCAAAATGCTCTGCTAACTGATTAACGTCTATCTTCACAATGCATACCTCATTTCAATAGTAGTTTCTTCTATGTAGAGGCACTAACAAAACTCAATCATAGTGCACCACCTCAGAGGCATTGGCGTCGGAAAGGTGAGCATAAGGATTCATGCCTGTTTACACAGTAATAATAATGATTATCATTGTCAACCAATATAGACAATAACAATGCCGCATCTGCCACTTCCTTCTGAATTTCCTTTAATCACCAAAAAAAACAAAAAAAATGCTTGGAAGCCAAGCGTTTCAGTTTGAATACCAATTTAAAAGTCACTCCAATATTTTGAACTAGGAGTGATCAAATTAAGATCCTTGCAGAGTTCACTTATATTTGTACCGCAATTTGAATGACATACTTATCTGGATCCCCAACCGCTAAATAACTTAGTAATTCATATTCATAAGCGTCTCCAGTTAGGGTGAAATTATTTTCTGCAATATAAGACTTTAGCTTCTCATAGGAGGCAGGTAAGCTCTCGTAAGATCCCTTGTGATTCATGATCAAATATTTACCCTTTGGCTTGATATAGAGTAACTCGCCGTTATGTTTATCATTGATTTTATTACAATAATAATCCGGGTCATAGTCGCCCTCTTCCAAACTGCTTTTACAAATAATCGAACCTATCGGAAAGTCATATTCAAGATGATGTTCATCGCAATAATCGAAGATTCGATATACTTTTCGAACATGATCCTTCTCACCCTTCTCCTTCGAGAGTCTAACCGCAATAAAATACTCTTCATCACATGCCTCAACCCAAGGTTCTCCACAATTAACATGGAGCGCACGATTCGTATTATCTATAGCTCCTTGCAAAAGCCTCTGCATGCGCTCTAACTTTCTTTGTTCATCAACCAACTTCAGCTGTTTTTGCTGAAGCATGGATAAAAAATGCAATGTGTTTTGATCTTTTATATATTCTTTGATCTCATTTAACGGCGTTCCCGTCCCTTTTAATACGGCAATAATATCGAAGGTATAAAACTGCTTATAGGAATAATAACGATATCCGTTTTCCTTCACGATCTCCGGTTTTAATATACCAATGTCATCATAATGGAATAACGTATGCTTCGTTACCCCACATACCTTTGCGAACTCGCTCGTCGTAAAGTATTGATCATAATCAATAGACATTCAAATCACCCCTCTTGACTATCGGGTTACCCTATACCTCAAAGTACAATAACGGAACACCATTACCTTGTCAAGGCAACGTTATTCGCTACTATCATCTTAGGAGGATTACCCATGTTTTCACCAAATCTATCTAAATTCCAACGCTGGATCGTGCTGGCGATTGTGTCCAGCGCACTCTTTATGATCGTCATCGACATGACCGTACTTTATTCGGTTCTACCACGACTTACGCATGATCTTGCTGCTTCTGCATCGGAAAAACTATGGATCGTAAATATTTATCCACTCGTAATGGCAGCATTATTACTTGGTCTAGGCACACTAGGCGATCGTCTTGGGCATAAAAAACTCTTCGTTATGGGACTTACTATCTTTGGGTTGGCTTCATTAATCGCTGCCTACGCGCCGACACCACTCGTACTTATTGCTGCGCGTACCCTACTTGCTATTGGTGCAGCCATGATGATGCCCGCAACACTCTCCATTATTCGAACTACCTTTTCGGACGAGCGTGAGCGTTCACTAGCCGTAGGTATTTGGGCATCTGTCTCCTCTGTAGGAGCAGGAATGGGTCCACTCGTTGGTGGTTTTTTACTGGAACATTTCTGGTGGGGATCGGTGTTCCTCATCAATATTCCCATAGTTATTCTTGCACTGATCTTAGCCATCTTACTAATCCCAAATCTTAAAGGAAATAAGAATAAAAAATGGGATTTCATTGGTTCTGTTCAAATTATGATTGGTCTGGTTGCCCTTGTTTATGCAGTTAAGGAGATCAGCAGACGTGAAGGTTCAATTGCCATCGCTGTGTTATCTGCCGTGATTGGTCTCGTAGCTATGATCATATTTATGCGCCATCAACGTAAGAGCCAGAATCCATTAATAGATTTTGCACTGTTTAGAGACTCCCACTTTTCTACAGGAGTGGCTACAGCTCTATTGTCTTGTTTTGCACTTATTGGAATGGAATTGATCGTGACTCAACGGCTCCAGCTTGTTCTTGGATATACACCGTTGGAAGCGGGATTGTACGTTGTATTCACTTCGATAGCGTCCTTCATCTCAGGGATACTCATCGGATTAGTGTTACATCGTGTGGACAAAGTAAAAGTACAGTGGGTCTGTTTGTTAGTATCAGGTATAGGAATAGGCACCCTTCTGCTCTTCCATGACGGGAATATGTTGTTACAATTCGCATCCTTAATGATTCTGGGTGCAGGTCTTGGGGGAGCCATGACTGCCGCCTCAAATTCAATCATGCTAAATGTCCCCGTCGAAAAAGCTGGCATGGCCGCATCTATAGAGGAAGTATCGTTCGAACTTGGCAGCGCCTTAAGTATTACACTTCTGGGCAGTCTTTCGTCATTCATCTATACAGCATCATTAGTTCTCCCTGATGGACTAACAGTCCCACCGATCGTTCGCGACAGCCTTGACGAAGCTCTTCTAGCCGCAGAAAATATGCCTACTGCCGCTGGATCCGCGCTCGTTGAAGCTGCACAATCAGCTTTTGATAAGTCGTTTATTGTTGTCCTTGCCACTGCCACTATCCTTCTTTTAGCTTCTGCGTTTATTATCCGTGCTGTGTCAAAACATAAATCCTCAATCCTAGAACACTGATTTTTGAAAAGAGGATGCTACTGCTTCACCAAACAAGGGTGTCTCAACAGCTATGCGCTAGCTGCCGGGACACCCTCGTTTATACCAAGCCTATATTATGTTCCTTTTCGTTTCCTTGATGAATACTTCCTCACCCACACTGCCAATTCTAACCTGTGCGTATACACAAGGATCACAAAGCTCCCAAACCATACCCATAAGATAGGAGCAGACCAATTACTAATGTACAAAAAAACGGAGAGAAGCAGCATTCCGCTAACCACTTGCACACCGTCCGAGACAGGTGAATTCCCTCTGCTTTTAATCCAACTGCTGCGCATTTTCAGCACTGCTAAAATGACTGCTAGCGCTAAAGAAGCTTTGAATCCTGTTAATGCACTCCATACTCCAAAGGTTACGGCAATTGCCTTCCCACCTTTTCCTTTAAGAAAGGGAGAGAAGGCATGACCCGCAATAGGCGCTAAGGCTAACGGAATAATGAAATACCCCTGACTATAATGACTCCCCATTACCCATAGAAGAGGTAGATACCCTTTTAAAAAATCCAATATAATCCCCAAAATTCCGAATTTATAGCCTGACGACTTCCATAGATTCAAAGCCCCCGGATTACCATCGCCAATGTCTTTCAGGTTCTTTTTACGCGCTAGACCAAGCCAATAGGAAAACATAAGAGATCCCGCCAAAAATAAACCCGTGACCCACAAAATGATCATTAGTCCTTACGGCCTCCCACCTGGATATGCCTTCCTTTCCAGCTTACATGCTTCAGGAAAACGACCTGATATATCGAATAAAGCATGATCAAGATAAAGAAAACAGTTGCCACCACGTGAAATACAGGTATGACAATGCCAAATACACCTACATATTTTATAAAATAAAAGAGCTGGAACATATAAAGGAGATATCCGATCAATAACGGGATAAACCATGAAGTATTCGCAAAAATAAACACGGTTTCTGAAATAACGAGTCCGATCACCCAAAGCGCAATTGGAATAATTGTCCGCAGACTTATCGTTGAAGTGCTTAAGACAGCCCCTTTACTGAACCCTTCAATTTCACTTTTGATTCCTTTCGGATACATGCGAAACGATACTAAGCCATAACCGATATAATTGGTGATTGGAACACCTGCCGCAATAAATTGTTCTCCTAAAGACAAATCATCCAGCACTTCAGATCTTATGCTTTGATGACCATTAACTTTTTCATAATCCTTCCTTAATGCTAGAATACACGAGCCGTACAGCCCTTTTTTGGCGTTATTCCTTTCAAAAACCGAGGTGAACGTGAAAATCCCCAGCATATTCATGATTAAGGCGAGCTTCTCAAACAGCTTTTCTGTATGATGAAAAGGAACTACCGAAATGACACCTTTCGATAGCTCCCTTGCTTTTAATAATGAAGCCAAGGCATTCGGCTTTAATCGGATATCCGCATCCAAAAAAGCAAAAATATCACCCGAGGCCTGTAAATATCCATTCCATACGGCCCAGCTCTTACCCGTCCACCCCTCAGGGAGACTGCTGTTCGCAATCACCTTAACCCCATAGCTTTCGGCAATTTCTTTCGTCCGATCCTCTGAGAAGTCATCTACCACAATAATTTCATAGGGTGTAAGGGTCTGAGACTGAAGTGAATCGAGCAGATAACGCAAATTATATTCTTCATTCCTTGCGGGAATGATGATGGACAATTTCTCCGGTCCTTGAATAGGCTCGTAATAAGTGGTCAAGGTATTTTTTCTGAACAAAATAAAACCGGAGAGACATCCAATGCCTATAACCATTAACAACCACATTACGGTTCCCCCCCTTCTACATCTATATATATGAAGGGTTAGTCCGTAATATATTCATTTCAAATTTAACCTACATTAACTTTAGTGGAGTATTGATTAAGCATTTCTGTACATAAGAGCATAACGATAGCGAAAATAACGATCATCACAGGGAAGATCCCTAATGTAAAATTAGAAGCCAGTAAACCGATAAATGGCGGCACTAGCGTGGTACCGGTATAAGCCGTTGCCATCTGAAAGCCCATAATCGACTGGGCATGCTTCTTCCCGAATCGTACAGGAGTTTCATGCAGCATACATGGAAAGATAGGCGCTAATCCCAGACCTATAATCATAAATCCTACTAGCGAAACTATAGTTGGAAGCGGTAGTACTAGCAGTACTGTACCGATTAAAGCAATAAGCTGACCATAGCGAATTAACTTTTTATTACTCATTCTAAAAGTAATGAAACCCGTAACCATTCTACCAAAAGTAATTCCCAGGTAAAAAAACGATACCCATGTCGCTGCAGTCGATGCAGGGATATCTTTGATATTCACAAGAAAACTACTCCCCCATAACCCCATACTTGTTTCTATGGCAGAATAAAATAAGAAGGTTAACATCGCAAGCTTTACCCCTCTTAATTTCCAAGGTTTTGTGTTCTCTGCGATATGCTCAAGCTCCGGATCATTGAACTCGTGATCACTATCCGCATTCGAGTTGCTATTGTTCCCAGCCACTCTTTTCCACAAAGGCAACGTAACGAATAGTATAACAACTAAGCTCAATTGAATATAAGCAACCGTAAGATAACCTTCACGCCATAGACCTTCACCAGAGATAAAAGAACCCATAATAATCGGACCCAGCGTCGCGCCAACTCCCCAGAAACAATGTAACCAACTCATATGATGGGCTTTATAGTGTGTAGCAACATAACTGTTTAATCCGGCATCTACAGATCCCGCACCTAAACCGAGTGGAATCGCAGCAACAATTAGCCATACTAACGAAGGTGACCAAGCAAAACCAAATAAAGCTACAGCCGTCATAATACAGCTTACAAGGGTCACTTTTCCCGTACCAAAACGTTTAAGGATAGTACCACTCATCAAACTGGAGACAATGGTGCCTACAGCAATAACCATCGAAAGGATTCCAGCAGTACCTAATGAGGCATTTAGGTCTATTCTCATTACCGGCCATGCAGATCCTAGCAATGAGTCCGGCAAGCCTAAACTAATAAATGCTAAATAAATAATAATAAGAAAAAAAGTTGCCATCGTTTATCTCCTTAATGGTTCTAATCTATTTGTTGTGAAACCAATAAACCTAATCCAAGACTTTGTAATCCATTCAGATAATCACGTTTTAAGTTGCTTACCGCTAACTCGGGAAGATGTTCTTTGGGAACGTATGTAGCACTTCGCTCAGCGATTTGATTTAGCATAGCTGGAGCTACTTCATCCTCACAAAAAATAATATAATGGGGATTCAAAATAGAGGTGCTGGTAGCCACTAACCGACTAATCGCATCTACTCTATGCTCTGACTGCATCGCTAAACCACCTTTTTCTCCAGTTAATGCCTCTATAAAATTTCTATTATCATACTGGGGTAAATATTGAACTTCACCTGAAAAAAACGTCTTACCTCGAACGATTTCACCATTAACGGCTATCCCTGCCCCTGGTCCATTTTTCCCTAAATACAGATACATCAGAGAAATCTTCTCCTTCAAATTTCTCTGCATCATATAACCGATTACAGCGGCATTCATATCATTTTCCACAATAGTCGGGATAGCGAGATGGTCTTCTATATATGTTTTCAAATCTAGACTTTGATATTTCGGATAGCCTGGAATTAGAAAAATCTTCCCATAACTCACCGCACCTGGAACACCAATAGCGACGGATTGAATCTTAGGATTAGCCTTTTTTTCACCTTCGATAAGCGAGACCAGTGTACTAACGTCTTCCTCAAGAATACTAGGTAAATTCCCTTCTTTTACAACATCGCCAATGCAATTATAGATCGTATAGTTTGTTTCATTTTTTTCCAAAAAAATAGCTATCCCTAATCGGTAATTCGGATTATAGGCGTATCTTATAGCCCTTCTTCCGCCACTAGACTCATCAAGGCCAATGATCGTCACTTCCCCAGTCTCTTCCATCTGCATTAGAAATTTACTGATCGTTGGAAAACTGTATTGTAATCTTTGACTTAACTCCGCCTTCGTAGCCCTTCCTAATTCTAATAATGCTGTTCGAATATTTCGAATAATTTCGGATTTGAGTTGCTGTGAAGGAAGTCTTTTATCACTTGCCATGGCTCTCCCACCTATAGTCATACTGACTTATTAAATGCATTTAATAAGTCAGTATGACTATAGCAGGAATACTTCTTAACGACAACATAATTTTTGGATGATTCCCTCCTGAAGCTCCAATAAGAATAAGGGGGCATAAGCCCCCCTATTCATCAATAAATTCAAAGCCTTTGCAGGATTCGTTCCCATCTTCCGGGATGGCTTTCATCCAAGTACACCGGCTGAAATCCTAATTTCAAATAAATGCGGATGGCGGGAAGTCTGAAATCATCGGTTTCTAAACATGCCGCCGCTCCCCCTGAATCTCTTATTTTGTGCAAGACAGCTAGACTCACAGCATAACCGAGACCTTTACCAGAATATTCTGGAAGCACTCCAACCATATGCATGTACCAGTTCTTATTGTCCTCATTCCCCGACTCCCAGGCCGTAGCAGTAGCTACTGGTTGATCCCCGCGGCAAATGAACAACAAGCGATCCGAATACAGGGGTACATAATCACTGATTTTATGAGCAAATTTAACTTCCCTAGTAAAAGAATGGCGTATCAGCTCTTCCCAGTTCCGTTCATCATCTGGCTCGAAATGGCGGATTCGATACCCTGAAGGACAGTGAAAAGCAGGTAAGTCTGTCAGCCTTTCTTTTTTCATTACAAGTTTGGAAAGGGCCTGATCCACCGTCAATTCCTCACCTTCGCTCTAAAATCAGGAAAGGCTATGGCTTTTCCACCAGTCTCTACAGATTCCATAGACAATGTAAACACAGAGCTCCAAGTCACAGCGTCATATACATCCACCGATGGGGTTCGATCCTCCTGAATCGCTGAAATGAATTCCTCAAGCACCATAAAATCGCCTCCGCCATGTTTCGTCCCAGCGGCATATTCGCCCCATTTCATCCATGTTGGGTGATCATAGAGCGGTTGATAACTGCTTAAAGGCTCCCACATTTCTTCTCCATCTGCTATATTTTTGGGCGAGAGATTCTTGAACCAGATCAAATCCTCTTCGTACTGATGGCGGCCCGTAATATACGCTCCCTCAGTTCCCTGCAGTAAATAATGAGTTTTATTATGCGGTCTAACGGAGGACCAGTCTACACGCAGTTCAATCAGTACACCCTTTTCCGTTTGAATGACTGCAACCGCACTATCCCCTTGCCGCCAGAATCCCTCCCGCGCTGCCGGGTGATCTTTTCCATAATGCTCTCCGAAATAATATTGTAAGGATCTAGATTTGGAAACAAAAGACGAGACGCTTTTTAATCGATCACCCTCAGGCTTATTAAGGTTAATCCACTGCGCAACTGGACCAATAGAATGTGTCGGATAATTGATCCCGTTATACTGCTGATGTAATTGCCCTCTCCAGGTCAGAGAACCATCCGGATGATGCGTCAAATGACGTAAATCATGGATATAGCCGCCTTCAAGATAAGTAATTTCACCGAACATGCCTTGATCCGCCATATGTTTAATCGTCAGATTTGAGCGCGAGAAGCAGTAATTTTCAGACATCATATATTTAAGTCCAGTTTGTTCAACAGTTTCGATAAGCTCCCAAGCTTCCTCTAAAGATTGAATCGAAATCACTTCGCTTAGGACATGCTTACCCGCTTTTAATGCATCAATAGATTGTCTGGCATGCAGATGCATGGGGCTTAAGATAAACACCGCATCTATCGCCGAATCTTTTAACATTTCATGATAATCCCGATACGTTCGGATTTCTGGGAACTTCTCTTTCCATTGGTTAAGCACCCACTCATTCAAGTCACAAGTGGCGGTTAGATGTATCCGATCCGATAGAGAGTACAGTGCATTCATAAAACTGGCTCCGCGATTTCCACCTACGATCGCTAATCTTACTGGCTGACGTTTCATTGCTGGTCCACCTGCTTTCTATCCATTTGAAGTCGATTGATGATTAGCTCCTGATCTCTTGTCTCCCCTTCAGCCTGGGGATATTTTTCATAATCAAAAATACTGAAGGTAAATAAGGAAGACCATTTACTCAATTGCTCGCTTGCCAGATTCACCATCTCTAACCTGATTTCATCTTCGAGCACAGTAAGGATTCGAGCAGCAGGAATATCCAGGATAGAGGCCGTTTGAATGAAATTCCAGTTTTCTTTTCTGACGATAGAATGAACATGATTATGGCCGTTGAAATAGAAACCCACACCTTGCCATTGCTTCAATATCGGCCAAATGTCCAAGCTGGGATCCAGTGACATCATTGGCTCAGTGGATCTAGCCGTCGTATTATACAGAGGATGATGACCAAAGACGAATAAAGGCTTTTCCGATTTACGCTTCATTTGTGCTTCGAGCCATGCTAGCTGTTCATCGTCAAGTGTTCCGCTCCAATCGTCACGATTTTCCCGTGCGGTATCCAGCAAAATAATGATCGCATTCGTCTCTTCGATAACACTGTATCGCTGCTGCCGAGTGACTGAAAGGATTTCTTCCTTAGGATAAGTGTACGTATCATGATTGCCAAGAACATGTAGAAAACGCCTGGAATGCTTGCTGTCCTTAATCTTACCCATAATATAATTAAATTCGCTAAATTCTCCTGCATGCACCATATCTCCCACGGAAATATGATAATCGGCCGGGATGGACAAGAATAGATTCATAAATTGCTCGTAAAAAGCATCTCGTGCCTCTTTAATCATAACCTTGTTGTTTAACAATTCGTCCGGATAATGTAAGTCCCCAATAATTGCCAGCCTCATAAATGCCTCCTCCTAACCTTTAATGCCAGAGCTCATAAAACTACCTATCACCTGCCGCTGGAATAATAAAAATCCAATCATTAAGGGTGCCGACACAATCAATGTAGCCGCACAAACGTCGGACCACTGTGCACCAGATTCCGTGGCTTTTGCGAACATAGCCAAACCTACGGTTAATAAGCGATTCTCCTCCGAATTGGTTACAATGAGAGGCCACAAGAAATCATTCCAATGAAAGCTAACCGACACGATCGCAAAGGACACATAAATCGGGCGTGACAGTGGGACATAGATTCTAGAAAGAATATGCAGGCGTGAAGCGCCCTCTACCCGGGCAGCTTCATCCAGCTCATAGGGTAATTGCTTGAAGGATTGCCTTAATAGAAACACTCCAAAGGAGGTGGCAAAGTAAGGTAGCATAATCCCCAGCTTTGTATCCAGCAAGCCCATTTCATTCAATACCTGATAATTGGAAAAGATAAGCACATCCGGCGGCACCATTATTTGCACCAAAAATAACATGAATAACAGATCTTTTCCGAAGAAACGTACCCGTGCGAACGCATATGCAGCCATTGTCATCGTAACCAGCTGAACCACAAGCACAACACCGCACACAAGCAATGTATTCATTAAAAATCGTCCAAAAGGCGCCCCATTCCATACATGAATCAAATTCTCAAACGTGAAGCCCCAAGACCATCCCGAATCAATAGCAACATCTTTGGGTAAAAAAGCCGTTCTTACCACCCATAGGAAGGGAATGATCCATATCGCCGAAAAAGCAAATCCAATCAAATGCCACAGTGTCTGCACAATTCGGCGCTTCGTCCTTTCGGAGCTCAGCGTACGCTCCTCTTCTAAAGCTTTATGTGTATTCTGCCTTAAAGCTAATGGCAGCTTTAGTGGATTATCCTCCATGGATTCCACCTCCTATTCATAATGAATTTTCCGATCCCAGCCAAAAAACTGCAAAGAGGAAATCAGGAGCAGCAGCACGATCATGACCACCGTCATCGATGCGGCCATCCCTTGATCATAGAAATTAAAGGTCGACTCGTAGATATAGTAAAGCAGCAGATTACTAGAATTATTCGGACCACCCTTTGTCATAATCCAGAGATGGTCTACCAGCTTAAACGAATTCGTGATCGCCACAACAGCCACGAACAACGTAGTCGGCATCGTGAGCGGAATTGTTATTCTGCGGATGGAATTGAATGTACCGACTCCGCTTACTGCAGCCGCTTCATATAAATCCTTGGGAATCTGCTGCATTCCTGCTAAATAAAAAATCATGAAATATCCGGCCTCTTTCCAAATCATCATGACAACTAATGCGCCCATCACCGTATCAGGTGTTCCCAGCAAATTCACAGGCTGATCCGCGATCCATGAAGCCAGTCTGGCAAAGAGCCCAAAATGAGGGGTATACAGAAACAACCAGATGTTCGCCACAGCGATCATCGGGATCATATTCGGATAGAAAAATGAAAGACGTGCCAGTCCCCGCCCTTTTATCGCCTTGTCGGCAAATAGTGCCATCAAGAAAGCCAAAGCCAATGAAGTGGGTACTGTGCCAATGGCGAACCATATATTGTTACTGAACACTTTCATAAAGACATTGTCGTGCAATAGATTAGCGTAATTGTCAAAACCGACGAACAAAGGCTCAGGAGTCGCCAAATTTTTCTCATAAAAGCTAAGCCAGAACGATTTAAACATAGGGTAATAAGTAAACAAGCAAAGAAAGAGCAGCGAAGGCAACACAAGTCCCCAGCCGAATCCGTTTCTTCTAAGCCTCTCACTCCATCCGGCATTCATACCATTCAATCCTTCCATGATTAAGGTTTCTACGATTAATGAAAAAAGTAATGACGCCAGAACAAGCTATCCAGCCGTCCTGGCGTATTCCATACCTCAAAGCTTACTTATTGAAGGGAGCCAGTGCCTGATCTGCTTCTGCTTGAGCTTTTTTAAGTGCACCTGCTGCATCAATTTCTCCGGCCAATGCCGCTTGAATCTGGTTCGTAATTGCCGTCGATACTTTACCATGATTATGAGTGGACAATTCCCGGAACGCATATTCCAATTGATCTCTCGCTACCAATGCTTGCGGGAAATCTGCCGTATACTTCTTCATAGCATCTGTATCGTAGGCAGATTTTCTTACGCCCACATAACCGGATGAGCTGCTAAAGAGGGCAGCTTGTTCTGAAGCTGTCATGTATTTGGCGAATTCCCAAGCAGCCGCTTGTTTTTCAGGAGAGGTGTCCTTGAAAATATACAGGTTACCGCCACCAGTCGGTGATCCAAATTGCTTTTGTGCGGGAGGGAACGCTACACCAAATTCGAATTTCGCATTATTTTTTACGTTGGTTAAGTTGCCGCTTGTATGCATCATCATGGCTGTTTTACCTTGAATGAAATCCGTTGGAACGGTTGCCCAATCAATAACACCTTCCGGCATCGCCTTATATTTATGGGACAAATCTAACCAAAATTGTAATGCCTCCACATTCTCTGGCGTATCGAACATCGCTTTTTTGCCGTCGGAAGACATTATGTTTTGCTTCGGATCAGTAGCATTTTGTCGTGCAAGCATTTGAAACATCCAATACGAATCATCATTTCCCGGAATTTCCAGCCCCGTATGACCGTCTTTGTTCAGCTTCTTAGCATAAGTTACAAGCTCATCCCATGTAGTGGGTGGTTTCTCTGGATCAAGTCCTGCGGCTTTGAACATTTCTTTGTTGTAATACATAACAATCGTACTCCGCTGAAAAGGCAGACTGTACGTTTTACCTTCAGACTGTGTATCCTCTACAAAGGCGGGATAAAAATCAACCATCTGAATATCCGTGTCCTTCGAAATAAAATCATCGAGCGGAATGATTGCATTCATATCGAGCATGCTGTAAAGCTCTGTTGACATCATGACCGCGACATCAGGTGGCTGTTTGGCCTGCACACCCGCTTGAATTTTCACGGTATTGTCACCGTAATTACCTGTGTACACGGGATTCACCTTAATCTCCGGATGCTGCTCCATGAAGGTGCTAGCCATCCCATCAATTACTTTAGTGAGAGGGCCACCCACGTTGACCGGATAATAAAAGGTAATCTCCACCGGCTTAGCAGCGGCTGGAGTCTCTGTAGATTCTGGAGTTGCAGCGATGGCTGTTGCCTGAGTAGTATTTTTATTTTCTTTGGCTTCAGCCGCACTGTTATTAGATTGTCCGCAGCCTGCAACTGCCAGCATAGAAACGGATAGTAGTGTTAGAATAGTTTTGGTTTGCTTTAGCATTTCTGTTAACCCCTTTTTTCGCTTGGATTTAAATTAAAATGCGTAATGGCGAAAGTTCACACTAATGCGATTCGAGCCTACATCAAGAATATGGAGCTGTGCACCATCAGCGGTAGGCAATACAGCAATTCCTTGGGCTTCAGTACCACTAGGCAGATTGCGATCAAAGGCAACAGATACGTTTCCAGTCTCCGGATCAATCTGATAAACCGTTTGGGTTGCGTTATCCGTAGAGGCATACAGAACACCGTTGTACACTTCGGCACCTTGAATTCGATCAATACTTTGGGAAAGTGGAACGGTTGTGATCACATGCATATCATCAAGACTTAGTACATTCAAGACGCTAGCATTAGACCACTGAGCTGTGTAGACCTGACTGCGAGCGGCATCAACAGCTACCCAAGGCACACCGCCAATATGCAGATTCAATGGTAAAGCATAGGATGTCCCCGTATATTTCAAAGTGTTCACATCATAGAGAGCGATGTAAGGATGCTGATAGTTTTTGCCGTCTTCAATAGGAGCGTATATTTTACCGTTATAGTAGGAAATATCACCGATATGGTCTCCACCTTGGGAGGCAATCTCCAGCGGAATAGCCAATTCATTTCGTGCTTTTACGGTTTTGCCATCCAGCCCAGTCCGTAAGAGCCCATACGAGGAATTAAAGATCCATGAATTCCCGTCTGTAGCCACCCCTTGTCCACGTTCCAAGGCATCAAGTAACCAGAAAGTTTGCTTAGATACTTCATGCCAAGTTCCAGCAGTTGTAGCTGAAGCTGAAGTTGACTCTGCACTGATTTCTACCTCTGTGCTTACTAGGTTATCCGGTCCGACTGGTGTGGCAGATGCTACTAAAGATAAAGAACTGGTCGTAAGTACCCCCGCGCAAATCAGACTGAATAATCTCTTTAATCTCATGTTTTCTCTCCTCCTAATAAGGTTGTAGTTCGGCATTTGTACGCCTTACTTCAACCTTATTATAGGAGCTGGCAACAGCTCTCTAATTGAACAAAATACTTCTTTCCTTGAACAAAACTCTCATTTGCATAATAAAATTAATAAATCATATGATTAGGTTTGGAGGAGCTTTGATTCGCATACAGCTTTGGGGTTAGGCCGGTTTCTCGTTTGAATAATCTAGTAAAATGTCCTTGATCGGCAAAACCAACCTGAGATGCAATTTCCTTCAAACCAATTTTTCCGGAACGAATAAGAAATTTAGAGCGTTCGATTCTCAGGCGAATTAAATAATTATGGGGTGTATATCCTGTCTGTTGTTTGAAAATCCGAATAAAATGCGACTGGCTCATATTAGCCATGCCAGCGAGATCAGTCAGTTGAATTTCATCTTCTAAACGCTCACGCATAAATTGAATGACCTGAAATATTTCTTGATTGGCTGGCGTTTTTCGGTTCGAATGCTGGGGAATCACTGAAGAATAGTGTTGTAACAAGTGAATAATTAACATATTGGATAAAGAGTCGCTATATATTTTCCCTTTGGCACCGCCATTCTGCAATTCCTCCAGCATCCAAAGCCCTAATTGCAGCAGCTTGGAATCCTTGACATGAAATTTGCGGTCCAACTGGATATGGCCTTCCTTCAGATAACCAGATTCACGAGCAATCTCTTCGAGGACCGCTGGCGTAATTTCTATTTTCAAAAAATAGAGCGAGGTTCTGCCCCAAGGGCAAAGAAGGCTCTCATTACATGGGGTAATATGAATAGTGTAGTAATTTTCGTAGTATGCGGTGCAGTGAATGCCTATTAAATATTTTGACTCCGAGGATGGGGTGAAAGCTTGCTGCGGGCTATACCATTGCGAAACCTGAAGCTTATCCCAACCAAAAGTATCACTTGCAAGGACAGGCTGAGTAGCTGCAAAGGACGATTCTTCCATTTCTTTCATATTCATCCCCCTTTTCCCTTCAATATAGCAAGCCAGTATACGCTCCGCGTCAATGAGCTGTAAAAGCTATATTAATTTCCTCTTAGTATTCAAAAGGTTATTTACGTCAGAACAGCAAAAAAGAGGGGTTAATCCCCCTCTTAAATATTTTACATATTTTATTTCTGTAACTCTAAGTATGAACATCTATTCCAATTTAAACTGATTTACTAAAGCACGCATCTCATTCGAGCCCTCTTGTAGTTTGCGAGCAGATGCGGCAATTTCCTCCATAGAAGCAAGCTGCTCCTCTACGGCAGCAGATACAGTCTGTGCAGCCGAAGCTGAGTGCAATGAAACCTGCTCGACCTCCATCACTGCAGCAGATATTTGTTCGGAGCCCGTGTACATCTGTTGTGCGGCGGTCGAGGATTGCTCCACCTGATCTACGATGGTGCGGGTGGCCTGAAAAATGCGTTCAAATGCTTTACCCGTATCATCAATCGCTTGAACCCCTGCTGCGACTTCATTTTGACCTTTACTCATCGAATGATGGGCATGGCCAATACTCGCAATAATTTCTTCAACCATGACTGAAACCTGCTCAGCCGCTTCACTTGTTTGTCCTGCCAGCTTACGAACTTCACTGGCTACCACTGCAAATCCCCTGCCTTGCTCTCCTGATCTAGCAGCTTCAATTGCCGCATTAAGCGCTAGCAAGTTCGTTTGCTCAGATATTCCTTTAATGGTGCTGACAATGGTGCCTATTTGTTGAGACTGCTCATTTAAACTAGTAACGGTGATCCCTAAATCATCAACCGTATTTCTTACTGCGTTCATTTGCTCGGAAGAATTAATGATAAGGCTATTTCCTTTATCAGCCTCTTCCAGTGTTTGCATGGACAGCTGATAGGCATGTGTAGAGGCTTCGGCTACTCGCTGAATCTCTTTTACCATCTCCTCCATCGACTGTGAAGTCTCTTGTGTTGAGGTAGCTTGTTTCTCACTATTGTTCGCCACTTCAGTCATTGAGGATGAAGTCTGAACAAGTGCCGCTGTGGTCTCACCTAACGTTGAAGACAACTGTTTGGAGGAAGAAGCTAATAACTCCGAGCTTATGGTTAAATTCCCAACTAACTGACGAATGTTACCCGATAATTGATTGAAGCTGATACCGAGCTGTCCGATCTCATCCCGATTGCTTACAGTCAATGCTTTACCGCTTAGATCCCCTTGAGCGATCCGTTCAGCTTCACGGGCTATGCGTACAATCGGTCTTGAAATATGTTGTGCAAATATGTATATTACGGCGATTCCGATGACAACGCATACAATCAATGTAGTAATAATTCCCTTTAGTATAGTTTGTTGACCGGTATTATAGTCCTGCATATAAGAGCCTGCTGCTACGACCCAGCCCCAAGAGGGTGATAATTTAGCATAAGATATTTTCAACGCTTCTTCTCCTACTGCGTTTCCAGTACCATCCGATTTAGGTAGCGGCCATTTATAGTAAGTAGCTCCACCACCGTTCTGTGCTGCTTTAATCAAATCCTGTATGTAAAAAGTACCGTTTGAGGTTTGTTTATCCCAAATATTGTCTCCCTCAAGTTTGGGATGAGCAAGCAGTTCCCCTTTGTTATCTAATATAAAGAAGTAGCCGTTTGGACCCAAATCAATTGATTGATTAATGGGCCGAGTACCATCCTCATTTTTGTTCCCAAGTAGTAAGGTCCGTACTTGCTCCTGTGCTTCCACTTCAGTCAACTGACCCGATTGGACGGAGATTTCCAAATTCTCAATTAAGGCGACAGCCAGGTTTACACTTGAACTCAATTTACTCTCAATAAGCTGATTCGTTTCTTTGACTGAAATCTGATAAATAACTGCTCCTAATATTCCGATGGGAAGAATTAGTAGCGTAAGTGACATCATGAGCAGTTTTTTCCGAATTGTTAGTCGCATCCTTGTACGTGTAACTTTTACCATATACACCGCTCCGCATCCTATTAGAATTAATTACAAATTAATACTATAGTACTAGTTTTGGGAATATAAATCAAAAAAAGAAATTCATAATTTAATAAAAAAAGCAAACGCTCCCCTATTAAGGGGTCCGTTTGCCATTTATTCAATGAAACTCTAATTCCCTACTTCTCATCCAACCACAATATCGCTGTTACTCCACGGGGATAATATTTACTGCCCGTAATCTCCCCGGAAATAATTTGATCACTCCAGCTGAAGATCGATAATTCTGGATGGGTAAGCCATGCCGCGTGAGCGCGATCTGCTGCCGCTCCGCGTTCATCCCATTCCAGTCCCAGAATATTGCGGGCGATGAACTGCGAGAGATAGATTTTGCTAAGCCAGCTGTTATTGCTGGTAGATGAGATTTTCCAACCACCGTCATCAAATAAACAAATGCCCGGCTTCAACACCGCATGAAGATGCTTGTCGAGTGCACCGATATATGCGGCGAACCGTCCATTGCGATCAAGAGCTTCCTTACAACCCGTATAGTACGGAAATACAAGACCCTCAATAGCTGGAATGATCTTGGAGTCATTACCTTCTCCAATCACAGCCGGGATATATCCATCTGCTGTAACGCTTGCCACCATCGTTGCGGCACATTTCTCTGCTTGAACCCCTGCTGTTTTGGACAGCTCCACACGATCATACGCTGCAAATATTTTCTCCATAGCTAAGTAAGCGGCCCAGCATTTTCCTGCCAAGTAAATATTGTTGCGCGCCTGACCTAAAGAGACATCCAGACTGTCATAGGTAGTAATCTCTGCTCCACCCATCGTACGTGAGCTATCTAGCGCCATAACACCGTTTCTGTGCTCAGGATCTGGATGATCCCGATTTAACATACTATCCAAGCACTTCTCCAAGATACTCAGATTACGTTCCATCCAGCTCCGATCACCCGTGTGCTCAAGATAAGTTGCCGCACTCAGCACCCAGTTTACCAATTGTTCATGTGTCATATGAGAGAAGCAGCCATCAATGCCATATAACTCATAAGAGGAATAGCTTGGACGTGAAACTACATTGGCTACACCCATATCATGTGTGAAGCTAATTCCACCAGGATACTCTGTATCATCTCCAGGGAAACGCACCGTATCTTCATAGCTGAATCTTTCTACGAACATATCCAGCTCATTACGAACCGTCCAAGGATTCAGACGCAGCTCGTAGAATAACTGATCCACGGTCAGATCAAACGTATTCATCATCCGGTATTCGCCTTCGTTGACGATCCAGAATGGCTTATTCTTATTATCCAGTAATTGTGTGGAACCATAATAACTACGAATCGCATGCGCTAACATAAAGGTTTGATCTTCAGATAGGTTTGTATGATTAAACATCTGGTTAGCTTTCTCCGCTGCTTGTTTAAGAACATCGAATTTAGCTAATGCATATTCGGCTACTGCCTCAACATTGTTAAAATAGAGATTATAGTAATAGGAAGCATCCATACCAGAGGTAACATAACCCGAACGGTGAAAACAAATCGCAAACCGGTACGTTTCTTTTACTCCAGCTGGAACATCCATGATCAAAGCGCCCACGCGGCCCAGTCCAAAGGTCCAATTCTCCTGAAGCTCCTCACTTAGAATATCCTCCATCGTGAAATGAAGTGCGGACTTTGCAGTTCCTTTTTCGGCAGCAATCGCAATAAATCTTCCTTGTCCAACCCCTGTAATTTCAGTCGATACATCATCCAGTCTTCTCATTCCGCTATACACATCTGTTCCCTGAAAACCAAAGAACGCACGGCGTGAAGCGGCTGATGCAGTGTTGTCCACTTCGAGCTCAACCAGCACTGCTGGCAGCAGTACTTCCTTCAAATCTTCCACGGACGCAGTTTCAGGATCGGGCACTGATCGAACAGGCGAAAGAATTCGGAAGGACAGATCCCCCGCACTCCAGCTGTCTGTAGCTACTTGAAAATCTCTAGAAATCTCACCTTCTTGAAAAGGGAACAGAATATTTTCCTTATCTGGATTGGGGTCCGGATTCTCGATATCGTAGCGTTTGCTCTCGTCATCTCCGCCCATCTCGTGAAATGGCAGTGTGTCATACCCTTTCCCATCAGTGCGTTCTAATCCTATGAATATATTCTGTCTAGGAGGTTTGGCCATCTCCAAATCGAAACCACCACTAGCTCCTTTAAATCCTAAAGTAAAACTCGCAAATGCACCGATCGGTGAATGATGAGCATTAAAGAATTTATTATGTGCCATAAATAAATGCACTCCCTCCAACATGATCCCGGATAGCTCCGGGCTATATATCCATGTTATCGATATTCCTGGAAGTCCAACAGGGCTAAAGCCTTCTATTATTTGGGCAAATCAAACATCGTTAACAACCTATGATATAATTAAGCCAAATTTTATTGTAAAAGAGGATTGAAATGATCTCGAATGATCCCGCCTTCCATAATTCTATTGATGGTCAAATGTCTCCGGACATTCAAGCAGCCTTCCATATCTTTGCCGCGCATTGGAGAAAAGTGAATTCGGATTGGCAATATCCCGTACACACTCACCCGATGTTTGAGATTAACGTTGTCCTTCAGGGGGAGCAGCAGATGACTGTTGGCAATACGTCTTTCATCCAACAAAGCGGTGATATTTTGTTCATTCGTCCCGGTGTGGAGCATAGTAGTCTAGGTTCAAATGCTAACCGTGATATGACATATTATTGCCTGCATTTTGATATCGATGATCTGATTTTACGGCGGGCCTTACTCACAGCAGATGCTGTTAGTCTAAGTGGAAACACGCCTGAACTGCTCGCCATCCGTTCAGCTCTAGACGTAATCATTAATTCTTCTATTTTGTCAGAGTCTAAGGATACACATAGAAATCGCCTGATCACCTTGCATGCTTCCCTACAGCTTCTGACCGCACTCAGCGGTTGGGTGCTATCGGAAATGCCTCTCCCAGCAGATACAGAAGCTACAGAAAATACTGTGGCCCTGGCTAACGCCATTGAAGGACTATTGCAGGAATCCGTCTCCACCGCTGCCAGCACAGGCGAAAGAGGTGGCGGTATTGAGAATATTGCAGCAAAGCTTGGATACAGTACAACACATTGCAATCGTGCTTTTCACCAAATCTATGGGATGTCACCAAGGCAGTATTTATCCCGCTTAATCATTCGACACGCTAAACTGCTGCTGATGGATAATAGTCTATCTGTCGAATCGGTTGCTCAACGACTGGGGTACCGTGATGTGTCCCATTTCAGCAAGCAGTTCAAACGATGGACAGGTCTACCTCCGATGGGTTACCGCCGATTAACTGCGAATCCGAGTACACTCTAAAGATCGTTACGCCAAAGAAAATAGGATGTATTCCGCTGTCCACTAAGTGGTTACAGGATACATCCCTCTTATGAATTACCCCTTCGTCGCTCCCGACGCAATCCCCTTCACAAAATACTTCTGTAAAGCGATAAATACAATCAACACAGGCACCACCGACATCGCTGTTCCCGCAAAAATCATATCCCAACGTGAAGAGAATTGTCCGATATAACGGTAAATTTCCACACCCAGCGTCTTAGCCTGTCCTGAAGGTAATGCCTCTTCTTCAATTTCTCTAGGTATTCCTTTGACAAAACTGGTATACAGCAGACATCCGAAACCTACCGCACCGGCTACATAAATAAGAATGGGTCCCGCAAGGCTACCGTACAATCCTAGCATTCTAAGCTCTTTGAACAAAGGAATCATATACGCCTGAAAAGGAATCATCATTCCGGCCAAAAATATACGAACATAAATCGAGTCCAACTAGTATTTCTACGTTCTATGGCATCCTTCATGATCCCTGCATTACTCTTAAAGGCCGACATCAAATTGAAGAAAATAGGGAAGAAAAATAGAATAGCCACTACTATGGTAACCATAAAAAGTGCGATTTGCCCAACTCTTCTGCGTGTCTGCATCGTCATTTTAGAGCTGCACCTCCCGCTTCTGGAGAACTTTCACTTGGAAGACTGTAATGATCAGTATGATTAAGAACAAGACCATGTCCAGCGCCGTACCAAAGCCTTGCCTTAATTCACCAAACCCAACTTTATAAATAATATAAGTTAACGTCTCCGGCTCAAAGCCCGGACCGCCATCGGTCATAACCGCAAGCTGATCAAAAATCTTCAAGGCGCTGATCATCGACAGTACCATACATACAGTCATCGACCCCGCAAGTTAATATTGTTAGTTTCGATAACTTTCATTAGCTGTAATGCGCTCTTTTTTCGATACAATCCGTGAAGTTCGGTTGTTCTGCCTTACTATAGTTTTGTCACTCCGTTCGGAAGTTCGGAAGCCGGCGGCCAGACGATCGCTCCGCTGCGGTTCATGTACCCTCTGATTTCCTCGCGTGAATTCTGATCGAGCAAGCTGATCACCGCCAATTCGCCGTTAAAAGCGTCAGCCCAATAGAATTGCGACTTGATCACAAAGCGGCCGGATGTATTGATATAGCCGTACCTCTGCCCCTGGCTGGCCGGAGCCAGGCCGCCCTTGAACAACCCTCCGGCTGTAAAGCCATGGATGACTTTGGTGCCCTTCTTATTGATGTAGAAGGTGACTCCATTACGCTCGACAAAAGCCAGTCCTTCCGAGAATGGCTGCGCCATGCTGAACTGCGGTTTTATCAGGTAATTGCCGTTTTTATCGATGTACCCGTATTTGCCGTTCACGTAAACTACTGCCGCCCCGTTTGAAAACGGTGTGGCGTAATCATACCGGGGCGTAACGCGGAGCTTGCCGGTGGTGTCGATATAGCCGTATTTGCCGCCGAACGCAAGCACTACGGTCGCCATACCTTCTGAGAAATCGGACGTCGAGCTATACCGGTACGGAATGACCAGCTCGCCCTTGGTGTTGATGTACCCCGATGCTTTGCCCACATTGACCCGAGCCAAACCTTCGGAGAAATTAAACGCCTGGGTGTATATGGGCTGTACGCTCACCTTGCCATGGCTGTCTATATATCCGTACCGTGTCGCCGTAGCTCCGTCAGCGTTCTGAACCTGCGTCGTATACAGCGCACGGTCATTATAAAGAATGCCGGCATCTCTCAGCTTGTATTCGAACAGCTTTCTGCCCGCCGAGCTGAAATAATATTGCTTTTTAGCCGCATGGTTCTCGACATACACCGTTCCTCCGGATACTCCTGAATATCCGTATCCGTCGTACACCGCCTCGATGACCTTCTTGCCTTTGCCGTTGATGAAACCGAATTTTCCATTAACTTCAATCGGATACAGTTGATCGCCTGTCTGCGCCTGCATAACGGTCGCACTGGCAGCCAGCGATTGCTCCGCCACGTTTGTGGTGAATACCATCGTCGTAAATAGAAAGGTAAGAGCCATCTTTTTAAGCACCTGTTCTCCACGCTCCTCAGAGACTATTTTCCATTCTTTAGTATAGACGACGCTTGTACCGGGCTTGTTGCGCGTGATTGGGAATAAATCACAAAGACATTCGCTTAATCCCACATTTCGCCCGCCAACATACTGCTGATCAGAAAAATGCTGTTTTGTTCCGCAGTCTTACGGACACAGGAGCTGCTATTTGGTGAAATATGATAATACCTACTTATCGGTGGGTACGCCTACTAGGAAACACTAACATTTTTTTTACTTAATTTTTTAAATACCGAGTATTCCTGATTGGACTTAATAAAACTTAATATCTTTTCGGCACATTCTTTTGGATTCATCTCTTCAGTATTTACTTCGAGGTCATATTCATCAAAGCAATATACTTTGCTAAACTGTGAAGCTGCCAGTCCAAATTTTCTATCTCCTCTTGCTTGCTCTCTTCTTATGAGTTCTTCTTTCGAGCATATTACACCTATAAATAACGTAGGCTGATCGAAAAATTGATCAAGAAACGCATTAAATCTCTTGTCATTGTCGATTACTGTATCTACTACTACATTAAAACCCATTTCTGATAACAGTTTAATTGTCGAATGGTACACTGAGAATATGGAATCATCAAGTATTTGTGAGACAACTTGATGATCTATTTCTCTTGGAGGTTCATCTGGAAATTTATTATTAATAAAATCATTGTAATTATTAAAAAAATCATCAATTGATAAATGATAAAAAGGAATTTCTTTCTGATTTATCAGTTCAGTCGATATGGAGGTCTTTCCAGAACTTGAAGTTCCATTTAGATAAACTAAGATCCCCTGCTTCAAATTAATCATCCCTTCAAAAAATAATCTTTGCGTATTTTTCAGATAACGTTATAATCACAAAGTTCATAAAATTATCCAACTCATAAAAATTAGCGAGAATAGCTGTATCTACTGGCAGTGTTCAGAATAAGCAGAACTTTACCACGATAAATTGACAATTCAACAGGCTCACCATGAATTGACTTCGCTTGAAAATCATAAATAGACATCAGACCATTCCTCCGCATTATTATTAAAAATAACATAATATAGGAATCTCCTCTACTTATTTCCCTCAACAAACTCTCAGCTCTGGGGCTTATCATAACTCGCTGGAGGACTTTTTTTATTACCTATAGCCAATTGAACGATAATCTGAAGCACAATGATTACAGATAAACCATAGAAAGCTTGTACGAAGCTGCCCGTTGCATCGTGGAGCCAGCCAATGGCTAGCGGTCCAAGTGCTCCGAGAATGTAGCCACCTGACTGGGTCATTGCGGACCAGCTACTGGCTTCCTGAGCATTGCTTGTTTCATCAATGGGCAACATCAGTGCAATCGGGAACAGTCCACCCGCTCCAATACCGAGTGGAATCGCCGCGAGCCAGGGGCTAAAGGATAAGTTCAGCATCAGGACACCCATCAACTCTAATAACGCACACCCGACAAGCCAGATTACACGTCTTTGGTAACGGTGTACAAGCATGGGAATGAACAACGTAGAGGGCAGCGATATCAATGTAAATAAGGTTTGGATGTTTCCGGCCGTCTCTTGACTATACCCCTGGCTTTGGATTGCTGGCGCAAGCCAAGCGGTCAACGAGTAGAAGATCGCTGCCATCAGCCCGAAGAATAATGTAAGCACCCAGGCACGCTTGTTATTCACCGGAAGTGGTGCAATAAGTACACTCGAGATTTTACCGGATTGTTGATCTATGCGCGCAGACCAGGCTAATTTCAACCAGATTGGCAATGCAATGGCTGCGAGAAATGCCCATATAGCCAACGAACCCCTCCACGATCCACCCAGCGCATGCTGAAGCGGAACCGATAGTCCAACACTAATGCTAGCCCCCATCACCATCGCTGTAGAGTAGATACCCACCATGGCTGCCACCCGGTCAGGGAAGTACTGCTTAATGAAGCTGGACAACAGCGGCCCTGCCAATGCAATTCCTACACCGGACAGAAAAGAAGTGAACATCATTAAAGGAGTTGTTCCAACAAACCATCGGAGTCCCGTACCTAACCCAATGAGGATTAAAGCCAGAACAATTGCGCCCTCATTTCCCCACTTTCTGCTTAATCTTACGGAGAACGGAGCAAATATGCCCATGCATAATACCGGAAGTGTGGTCAACAGACTGGCGGTAATCCCGCTTATACCCAGATCATTCTGTAAGGTGCTCATTAGAGGTGAAATGGATGTAATGGGGGGTCGTAAATTCAGTGAAGCCAGGATAAGCGCCAAGACGAAATAAAAAAGTTTCATTATGAATCACCTCATGGTAGTATCGTTGCATTTCACCTATGATCCTATTTGTTAATAACTGATCTTTGGGTGGTGCATGATTAAGTATAGAATCATTAGAATGATTGAACAATACTATAGTTTCTATTAAAATGATTACTAAAACCAATGATTAGAGGGTATTCATATGGAGATTCGTCAGATGGAAAATTTCATTACGGTATGTGAGGAGCTTCATTTTACACGAGCAGCTGAAAAACTTGGCATATCTCAACCTACGTTGAGTCAACAAATACGTGCGTTGGAGGATGAACTCGCTGTTCCCTTATTTGACCGAGTCGGCAAAAAGATTGTGATGACCCAGGCAGGAAATCTGTTCCTGGAGCACTGTGTACAGATGATTCGGCATTTACAAAATACCCAGGATGCGTTAGCTGAATTCCGCAATGATCAACGAGGTAAGTTGGTGATTGGTGTTCTCCCTTCCGATCTGGACTACCGGCTCACCCCATTGCTCGTGAATTTTCATACACGATTTCCCAAGGTACAGCTGAAGGTTGTCTCCTCGATCTATGTCTTGAATCAAGTGCTGGATAATGAAGTAGACATCGGCATCGAGATCACGTCTGCTCCTGATGATCGGCTAGTACGCATTCCATTGTGCAGTGAAGAATATGTACTCGTCGTTTCCGAGAATCATGATTGGGCTGAACGAAGCACGATCGGAATCCAGGATCTGCGTAATATCCAAACCGTGATGTTCCCCGAAGGATTTACAGGCAGAGAATTGGTTGATGGCTATTGCCGTAAATATGGATTCAGTTTAAATACGATCATGGAGACCAGTTCAGCTACTTCCATTATTAGCTTGGTTAAAGCCAACGTCGGAGGAACATTGTTGCCTTATCGTTTGATCCAAGCGATGAATGAACCAACTCTGCGCTGCATCCGAATTACAGACGATCCGCCATACCGTCACTTTGAGATCATTCATCGGTCCGAGCGTTTCCTGACAAAATCGGCCAAGGCATTTATTGAGAAAACTATCGAGTATTTCAATAAAGGGTGAGTTGCGATAGAGAGAAGTTACTAAGGAAACCGCATAATGCTTGACAGAAATGTCACTGCGAATTCTTTTGTAGGATTCGCTTCTGCTGCCAGAAGTAGAGTATAGTTGGAGTGGGTAAAAATATATTCCAGGAGGCAACAGCCATGTCACAAGAGATCTGGATTAACCTTCCAGTTAAAGATGTTGAGAGGTCAACTGCCTTTTTCAATGAGATTGGATTCCATGCAGTGAGCGTTGGTAATGAGAGAGCCAAGCTTGACATAGGCCAAACAACGATTCTGCTATTCCCGGATGCGGCGTTCGAGAAATTCACAGGTTCTAAAACCGCAGATACTTCCCATAGCGCAGAAGTAATATTTTCCATTGGCGCTAAAAGCAGAGAAGAAGTAGATGCCTTTATTCAAAAAGCAGAGTCTGCCGGAGGAAACATCTTTGGCAAGCCGAGTGAAATTGACGGCTGGATGTACGGCGCAGGATTTGCCGACCTGGACGGTCACCGCTGGAACCTGCTGTACATGGATGAGAGTAGGATGCCGAAACGCTAATATAAAAACGCCGGTCACCAGCTTGATATGCTCCCATCATAGTAGACAGTAGAAAAAACGAAAACTTCTACTGCTACAATGATGGGAGTTTTTCTAATGTCTAAAAGAAGTCCAGCAT
>NZ_JARXWM010000030.1:0-61895 GCF_029893135.1 Paenibacillus sp. PastF-3 | reverse complement strand
ATTTTGAAACATCTGACGAGAAAATTAATTCTCTAATTTTGGAATTCACTTTCGTGATTTCCTACTCACTCGTTGTTCAGTTTTCAAAGATCAAGTTCTCGTTGGCGCCGTTTAATGTCTCAGCAGCAACTCTTATACTATATCATGTCCGTCTATTTAATGTCAAGCTCTTTTTTTAACTTCTTTTTCGAGCTCGGCATGTGTATTTCTTGGCCGGACTTAGAATATATCATGTATAGAGATTCATTGCAACACTTTTTTCAAATAAATAAGTATTAAGCTATATATCCTCAAAACGATACCAGAACCTTTACCTTCTGATCAACAGTAGCCAAGGAGAACCGCCGCTAGACAGCTCCCCTGTGCTCATTGTTGTATAAATACTATTCGTTTGTACGGTTACGCATATGCGGGAACAGCAGTACATCACGAATAGATGCAGAATTGGTAAGCAACATGATCAAACGGTCTACACCGATTCCCAGTCCACCTGTAGGAGGCATACCATATTCCAAAGCACGGATGAAGTCATCGTCCATTTCATGAGCTTCGTCATTACCTTGCTCTTTCTCCTGGATTTGCGCTTCAAAGCGTTGACGCTGGTCGATCGGATCATTCAATTCACTAAAGGCATTCGCATGCTCACGACCCACAATAAACAATTCAAAACGGTCGGTGAAGCGTGGATCCTCATCGTTTTTCTTAGCGAGTGGTGAGATTTCAACCGGATGTCCCATTACAAAGGTAGGCTGAATCAGAGTTTCCTCTACAAATTGCTCGAAGAAGGCATTAAGGATATGACCGAAAGACATGTGCTTCTCTACAGGTACACGATGCTCTTTTGCCAGAGCCTGTGCCTCCTCATCTGTCATATGAACACTAAAATCAACACCGGTTACTTCTTTAACGGCATCAACCATAGTTACACGACGCCATCCTGGTGACAGATCTACTGGCTTACCTTGATAGTCGACCTGTTGAGTTCCTAATACCTCTTGGGCAATATGAGCGATCATATTCTCCGTAAGGTTCATGATGTCCTTGTAATCAGCATAAGCTTCATACAGCTCAATCATAGTAAACTCAGGATTGTGACGAGTCGAAATTCCTTCATTACGGTATACACGACCGATTTCGTATACTTTTTCCAGTCCACCAACAATAAGACGTTTCAAATGAAGCTCAATAGCAATACGCATATAAAGCTGCATTTCAAGCGTGTTGTGGTAAGTGATGAACGGACGCGCAGCAGCTCCACCGGCAATCGCATGAAGTGTAGGTGTTTCAACTTCAAGATAGCCAAGTGAATCCAAATAACGTCGCATCGATTGAATGATTCTTGAACGAGCAATAAAGGTCTGTTGAACTTCTGGATTAATAATCAAATCAACATAGCGCTGACGGTAGCGCAGCTCTACATCTTTAAGGCCATGATATTTCTCAGGAAGTGGCAACAAGGACTTGGACAAGACTTCGAGATTATGCACTTTAATGGAGGTCTCGCCTGTTTTGGTTTTGAATACTGTTCCGCGAACGCCAATGATATCTCCTAGATCGAGAACATTGAACGCTGCGTATTGCGTTTCAGGAATGCTGTCTTGACGAACATAAAGCTGAATTCTTCCACTGAGGTCTTGGATATGCGCAAAACTGGCTTTACCCATCACACGTTTTGCCATAATGCGACCCGCTATGCTGACTTCAACAGACAGCTCGTCCAATTCTTCTTTTGAAAGTCCATCATACTTCGATACTAGGTCGCCAGCGTTAGCTGTACGCTCATACTTTTTGCCGAAAGGATCGATGCCAAGTCCTCTTAGCTCGTCCAATTTGGCACGGCGGATTTGCAAAAGCTCACTTAGTTCGTTCTCTGCATTCTCCACATTATTCATTTCCTCGGTCATGCTATTCATCCCCTTGCAGATATAAATCCCTTATATTTTGAAAAAAAGCTTCCCTAAGGAAGCTTTCCCAAACAATGTTCCCTTATCTGCCTGTATACAACAAAACTACTTATACATTCGGCAGCACATCTATTTACAGACTATAAGATCTGTACACTACTTCATTCTGATATCGAGAATTTTATATTGAATAACGCCTGCAGGTGTATTAACGTCAACAATCGTGCCTATTTTCTTGCCGATGATGGCTTTGCCTACTGGACTTTCGTTGGAGATCTTATTATTCAGTGGATCGGACTCCGCTGTACCTACGATCGTGTATTCCATAGTGTCACCATACTCCAAATCTTCAACACTTACAGTAACACCGATACTTACCACATCAGTAACGATCTCGTCGCTATTAATGATGCGCGCGTTACGAAGCATCTTCTCCAAGGTGATAACGCGTCCTTCGATAAAAGCCTGCTCATTCTTCGCGTCTTCATACTCCGAGTTCTCACTGATATCTCCGTAGCCAATCGCTACCTTAATCCGTTCAGCAACCTCGCGGCGTTTCACAGATTTGAGGAATTCCAGCTCATCTTCCAGACGCTTTAGCCCGTCCGGCGTAAGGATGACTTCTTTATCGCTCATCTCAACCGATTCTCCTGTCGTATACATTTATTGAAAACACCATACTATATGCTAATCTAGGAGGATAAGAACCCTCCCTGCTGCATTGCACTTACTGTAACGGCGATTTTATACTGTGAAATTATATTGGAACCGCTACAAAATGTCAATGACACCACATATAAAGTGGGATGTGTTCAAAAAGCGTTAGGAAAATAACGTTTATATTGCGGAAGCAGACATTACATTACCCTTTTTCTCTTCTTCATGCTGTAGTTGAACGACAAAATCATTTAAAATCTTCACCATTCCATCACGTTCTGTCTCTAACATGAGCACATCCTTCACTCGTGCAGCAGATTTCAGGCCTTTTAAATACCAAGCCATATGCTTACGCATCTCCCGAACGGCTACTGCTTCTCCCTTAAGTGCAACCAGCCGATCCATATGAAGAATGGCAACCTTAATCTTCTCATCCAATCCAGGTTCAGGCATCAGTTCCCCGGTGCTTAAATACTGAATCGTACGGTACAGCATCCATGGATTACCTAACGCACCACGCCCGATCATTACGCCATCACAACCGGTCTGATCCAGCATTGCCCGGGCATCTTCAGGTGTGTTGACATCACCATTGCCGATAACCGGAATGGAGACCGCTTCTTTTGCCATCTTGATATAATTCCAATCCGCACGCCCCGTGTAAAGCTGCTCCCGTGTTCGTCCATGTACACTGACAGCTTTGCCACCGGCACGCTCTACTGCACGCGCATTATCCTCGACAAAAATATGCTCGCTATCCCAGCCAATCCGCATTTTCACGGTTACGGGTTTATCGACAACATCGACAACCGCAGAGACCATTTCATAGATTTTGTCGGGATTCAAAAGCCAGCGGGCTCCCGCATCACATTTAGTTACTTTAGGCACTGGGCATCCCATATTGATATCGATAATATCAGCATTGGTTTCTTTATCAACCACTTTAGCTGCTTGCACCAGTGATTCTCTATCCCCGCCAAAAATCTGCAAACTAAGCGGTTTCTCCCGTTCATCTACAAACAACATTTCGCGAGTACGCGTATTCCCGTGAATAATAGCCTTGTCGCTCACCATTTCCGCACAGACTAAACCTGTACCAAACTCTTTAGCGATTAGACGAAAGGCCGGATTGCACACCCCAGCCATAGGTGCCAGAACAACTTGATTTTTCATCTCAATGTCGCCAATCTTCAGCATTCGTATCACTTCCACTATTCCTATTTGAATTGCTTAAAAATTATGAGTCAGGGTTTACCAATTCTTCGGTTGTAACCCCTAGTACATTCGCAATTTTATCTAAAATTTGATCTTCCAAACGCCTATTTCCCCTCTCGACTGCGCCAAGCACAGCCAAGGAAATTCCAGTGAGATCCGCAAGTTCTTGTTGAGTATAACCTTTTAGCTTGCGGAATGCCCTGACCCTCCGTCCCATACGCTTGTTGTCCACAATCGAATTCCTTCCTTCCCGTCTATGTCTTGAAGCGCTGCTGTAATCAACTTGCGGAGTCCGGAAGTCTGTTCATTCTGTGGAACGATATCACTGAGCGGAAGCATTACAAATGCACGCTCAAACATACGCGGATGCGGTAACGTTAAATGCGGAGTATCAAGTGTCTGGCCCTCTACCCACAATAAATCTAGATCTACCGTTCTCGGTCCATAGCGAATATCCCGGATACGACCCAGCTTCGTTTCGATCCCCAGCATTACTTCCAGCAAGGTCTCTGGCGCAAGCGTCGTGCGCAAAGCTGCTGCCATATTAAGAAACTGCGGCTGATCTAAATAACCTACCGGCTCTGTCTCGTAGACTTTGGAGCAGCGAACTACCGATATTTCATCATGATTATTCAGTCTGTTCAAAGCCTCTGACAGCGTGCCTTCACGGTCGCCCAAATTAGCCCCTAAAGCAATATAAGCCTCTGATTCTTCAGAGGTGGAATGTATATTCATGGACTTTGTTCTCACTTTCTAGTTCTGCGCAGCTCCACAGTCACTCCCTGAAAATGAATGTCGAATGGCGGATGCGGTTTAGTTACCTTTACCGTTACTGCATTGATAACAGTATAAGTGTCCAGTACGGAGGATGCAATATATTCTGCCAGAGCTTCAATTAACTTAAAGGACTTTATTTCGACAATGTTTTTGACCAGTTCATGCACTTCAGCATAGTTTACGGTTTGGTTCAAATCATCGTTCTGGCCCGCTCCCTGTAGATCGAGTTCCAGCTCCAAATCAATGTAAAAACGTTGGCCCAGCTTACGCTCTTCTTCAAACACACCATGATATCCGTAATATTCCATTCGATGCAGTGTCATTTTATCCATCTTTAAACCCGCCCTTTTTATAAAATATCTTTATTCACGCACCAATGGAGGTGCAGCATACAACATCGCATCACACATCTTGACTGTTCGTTTTATCAGAGAAACATCATGCACTCGTACAATTTGGCAGCCCTGAGCAATACCAAAGGCTACTGTAGCTGCGGTACCTTCCACAACATCATCAGCGGGTAAATCAAGTACGGTACGGATGAATTTTTTGCGTGAAGTCGCCAGTAACAGTGGATAGCCAAACTCAGTCAATCCATCCAAAAGCATCATCGCCTGCAAATTTTCATTACAATCCTTCGCAAAGCCGATCCCTGGATCCAAGATGATATTGGCTGGCTTCACTCCTGCGGCTAAAGCAAGATCAATACTTTCCTTAAGGTCTGCCGACATATCCGCACTTAGATTCGTATAATCACGGTCCTGCCGGTTATGCATCAAAATAATGGGACAGTCTGCAGCAGCTGCCACTGCCGCCATTTCCGGATCAGCCTTACAGCCCCATATATCATTAATGATTTGCGCACCAGCAGCAATAGCTTGGCGTGCCACTTCAGCTTTGTAGGTATCTATAGATAACGGGATATGCGGTGCCGCTCGATGAATACTCTCGATGACAGGCAATACACGAGCTAATTCCTCTTCAAGCCCCACTGGTTTATGACCAGGACGGGTAGATTCTCCACCAATATCTATAATATCAGCACCGTCTGCGGCCATTTGTAGCGCATGTTCTACTGCTTTGTCCGGATCATCCCAAAGTCCTCCATCTGAAAAAGAATCCGGGGTTACATTCAGGATACCCATAATCAGCGTTCGATTTCCCAATTCCAAATCAGTATTTCCACAGCGGTATGTCCGCTTGAATATGGCTGGTCTCATTTCGATATTCCCGTCCTTTCTCTATAGAATAAAATCAAATCCGAAGTCATTCTGCCGCAAAGGCCATCGCCTACGGTGAATTTTTTATCTTTTTCCCAAAGCGTTGCGACCGGGACAATTTCTTGTACGGAATTGGTAAGAAATACTTCATCGGCTGTTTTCAACTGTTCCCAATGATATGCGCCTTCTTCTACCCTGATTCCAGCACTACGAGCGAGCTCCATTACCATTTCCCGGGTAATTCCCGGAAGAATCCCAGTTGAGATATCTGGAGTGTGGAGAATATTATTTTTTATAAAAAAGATGTTGCTGACAATGCCCTCTGCTATGACCTCTTGTGCAGTCAACATCAGTCCTTCAGCACCATTGGCCGCAGAGACATAACCTCTAAGCTCACGCTTGGCCAAAATATTATTCATATAATGCAGAGACTTGAATCGAACGGCTCCCTCCGGAGTGTTACGCCGTAAAGACAACAGTTGCAGATCTTTGCCTTCGCTATATATCTTTTCGGATACATTCGGCAGCGCTTTGATGTACAGCAAATAATTAGGTTCGCAATAATCGCCTGAGGGTAATCCGAGAATATCTTCACCAGCGGTCACTGTATAGCGTATATAAGCTTCTTTTAATTCATTTTTATCCATTACACGCTGAATCCACTCCTGCAGCTGATCGACATCCTGCGCAAATGGAATGCCAAGCTCTTTGCACCCCTCTGCCATACGCTTCAAATGACGCTCCAGCAGAAAAGGCACTCCCCTATACGTGCGAAAGGTCTCGAACAATCCTATGCCGTATAAAAAACCGTGATCCAGTGCGGAAACCACGGCTTGTCTTGCATCAATGACACCATTGTTAAATCCTATATATTTCATGCCGTTTCTCCGGCTCTCCGTTTCAAGAAATTACGCAGCATCGTATGACCATGATCCGTAATAATCGATTCCGGATGGAATTGCACACCCTCGATAGGGTATTCTTTATGGCGCAGTGCCATAATCTCCCCTTCTTCGGTCTCCGCTGTAATCTCCAGACAATCCGGCAGACTCTCGCGCTCTACAATCAAAGAATGATATCTTGTTGCTGTGAAAGGAGACTCCAGACCTTCAAATACCGACGTGCCCTTATGATGAATCGGGGATGTCTTTCCATGCATCAAACGCTCTGCACGAATAACATTCCCACCAAATGCTTGCCCTATCGCCTGATGCCCTAGGCATACACCGAAGATCGGAATAATACCTTTGAAATGATGTAACAATTCCAAACTGATCCCCGCTTCATTAGGTGTACATGGTCCTGGTGAAATTAAAATATGATCGGGAGCCATTTTTTCAATTTCTTCAATGGTAATTTCATCGTTGCGGTGTACTTTAACCTCTTCCCCAAGTTCACCTAAATACTGTACGAGGTTATACGTAAAGGAATCATAATTATCGATGACCAAGATCACAGTGTTTCTCCCCCTTCGGCGCCAATGGCAGTTAGCGATTCCTGCTGTTGTTCACTACAGCGTACTGCCTTCACTACCGCTTTGGCTTTATTATGGCATTCACGGTATTCACGGTATGGATCAGAGTCGATCACGATGCCCGCACCTGTCTGAATATATCCGACTCCATCCTTTACAGCCAGTGTTCTAATAATAATATTTAATTCCATATTTCCGTTATAGTCAATAAAGCCCATAGATCCTGTATACGGCCCACGCCGAACCGGCTCCAGCTCTTCAATGATTTCCATTGTTCTTACTTTGGGCGCACCTGTAATCGTTCCCCCTGGGAACAATGCTGCGATTACAGCATAAGCATCCTTATCCGGTGCGACCTGGCCCTCTACCTGTGAAACGAGATGCATCACATGAGAGTAGCGTTCCACCGTCATCAGCTCAGGCACGCTGACGGATCCATATGCAGCGACACGCCCGATGTCGTTGCGCTCCAGATCGACAAGCATGATATGCTCGGCGATCTCCTTTTCGCTCCCGCGAAGCTCCGCCTCCATGGCGGCATCCTCCGCGGGAGTCAGGCCCCGGCGCCGGGTGCCGGCGATTGGCCGGGCGCTCACTTTGTCCCCGTGCAGCTTGACGAGCAACTCCGGTGAAGCGCTGGACAGCGCGAAGCCGGGCGACCGTAAGAGCCCCATGTACGGGGACGGATTGAGCCCTCGCAGCCATTCGTAAACATCCTCCGGCGAGGACTTTAGCTGCGCCTCCTGGCGCAGCGAGAGATTCACCTGAAATACATCGCCTTGACGGATGTATTCCTGAACGTCCAGCACGGCCTGCTGGAACTTCTCAGGCGAGAAGGCCGAGGTCATACCGGGCCACTCTCCTGAGGAATCTGTGAGGGCCTCCATGCTACTTTTGATCTCTTCGTTCAATCCCGAAGCAGTGGATATCAACTGCCACTGCTCTACCATTCGCCCAGCCTGTTCTATAGCACCGAGATAAAGGTTCTGCAAATCCTCCATCCCACATTCTGCTGGAACCGGGACGTGAACAGCACAATAAAGCACATGCTCTTCGTGATCATAAATCCATACCTCATCCATCCTCATAAAGAGATAATCAGGAAAACCGGGATCATCTTGTGCAAGAGACGGTAACCGCTCCAATGAACGAACCACATCGTACCCTAGAAATCCAATACATCCACCGGTAAAAGGGGGAATACCCTGAACGTTTAGACTTGGCGAGGTGAAGCCTGACATCCATTGCTGTAGCAGTTCTAGCGGCTGACCTAGCAGCGTTGTAGTCTCATGTGAACCCTCATCGGCTGTATGACCCAATGATTCGGGAAAAAGGCTAAACACCTCAGCACCTTCTCCCTTGCCCTCTAATATTGATACAGGATTTAACCCTAAGTACGTATAGCGGCCACCCTTGCCACTCTCCAACACTACGGAGTATTCAGAAGCTAGTTCCCAGGCCTTCTTCCAGGATGCGGGCAATTCCCCCGAGCACTTGGGTGATTTTATAATCAAGGGGAACATGCTCCAGTCTTCAGCTGCCCATTGTTCCCACTCATGCCATGTCGTTATGATTTCCAAAGCCATCCTCCTAAAAGTTTTATGGAGCAATTACATCATAGACATCACTACGCAATAAAACTCACTTCGTAAGCATTCGCTTAGTTTTGTCTAGCAACTACTTATTATTAATCATCAGTAGTATATTGCCTGTCAGTATACTGTACTTAAGGCATTATTGAAAAGCCCCCAGCTATAGGAAATTATTATGGCTTTAACTCTTCAGTAATACCACGTCTAGATCGTCATATATCGACAGAACCTTTTGCCCATATAATCAACGAAAAGAGTCTCCATCACCACCAGAAAAGTGGTATGAAGACTCTTATAAATTACGTTATTGCAAACAATTACGCTTCGAAATTATAAAGTGGTGTGCTCAGGTAACGTTCACCATTACTTGGGATGATGACAACTACCTTCTTGCCAGGACCGAGGTCTTTAGCAACCTTAAGTGCCGCAAATACTGCTGCACCGGAAGAAATCCCAGACAAGACGCCTTCTTCTTTAGCTACACGGCGTGCAGTTTCAAATGCTTCATCG
The DNA here is from genome assembly GCF_029893135.1 of Paenibacillus sp. PastF-3. NCBI lineage: Bacteria > Bacillati > Bacillota > Bacilli > Caryophanales > Paenibacillaceae > Paenibacillus > Paenibacillus sp. PastF-3. The sequence continues at coordinate 52,546 of NZ_JARXWM010000030.1, read as the reverse complement.
TTCTCAACATGAATGATCTCATCATAAATGTCCTGGTTCAGGATTTCAGGAATGAAGTTTGCTCCGATACCCTGAATTTTGTGAGGGCCTGGTTTGCCTCCTGCCAAGATTGGAGAAGCAGCAGGTTCCACAGCATAGATCTTCACGTCAGGATATTTACTCTTCAGCACTTCACCTGCACCCGTGATCGTTCCACCTGTTCCGATACCTGCAATAAAAGCATCCAGTGGGCCACCGATGGACTCAATAGCTTCAACGATCTCAGGTCCAGTAGTCTCACGGTGGATCTTCACATTCGCTTTATTCTTGAACTGCTCTGATGGGAAATAGCTTGGATTTTCTTTCAGAATTTCTTCCGCTTTCTTAACCGCACCATTCATGCCTTCCGATCCTGGAGTCAGAACTAATTCTGCTCCGTATGCACGAAGTAGATTACGGCGTTCCAAGCTCATGGTTTCCGGCATTACGATAACTGCCTTATAACCCTTAGCCGCAGCCACAAGTGCCAAGCCAATCCCAGTGTTACCACTAGTTGCTTCTACAATTGTACCTCCAGGTTTCAGCAGACCTTCACGTTCAGCTTCTTCAACGATGCTGATTGCGATACGGTCTTTTACGCTTGATCCTGGATTCTGATATTCTAATTTCAAATAAATATCTGCGGAGCCTTCCTGTGCCAGACGATTCAAACGAACGAGCGGAGTACCTCCGATCAATTCTGTTACGTTGTTAACGACTTTAGCCATGAGCAAAAACCTCCTTAGAATGATAAATGCGATATAAGAACGTAAATTGTGACTTTACTCTTCTGTATGTGTGTCCCTATTATGCAATAATAACTGCTATAAAGGGGTGTAGATATTAGACTACCGTTAGTTATTTCCGACTAAAACGGTAGGTTTTACATTAATATCATATTATCAATCTTGCAGGCTGTTGTCAATATTTATTGCCACATCATATTTCGTGCGCAAATCACTCTCCACTTGTTGTAAAGAGGGGGCTTGCTCCAAAGCCAGCTCTTGACGTACCAGCGCCCGAATTTCCTTTTGGTCCGGTATATTTTGTGTATGAATACTCTCTAGTCGAATGATAGCGAAGTCGTCCTCTGCCTGAATCGGCCCCGCTATATCACCTTCATCCAAACTAGCAGCGGTCTTAAGCAGTCCCTCCGGCCAAAAAGGGTCATCTTCCTCTACTTTGCCCAAACGTCCTCCTTGCTGCCGACTCTCTGCATCAATGGAAACTTCCCTGGCTAAATCAGCAAAATTCTCGCCCTGCTCCAAGCGATCCATTACTTGCTCGCCTTCATCATAAGATGCAACCTTAATCATGGAGAGTTCCAATTCCCTTTTGGGCGTGAAACGCTCCGTATTTTGGTCTAAATAAGTATCGATATCAGCTTCCTTAATCGTAATACCATCAGTAGCTATTGCTTGTAAGGTTAGACGATAAGCCGTTTCCGCGAACACTTCCTGACGAGATAACCCCAGCTGAGACTGCATTTGAGCATAATACTGTTCTTCCGATCCGTATCCAATCATAGTTCGTGCAAGTTCTTGTTCAACCTCATCGTCGGTCACGGTAATCCCCAGAGCCTTTGCTTCCATCTCCACAACAATATGATTAATCATTCCAACCAGCACTTCGTGCCCATGCTTTTTTTTGAGCTCATCCATCCACTGCTTATCTGTTATCGGTTGTCCGCCTGCAGTCGCTGCATCCGGTGTTTCGTTTTCTGTTGCATCTCCTTTTAGAAGAGCCATTGCACGTAAGCTCCAGAACAATAGACCCCCGAGCATTAAAGTTGCAACAGCCAGAATAACAACCGTATTGCGAAGTGCACGTTCCTGTCTCGTCATCATCCCATGCCCTACGATTTCGCTTGTTCTAAAATGACCTGTAATTCGTCCTTATTAAAAACATAAGCCTCGTTGCAAAAATGACATACAACTTCAGCCTGCTCATCTTCTGCAATTAATCTCTCCAGTTCATCTTGCCCTAAGCTAACCAATGTCTGCTCTACCCGCTCACGCGAACATTGACAAGCAAAGTTAATATCCAGTTCATCCATAACTATCGCATCCGGCAAAAGAATACGCAGCATTTCTTCTGGCTCTAGACCCTGATCAAGAAGTGTTGTCACGGAAGGCATAGCCCCTAGAGCTTTTTCGATCTCCGTAATCTCCGCATCCGTCAGTCCTGGAAGAAGCTGCACGATAAACCCTCCGGCTACAATCACTGACTCATCGGTATCCACTAATACACCTAAGCCAACTGCAGCTGGGGTTTGTTCAGAAACAGCGAAATAATAAGTAAAATCTTCCGCAAGTTCTCCGGAGATGATAGGAATACTACCTCGATAAGGTTCTTTCAAGCCTAAATCCTTTATAATATCAATGAACCCTTCAGTGCCTACGGCTCCAGCAACATCCAATTTCCCCATACTATTGCTAGGTAAGTGAATGTGAGGATGATGTACATAACCGCACACTTCTCCCAACGCATTGGACTCCGCAACGATTTGCCCGATCGGTCCATCCCCTTTAACCATAATGCATAGCTTCTCTCTTCCTTTGAGCATAGCGCCCATCATGGCTGCAGCGGTAACTGTACGTCCAAGTGCGGCTGTAGCCGTTGGATACGTATCATGTCTGCGCCGCAATTCCTCGACCAATTCTGTTGTGCGGACAGCAAACGCTCTCACTTTACCATTCATAGCCGTTCCACGGATAAGTCGATCCTTCTTTTTTTCCATTGGGTGCATAGCCCTCCTATCTCATCGCCCTTTAGGCTTCTTTATCTTTATTGGTTACGGTCATAAATAATTCGTAATCCTTCTAGTGTTAACATAGGGTTTACTTCGTCGATACAATCCGTCTCCCCCGCAATTAGCGAAGCAAGCCCTCCAGTAGAAATAACCTTCAGTTCCGGAGCATTCATCTCGATTTTGATACGCTTTACAATCCCCTCCACTTGGCCTGCATACCCAAAAATAATACCAGCCTGCATAGCGTGAACTGTATTACGTCCGATAACCTTTTTAGGCTTCTCTAACTCAATTCGCGGCAGCTTCGATGCTCGCTGATATAAGGCCTCTGTAGAAATAACAAGACCCGGAACAATCGCTCCTCCGAGATAATTAGCTCCTGCATCGATACAGTCGAAGGTCGTAGCCGTACCAAAATCAACAACAACAAGCGGACATTTATATTGCTCAATCGCAGCAACTGCATTAACAATCCGGTCTGCGCCAATCTCACGCGGATTCTCATAACGAAGATTAAGTCCCGTTTTTATCCCTGGCCCCACGAGTAACGGTTCTTTACCTATATATTTTATACACATATCTACGATAGTCTTAACCAGAGGTGGAACTACCGAGGATATAATTACGCCTTCCACATCTTTGACAGAGATCCCTGACATCTGAAAAAGATTGTGTATCAGCACTCCATATTCATCCACGGTGGATTGGCGCGCAGTACTTAGCCGAAAATGATGCAACAATTCGCGCTTTCTGTATACACCGAGAACAATATTGGTATTACCGATATCTACAGCAAGCATCATGATGAGGACCCTTCCTTCTTGGCATTAAGGTCTAGACTAATATCCAGACTGGAGAAGGAGTACGTAAGGCGTCCTACAGAAATCACATCCACACCTGTTTCTGCGATCCCGCGAACCGTTTCTAACGATACATTGCCGGAAGCCTCTGTCTTGACATGTGGAGCTTTAGCTTTAATCCTGGCCACCGCTTGCTTCATCATCTCGTTAGACATATTATCAAGCATAATAATATCAGCACCTGCTGCCAGTGCCTCTTCTACTTGCTCTAAATTCTCAGTCTCCACTTCAATACTCATCGTATGTGGAATGTTCTTCCGAGCACGGCCTACCGCCTGCCTAATCCCACCTGCACCTTTGATATGATTGTCCTTGATCATAACCGCATCATATAGACCAAAGCGATGGTTAAAGCCTCCACCAACACGAACTGCATATTTTTCCAGCATACGATGTCCTGGTGTAGTCTTACGTGTATCGACTAGACGAGTCGGTAATCCAGCGAGCACCTGTACGAAAGATGCGGTACGTGATGCAACACCCGAAAGGCGCTGCATCAAGTTCAGTGCAAGCCGTTCACCTGTAAGAATTGCATGTGTGCTACCCTCCACCTCGATAATTACAGTCCCTTTTGTCACTGCTTGACCTTCTTCTACAAGGGCTGTAAAGCTAAGCGTAGGATCAACAATTTCAAAAACCAGCTCTGTAATCGGGATACCACAAATGACGCCATCTTCTTTAGCATGAATAATCCCTTTAGATTCATGGCCAACAGGTATCGTCATCTGTGTTGTTACATCCCCGGAGCCAACATCTTCCCGCAGCCAAGCCTTGATGGATTGTACTAGTTCTTCATTGTAACCATTAAACATCATCGCTTAATTCCTCCACTATTCCCAGATCGCGAATTTGAAGCAGGTGCTTGCGCCACTGATCATCACTTCGCTGCGGGTAATCCTCACGGTAATGTGCCCCGCGACTCTCTTCCCGTGCTAGAGCAGACTCTGTCACGAGCAAACAGCAGGTCAGCATATTAGCGAACTCGTATTCCTCGCGTTTAGTCAATACCGATCCAAAGATGGGTAGCTGCCGTTTCAATTCTTCTATTCCCTTAGACAAGGTCTCTTCATTACGTCGTAATCCAGCATATCGAACCATTACCTTTTGTAGCTTCAAACGGCGTTCCACAATAGCTTGCGTTGGCAAATCAACACGCCCTTCGTTACTACTAACTGATAAAACATCACGTCCAAGCGGGGATAATTTGCGAATCCGCTCAATAATACGATGCCCAAAAACAACTGCTTCCGATAATGAATTGCTTGCTAACCGATTAGCACCATGTACGCCTGTGGAAGAAACCTCCCCGCAAGCAAACAAGCGAGGTATCGTACTTTCCCCATTCAGATCGGTCTTAATGCCCCCCATCATATAATGCGCAGCTGGAGCTACTGGAATCCAATCACTTGTAATATCCAGTCCATAGCCCATACATGTCTCATGTATTGTAGGGAAACGATGCTTCACCATTTCCGGGGATTCATGCGTAATATCCAAATAGACAAACGTTGATTTTGTAAGCTCCATTTCACTTACAATAGCCCGAGCTACAATATCTCGTGGAGCTAGCTCAAGCAGCTCATGATAACGCTCCATGAACCGCTCTCCATTAATATTGCGCAACACTGCTCCTTCCCCTCGAACTGCTTCGGAGATTAAGAATCTAGGAGCTCCAGGATAACTTAATGCTGTAGGATGAAATTGAATAAATTCCATATCTCGTATATGAGCGCCGGCACGGTAAGCAATGGCTACCCCGTCGCCTGTAGCTACTTCAGGGTTAGTAGTGTATCTAAATAATTGTCCTGCACCACCAGAGCACAAAATAGTCGCATCCCCTTGCAGGAATAACCGTCCGCCGCCGGGACGCTGCAACAATGCGCCTACACATTCTCCACCTTCAGTGATGAGATCAATGACATAGTGATCATCCCACACCTCAATGTTCTCATGTTCAGCTACCTGTTCAGCCAAAGCACGAACAATCTCGTAACCTGTAGCATCTCCATTAGCATGCAAAATACGACGGTGGCTATGCGCTCCTTCCTGCGTCAAAGCCAGTACCCCATCTTCCTTATCAAAAAGAGTACCTAAACGAATTAGCTCATGAACTCTATCTGGTCCTTCATTAACAAGTGCATCGACAGCTGTGGATGAGCAAAGACCTGCTCCAGCCATTAATGTATCCTGCCGGTGATAAGCAGGGGAATCGTCCTCAGCTATTACAGCTGCGATCCCCCCCTGTGCATAGCGAGTATTACTCTCCATTACTGATTTCTTTGTGATCATAATGACACGCCGATCTTCACTAGCTTTAATAGCCGTGAACAATCCGGCAATCCCTGAACCGATAACAATACAATCTGTTTTTACTTTAGGAATATCCCGAAGATCAAAATCAACCAAATATTGTGGAATCATGACCGCGTTTCACCTGTTTCAACGAAAGAGTAGCGCATACTACCGGACTTGTAGCATGCGCTCTAGGGAAGTTCTGGCTTTGTCGGCGACAGCAGGCGGTACATAGATTTGTGGCTTCATCGTCTCCAGGCATTTCACCAGTTTTTTTAGATTGTTAACTTTCATATTAGGACAAACAAGAAATTTTGTAGCAAAATGGAATTCTTTATCCGGACTATCTTTACGAAGCTGATATCCTGTACCGTCTTCAGTCCCAACAATAAACTGCTTGCGGTCTGATTTCCGGCAATATTCGAGAATGGATGTAGTACTACCCACATAATCACCCATGGCTACTACTTCCGGACGACATTCTGGATGAACTACAAATTCTGCTTCTGGGTATTTCGCTCTCATTTCTACTACATCTTTAACGGTCAACATGTCGTGAGTGTTGCAGTAGCCTTCCCAGATAATCAGTTTTTTACCGGTCTGATCTTGTACATATTGGCCAAGATTCTTATCGGGTACCCAGATAATTTCTTCAGCATCGAGGGATTCGATTACTTTCACGGCATTTGCAGAGGTACAACAGATATCAGTCTCCGCTTTAATCTCTGCAGACGAGTTGATATAAGTAACCACTTTAGCATTTGGATGCTGTGCTTTCAGCTTACGCAAACCGTCTACATTGACCATATCAGCCATTGGACAACCTGCACGTTCATCAGGAATAAGGACGGTTTTATTTGGGGCCAGAATTTTAGCACTCTCCCCCATGAAATGAACACCGCAGAATACAATAACCTCTGCATCTGTCTCCGCAGCCTTCTGAGCGAGTAAGAAAGAGTCGCCCCGGAAATCGGCAACCTCCTGAATTTCATCACGTTGATAATAATGAGCTAAAATAATTGCGTTTCTTTCCTTTTTAAGCTGTTCAAGACGTATCCGAAGTTCTCGATTCTGTTCCTGCTTGCGCTCAAGTGCCAGAGCTTCCACCGATTGTTCTCCCCCTTAAATCTTCGCGGCTTTAAGCCGGCGCGATGTTATCAAATGGCATGAGCCATCATGGTGAAAAAATGAACATACTGATATGAATAGTAAGTAATATTAATCACTAATGTACACAACGTTCCAGTCTCTGTCAATGTAACTGGACAGGCTTTAAGGCTCAAAATCCCTTAAAAATTAAAATAAAAAATCCGGAGAACAGTTACGTTCTCCGGATAAATTTACATCATATGAATCGTGAGACCATTTAGGTAAGGCTAGTGCCGCCACCTTTGTTGTTATCGTCGGAATCATCATTACCCTCAGAATCAGGGTTATTCGGGATATCCTTCGATAGATCAGGGATTGTGGACTGTGCATCCTCAGGTTTGCCTTGAATGCGAACTTTCACATCACCGATATTATCAATGACTGGTTCACCAACTTCAAGTGCAACACCTTCACCATCCTTAGCTTTACCATCTTCGGAAAGGAAGCCTTGTTCAATCAGTTCTTTGATCTGATCAAGCTCAAGTGTTTCCTTCTCAAGTAAGGTATTGGCAATCAAGTGCATTTCTTTAGAGTGTTTGAGCAACAGCTCTTTACAACGCTCGTAGCTCGAAGTAATAAAGTTCTGCATTTCTTGATCAATCTCATAAGCAATGGAATCACTATAATTCTGCTCATGCCCAATATCACGACCCAAGAATACTTGACCTTGAGAAGATCCGAACTGCATAGGTCCAAGCTTATCGCTCATACCGTACTCCATAATCATAGCACGCACGATGCGCGTAGCCTGTTGGAAGTCACTGTATGCACCCGTACCGATCTCGCCAATAAACAATTCTTCGGCAACACGTCCACCAAGTAATCCAGTAACCTTATCCAAAAGCTCCTGCTTCGTAACGATCATCCGATCTTCCTTCGGAAGCATGATAACATATCCGCCTGCACGTCCGCGTGGGATAATAGTAACTTTATGCACCATATCGGCATGCTCTAGGAAGTAACCAGCTATAGTATGACCTGCTTCATGATAAGCCACAATACGTTTCTCGCGGTCACTGATAACACGACTGCGTTTCTCAGTACCTACGATAACACGGTCGATGGCTTCATCGACTTCAATCATGGAAATATCCTTACGGTTACGACGCGCAGCTAGCAACGCCGCCTCATTTAGCAGGTTCTCCAGATCCGCACCAGTGAATCCAGTTGTACGTTTTGCAACAACATCCAGTCTTACATCTTTCGTAAGAGGCTTGTTACGAGCGTGAACCTTAAGTACAGCTTCACGGCCTTTTACGTCAGGGCGGTCAACCGTAATTTGACGGTCAAAACGTCCTGGACGTAGCAATGCAGGATCAAGTATATCAGCGCGGTTAGTTGCCGCAACAATAATAATGCCTTCGTTACCACCGAATCCATCCATCTCAACCAGCAATTGGTTAAGTGTCTGTTCGCGTTCGTCATGTCCGCCACCAAGTCCGGCGCCACGTTGACGACCCACAGCATCAATTTCATCAATGAAGATAATACATGGAGCATTCTTCTTGGCATTCTCGAACAAATCACGTACCCGAGAAGCACCGACACCCACGAACATTTCCACGAAGTCAGAACCGGAAATACTGAAGAAAGGAACGCCAGCTTCACCTGCTACTGCACGTGCAAGCAATGTTTTACCTGTTCCCGGAGGACCCACAAGCAATACACCCTTAGGAATACGTGCACCGACAGCTGCAAATTTGCGTGGATCTTTCAGGAACTCAACAACTTCGACAAGCTCTTGCTTCTCTTCGTCCGCCCCTGCAACATCCTCAAAGCTAATTTTCTTCTTCTCTTCATTATATAACCGAGCCTTGCTCTTGCCGAAATTCATGACTTTACCGCCGCCACCTTGCGCCTGGTTAAACAGGAAGAAGAACAAGATGAACATAATGACTAGCGGGATAATAGAAGAAAGGAATGTCAGCCAAATGCTGGTACCTTCCATTTTCTTCTGAGTTAATTCAATCCCATTAACATCACTGGCTTGAATCAGTTCATCAATAGCAGCATCTGTAGGAGGAATATATGTGGAGAAGCTCTTCGATTTAGTATCGGCAGGCAACTCTCTATATTCGCCTGTAACTAAAAAGGCATTACCCTCAAACTGAACCGTCAAATCCTTCACATTGTTGTTCTTGATCTCCTGCCGTAACTCGTCGTATCTAGGGAAATCGGCGGCTTCATTTCCATTGCTCACAAACTGGACAATACCCACCACGACTAAAAATAAAATCAAATAAAAACCAGAATTCCGGATGAACCGATTCATCCCCTACCTCCTCTCGCAACACTCAAGTTATTGTACCATAGCCTCTTGGGACACCTCAAATAAAGGAAGCCAAGGGTGCCCGATCCGTAGATCAAGGCAATCAATAGTTCAATTGGAATAAATCTCAGGCTTCAGTACTCCAACATATGGGAGGTTCCGATACCGCTCGGCATAATCCAATCCGTAGCCTACTACAAATTCGTCTGGCAACACGAAGCCTGTATAGCTGGCTTCCAGATTAACCGTACGACCTGAGGGCTTATCAAACAAGGTAACCACATTGATAGAAGCAGCATTGCGGTTGCGGAGCAGCTCAATCAAATAGCTGAGCGTAAGGCCACTGTCAATAATATCTTCAACGATCAAGATATCACGGCCTTCTACCGATACATCTAAATCCTTAATAATTTTGACAACACCAGAGGACTTGGTGGAAGCTCCATAGCTAGAAACTGCCATGAAATCCATCTCAACAGGTACTGTAATGGCTTTAACCAGATCTGCCATAAATATAAACGCGCCTTTTAGTACACAAATGACTAAAGGGGTACGTCCTGCGTATTCTTCGCTCAGTTTTTGGCCGAGCTCCTTAATTTTCTGCTGAAGTTCCTCTTCGGTGATCAAGACTTCTTGAATATCATTTTGCAACTTGCGAAACCTCCTAAGTTATACTATGAAAGACTTACATCGACCATTACGTTTCTTCACGGTCATCCAGCTCTGCTAGAGACAATAGAAGTACCGAGGTCGTTTGCCGCCCTACTGCGGCATGCATCGAGCGTCTTACGCCCGGAATCCAGACGATATTGCCCAAACCATCACAAACGAGTGGGATCATTGAGCGTTCAGCAGCAGGTATTTTATCATCAATATAAATATCTTTTACCTTTTTGCTTCCGTTTAATCCCATGACTCTTATGGTATCTCCAGGCAATCGGGAACGAATCGTTAGTGGAAAGACCAGTTCATCACGGTCAAACCAAGCCGACATCTTCCCATAATCCTCCCCCTGTACAAAAAAGTTTTCTCTCTCCAGCACCGCCATCGACATCACCTTACCTATTTCCTCCAGCTTAAGCTCGGAGTCCGGTAAAAACAGACGATATGTATAGCTTGCCTGTTGCTGCGCGGGCTTGGACGAGAACAAGATGATATCGTATTGCCGCACACAAGTCAGGCCTCCACCTAAATCCAAACTCCAGGTGGTGGGATAGCTCTGCAGCGTTCCCCGACGTACAGATTCAATCTTGGAGAAATCAAGGGCAGATAGATCCGCCGACAGATAATTTAATATTAGTTTAATCAAACGCCGTTGTAAAGCGGAGGGTGTGGCCGCAAATGAAGCTCTGTTAAAGGTATATTTCCCTTCCCCTTCCGAAACCAGCTCCTCAAAGCATTTTACCGCAGATGCCTCCATATATTCATCCTCAGCTCCTGCAATTTCCGCAAGCTGCACAAGTGACTGCCTCACTCTGCTGCTATACCTTTCCAGAAAAGGAAGAACCTCCAATCGAACAGCATTCCGCTTGTATTTGGTCAGCAGATTAGTCGCATCCTCGGCATAGGTGAAACCTTCATTCTGACATAACCCAAGAAGAGCCGTTTTGTTAATACGTAGGAATGGACGAATGAGTTCCACCTTTTTTTCTGTTCTTTTCCACTTGATACCCGACAGCCCCGATAAACCGCTTCCTCGCAATAGACGCATAATCACTGTTTCTGCCTGATCATCCGCATGATGAGCCAGAGCAACGGAGCGTGCCCCATAACGGTGTGCGGTATCAATCAGAAATTCGTATCGCTTCTCGCGTGCTGTCCCCTCAGGACCGAGTCCACTCTCTTTGACCAAAGAAGGAATATCAAATTCGGCCAACTCAAAGGGCAGTCCCAATTTTTGAGCCATACCACGTACTAGCTCTGCCTCTTCCTTAGACTCCGGTCTAAATCCGTGATTCACATGAGCGCATATTAGGGTAAGTGGCATAACGTTTAAAGCTATTTCATGCAAAACATGCAAAAGAGCCACAGAATCCGGGCCGCCGGAAACTGCGACTACAATGGTGTCATGGGGCGCCCACAGCTCGTGCTCGGCTGCCGACTCCAATACTGACTCCACCAGTCCATTCATTTGCTCCATATGCGGCCCCCCTTCTCTCTACTATATGTATAAGTTCAAAACCGAAATACCCAATAAATTGTAAAGGCAAGTACGAACAAGGATAACCCAAAAGCATTTTTGAGCCAGCGAGGTGTGTCCATACTATCAGGACGCTTTCTACGCGAATTGTAAATATGGTTTCGCCAGAGCTCTGTAGCATCTGCGGAACCGGAGAAACCTCCTTTTAACGCCAAACAAATCCAAGAGGATAGTTTCTTGTCGGGTAGATTTCTAGCCAGCTTAAACAGCTCATCTACACTTCTTGTCTGCGGCAGCTGTAGCGCAGCTTTCTTGAGCCCCTCTTCATTCAAAAGACGGAGGCACAGTACTGCAAAAGCGAATAGATCATAACCCTCATCACTCGTACGGCTGCCTGCGTTCCAAAAGCCACGGTCATGCCATTCAGTAAACTGCTTCACACTGCGACCCATAGGACTTGTACCCCCAAAGTCGATCAGCTCCACTTCGCCATACTTTGATACCATGACGTTCTCCGGCTTCAAATCCCCGAACACAAAACCGCATTCATGCAGTGTGCGCAGCTTATCAAGCAGACCAAGCCCAACCAGGCCTAACCAGTCGGGACCGTTTTTCGATAAAAAATGATGCAGAGGTTTGCCTTCAACATACCTCATTACATAGAAGGGGACATTATCCCCGTTCGCAAAATCATCCGCTTCCAAAAAATAAGAAGACAATGGATTCTCACGACGAGCACGATGTTCATTCCGCTTTCGCCGTGATTGCAGCGAGGTTAATACATTGATCTCCGATTGAAGTTCAAGTGTATCGTATCCGATTTTTAGCGCGTACCTTTCCCGTCTGCCTTCTCTTTGCACAAGATATACGGTTCCGTTCGCGCCCCTTCCCAGCATCCGTTCAACGACATAACGGTTACCCCGCCATTTGCCGTTAATTAAGGTACCAGTAGGATAGGACGGATTAGACGACATACCCACCAATCATCCCTTCTCTTTCGTCGTGGTCATCACTTAGTCGGCGTCCACGATGTTCATCCAGTGTATCATAACGATAATGTTCAAGCACCTTGAAAATAGCTGGACCCGTCGGTGTCGCGCCTCTCATGTGTAATTTAGAGAATAACGTACGAATACCTGACATGTCATGGGTCCAATCTAGATCAAGCTTGGCATCTTCACTGCTGTTATTTCCAGGATAATGGAACACAGCGATCTCACTTTTACCTTCCCGTGCTTCCAAACTTAGCGCCAAATCACGGATAGCATCTTCCACGGCACCCAATTTAGGTTTCATACTAGCACTGGCATCGATAAGAAGTGCAATGCGCAGCGGTGTTGTTTCTGTCAGTTCATCTACAACTGTAACAACCTGTGAACGTTGAACAGGAGGTAACTGATCCAGTGAGCCATCGCCTAGTATCTTTTTTACCTCTTTATTAACCGCCTGCTGGATCGTCTGAACCACGGTCTTGCGTGTCATCATTTGAATCGTCTGCGCCAGTTGTGGCGTTCCGACTATCCGGCTAAGGCCTCCCCCGGCCTTGGCAATGTCGGCAATCTCCCGGCTTCCGAGTTCGCCGATCGTACCATAATCAACTACACCAACCACATTTACGGTGATTCCCTCCTGCAGGGCATGCGCCGCTGCCAACACCGGACTTTCTCCTACATTCGAACAACCGTCAGTAATGAGCATAATTTGCTTCATAACCCTCAACTCCCCCTTTGTTTGAACCTCTGTTTCTAGCATATCCAGAAATGAGAGATTTCAAACGGTCGCTATTAAGTGGGGAAATTTAGATCAAAATAGAGGAGTTAGTGAATAGGGGAACTGCGAGAAATGTTTGGGCTTTCGATCGCTGTTATTATTTGATTTCTCTATTAAAACCGCCCTCTGCGGTTGAAATCAAATAATAAAGGCGAACGCTCCGCTTCTACAGCTCCAAACTTTCTCTCCGTTCCGTACCTTCACTAGTAAACAGTTTAGATCTAAAAAATTACGCTCCAAAGTCAGCGAACCTTTGAAACGTAAATAGTAGAGGCCGGCGAGTTACACATCACAGACTCGCCTCGACTTCCAAGCACGCACGACGCTTCGCGCGTACTTAAACCTCCTATAGCAGCACGGCGCATTGCGCTCAATGCAAATATATAGGCAACACGACACTTCGTGCGTGCTTAAACATACAAGCAATACGGCGCTTCGCGCGTACCCAACATTAAAACCTACTAAACCTAAACCTAAAATAACTAGCTCACCGTACGCGGACGCTCCATTCGCCCGACACCAGGCATATGCAGGCTGGACCACTCTGGGTGGAAATGATCTACACGACTTACGACAATGGTCATGTCATCATGGATCTCATTGCCCTGATAACGGATTACCTTATCTAACAGATTATCCGCCAAATCTTGAGGATCATCCCCCTCAAGCTCTTGGATCAACCGTTTCATCCATATCTCCTTATTAACGGCATATCCAGGCGCATCATAAATACCATCCGTCATCATAATTAAAATATCACCCGCCCGAAGCTGCATGCTGATCAGATCCACATCGATATCTTTAATGATTCCTATAGGCAGATTGCTAGAGGTTATTGGAATAACCTCACTACCCCTGCGGATAAAGCTCGGTGCGGAAGCAATCTTCATAAAAGTTGTCTGCGCGGAATACTGATCGATTAAAGCCATGTCAACGGTAGCATAGAACTCGTCAGGAGAACGTAATAAGAGAATAGAGTTTACCGACTTTACAGCCAGCTTCTCATCCATACCGGATTGCAGTAGCTTTTCTAACATGCCGAGGGCGGCACTACTCTCCATTCTCGCCCGCTCACCATTTCCCATTCCATCACTAATGGATACTGCAAAGGTGCCGTTTCCAAGCTCTACGGTACTGAAGCTATCGCCAGATAGCATATCTCCGCCTTTAGAAACAACGGCCACTCCTGTGTTTATCTCAAAGGCTTTGGCTGAACCGAAGGTAACCATCGACAATCCTTCCCGGGGATGGACTGCCGTCTCGCTCATGACAGCAATATTCTCATCTAGTATGTCAGAAAGGAGCGGAGCGATCATTTTACGGCATTCATCAAAACCACGAGTATAGGCATGTACCACCTCTATTTCTACACGCCCAGGATCTAAACTTAGGATTTCGATGCTATGAATAGACAACCCTAACTTCTCCAATGTCTCACGGATTTGAGCTTCCTGACGATACATAGCCTGTCCCTCACGTTTTATTTCACGCGCTAGGTCCTCCATAACCTGTGACACGCCCGATAACTGCTCGGCAACAAATTGACGACTATCGTATATTTGTCTTTTCCATCGCATATCATGTTGGTAAAGATCATATTGTCCTTTCATGACTTCAAGCACTTCGCCAGTTTTACCGCAAATCCGGCTCCATTCCGGAGGTAGCTGAGCTGCCGTAATATCAGGGCATTCCTCAACAGTAGTCATCATATCTGTCATGTATCTATACGTCTGATAGAATTTTGCATCCCAGCAGTGGGAACGCCGAATGCATCCTGCACAGGCGCCCTCTGTCACCGTACTCATGAAATCCTCCATCTCACGGTCTGACTTCCCTACTTCTCCGGCACGTGGAATCTGCCCAAAGCTGCTCGACAGCTGCTGGAATACCTGTGAGAATTGCGTCACCCGTTCTGCTGTTAAATCTCTGACCCTTCGCGCATATTCGTGTTGAGTTCGGCTATGATCTGACGTGCCCGGAACATATTTAGCAATGGCAGATATCATCGCCTTAGGCGTTATAAGAAATAGCACTACAGCTACGCAGGTTTCCCATGTCGAGGCCATCATATCACCCGGACCCGTAAAATAGACGGAAAGGATCGTGGATCCTAGCAACATCCCGATGGATACTGCACCTTTTCTACCCCCCTGCATCATTCCCGCTAGCATTCCAGAAAAAGCAAGCAGGCTCATCTGATAAATAGCACTGATATCCGCCAAACTGAGAATCAACCCAGTCACAACCCCGACAGCCGCACCAAGTGGAGCCCCCCCTGCCATAGCGAACAGTAGAATCAAATATCGTGACAATATATGTTCTAAAGACAAACCATTAAGGGTCCAACCCACAAGACCAGTCATTACAGAGGCAAGCAAGATAATAAGGCATAGGACCTCTTCGTTCCTGAGCGCTCTACTCTTTTGCTTATAGGTTAGTAGAGGAAGCGCTTGAATGAAGACCAGTGTAAGTACAAAGCCTAATAAAGCATCTAGTGTTATCATCATAAGCGGATACCAGGAAAGAGACGGTCCAATAACGATCTGGAACAGACCAACCATAAACGAAGACACGAACACCATCAATGGTGCATAGGACAAATCTATTCGTTCATAACTTTCCAGCCCTTTGTAGACTAGATAGAAAATAATCAGTTCAGCAGTAGTAACTAAAGCTCCGGGGAATGGAGTGAAGAGACTTCCAGCTATAATCGCTGCAGCCACAGGTAAAATGGAGTCACGACGCATAAACACAATGACGGCGAAATATGCGACAGCAAAAGGGGATAGCTCGTCCAAGATCATGGCTCTACCCAGCAAAAATCCCATGAAACTGAGCAAAACCATCCATTTCTTCGCGGCTATAAGCTGCATATACCGCTGTTTCTGAACCCAAGCTGTAATGCGCGTACGTAAGGCTTGTCTTTGTTTCTTATCTTCACTTCCCACTCTTGTCCACTCTGGCAAATTTACCACATTGCTTTTACTCATTCCCCTACACCACCCGTTTAAGAATTTATGCTACTCATTATATAACCGGAGATTTGAGAAAGTTTGTCAAAAATGGAGGGACACACATAAGAAATTTCCGACAAAAAAGCCTTCATTCATGATCTGTAAAAAAGTGGTTCTATCCCTTGCGGGACGGTAGGTTGATTGGTTTCAAGATTGTTTGCAACGTAATTTCACGCGCTAACGCGGCGGTCATTCGTCAGCGATTGCCCTAGAGTTATGTGAGAATGACATGGATGCTGTCGGCAATTTTATATGACATGACAAAAAAACCGCAAGGGCGAAATGCCCCTGCGGTTATTTATGATGTACAGGTATTGGATTATACGCGTTTAGCTCCACGGCCTCCGCGCTTTCCTTCTGTGTTCTTCTTAATCGAAGATATCCGTTCTTCGCTGTCTTTCAGGAATCGCGACATTTTATCCTCGAATGAAGGTTTACCGGCTGCAGGCTTAAATGGACGCCCACCCCGTTCACGATTGAATCCACCGCCGCCTCCACCACCACTGCCGCCACCGCCGCCGAAACGGTCTCCGCCGCTAGGACGTTCTGGTCTTGGAGCTCTAGGCGGACGTACTTCCGATGCTGGCTTGTCAACAGCCTGCTTAATGGAAAGTCCGATCTTGCCGTCCTTATCGACGTTGATCACCTTGACTGTTACTACATCACTAATCTTCAGATGATCGTTAACATCCTTGACATAATTATCGGCGATTTCCGAGATGTGAACGAGACCTGTGACACCTCCTGACAGATCCACAAATGCTCCGAAATGCGTGATGCCTGTCACTTTGCCTTCTAACTTGGTGCCCACTTCAATTGCCATAGAATAAAATGATCCTCCCTTAAAAATATACAGACGAATATTAAGGTCATCCTGTCTGCGGTGATTTGATTATACAGTAAAGAGCAAAGCAAGGCAACAGAGTAAAAGCCTCTTTTAGCCGCTATTATTGCTCTGATTGCTCTGTTCGAATAGGAGTTTCCCCTTGAGGATAGATATTGTACCATTTACGTGCTAATTGGCCAATATACTCGTCATCATTAAGTCTGGATAATTCATATTTTAATTGAGTTAAAGATGCCATGACATCCTCACTAGTCTCCTGTTTCTTTGCAAGCTCCTTGCCCTTGTCCGCAATGACCGCGCTTTGATCGAAGTAAGTATAACCCGCCCAACCAAAAAATATTGCCACAAAGACAATCCACATAAATCTTCTTCTCTTCGCGCCTGCGGCCGAATTTTTGCTATGATTACTCTTCTCTTCCGCAGTAAATCTGTTCATGTAACGTACCCCCTAATTCAAGGTCAGCGTTTCCGCCATTTGGTAATCCATCCAGTGATCTTCACAATCCAGGCGCTATGTGTCAGCCGAGATAACTGTGGAGAGATCCACCTAACAGGTAATACCCAAATTGGTTTGGTCAGACGCAGCAGAAGCTTAAAGATGAACCGCAGAATACGACCTAGTAGCTTTAGCAGTCCTAAAACAAATCGCCAAAGCCAGCGAAGAGGTGTACCTATCAGGATCTCCACAAGTCTCCAAAGCAGCCTGCACATATACTGAACCGATTGAATTAACCTTAACACAAAACGCCGCACCGTAACACTGAAGATTAAAAAATAGATCCATACTCCTAGAAACAAACCTAGAAAGACATAAAACCGCAATTGTCCTTGATTTCCGGCATAAAGCATACGAAAAACGAGCAAGGCAGCCCAAAGCCAATACAGTAGATCTAGCATGGCATTCAGCCATTTGGGAAAATTGAACTTCAGCGACAGCACCCGGTAGCTGTCATAGGCCAGTCCCATTGCCAACCCGGCCATGATCATGTAGAACAGCGTCACCCACTGGACTGCAGGATTCATTTAAATAGCTTACCGAGCAGACCTTTGTTTTTGCCCTGCGATCCGGGATCGAGATAAATCAGGGAATGTACATTGCCCTCTAAGGACAACATTCCGTTCTCCAGACTTAAATTTTTGATATGTAAATGATTCCCGCGAATGGTGAGATGGCCGAGTTCTGTACGAAGCAAAAATTCCTCGCTGTCGAAGCTCTCCACATTTTGCACGCCCGTCAACTCTAACTGCTTCCGACTGCGCATGTGCAGATCATGCTGTTTGTTTACCTTTCCTGGCTCGATCATAGCATGTACCCCTCCTTCTTACCTCTAATCTATGGCAGAAGTAGAAGTTATAGAACATCCCGTCCCTCTAAAATAAGAGAGAAAAAAAGAAGGCACAACTCTACAAAATGTAAAGTTATGCCTTCTTCTATTACTCTTACCAGTCCAGTCCGCTGCTTTTGGCAACAGGCTCTTCCCGAACTAGAGTATACATACCCGCGGCCTCGTCCTTGCGAGTCGTTTCGACCAGCTTTTCTACTTTGACCGTTACAAGCTTTTGTCCAAATTGTACAGTAATCTCGTCACCGATCTTAACTGCACTACTAGGTTTAGATTCCCGCCCGTTAATCAGTACCCGGCCTTGTTCGGACACATCCTTGGCCACTGTACGGCGCTTAATTAAACGGGACACTTTCAGGAATTTGTCAAGACGCATTAGTTAACGGCTTCTTTAAGCTTGTTACCAGCTTTGAAAGCCGGTACAGTCGATTCTGGAATTTCAATCGTTGTGCCCGTTTGCGGGTTGCGACCAGTACGTCCTGCACGTTTGCGAGTTTCAAAAGTTCCGAAACCGATCAGTTGGACTTTATCACCTTTTGCCAAAGCTTCTGTAATCTCACCCAAGAATCCGTTCAATACTGCTTCTACATCTTTTTTTGCCAATCCGTTTTTCTCGGAAATGTTGTTTACCAAATCTGTCTTGTTCATAATTTAAAGTTCCTCCTAGGATACGAAAAAATAAATGAAACGAGAATCGCCGCCATAATATGGGGCGAATCGCATTTCGTCTTTATGTTATTCTTGATGTCACCTTAAAATCCTGCCACGATTCGTCGTTTTTTTAAAAAAGAAGCAGTTATTTCTCAGAAATCGTCGCAGAATCTATTCTATAGCACTATTAAACTACTGGCCACATTCTAAATCAGAAAATAAAAGCTACATCCACAGCATTGCCTCATTGTGGAGTCCATATACCGCAAAGGGGTTGTGAAATACTAGACTTTACGCTCCTCAGCCTTAGCCTCTTGCCACAGTTCTTCCATCTCTTCCAAACTACTATCCTTTACGCTCGTTCCCTTGCGCTGCAAGCTTTGCTCAATATATTGAAACCGGCGCACAAATTTGCGGTTAGTCCGGGTTAATGCCTCTTCCGGATCTGCACCGATAAAACGAGCTACATTCGTAACTGCAAACAACAAATCCCCAAGTTCCAGAATTTGCTCATCTGTCGCCGCATCTGTGTCAATCGCCTCCTGCAGCTCATCGATCTCCTCACGAATCTTGGCTATGCAATCCGTAGCATTGTCCCAGTCAAAGCCCACCTTGGATGCTTTTTTCTGAAGCTTATATGCCTTCATAAGGGCAGGCAGGTCACGCGGAACACCACTAAGAACGGATAATTCCTCTGGCTTCACACCTTTACGCCGCTTCTCTTCTGCCTTCATGCCTTCCCAGTTCTTCAGCGCTTCTTCGGCATCATTCGCATGGGTATCCCCAAATACGTGGGGGTGACGGAAGATAAGCTTATCATTCAGCCCTTCAATGACGTCATACACGTTAAATGTGCCTAGCTCCTCCTCCATTTGAGAGTGAAGCATAATTTGCAGCAAAAGGTCGCCCAGCTCCTCTCTCATATGATCGGGGTCATCCTCATCTATCGTTTCAAGGACTTCATAGGTTTCTTCGATTAAATTTTTGCGCAGGGATTCATGTGTCTGCTCCCGGTCCCATGGACAACCTTCCGGGCTTCGAAGAATATCAACAATTTCATGCAGACGGGCAAAGGTACGATTTCTTAGCTTCTCATCACGATTCGCAGGTACATAAACTAATGACAGGTTACCATAACCGTCGAGTCGATCCAGTTCGTACAGTGGCACTCTTACAATACTTTCTTCGTTCTCAACACCGAGTGCATGCCCCACAACAACTTCATATTCAGGCGGGTACAGCTCCATCAGACATAATTTTGTTTCCGAGGCTGTAAAGCTATCGTACACCTGACCAATCAGGGTGTGAAGTTCAGGCTGAAGCTGAGCACTGCGAATGCCTGAAGCATCTAGTAACTGAAACCCTTCAATGGGGTCAAACCCCAGTCGAACAAACGCCTCGTCGAGAAAGCTCTCTCCACCCAATATTTGCAGTTCAATGCCTTCCTCAGGACACCGCTCGCGCAGCTGGGAAACCGCTGATTCCGCAACCATAGGATGACCCGGAACCGCGTAAACAATATCTGTACCGTCTGCTGCTGCCTGAGCCTCTTCAATCAGTTTTGAAGTAATCGCTGCATACACCTCTGGAAACGAGGATAATGATTCATACAATCCATCAAAGGACTGTGAAGTTATTTCAAGCTCGGAGAGGGCAGCCATGACTGGATGCTCTTTTGTGCGGACATAGACAACGGATGCTGCCTTCAGCTTCTTTATAATTCCTAGCGTCAATCGATCAGGGTTACCTGAACCCAGACCGACGACCGTTAATGTTGCACTCATGTCTGTTCCTCCTCTTAAGCGGCTGTCTCAGCAGACCGCATTTTTATATTGTGATATAGAAGTTGATTAAGGGAATAAGCGCAGCTTCTTCAGCTTGTCTGCCAGGGACGGGCCGAAGCCCGGAAGCTGGCGCAGCTGGCTCTCGCTAAGGAGCCGCAGGACTATAGCCCCTACGGCAAAGACAGCGCAGCCTGCGAGCACTCCGAGCAGGCTCTGCGCCAAGCTGGCAGTGCGCCCGCCGCCGATGCCAGCGGCCGTAGCCACAGCGCCCACGCCCCAGCTGGCGGCTGCGGCGGCAAGAGCCAGGCCCGCTGTAAGCAGCGCGGGCCGTGCCAGGGCATCTGCGAGGCGAACCCGCAGATGGCCCTGGCGGTACAGCAGCAGCACGTTAAGCGCTGCTGCGAACGAATGCGCGGCCACGCCAGCGATGGCTGCGCCGGTAATGCCCTGCTGCGGAACCAGCAGCAGGTTCAGGGCCGCCTTGAGCAGCGCGGCGGCCAAAAGGTGTAGGGCCGGGGCGCGCACGTAGCCGAGGCCCTGCAAAAGCGCAGCTGAGATGATGCTGACCGTACCGCCAACAGCGGTTAAGGCCAGCCAAGTCATAGTGCTGCTGCCGGCCGTATCGCCGTAAAGAGCCATATTAATCGGCTCAGCAAGCACCGCTAGGCCCGCCGAGGCTGCTAGCCCTAGAAGCCAGAACCAACGCAGCGATAAGCTGCAATGGTTCTCAATCAGCTTCGTATCTCCCTTGTACTTCGCCTCTGCCAAGGCTGGAATGAACACGACGGACAATGAAGTGGCAATCATCGTTACAATTTGCACTAGCGGTAAACCACGATTGTACACTCCAAACTGTATCATCGCCTCCACTTCGCTTCCTACAGAGGATAGCAAACGAGGTACGGTGAATACATCTACAAGCCCGATAAGGGGCATTGCCAACGCGCCAAGCATCACAGGAATGCCATAAGCCAGCAAGGCACCTGCTTTAACGCCCATAAACCGTTGATTGGCTCGCCCCTTAATTTCCGCGTTAGGCGGCTTTAAATCCTGGCTTTCGACAGAAGCAGCAGCATCTACAGAGGTGCCCTGTCTTAACCTCCGCCGATGACGTCGCAGGAACAGCAGCATAACCACAAGACCTGCTGCCCCTCCCCCGGCTGATCCGAGCAATGCGCCAGCAGCAATGCTCTCAGCGCCTGCACCCAGTGAGGCCAGGTATAAGAGCAGTACAATCATTACCGTAACACGTACGGACTGCTCTACAATTTGTGACACAGCCGTCGGAACCATATTATGAAGACCCTGAAAATAACCGCGAAGAGCTGACATGATTGGAACAACCGCAAGTCCCCAAGCACTTGTCCGCAAAGCGGGCATCACATGCGAGTTACCGACCCACCCAGCTATAATGGGCGCACCTGCATAGGTGATTACTCCGATAACCAAACCGCTTATGGCTGTTATAATTGCAGTTAACCGCAGAATCCTTCGACCCTCGTCATCCCGCCTTCCTGCAGAGGCTTCAGCGACAAATTTGGATATGGCCGCTGGCAGACCTAGCATTGCTACCGTCAACAACATCGTGTATAAAGGATAAACTGTGTTGTATATACCAAATACCGCATCTCCGCCTAGATTTTGCAGCGGGATTTTTTGGAGTGTACCTATAAGCTTTGAAATAATGGCTGCTGCACTTAGAATAAATGCCCCTTGTAAGAGCCGTGATGTTTGTGTGTTAGATTTCATAAAATACCTGCTTCTACAACTTTAATGGGATGAATTTCTATATTATAACGTATGTATACCCACAAGTAGAAACGGTTTTGTAAGAACGACAAAACCCCGTTTACCCTTTGTATATCTTACCAAAAGGAAAGCGGGGTCTACATTACGGTTACTGCTCCATTTGCTTGCCAAGGAATGCGGCGGCGGTTTCGGCCATTTTCACTTCCATTGTCGACATTTTCGCCGAATCATCCTTGCTTACCATCACTACACAACCTATAGGATCTCCACCGGAAATGATCGGTGAGGCTACATATGAGGACACCAAATCCGGATGATCTTTAGCGATTTCATAACTGCCTTCGTTGGTTTCCAGTACAGTCTTACGACTATCCATGACCTTCTCCAAAAGAATTCCTACTTGTTTCTCCAAATAGTCTTTCTTGGAGCCCCCAGCAAGTGCAATAAAGGTATCACGATCAGCAATCATCGTAATATGTCCAGTACCTTCGAACAAGGACTCCGCATACTCTTTTGCAAAGTCACCAAGCTCGCCAATCGGGGAATATTTCTTGAGTATGACTTCACCGTCCCGATCGACGAAAATTTCCAGTGGGTCGCCTTCTCTAATCCGTAGAGTACGTCTAATTTCTTTGGGAATAACCACTCGTCCGAGATCATCAATACGCCGAACAATTCCAGTAGCTTTCATTTCACATGTGCCCCGCTTTCTTAAGAAGTATGGTCTTACTACTGTCCATTATGGGAAAGGATAATCCCAGTGATTTATCGTAATATCTGACCATAGTATTCATCTCTTCCCAGATCCTTATACATAAGCTGACATGTATTAATATCTGCATCAAGATAAAGGCCGTTCTGAAGATGTTTCTTCGAACAAGCATAAGCGCCTTCGGCGTCCTCAATAAAGACGGTACGCGCTTAAGCGAGAAATATAAGGAAAAAGTATAGCGTGAAACTTATACTCCTTATATTTATAAAAAAGCCATCTTCACATTAAGTGAGGATGGCTTTTCTAAGGTAAGCTTGTCCATTTTTACCGATGTTTATTCAGCAGCTTTTGTAGCACTTGGGGATGCGCTTGGCGCTGTAGTGGCTTCTGTTCCGCTATTTTTTGTTCCGGATTCGTCTGCAGCAGCAGAGCTCTTCGGCAGATTGATGCTCTCAATAATGCCTTCCAGATCTTTCTCCATGAACGCTTCCAGGTTCTTGGACACAATGGAGCTCTTAATGCCTTCTTTTTGTTCATCCGTTAACTGGTCAAAGGTTTTGTCGGTGCGGGACTCCACCTTGATAATGTGGTAACCATAAGAAGTCTCTACAGGATCACTAATGGTATTCAAAGGCAGGGTTTGAGCAGCCTTCTTAAACTCATCTACATATGTTCCTACAGCTTTATCTTTATATTCTCCGCCCGTTTCCTTAGAGCTTGTATCGTCAGTGTATTCTTTAGCGATGGCTGCAAAATCAGCTCCGCCGTCCAGCTTTGCCTTAACTTCCTTCGCGATTTTCAGTGCTTCTTCGCTAGTGCGCTCTTTGTTGTTAGCATCGGTCAGACCGATTAACACATGACGCAAAGTCGCTACCGTAAAGTCACCTTTTGTAGCTTCAAATTCTTTGACAACCTGATCGTCTGTCACTTTAAGCAGCATATCCTGATAAACCGTCAGCACACGCTCCATATAACTATGGATATCGCCTTCTGTAACGTCAGCGTCTTTAAGTGTTTTCTTATAATTGTCGCCCAGGGCTTTCTTCAAGTCAGCAATTTGGCTATCTGCCTCTTTCTTCGCCTGCTTCTTCGCTTCATCCGTTGCTTTGGAAGCCAAATATTCAAAGCCCACTTCCTGCTTCAAAATAGACTCCTTAAACGCCTCAATCTCTAAATATTGCGCTTGCTGTGGGGAGAGGAATTTCATGATTTTTTGATCCATAGAAAATTCCTTCTCTGTAATTGTTCCACCTTTATAAGTCGCAACTGCCTTGCTATCATCAGCACTACTACCGCATGCTGCTAGCATAGAAAAGGAAACCGCTGCTACCAATGAAACGAGCAGTACTTTCCATGATTTTTTTTTATTTAACGACATTGTGTAGTTCTCCCTTCGATTTAAAAGACTGTTTAGCTTCCTTAAGAAACTGTTCAAGCAAGTCAAGCAGCTGTTTATCACTTAAGTCTTTCGACTTCACTCGGATACTGGCTTTAGCATCTCTATCGAATTGTACACGTCTTTCGAAGCTATTTCCAACTTTGGCGAGTTTCGCCGTATCCAGAGCGCCAAGACTCCCCTCATAGAAATTCAGGGTAACCTCATCACCACGTCTGATCATGGAATCAATGCCATACATTTTTCCATACACTTTCAGACGAGCCACAGTTAATAGATTAACGACTGCTTCAGGCAATTCTCCGAACCGATCCAAGAGCTCATCCTCAAGCTCAGAAGCATCATCGAAAGAGGTAACTGCCGCAACTTTTTTATAAATTTCAATTTTCTGGATACTGTCGTAAATATACTCGAACGGCAGATACGCGTCAATCGACAAATCAATGACTGTATTGCCTTCTTTGAGCGAGGTATCTTCCTCTCCAAGCACAGTAACCTTACGCTTGCGGATCTCCTCCGCCAGCATTTGTGAGTATAAATCAAATCCTACCGATGCAATAAAACCATGCTGTTCTGCACCAAGTAAGTTACCGGCACCACGAATAGACAAATCCCGCATCGCTATTTTGAAACCCGAACCGAGTTCCGTAAATTCCTTAATAGACTGCAGCCGCTTCTCTGCAACTTCAGTCAGAACCTTGTCCCGCTGATAGGTAAAATAGGCGTACGCAATCCGGTTGGACCGGCCTACACGTCCACGTAATTGATAGAGCTGAGATAAGCCCATCTTATCCGCATCATGCACAATAAGTGTATTTACGTTAGGAATATCTACCCCCGTCTCAATAATGCTTGTGCTGACCAGTACATCGTATTCTCCATCAAGAAAATCAAGGATCGTCTTCTCCAGCTCAGCTTCCGACATTTGGCCATGTCCGATACCTACTCTAGCCTCAGGAACAAGCATGGAAATTTGAGCGGCCATTTCTTGAATGCCCTGCACACGATTATACAGATAGTAGACTTGCCCCCCACGGGCTAATTCGCGCTCTACAGCTTCCCGAGTAAGTGTCTGACTATGCTCAACAACATAAGTCTGCACGGGAAAACGGTTCTCCGGCGGTGTCTCAATGACAGACAGATCACGCACTCCCAGCATCGACATATGCAGTGTACGAGGAATTGGCGTTGCTGTCAGGGTGAGAACATCTACATTCGTTTTTAACTTTTTCAATTTCTCTTTATGAGTCACGCCAAATCGTTGTTCCTCATCCACAATCAATAAACCGAGATCCTTAAATACAAGATCCTGAGACAACAAACGGTGGGTTCCAATAACCACATCGACCGTTCCTGCCCGAACGCCTTTAATCGTCTCATTCTGCTCCTTACGGCTGCGGAAACGACTTAAGACTTGAATATTAAGAGGATGATTAGCGAAGCGTTCCCGGAAGGTCTCATAATGCTGCTGAGCCAAGATCGTTGTCGGTACCAGCACAGCCACCTGTTTACCTTCAATCGCTGATTTAAAGGCTGCTCGTATAGCTACCTCCGTCTTCCCATAACCAACGTCTCCACAAAGGAGTCGGTCCATTGGACGGTTCTGTTCCATATCCTTCTTAATCTCTTCAATCGCTCGAAGCTGATCCCGAGTCTCCTCATAAGGGAACATCTCTTCAAATTCACGCTGTTCCTGTGTATCCTTCTCAAAACCATACCCTGCTGCACTTTGGCGTTCGGCATACAGTTTAATTAGATCATCAGCAATATCCTGAACGGAAGAACGAACCTTATTCGTTACCCGCGTCCATTCATTACCGCCTAATTTATATACTTTCGGCTCTTTATCTTCTGAACCGACATATTTCTGAATCAAGTCAATTTGCTCAATCGGAACCGAGAGCTTATCGCCACCCGCATATAAAATATGCATGTAGTCGCGATGAATACCGCTGACCTCCAGCGTACCGATCCCCATATACTTACCGATACCATGGTTCTGGTGAACAACATAATCACCAATTTTCAGCTCAGTATAACTCTTGATCCGTTCAGCATTATCTATCCCTTTAGAGATCTTCCGTGCCTTCCGCTGCTTCTGAGAGAACATCTCTCCTTCAGTGATAACGGCTAGATGAATAGAAGGCAGCTCAAAGCCTGAACCCAGGTTTCCTTGTACGATCGTTGGCTCATCAATACCATAGTCATAAAGGACTCTGCGTACACGTTCAATCCGTTCTTCACTGCTCGCAAGCATCATTACCTTTACACCAGACTTCTGCCAACGCTCCATTTCCGATTTAAGCACATTCATCTGACCATGGAAATCCTGCATCCCACGACTAATAAACCCAAGAATATTCTGTGGTTGAATGTGTGGCACCTGGCGCAAAAAGATCGACATAAACAGGCTTTGGAACGGACGTTTGTACATCACAACATCTGTCTCGACAGAGAGATCCAGATCCGGCAATGTTTTGCCGTTTTGCATCAGATGGAGGTTCCACTCCGATTCATCTCTTTCGAGCTGTTTTGCCGTTTCAAGCAGTCTTGTCGGCTCATCGAGAATAAGGATCGTATCCTGGGCCATGTAATCAAATAAATGAGAGCGTTCAGGGTATAAAAGACTGATATATTTATAGATTTCAGGAAAATAGGTTCCTTCGCGCAGCATTTCTAGCTCGCGTCCAATTTCTTCTTTTAGACGCAACTTAGCCTGCCGATCCGCCATTTTCTCAAGCTGTCGTTCCAGCATAACAGATGCTTCAGCAGAAGCGGATTCCTGGCGAAACCTGCTCGCAATGATCTCTTTAGCCGGTGTAATCTTCACACTTCGTACTTTATCAATAGAACGCTGATCCACTGGATCAAAAGTTCTGATGGAATCAACTTCATCATCAAACAACTCAACACGATATGCCAAAGGAGAAGTCATTGGATAAAAATCAATAATTCCACCTCTAACGCTCAGTTCACCGCGATTCTCAACCCGCTCTACTCTTTCATAACCCATTTCGATCATGGACATCAAGAATTCGTCCAGAGCAAGCGTTCCATCCTGAGAAACCGTAACCTGCGCCTCTGCCATAACCTCTGGTGCAGGGAGCAGTCTGCGCACTCCCGAGTAGGGAACTACAACAATACCTCGAAAGCCCTGAGCACATTTGGTCAGTACATCAATACGCTGGGCTAATGTCTCTGGACTTGAGACAGCAGCTTCCGCAGCCACAAGTTCATTAGCAGGATAGAGCAGAACTCGTTCCGGGGAAAGCGCTTCCTGTAAATCATCGGCCATTTTCTGAGCCGAAAACATATTATGAGTCACCACAAGCAAGGGACGAGCTGTCTCTTCATGCAGTGCTGCAAGCATGATCTGTCTAGCTGAACCTGTAAGCCCCGATATGAGCTGCTCTTTCATACCTGCAGCTACACCCTGGGTGATAGACTGGAAATCGGGATCCTTGGAAAAAGCTTCTATAATACCTTGTAACAACAGGCGCACCTCTCTTACTAAACAGGCTAACGGAAGTCAAAGCGACCGTCACCTATTATGATTGGAATCGAAAAGAAGCCTCAGCTGTAACGCCAAGGCTTGCGGATGACGATAGAGACAGGCGCTATCACCTACTGAAGCGGACTCGTCAGCAGGCTAAGCTCCGGATTATGCTCTAAAGCCTCCTTGCAATAGTCGCAAGTCACCTTTATCGTGATCTCACCTTCTGAATTATACGCTATTATATCTCTGCGCTCCGCAGGGGTCAAGGAATGAAGGCCCAACTGCATTTCTGTAACATCACTTCTATTAATGCTGCCTAGAGATGTCTTGCAGTGCCTACATACATAGTTTATTGCCATCTATATGCCTCCTGAAGGTACTATATACCTTCAGTATGTCCGGGGAGCTTCATCTTTAGCCTCATAACAACAGAGTTTACAGATCAACCATTGAATTTTGCCATCGTCTGTTCGAATGAATTCTTTAAGCTAAACTCCAGTGCATCACAAGTATTAAGGATCATCTGCTTCAGAGGATCCCCTTCTTTTTTAGGAAAAGAAGAGAGAACATAATCCACTATTGCAAAACCCGGTTCAGGACGAGAAATACCCATTCGTACCCGATTAAAGCTTTGTGTACCTACATGCTGAATGATCGATTTAATTCCGTTATGTCCACCAGCACTACCTTGATAACGCAAGCGAATTTCCCCAATTTCGGTATCCAGATCATCGTAGACGACGATCATATCTTCTAGTTTAACTTTGTAATAATCCATATAAGCTCGAACAGCCTCACCGGACAAATTCATAAAGGTCATCGGTTTAATCAATACGGTTTTGACTCCCCCGATAACGCCTTCACCGATCACAGATTTACATTTGCTTTGGTTGAAAGAAATCCCGTTCTGAGCCGCAAGCTCATCCAATGCCATAAAACCAACATTATGCCTGGTTTTCGCGTATTGTGTTCCCGGATTTCCCAATCCGACAATCCATTTCATTATCGAACCTTTCCTTTCCATGCGGGCTCTCCGGCAAGAGAAGTCCGTTTTTGGTACAATAGATCTTATCTGCATACTCTTAAGCAACCAGAGCGAAATTATACTCCGAAGACAGGTGATAACCTATGCAACATCAAGGTGGAATCTTAACACATCAGCGCGATTTTCAGTACCATATCCAATATGCTGTGCCTGTGGAAATATACAGAGGCGACGTGCACATTGACATTGGTGTATTGACAGCAGTGGACGAAGGATTCGTGGAGCTGCAAGGGACACTCTATAACCGCAGCATATTCACCTTCGTCTCCCGCGCCGGGTATTGAAGCCAGCGCTTCTACCTGCATCACGCCGATAAGGGTTACATCTCCGAGAACGGAGGTGTAACCCTTTTTTACAAATATAAGAAAGTATAAGCTTCACATTATACTATATGTCTTATATTTCTCGCTTAAACGCTTACCGACCTTATAAGGACGGTAGAGCATTTATGCTTGTATTTATTGATTATATTTATTCAATTTCAAACAATTTACTAATCGACAACTCTTCATGAACGCGGATAATTGCCTCACCCATAAGTGGAGCCACGGACAACACTTTGAGTTTAGAAGTTGGGTTCGCGCTGCGAATTGGAATCGTATCTGTCACGATAATCTCTTTAATTGGAGAATTCTCCAGACGTTCATGTGCAGGACCAGACAATACCGGGTGTGTACAGCAAGCGTATACTTCTTTCACGCCGCCTTCCATCAAAGCATTAGCACCAAGTACAATAGTTCCGGCAGTATCGATAATATCATCGATCAGAATGGCTGTTTTACCTTCAATATTACCGATAATGTTCATGACTTCGCTGACATTCGGCTCTGGACGACGCTTGTCTATAATTGCAAGCGGAGCGTTCAGGAAGTCAGCAAGCTTTCTTGCACGTACTACACCGCCGTGATCTGGCGATACGACAACTGGGTTCTCGATTTGTTTGGAACGGAAATACTGAGCCAGGATGGGAACACCCAGCAAGTGATCCACTGGAATATCAAAGAATCCCTGAATCTGCATAGCATGGAGGTCCATCGTAATTACACGGTGAGCGCCGGCTTTTTCAATCAAATTTGCTACCAGCTTGGCCGTAATAGGGTCACGGGAACGAGCTTTCCGATCTTGACGAGCGTAACCATAGTAAGGGATAACCACATTGATGCTTTTTGCGGAGGCGCGTTTGAGTGCATCCACCATAACTAAAAGCTCCATTAGGTTGTCATTAACTGGGCCGCAGGTGGATTGAACAATATACACATGACAACCCCGAACGCTCTCTGACAGCTTGACCTGGATTTCTCCATCGCTAAAACTTGTAGTATGCGATTCACCCATCGGAATTCCGATGTAATCAGCGATTTGACTAGCAAGCTTTGGGTTGGAGTTACAGGTGAAAATCTTTAATTTGGAATCACAATAAGTCATAAAATTTAAACCCTCCGTGACGGAATTTAGCTTTCCAAAGGCGCCGGCGCGGAAATATAAGTCCGTCCGGCGCTTCTTAGCAACGCTTTACGATGGACTCGAGTGGTCTTTCTTCGCTTTTGCACGGGAACGGATCTTCTCTGCATATCCCGGTTTATTCTCCTGCCGTACTCTGGCAACAGCCAGATCGTTCTCTGAAACGGAACGTGTAATTGTCGAACCAGCTACAACAAAAGCCCCCTTGCCCACAGAAACCGGTGCGATAAGGTTAACGTTACTGCCAATAAAGGCATCGTCTTCAATTGTTGTCGTAAATTTATTATACCCGTCGTAGTTAACAGTAATCGCACCGCAACCGACGTTTACATTCTTACCCACAGATGCGTCGCCAATATAGCTAAGATGCGACACCTTAGAACCGTCACCTATCGTAGCATTCTTGATCTCGACGAAATCGCCAACCTTCACTTCTTCTCCAAGTATAGAACCTGGACGCAAATAGGCAAAAGGCCCAACGGTAGTCCGTGCGCCAACTTGTGCTTGATTCAATACGGACTGCTTAATCGTTGCGTCATCCATGATCTGACAATCTTCGATTTCACTTGCCGGTCCGATCACACAGTTCTCACCGATTACAGTTTTACCCTTCAAGATGGTTCCTGGATAAATCGTTGTATCTGACCCAATGACTACATCTGCTCCGATATATGTCGAGGCAGGATCGATTATGGTTACGCCACCCAGCATATGTTTGCGGTTAATACGTTGACGCATAATACCTTCCGCATCAGATAAAGCTAGACGGTCATTAACACCAATAGACTCGTTAGCATCCTCAGTCTGGAATGCTAGAACAAGATCACCTTGCTCACGCAGAATACTGATAACATCTGTCAAATAATATTCCTGTTGATTATTGCTGTTAGTAACCTTCTCTAAAGCTGAAAATAACTTGATGTTATCAAAGCAATAAATTCCTGTGTTGATTTCATGAATAGCTGCCTGTTCGGCATTACAATCTTTCTGTTCGACGATCTTCATTAAGCCGCCATCTTCACTACGTATAATTCGTCCTAATCCAGATGGATCATCCATTACTGCAGTTAATACAGTCGCTGCTGCCTGACGCTCCTCATGCAGAGCCATCAATCCTATCAGCGTCTCCGATGTAATAAGCGGAGTGTCACCATAAGCAACAATCGTCGTTCCTTCTTCGCCACCGAGCAAATCCTTAGCTTGTTTGACAGCGTGACCCGTACCGAGCTGAGTTTCCTGCAGCACGTATTCCGCACTTTGCCCTACATAGGCCTTAACCTTCTCTGCGCCATGCCCAACAACAACAACGGTGCGCTGGCATCCGGTCGCTTCTACTGTATCAAGCACGTGCCCTACCATTGGCTTACCGCAAACGGGGTGCAGCACCTTATATAATTTAGATTTCATTCGCTTGCCTTGACCTGCGGCAAGAACTACAGCCATTCTTTTCAAGAATGCCAACCTCCTACTCTTGAACTCACTACTGAATATATCTCATTCCGGGCAAAAAGAAAAGAGAACCATGAAGTCATGGTTCTCTTTTCTATAAACCCCATGTTAGAAAAGCATTTATCGCTGCCTTTCGAAGATGTCGTCAAATCCTTCACTAGCGCTAGCTTTTCTTGCAAGATCAAGCTGCTTAAGTCATGAAGTATATTCGGTATGATCTTATCAAAAACGGCGGATCCTACGCCACCCAAAAGGTAGCCGTCTTCCGAGGTAGCCTAAGCTCCCTCTTCAATAACTTCTTCTTCTTCTTCAGTAGCGGCGCGATCGTACTCGGCTAGAACCGCGGATTGAATCTTCTCGCGTGTTCCCGAAGAGATCGGGTGAGCGATATCGCGGAATTCGCCATCCGGTGTACGCTTGCTGGGCATTGCAACAAACATCCCGTTATTACCATCGATGACGCGAATGTCATGAACAACAAACTCGTTATCGATTGTAATGGATGCGATTGCTTTCATTCTCCCCTCAGAGTTAACGCGGCGGAGTCTGACATCCGTAATTTGCATGTGTGTGTTCACCACCTTTTTCCATCAGAGACTTGGTGTATAATTCCACACAGCAAAGCGAATTCCTTCTTTTTGATTCCATAAAATACCTAAAAAAGAAATATATTTTTTAGGATTCGTTGTTTTCGACACGCATCGGGTCATTTTCTTAATATCTCTTACGTTTTCGACAATTTCCACGCTTTTTGAAAACAAAGAAATACCAATCTATCAAGAGGAAAAGTAGTTGCCCGGATGCGCGGAAATCCGCCGCTCTTTCGAGTCTACCTCGCTGAGCTTCACTAAAGAAACATAGTCATGCAACAGACGCTCTTCCGTCTCTACTGCGCCAGATTCGACCAATACACCCACTCCAGCAACTTCGGCATTGAACTCACCGAGTAAATCAACCATCCCTCGAACGGTTCCGCCTGCCTTCATGAAGTCATCTACAATGAGTACCCGCGATTTCTCCTTGAGTGCTCGTCTAGAAAGAGACATGGTGTGTATACTCTTATGTGATCCAGATACATAATTAATGCTTACTGCTGAACCTTCTGTAACCTGATGGTCACGTCGTACCAGCACTACTGGCAAGCCGAGCTGCGCTGCCGTTGCATAGGCTAGCGGAATCCCTTTAGTTTCTACTGTCATCACCACATCGATTTCCGATCCATAAAAGGCCGTTGCGATGATCTTCCCCGCTTGCTCCATCAAAGATGGCAGTCCAAGCAGGTCCGACATATACAAGTAACCACCAGGCAGTATCCGATCTGTCTGTTCCAACTGCACACATAAACGTTTAACAAAAGAGAGCGCCATTTCTTTAGGCATCACAGGAATATAACGTACTCCACCTGCTGCACCGGCCAAGGTCTGAAGCTCACCAATGCCCTCACCTTCAAATACTTCTTTTATGATCGCCAAATCTTCACTGATGGAGGACTTAGCCGCTCCATACCGATCGGCAAATATAGACAGCGGCAGTAGGTCATGTGGCCGCTCAAGTAAAAACTGAGTCATGTCTACCAAACGTTGGCTTCTTTTTAATTTCTTCACGGAATGCTCCTCGCCAAAACCGAATATTTTATGAAAAATATATCACTTTTGTACGGGTTTACACAAGAGAAGCATACTAATTGAGTGATCTCACTGCATAGACTTCCTTGCAGAACCCACGCAGTCCATTATAAATTCTTGCTACTTTAGACTGCTTGGACACTAAACCGAATACAGTAGGTCCGCTGCCGGACATTAACACTCCGTCTGCTCCGAGCTTAACCATCGCCTCTTTGAGCTGCTGGACCTCTGGATGTAGCTTTAGGGTAACATCCTCAAGCACATTGCCTAAATGATTACATACGCCCCCAAAATCTCCAGCTTCGATCGCATCCTGCATCCTTCTAGCCGAAGGATGCACAGCTATATTATTGCTCCGAACACGTCCGTATACTTCCGCTGTCGATACATTGATAGGTGGCTTAGCCAAAACTACCCAGCATTGCGGAGGGTTCTTAATCGGCGTCAGCTTCTCGCCACGACCTGTTGCCAAGGCAGTACCACCTGTAACACAGAAAGGCACATCTGAGCCAAGCTCAGCGCCAAGCTCCTGCAGCTCCTGCGCAGGTATTCCTAGGCGCCACAGTCGGTTCAGGCCACGTAACGTAGCCGCTGCATCGCTGCTGCCGCCAGCCAGGCCAGCTGCAACCGGTATTCTTTTATCCAGATGGATATGTACACCACTCTTCACGTTATAACGCTCTTTAATAAGCCTAGCCGCTTGAAAGGCCAGGTTCTTCTCATCTAGAGGAATATAACCCGCTTGACTTGATATTATAATAGTATCCCTTGGCAGCTCAGACAGCTCTAAACGGTCTGCTAGATCTACCATGGTCATAATCATCTCCACCTCATGAAAACCGTCAGCACGCTTGTGCAGCACATCCAGCATCAAATTGATTTTAGCTGGTGCCTTCTCATACATTTTCAAGGCGTTCACCCACCTTCAGCTTTTCCCGTAAAAACAACTTAACATATTATATGAAAAACTTCTAATGAAGTCCAATAATAAAAGGGTGTCGCCAGTTGGACGCACCCTTTTTCGTTAAATAATTGTTCACACGCTAAAGATTAAGATTTCCGCGCGGCCTCTTCAGCGAGCTGAATCGCTCTTTTTACCATATTGCCGGCATCCTTCGCCCGTATTCCTCCCCAGCCTTCACGTTCCACAGTTTCGTAAAAACCAAGCTCCTTGGCTAACTCTGTCTTTAGTTCTTCCGACATCATGCCTCGTTTTCTGCGGCTCATTACGGAATTCCTCCCTTATGAAAGATAATGATAAACCGATTGCTCAATTAGTATGCTTGCTAAGAACAAGGATCATTCACTGAATGTTTATCTGCAAATAAAAAACAGCCCCCAAAGGAAGCTGCCCGTGAAACATTAAGCTTTAATATACATAATCCGCATCTGCCCATCATCTTCACATACTGTAATTTCCACAGATTCAGTAAGGATATCGGCATAGCTATAGGAGACTCGCTTGAATGTTTGCTGCTCCTGATCCAGTTTGACAATAAATACAGAAGGGTACGTTTCTTCCAGGACACCGGTGCGTTCTACGGTTTTACGACGACCTCCGTTTGCACGCAACGTGATCTTATGACCGACGTGAGCTTCGAGACTGCGTTTGATTTCCAACAGCGCGTTATTAGCCATTGCCTGACGACCACCTCTTTTCTTGTCCATTATACAACTTCCCCAGGTGTTTGTCAAAGCAAATAAATAATTATAGATGATGAATATTTGGTTGTCAACGGAATTTTTTTACGGAGAATCAGAGGCGAACTAATATCCTTGTTATCTGTAATAGGTTCAGCACAAAGCAAGAAAAATAACATTGTAGATTTTTAAAGATAACTACCATTTCACGCAAAAAAAGGGTTAAGCTCATCGCTCACCCTTTCTTCGCGTTACTCTATTCGGCCACTCCAAATTACCTATTAGCTTTGAAAAATATGATCAGTGCATGTCGATTAAATTGCGGAAGGTGTCACTTTTAGTTCTGACAGGTTCTGCAGACGCGGCATCCCAATACGGAAGCTGCCACGGGTCTCAATACCGCCGATTCCCTGATTACCACTAATGGTGTTGTTCAAAACCTCACTCAGATTCACCGTATCCCTAATGGGCGTGAACGACGATTTTGCCGCTACATAAACTGGGTCTAAGGCATGGATCAATATCCGTCCAGGAGAACTGGCGAAATTGGCCCCTGCCCCCAGCAGTGCTTCAAAATGTGACTGACAAGCACCTGCAACAATCGTCAACGCATCAAAATTTCGCTCATAGTCCCTAGCCACCCTAATAGCAGCTACGAAGTTTTGCGAATTTTTATAGCTGCTCAAACTGTGAAGATCGTAAGTATGCTGTTGCTTCAGCACCCCGTCATGACCGGTAATCACCACAATGTCTGGACGCACGCGGGGCAGCAGCCGGTATAAAGTGTCAGCCATTGCGGACTCATGAACATGATGACCTTCAGCAGGGATCCGCAATTGTTCGTATAAGCTAAGGCTCTTATTCAAATACGCTGGATCGCCATCCAGATGCAGTACTTTCCCCGGTACTTCAAAATAAGCAGCTTCCTTAGGCGATGGAGCCCATGCGCCTTCTGATAGAGCGCTCCCGCTCCGCTGACTTTGCTCCTGTCGGTCTTTCCGCAGCTGTGTCAGTGATTCATTCGCTTTAATCTGTGCCTGCTGTCCTCGTTCCGTAATCCGGGTAGGAGGCACTTGAACCAAGTCATTCAGAGGAGAATCCGCCAACAGACGGAAATCTGTGCCTTTGATGACCGCTCTGTCCTGCACAATATGATCTACACGAAAAGTCAAATCTCCGCCATAAGATTTACGAACGACCAAGTCTCCTAAATTCATTACAACCACCACCTCTACCCCATCGTATGGGCAAAGGTCTCAGTTGGTTCATAACTAGCTATGTTTTTAGCTTATTCAATTCCAGCAGCCAACAGAACACCGCTCAATCGGGCGTATTCTTCTAGACTTAACGTTTCTCCACGACGGGTTGGTTCAATCCCAGCTTCTGCGAGTAAAGCCTCCAGACGCTCACGTCCCTCTCCAGGGAAGTAACGAGCCTTGAGATTGTTAGCAATCGTCTTACGGCGCTGTGTGAAAGAAGCTTGGACGACCTCAAAGAAGTGCTTCTCACTCTCAACTTCTACCGGTGGACGCTCTCTTACCTTTAGACGGATTACAGCGGACTCCACATTAGGTTGAGGAATGAACACCGTACGCGGCACAATGCAGACGAGCTCAGGCTCGCTGTAGTACTGCACGGCAATGCTAAGGCTCCCATATTCCTTTCCTCCCGGAGAAGCAGCCATACGCTCCGCAACCTCTTTCTGAATCATTACAACGATGTTATCAAGTGGAAGCTTCTCTTCGAGCAGCTTCATCAGAATCGGAGTAGTCACATAATACGGCAGATTGGCAACTACGCTTACCTTGTTCACGGATGCAAAATCTTCTTTGAACAACTCCTGCAGATTTACATTCAGAACATCATCATTACGAACCTTAACATGCGGATAAGGGGAAAGTACGTCTCTTAAAATAGGAATCAATCTACGGTCGATCTCCACAGCGGTTACCGCTCCAGATGTTAGCGCCAAACGTTCTGTCAGCGCCCCAATGCCGGGACCGATCTCCAATGCCCCAGAGCCGCTATCTAGCCCGGCAGCGTCTACAATCTTGTCCAATATATTTTGATCAATCAAAAAATTCTGTCCTAAGCTCTTCTTGAACTTGAATCCATAACGTTGAATAATTTCTTTCGTCCGTTTTGGAGTTGAAATTTCCTCTCTACCACTCATGAAGTAATGCCCCCCTGATCAATTTGGGCGAGAGCTCCGGCAAATTCCTCCCGCGTAATTCCAAACATCGCCAGCCGCTTGTACAGCTGCTTGCCATTACAATATCCGATTCCAAGCAAATTACCAAGTGCCATACGTCTTTCAGCTGCCCGAGGGTGTACAAGCATTCCAGCGGCCATTAGATCATCAAGTCCGATTAAAGCAGGTGCTCCTTCAAAAGAGGTATGTACATTCCGCAGCGCATGACGAATCGCCTCTGGAGAAGCGTTCTCCACACCGATATCTCCTTTGCGGGTTGCGTCCTTCTCCGGAATGAAGGCATGCTTGCAGCCCGGCACCTTTGCAGACACAATCTTGCGGATTCGTTCTCCGGCGTGATCCGGGTCCGTAAGAATAATCACCCCTCTACGCTCCATAGCAAGCGCGATCTTCGC
Source organism: Paenibacillus sp. PastF-3 (assembly GCF_029893135.1). NCBI lineage: Bacteria > Bacillati > Bacillota > Bacilli > Caryophanales > Paenibacillaceae > Paenibacillus > Paenibacillus sp. PastF-3. Next base: position 14,476 of record NZ_JARXWM010000030.1, on the reverse strand, counting down.
AATTACGGTCCGGTCTACAGCCGAGCCCCCTGTTTCGATCGTATCTGCTTCTACAGCGCGTTTAACAGCGACGGTATCACTCTTACCTTCGACGACAATTAGTTCCTTAATCATATCTCTGACTCCTTCCAAAAAAAGCAAAAAAGAAGAGGTTTCGCTCCTCTTCTTTTGGTTAAAGAATGTATAAGTGATGAGCGGTTGCTCTGCGATCAACGAAATGATCATCTGGCGTTCCTTAACGGTTATCATCACTATAGCTTATCAAAGAATAATTTGCAAAAGCTTCAGCCTAGTTTAACTCCGGCTTCACAGGTCCAATCACATAAACGGTTCGCGATTTACGACCGAAATTACGAACATGGCTCAGTGAATCGTAGTAGACATCTACTTTATTGCCCTTAATGGCACCGCCAGTATCTTCTGCTCGGCGGAATCCAAGTCCCTCGATATATACCCACCAGCCAATAGGAATTACATTCGGGTCTACAGCAATTGTGCGACCTTCCGTTACGCGTGTTCCGGAAGCCGTTTTGGTACCTATACCTGCCTCTTCTGACGAATAAGCTGTCATGGAGACATTCTTAATCATCTTCTTGTACTCAAAGTCTACGCCAGCCTTGCTTGTGACGTTATTAGTCTTGGCGCTAACTTTAGCCGTTTTTGAAGTGGTGTTTGATTTGGAAGTTGTTGTAGTCTTAGCTACAGCCGGCTTAGGAAGTGCTTTGGTACCAACGGCAATAATCTTATCTTTCGTTACCGTTTGTACTTCCTTACCAATCATGCGCATAGAGGCCAGTTCTCCGTCTTGGTAGATCTTTTCAATATGCTGAATCATGACGCCTGGTTTGCCTGCCTGTGCCACTCTAACTGTTCCCACAGTAAGGGAGGGGTCTGCTGTCTTGATGACTCTGAAGGGTAAGTTAGTTGTTCGCTGTACGGTCTGTTTGTTGATGCGAACAATCTTAACCTCCATGTTTGCAGAAATGGTGGTGTCTAACGAAGGGAAAATCTTATCATGACCTTCTAGGGTAATGCCCATTTTCTCAATTGCTTTACCAATTGTATCCTCGGTCGTATATAACGTTTTTGTTGCTCCATCCGCAGTAAGACTAATTTTCTGCGCACGATTGATAACGACACGGTCACCGTCTTTTATTTCATCACTCAGACCTAAAGATAGTTCATCATGCGGCTGTAGCGAAATTTGCTCTTTCTCCAACACATCACCAAGAAGCGCTTCCCGCGTTTCAAGCGTCTGTGTTTGCCCGTCTATTACTAAAAATAATTGTTTGTTACTTTGACCGTGTACGTACAGCAGAATAAGTAACGCGATAACGACTGAAATCACGCCTGCAAGTAAAAGTACGCGAGTATTTACTTGCTCCCACCGTAATGCGAAAGACCTGCTGGATGACTGCGAATCATGGGATACTTCTGGTTGGAATACGCCCATTCTCTCCATCCTCCTTACATAGCCCCGTCGTCAATTGTATATCATGAGGACTGAATTCCTTTGACGAAACTATTTGAGATTGTCACAGGACACGCACGTAATAACTTAGCGTCTCCTGCTCATGGATCGCCTGCTCGGCACAGCTACTCCCACCCCTGTTATATAACAGTATGTGGGTAACATTCTATTTATTCAAAAATAAAAAAGCCTAAAAAGAGTTCAACTGAGGACTCTTTCGTGGCTTCTCCAATATCAGAATAGAGAATGCTTGTGCACGAGGTTGCCTCTCTTACTTGCGCTTACGGGGTTAGCTGTCGGGTTCGGACGAAAGAGAGACGCCCTATTTCAGGTCACCCGCTCATGGCGGTTGCCCTTAAATTCACCCCAAAGACCACGTGAAGAAATCAAATACTGTCCTACGGCACGTCTAAACCGTATTTTAAATACAGGCATGCGGCAGGTCAATATTGGTTCCCCCGTTCTCCATACGGAGACTCAGCGAGACGATCCATGAATATATGGCTGTCACTGTAACACAGCTCACATCACTGAAAAGATGATATCCTGTTTTGATGCATGTTGTAAAGGACGATTCAACCACGTTTAAGCAAAAATATGGTTAAAATATTGTAATATTCAGCCGTTTTTATATTAAAAAAGTTTAATATATCGGCCATTCTCTATTTTTCGCCTGTTTTTCTCCCGTTTTCACTCAATCCCAAATCGTTCCAGTGCGTTCGCATACGTTATTTTAGCCAATTCTTCCCATGTTAACCCTTTAATTTCAGCTGCTGCCTCTGCTACCAGCTTCACATGAGCGCTCTCATTTCGCTTTCCGCGGAAGGGGTGCGGAGTCAAATATGGAGCATCGGTTTCGATCAATAATCGGTCTAGAGGGGTCTGCGCAAGTACTTCTTTTGGCACTCTTGCATTTTTGAACGTAATAGGTCCTCCAAAGGATAAATGAAAACCAAGATTCAAGCACATCTTAGCTGTTTCCCAGCTTCCAGAGAACGAGTGCATTACGCCTCCAACCTCATTTGCTTTTTCCTCCCGTAAAATCCGTACAACATCCTCATGGGCATCACGATCATGAATACAAATCGGCATATTCAGTTCGCGGGCTAGTCCAATTTGCTTGCGAAAAACTTCATGCTGCACATCCTTGGGAGAAGTATCCCAGTAATAATCCAGTCCGATTTCACCGATCGCCACCACTTTCTTATGACTGCATAGAGAAGCGATCCAATCGAGATCTCCATCTTTCATATCAATCGCATCCTGAGGATGCCAACCCACTGCCGCATAAATATAATCGTAAGATTCCGCCAGCTTCATCGTTGAGGGAATCGTCTCCCGATTAAATCCGATATTAATCATCTTGCTGACTCCTGCTTCTACAGCACGAGCGATAACTTCTTCGCGATCCTCGTCGAATTGAGGCGCATCCAGATGCGTATGTGTGTCAAACAGATACATTTTAACCTTCACTCCTTGTCAAAAATGCTATATTTTTTTGTATTATTTTGCAAAAATCTCTGCAATAGAAGAAGGCAATCGTGTAAGCACTTTTCTCAACTTATCCTGAGGAAAATAAAGATGATATCTGCCACGGTGAATGCCGCTAATAGAACGTACAATATCGGATACCTCTGAAATTTCCCGCAGATGATCATGCCGATCAAGCAGCAGAATTTGTTTATTGTCAAAAGCTTCTCCCGGACGGAACACATCATAGGGCAGATCTGTCGGAAAATCAATCTCCAAATCATATTCTGGGTGAAGACCCGCTGCCGCAAAACTGCTGCGAATTTCAGTAATCATATCTGTATCGAGATTCTCCATCTCAACGTATTTATACAGTTTACGATGAATAAAACGGGTGCACAAGTCGCTTAGTAGCTCATCTTTTTCAAGCGTCCACTGCATAAAAGCCGTCTGTACCAGTGCTTCATCCAGCATTAAATATTGCTTTACTGTCACCTCACCACGGAATAAATCCTCCAGCGGATTAATCATGAAACTAAAATTGTACCCCTCTTGGAAAAGCTCCTTGGCTCTACGGAAAATTTGTCGCAAAATAATCTCTGAGCTACGTGTCACCGGATGAAAATACACTTGCCAGTACATTTGATAACGCGACATTAAATAATCTTCAATGGCATGCATTCCCGATTCTTTTACAACAACTCGACCATTATAAGGACGCAGCATTCTTAAAATCCGATCAATGTCGATCGTTCCATAGTTTACACCTGTATAGTACGCATCACGCAGCAAATAATCCATGCGATCAGCATCTAGCGGACTTGAAACCAGATTTACAACAATTTCATGCTCATAAGTTTTAGCGATTACTGAGGCTACTTTACGAGGAAAATCCTCCTCCACATCACGCAAGATCTCAGTAATCTCTGTGTCCTCCAGAATAATTCGACAAGTCCAATCCTCATGATTCATTTCAAAAGCTTCTTCTATAGAATGGGAAAATGGACCATGCCCCAGATCGTGCAGCAAAGCCGCACACAAGGTGAGCAGACTTTCTTCAGGAATCCAATCCTTATAACCGCTTCGTTCAAATTGCGAAATAATTCTACGTGTAATTTCGTATACCCCTAGAGAATGAGAAAACCGACTATGCTCTGCGCCATGAAAGGTGAGATACGAGGTACCCAGCTGGCGAATTCGGCGTAAACGCTGAAATTCCTTTGTATTTATTAGTCGCCAAATAATAGTATCCTGCACGTGGATATAATTGTGAACCGGATCTTTGAAAACCTTTTCTTCTGTGAGCGGCTGCTTCATGAGATCAACTCCTTTATTAAATTTAATATGATTTTAACCAATATAAGTATATAATAAGTAATTATGTCGTACTTTGTCGAATGATGACGTTTTTAGTCTTGGTAAATCGACAAAGTTTATTTTTACTTTTTTTTTAGAATTCGCAATTGGTATAGGCAATTCAAAGTTTTAGTGAAAAAGTTCTTAATTCAACCTATGAAAAAAGGTTGACTGTTTTGGGAATCGTTGGTATTATGAATATCATAAAACAGTGAACAATGTCGAATAATGACGTTTTTGGAACATTGAGAGGAGTAACGATTGGTATGATGAAATCAACAGGAATTGTAAGAAAAGTAGACGAACTTGGACGGGTAGTTATTCCCATCGAATTGCGCCGTACTCTTGGCATTGGTGAAAAAGACGCACTTGAAATTTACGTTGATGGTGAACGCATTATGCTTAAAAAATATGAGCCTGCCTGCATTTTCTGCGGCAACGCTGAGAACGTAACTTACTTCAAAGGAAAAATAGTTTGTCATGAATGCATTTCTACTATCCCTACCCCTGTGACAAACTAAAATAAATAGTATATAATAGAACTAATCAAATTGTTAATTCTAACCTTTTCATATCTCCTTGACCTCCCGTGACCGCGGGAGGTATTTTTTTTCTGCAATTACCTGTGTTTCCCGCCCCAAAAGGTGTCTAAAGGATTTACTCCCCCCATGACACCTATTAACGATGGGTAATACGGTGAGAGCATGAAGTAAAACGAGTTTTTACCATGATCTGGTCTATATTGGGCTTCCTTTTGGGAACCACCCTCAGGCTAGAATCTCGTCAGCTTCGTAATACCCCTCCGCACCTTGTTAACCTCTTAGAATTAGAATCCGTCAATAACACTTACTGCTGCTCCGCTTTATCCAGAAGTGCGTTATAAATATCCCGCTTTGACACACCACGATCAGAGGCTGCTTTTTTCATAGCTTCTTTACGCGGCATATCTGCTGCTTCGTAATGAGCAACATGTTCTTCAATACTTAACTGGCGCCACCAAGCCGATTCCGCCATTTCAGCATCTTCCTTGCTCTCGCCTTCAACGACGATAACATACTCACCAAGCGGTGGATGTTCAGCGAGCCAATCCGTACATTCCTCGATCGTCCCCCGTAGAAACTCCTCATATCTCTTCGTCAGTTCACGAGCAAGCACAATTCGCCGATTACCAAATGCTTCATGGAGATGAGCCAGTGTCTTCACCACGCGATGTGGAGATTCGTAGAACAGTATAGTCCCTTGCGCCGAACGAAGTGGGCTTAAAACCGCACGGATATCTTTACGTTCTCGAGGTAAGAAGCCGATAAAGGTGAAAGTAGTCGTAGGCAGACCAGAGGCAATTAATGCTGACAAAGCTGCGTTAGCTCCAGGTATAGGAATTACTGGTATACCGTGACTTATGGCAAGGCCTACAAGGTCTGCACCAGGGTCGGAAATGGCTGGTAAACCGGCATCGCTGACGAGTGCCAAATTTTTTCCTTCTATTATATAGCGGATAAGTTCAGGTCCACTGGCAGCCTTATTATGCTCATGATAACTGAACAGCATAGAGGGTGTAATTTCAAAATGACTCAACAATTTCCGGGTTTGTCTTGTATCCTCAGCTGCAATAATATCGCATTCCTGCAAAGTACGAACAGCACGATAAGTCATATCCTCTAAATTACCGATGGGTGTTGCCACCAAAAAGAGTGAACCGGTTGATTCCTGCTTATGTGTATTGTTATTGTTCTGAAAACTGCTTTGGCATGATATCGTCATGATTTACCCTCTTTAGCACCATAGTAGATGTCCATAATTTCTGGACAGTATTGATTGTCCTCATTATATACAATGAGTGGTGGATGTAAACGAACCTCCGGCTTACCATCACGTATTGCTTCGATTAATACCATGTTAGCCTCCAGATGCGCACGTGGATGTACAAAGCGGATAATTTTGGGCTCGAGCCTATATTTTCTCATCAAACTAATAATATCGACCAATCGTTGTGGCTTGTGAACCATACTTACCTTTCCTCCGGTGCGAACCAGTCTCACACAGGCTTGAATAACCTCCTCCAGTGTACATCCGATTTCATGACGAGCCATAGCCTGATGAGTGTTCAGCTTGAGGTCACTGCCGTTAAGCGGCATATAAGGAGGATTGACTGTTATTGCATCATATACGCCATGTCCTGCTACTTTATATAACTCACGTAAATCGCCTTCATGGATCACAACCTGATCCTGTAGCCCATTTAGAGCCACGCTACGTCGAGCCATATCCGCTAAACGGGGCTGAATTTCAATCCCTTCTATAGAAGCTTTAGTTCGGGTCGTCATCAAAATAGGAATTACACCATTTCCAGTACAAAGATCCAGGACTCTCCCACGGGGCGGAACGCTGGCGAAACGGGCAAGCAGTACAGCATCCATAGAAAAGCTGAATACTTCATCACTTTGAATAATTCGCAAGTCATGCGTTAATAAATCATCCACCCGCTCCGTCGGCAGCAAAGGAACAGATATATCGTTAAAAGAATTTGTCATGTAGTAATCTCCTAAAATTTTTGTTGAGCTAAAATCTCTGTGCATAATCATCGAAACAAGACTATCTTCATTCAGCTGAAATTCAAAAAAAACCGTAGGATCAATCTCCTACGGCTGGATATCCTCATTTATTAAGAAAAGAAAGACAGAACAGACAATCACCTTCCGTGCGTAAATGTCCAAAATAAACATTACAGATGTGAAAGCCTTCATGGTAAAGCCGGGCCAAGTTGTCATAACCTTCCCCGACAACCTCTTCTGTTCCCTCTCCGGCAGCTAAAAGAGCTTCCGCCTCCGCAGAATCTACGGTAGGATCCAAAGGTGCATCCCGCTTTAAAATTTTGCGAAGCTGTTCATTTTCCAGAGTTAACCTCTGATTCGCTTCCATCAGTTCTTTTACCGTCTGTTTCCATTCTCCAAGATTGGCGCGCATCGTTTCCATCTGTGCTTCCATATCCTGCATGTGTGCAAATATATTTTTCTTCTCCAAGTTTCCACCCCGAAAGTAACCTTATAATGGTTTACTTGACGACAACATCATCCATTGGAAGTTCCTTAACTTTGCCCACTTCAAACAACTGTACATGAACCGTACGGCTTCCGGCATTAAGTCCTACTACTTTGCCATCACCCAATGAGGTCACGACAATCTTGCCGACCGCTGGCATTTCTTCCTTCACACTCTCATAATTGTCATGCTCAAATTTCAAACAACACATCAGACGTCCACAAAGTCCTGAAATCTTCGTCGGATTAAGTGACAGGTTCTGATCCTTCGCCATTTTAATGGATACGGGTTCAAAATCCCCTAACCAAGATGAACAACAAAGTACTCGCCCACAAGGTCCAAGTCCACCTAGCATTTTAGCCTCATCACGCACCCCAATTTGCCGTAGCTCAATGCGGGTCCGGAAAATACTTGCTAGATCTTTAACCAATTCTCTAAAGTCGACCCGTCCTTCGGCCGTAAAGTAAAATATAATCTTATTACGGTCAAAAGTAAACTCTACATCGACGAGCTTCATTTTGAGACCATGGTCGCGTATTTTATTTAAACAGGTGGTAAAAGCCTCTTTAGCGGCCCCTTTGTTCTCTTCAACTACGCGTGCGTCGGTTTCTCCGGCAATACGCATCACTTTTTTGAGGGGCAAAACTACGTCGGATTCTTCCACCTCTTTTTTACCTACGACAACTTTACCGTATTCAACCCCACGTGCTGTCTCCACAATAACATATTGATCCCGTTCAATCGGAAAATCAAGTGGATCAAAATAATATATTTTACCCGCTTTTTTAAAACGGACACCTACTACGCTGTACAAAAATTAACCCCCTTGTTTGCCGGTAAAAGGAACCTATGGGCATGTCCGCTCCCTGATGATCCATGCTTGTCCTTCCTCGTCTGTTAAAACGATATTTCCAGGTAAAGCGACATCCGGAGGATATATCATAACTAATCCTTTAACTTTCCAGTCGGATTAAAAACTGCTCCAGACACAACTGGGCATTGGCATTGGATCGCAGCTTCTTCGAACTCTCTGCAGCAAATCCCATATAAGCCACCCATTGTTCCGCACTCCGCTCACGGGCATGCCTGGAAATAAAGTCTAACTGATCTATGAAAACGATACTCTCATGCTTACGATACAGGAAGTAAAGCATATCTTTAAACCACAGATGGAACATGCTGAAGAAGATATCCAAATGTTCAGCGAGTCCGGTCTTGAACAGCTTCTGCCCAGCAGTTGCTACAGCGGAGCTGCCCTTGCCTAAGGACTCCTTAGCTAATTGTAACATTACATTTCTCATTTCTGCAAACCAATTCTGTTCCAAAAGTTTCCTGCAACCATCAAATCCTGAACTAAGTGATACTGCACATCGAGCTAAGGGTATGGGAACGCCCTCACTTGCCAGAGCTTGGAGCATAATATCCGGGTTTAACGGAATAAATGGAATCCGCTGGGTCCGCGACTGAATGGTTGGCAATAAGGAACGGCTATTATCAGAAATTAAGATTCCAACAGCCGGAGCTGGTGGTTCCTCCAGAAATTTCAGCAGACTATTGGCAGCTTGTACCGTCATTTTGTCTGCTCCATCTATAATATATACTTTCGGATTCACACCCTCTGACCGATAGGAAAAGACGCGCTGCAGCTCACGGATTTGATCTATTTTAATACTTGCCCCATCTGGCTGCAGCAGTGACAAATCAGGGTGGTTTCCATGCTCTACTTTGCGGCACTCCAGGCATTCCCCACAGGCATCGTCCTTGCTCTGGGTACAAAATATAGCTTGGGCAAACATCAGCGCCGTTTTCATTTGTCCACTGCCTGCTGGCCCTGTAAATAAATAAGCATGACTCACAGCTTCTTTGCGCAAGGCATTTTGGAGTAGCCGCGTGGCGTTCTCCTGGCCTACTATATCATGAAAAGGCATAATTTCCTCCCAAAACTTTCAAACATAAACGCCTTCGGCGCCCTTATAAGGACGGTAAGTGTTTAATCAAGAAATATAAGGATAAAGTATAGTGTAAAGCATATACTTTCTTATAATTTAAAAAGAAAGGTTGATTAACAACCCGCGGATTTCTCCAACACGTCCCAACAAATCTATCCGGCCCTGCTCGCTATTCAGCAAATCATCTGCCATAGATAGCAAAGCCGAATCAATTTCCTCAAGCAGCTTGTAACGCTTGCCACGGCCACGCCGATCCCATCCGCGTGTTTCTTTCAGAGTAACGCCTCTTCGAGCCGTTTCTTCCAGAAACCTTTTGATCATCATCCGGTATATAGTGAGTTCACGAATCGTCATGGACTTAGATAAACGATCCCCTTGAGACTGTATCTCTTTGATCTGGCGATTTAGTTCGTCTTTGGTTTTCTGTTCACTTTGCTGCTGAAAAACATCAGAGAATGTTTTTTGCTGAACGGGTTTATTAGCCCCTTCTGCATTTGTCATTTCACTCTTCAAGGGCCTATACCCCGGATTGATCTTCAAAGGTTATCTACCGCCCTTTTTGTAAATGACTTGCTACTCTATATTATACTTAATAATGTTCAAAACGATCTACAGGAAGTACGAATACAGTAGCTCCACCGACTTGTACTTCGACAGGAAGTGGCAAATACGAATCCGTTGTTCCACTCATCGGTGTTACCGGAGTAACTAATTGCTCACGGACTTTACAGCTGTTTCGGATTACGGTTAATACAGATTCAATCTGACTGTCTTCTACCCCGATCATAAATGTCGTATTCCCTGCCCGTAGAAATCCACCTGTACTTGCAAGTTTAGTAGCACGGAAATTGGCTTTGACTAGCTCGCTGGACAACCGGTTACTGTCTTTATCCTGGATAATTGCAATGATCAACTTCATCTTCGCATTCCCTCCCAATAATTTTATGGTGTATTACTACTGAAAGCCCTCTCGTAGTAACCCTTACATCATAAGCACATGCCTAATTATATGTCACTTCTCTTAGTATATTAGACAAAACACCCTAAAAACCCTTTAATACTCTCTCTTCAAGAGTTCTCACAATATCTTGTTCTACCATATGGATCGGGCGATTAGCATCCAGAACTACTATTCTGTCCGGATTGTCCTGGATTAATAATTGATAGCCTTCACGAACCTTTTGATGAAAAGAAAGACTTTCCAGATCCAGGCGATTGATTTCCCGTTCTTCATTCGCTGCAATTCGTGACAACCCTATCTCTGGATCTACATCCAGATAAAAGGTTAGATCCGGCATCCGGTTCCCAATCGCAAAACGATTAATACTCCATACCTCATCCACTCCGAGCCCTCTCGCATGCCCTTGATAAACAAGGCTGCTGTCTACAAAGCGGTCACAGAGCACAGTAAGCCCTTCTCTAAGAGCCGGTTCAACGACTTCAGCGAGATGTTGGCTTCTTGCTGCAGCGTATAGCAATGCCTCTGTACGCGCATCCATAGCTGTATGGGAAGGATCAAGAATAATGGAGCGAATCTTCTCAGCAATCTCAACGCCACCCGGCTCACGTGTAATTCGATAAGGCATGGACCGGTTCTGTAAATAGGCTGCTACTCTACCTAGTACCGTTGTTTTTCCGGAGCCTTCGCCCCCTTCTAATGTTATAAAGAAACCTTCTTTTCCCACTTATGCTTCTCCGCCCTTCTTAATGTTATATACCTCAATACGCTGCAAGACCGGATCAGCACAAGCCTGAAATTTGGCGCCTCCTTTAGCTAAACTTGCCAGCCTTCTTTGGATCAGATCTGTGATCACTTCACCCGGATATAATATTGGGATGCCTGGTGGATAGGGAATAACCATCTCTGCCGCCACTCTATCCACACATTGTTTAAGATCAATGCTTTCAATCTCATTCGCTGACACCGGCTTCAATGAGAAGGGGACAGGATTTGAAATTTGCAAAGAATGGAAATTGTTCCACGTGGAAATATTGCGAGAACCTGATAAGTCGGGAGCGTTCAGTGATTCGTAAGGTTCCTCCGAATCTATTTCTCGCAGCGTCTGCAGCAGTTGATCTGCGTCTCCAGCCTTTGATCCAAGGCTGAACAACAGCACTACGTGCCGTTCGTCGCTCATCTCCGGCACGCAGCCCTTTGCTTCGAGCTTGTGCTGCAGCTCGAAGCCGCTCAGGACCCCGGTGGCGTCATAAATGACGACTTTAAAGGGGTCCTGTGTCACGTACGCCGCCAAAGAATCAGGCGGCGTATTCGGGTGCAGCGGCTTTGCCGGCTGCACTAGTCCGTAGCGCGGCAGCTCCGCGAGCCCGCGCCTCAGGACGTCCACGGCGGCCAGCCCCGCCGTGAAGGCATCACTGCCCCGGCTGTGCAACAGCCGCCGGGCAAGATCCAGCGACGCCATCATAGGATATGATGGGCTGGAGCTCTGCACCATAGCGAGCCGCTGCCGGAGCAGGGCGCGGTCGAGCCGCGGCCCCTGAACATGCAGCATAGCGCCCATGGTCATCGCTGTGAGCATCTTGTGCGTGGACTGCACGACGCCGTCCGCGCCACAAGCAAGTGCCCCGGCTGGCAGCGCCGGGTGCTGCCCATAATGCGCCCCGTGCGCCTCATCCACAAGCAGCGGTACACCGCTGTCGTGACAAATACGCGCCAGGGACGCAAGATCACTACCCATGCCATAATAATTCGGCATGGTAACAAGCACAGCTGCGGCTTCAGGATAGGCTGCAAGTGCAGCCTTAACAGCTTCTGCCGCCGGCGCAACTGCCAAACCGCTAAACGGGTCTATCTGCGGTTCCAGAAAAACAGCACGCACTCCGGCCAACATCAGTCCATGAATGACTGACTTATGCACATTGCGTTGAAGAATCATAATCATTCCAGGCTCGGGACAAGCGGTTAGAATAAGAGCCAGATTGCCTGCTGTACTCCCTCCAACCAGAAAAAAGCTTTCCTCTGCTCCAAAGCAATCTGCGGCTAACTCTTGCGCTTCCTTGATAACTCCCTCAGGATGATGAAGATCATCCGTTCCGGAAATTTCCGTAACATCATACTTCATTACCTCATCTAAAAAGCCAGCGCCTTCAACGCCATCATATGCCTCTCCATTCTTATGACCTGGCACATGATATGATCTATTACCCATCATTCTATATTGTTCCAGCATTTCGTATATAGGCGCCCTACAACGTTGTAATTTATTCATATTAAATTCCTTCCCATAGGGTTCCTTCTATTTTAACGTAAATATTCGAAAACGCCTACGCTTCAGTGTAAAAGCAGCCCTTTGGACAACAAAACGGCTCCTCCCGCCTGAAGAACGAGGAAGCCGTGTATTGAATATTACTAATGCAGCCTTCGTATCTTTCATCCAGACCGCTCTCTTAATTGCATCATTTAACAGAGTTACTCTACTTAAGCATTCTTTTGCAATCCGATCTTCTTCATCCGGCCGATAAAAAAACGATACTTGGCATCTTCAGCCTCGGTACGTATCATCTCTGCCTCACATTCCTCGCAAATAAAATGCGAGACAATCACAATACCTTCCTCTTTTACCTGTCCACAAATGATACAAGCTTGCCCGGTTTGCTGTTCCATAACCATCCCACCTTGACTCTTTTAAGAACAGTATGATACACCTTCTATCATTTTAAACCTTTTCATAGTTTTTTCATATCCTTTGTATCGTGCATTATATATATTCCGTTGCAGTTATATCGGTGAATTTCCGCCGCAGTTTAATAAAATACATCCAATCGCCGATATTAAGAACATACGAATTCACGAGGAGGTTAGACTATAATCTATGGAACCCACTACCAAAGGTGCAGCTACATTCTATCAATATAAACTAATTAAAAAAGTCAATCTAACGGTACGCCTGCTGCCTATTTATATTATGCTTCCCTTATTAGTCCTTGTGCTCGAAACCGTATTTCTTTCCTGGTGGAGCATTCTCTACATAATCATAGCAGCGCCTGTAGCCTTCTGGGTTCAATATGTCATTTCACGCTCAGTTCTTTTAATCTCAGGACACCCCATTTCAAAAAGATGGTCTGTCTCATTTAAACTGCCTTGGTTAGGGTTTATGCCTGATCAACACATTAGCTACCGTATATTCCGTAAAGTACAGCTACATAATTTCTATATCGGCCTTTGTATTGCAGCACTCTTTATTTTCTGGTCACCGCCAGCATTTACAGTATCACTGATCACTTGCCACTTATGGCTCCTACTGCCTCGTCTTTACACCCTGTTCAGACTGAATCGACAGGATCAGGGAGGTATGCTAAAATTCAATCCGACCGATGTATCCTATTACTCTCAATAAAGTGCATCAGTACAGCTCATATTATTTTCACTTATTAAAAAATAAACCGCCATCCTTAGGGATGGCGATTCTTTATTTTGTCTTAAGGCCTTTAATGGAGGTCTTCTTTTCTTTAGGAATCATCACTACAAAATAATCATCATGCACTGTTAAATGAACCGTTAACCCATCCTTCAGAAAAACACCCGAAGAATCACTATCATCATCTTCCTGTTCTGTCCATCCCCAGGCTTTAATAGCTTCCAAATAAGGATCCGGAATACCATTCTTCTCCTTTAATCCAGGTAAAGAATAACGTACATAATCCATAGCAACGTTAGTAGTAGTCTGGTCTGGTGAGTTTGCTTCATGCGGGACAGGAAAGCTTTTCTCAATGAGTGCACTCTCAAAAGTATCCCACTTAGGTTCTTTAGTCCCGCAGCTTGCCAGTATTAAAGTTAAAATACAAGAAATCATTATTAACTTAAATATTTTTAATTGTTTCATGCCTTAAATCCTCCCTACCTCTACAATGCATCTAAAGACACAAGAAAATTCAAAGTTAGAATTTATGAGTAGTTCCTTCGTATTAAAGATCTGCTAACTATTAGCACTTTTCTATTATACTTGTATCCACCGCAGCGTCGGTAACAAAAATGTCATTCCACAGTAACCTATACTAATGTTATTACTATCCTTAAATACTTGCATAATAAAAAAAGAAAAAAAGCCACTGCTGATATTATCAACAATGGCTTAATCTGCTTGGCAACGTCCTACTCTCCCAGGACCCTTCGGTCCAAGTACCATCGGCGCTGGAGGGCTTAACGGTCGTGTTCGGGATGGGTACGCGTGGA
>NZ_JARXWM010000029.1:0-62163 GCF_029893135.1 Paenibacillus sp. PastF-3 | reverse complement strand
CCTTTCTTGGTGGACTTCGCAATCCCGAGAATACCCTACTTTTTTGTTGCCTGGCTAGGCTCCAAATCCTGGTACACAACTTATTTTACGCCATCGGCGCGAACGTTGAAATTAATTTTTAGTTGTAGAATATGCAATTAAATAATGCGGAAGGTTCTCTTTTGCGGTAAATTTTAGGATATGGAAAGTTATTTATGATGTTCGAGGGGGCGCTAAGGATGCTAATTGAACTAAAGGAAGCAAGTTTGTCAGATGATCGTGATATTTTTGAGATGATTGCGGAGATCGGTCCGGGAGAGAATGGATTCGTTAACAATGGTTTTGATATGGTTTACAGTGAATTTCCTGATTTCATCAGGGGGCGGATAGCTCTTTCACGAGGTGATAATCTTCTACCAAACTATGTCCCACAAACCAACTATTGGTTAGTGATTGACTCTTATCCTGTTGGTGTTGGCAAACTAAGACATGCCTTAAATGATCAATTAAGAAAGTCAGGTGGACATATCGGGTATAGCATCAGACCGAGTGAACGAGGAAAGGGTTATGGCACAATGATGTTAGCAGAGCTGCTAAAAAGAGCTGCGGATAGGGGGATTAATGAGGTCATGCTGACTTGTGAGCCGAACAACGTATCTTCGAGAAAGGTTATTGAAGCGAATAAGGGAATATTAACCGGCATTGAGGATGAAAAATGTAACTACTGGGTTAGTCTATAGCTGGCGTGATGAATAGCGGGATAAGGAGTTGCTGATGGAGTTGCTAATGGGCAGCTCTTTTTTGTCTTTTACAAAAAAACTTGCAGTGCACGCCATGGAGATTCGTCTAAAATGTGAAATAAATTTTAAATTTTGTTGAAAACGCTCTATTCAAACACAAACAATTAGATTAAAATCAAAACAAAGAAAAATAAACAAAAAAATAAACATTCAAAAACGGAGGTATTCGCAAATGGTACAAAACTTATGGGATTCATCTCGGGAAACGGAAATAAACGGGGGATTGGATGCATTAGTGTTCCGCTCCAATCTGCTGGGCGAAGACCGCAGGGTCTGCAATTTTGGAGGAGGGAATACCTCTAGCAAAACGATAGAAATAGATTTCCGTGGTCGTGAGGTTGAGGTCATGTGGGTAAAAGGTAGCGGATCTGACCTAGCTACAATGAAAGCAGGGAATTTTACAGGATTGCGGCTTCAGGATATTGCTCCTTTGTTCGAGCGGGAGGAAATGCCTGATGAGGAAATGGTGGCCTACCTCGCGAACTGTATGATTGATCCTAAGCATCCACGTGCTTCTATTGAGACGCTGCTTCATGCTTTTTTACCATTCAAACATGTAGATCATACGCATCCAGATGCGATTATCAGCTTATGCTGTGCTCATAACGGTAAGGATATTGCGCGGGAAATTTATGGAGACCGTTTCGTATGGGTGCCTTACATCCGTCCAGGTTTCACTTTATCCAAAATGATTGCTGAGGGCGTACTTGCTAATCCACAAGCAGAATTGGTGTTGATGGAGAAGCATGGTCTGGTAACTTGGGGAGATACGCCGGAAGCTTGTTACGCTAAGACGATCTCTATCATAAATGAAGCTGAGCGTTACATCGAAGATAGAATTGAAGATGAGAACCTGTTCGGGGGCCGCAAAGCGGAAGCGCTTCCGGAAAAAGAGCGGCGGGCTGTCGCGGCGGCTGTAATGCCGTTGATCAGAGGCGCAGTTAGTGATGAACGTAAAATGATACTGACCTTCGATGATGCAGAAGATGTCCTGCGTTTTGTAGGTGGAGTTAACTCGGAGAAATTATCCAGTGTAGGTGCAGCCTGTCCGGATCATTTGGTACATACCAAAATGCTGCCACTATTTGTGAATTGGGAACCAAATGCCAGTGATATTGATGGTTTGAAGACGAAGCTGAACGAAGCGATTATCACATACAAAGAGCAGTATAAAGCGTACTTCGATCGCAATAAGCATGAGGGAGATGTAATGTTCGAAGCCGCACCGCGTGTGATTCTGATTCCCGGAGTGGGAATGATTAATACGGGCAAAAGCTGGAGCAACTCCAAAATTAGCGGTGCCTTGTATCACCGGGCGATTGCTGTTATGCGCGGAGCTACCGCACTGGGAGATTTCGTCTCTCTAAGTGAGAACGAATCATACAATGTGGAATATTGGCCTTTGGAATTATATAAATTATCGCTGGCACCAGCAGAAGCAGAATTCTCGCGTAAGGTTGCGTTTATTACTGGTGGAGCTGGAGGAATCGGGAGCGAAACTGCTCGTCGTCTAGTGTCCGAAGGGGCGCATGTTGTGCTGGCAGATCTCAATCTGGAGGGTGCTCAGAAAATTGCCGAGGAGATTAACGATAAATACGGTGAGAATCGTGCGTTCGCTGTTAAAATGGATGTAGCGCAGGAGGAGCAAGTTACCGCAGCTTATGCGGAAACAGCACTTATTTATGGCGGAGTAGATATTATTGTTAACAATGCTGGGCTTGCGACTTCCAGTCCTTTTGATGAGACTTCATTAAAAGAGTGGAACTTGAACATTTCCGTGCTAGGAACTGGTTATTTCCTCGTTGCACGCGAAGCCTTCAAGGTGATGAAGGAGCAAAAAATCGGCGGTAGCATGGTATTTATTGGTTCTAAGAACTCCATATTTGCTGGAAAGAGCGTATCGGCTTACAGTTCTGCCAAAGCACTAGAAGCACATTTGGCTCGCTGTATTGCAGCTGAAGGTGGAGAGTTCGGTATTCGCGCCAATACCATTTTGCCGGATGCCATTCTACAAGGCTCAGCGATTTGGAATTCGAACTGGCGGAATGAACGGGCGGCTGCTTACGGGATTGAACCGGATCAACTAGAGGAACATTATCGTAAACGTACAACACTGCTTGTAAATATTTATCCTCGTGATATTGCTGAAGGCGTTGCCTTTTTCGCTTCATCCAAGTCAGAGAAGACGACGGGCTGCATGCTGACGATTGATGGTGGAGTGCCGGCAGCTTTTACTAGATAAGTGGAAGATGGAATATAGATAGATATAACGGAGGGAAGCCATGCTGATTGCAGACAGATATGAAAGAATCGTAGAACTAGTGAATGAACGTGGCAGCATTCGTGTCTCGGAACTGAGTACATTATGCCAAGTGACGGAGGAGACCATCCGCCGTGATCTTGATCGCTTGGAAAAGGCGGGGAGGCTGCTACGCTCGCACGGCGGTGCAGTCAGTCTGCGTGATCGTCAGCCAGAGACGCCCTATGCTGAACGTGAAATTATGAACGCAGCGGAGAAGCAGCAGATTGCTCGTGAAGCAGTGCTGATGATAAAGCTGGGAGATCGAATTTTGCTGGATGCTAGCACAACTGCATGGTATATGGCCTCACATTTGCCGGATATGCCACTAACTGTACTGACTAATTCTATTAAGGTAGCTGCGGAGTTAAGTGGGAAGGAACGAATAGATGTGATCTCAACTGGCGGTCAGCTGAGCCGAAGATCGATGTCCTTTGTTGGTCATTTAGCCGAGCGTTCGCTTGAGTTGTATCACGTGGATAAGATGTTTTTTTCCTGCAAAGGATTTCATCTCGAACGCGGCGCCAGTGAATCGAATGAGCTGCAAGCGATGGTAAAGCGAAAGATGATTTCTATTGCTGAGCAGGTGATCCTACTTTGTGACTCCAGCAAATTCGGAATTCAAGCGTTCACACATGTTGCCACGACTAGTGAACTGGATGTTGTAATAACGGATTACAGCCCTGCCACAGAACAGCTAAAGCAGCTACAGGAGCTGAACATCGCAATAACAACCGTGTAGATAATAGTGTTGCAGGAGGTGAAGACATGAAGGTATCGATGTTTATTACTTGCATCAGTGATGCTGTGTACCCAAAGGTCGGAGAAGCAATGGCACGTCTGCTAGCCAGATATGGCGTGCAGCTGGATTTTCCCGAAGTGCAGACCTGCTGCGGACAGCCTGCGTACAATAGTGGCTATTGGAATGAGGCACGTCAAGCTGCGCTTACGATTTTGCAGGCTTTCGAAGACAGTGACTTTGTCATTGCGCCTTCCGGGTCTTGCACCGGGATGCTTCATCATTACCCGAAACTGTTTCAGGATGATCCGGTTCATTTGGCCAAGGCGCAGAATTTGCAGCGTAAATCCTATGA
This sequence comes from Paenibacillus sp. PastF-3, assembly GCF_029893135.1. Classification (NCBI taxonomy): domain Bacteria; kingdom Bacillati; phylum Bacillota; class Bacilli; order Caryophanales; family Paenibacillaceae; genus Paenibacillus; species Paenibacillus sp. PastF-3. Next base: position 57,991 of record NZ_JARXWM010000029.1, on the reverse strand, counting down.
GTTCAGCCAGTTTATGGTACAGGTGCTTGACGTCACGGATCTAGGGGCAGTATTTCCGCATAAAGTTACCTATCATCCTTCCTGTCATGGCACTCGGATTCTGGGGATTCGTGATGAGCCTATGTTACTTATGCAGAATGTGAAGGCGATGGAGCTAGTACCACTACCTTTTGCTGAGGACTGTTGTGGGTTTGGCGGAACCTTTGCCGTGAAGATGTCTGATATCTCCGGGGCGATGGTTACCGAGAAGTCAGATCATGTGCTGGAGTCGGAAGCCGAAGTCTTAACAGGTCTGGATATGGGCTGTCTCATGAACATTGCTGGGAATTTGCGTTATCGCCACAAACCGGTCCGAGTCATGCATTTAGCAGAGCTACTGTATGAGGGGGTGAGTGGACAATGAGTCAGAATGCCGCTCAGACTAAATCGGAATCGAATAAGGTGAAGCCAGCTACGGTAAAACAGCGTGCAGATTTGGCGCTGAATAATGATTTTTTACGCAAGGCGGTTCGCTTTACTACGGAAAGACTGCGTGACGGGAAACTGAAAGCAGCGAACGATCATGGGCACTGGGAAGAATGGCGCGAACGTGGGCGACAAATTCGCCTGCATACAATCGCTCATCTGGATTATTACTTAAATCTATTTGCGGACAATGCAAGAGCGAACGGCACGCATATTCATTTTGCGGCAACGGGTGAAGAGGCAGTGAAGATTGCTTTAGAGATTGCGCAGCGGAAACAAGCGGCTTCCGTGGTCAAATCAAAATCGATGGTGACTGAGGAGCTGCATTTGAATACGGCGCTTGAATCCATTGACGTGGAGACGATTGAGACAGATCTTGGCGAATATATTATTCAGCTTGCCGGAGAAACCCCGTCTCATATCATTATCCCAGCCATCCATAAAAACCGCTATCAGATTGCTGAACTGTTGTCCAAGGAGGCAGGGGAGGAGCTTTTGCCTGAGACTACAATCCTTGCAGGATTTGTACGGCGCAAGCTACGGGAGAAGTTCCTCGAAGCGGATATTGGGATGACGGGATGCAATTTTGCGATTGCAGAGACAGGTTCCATGGTGCTATTCGAGAATGAGGGCAATGCTCGTATGGTCACTACCTTGCCGAAGACGCAAATCACTTTGATGGGGATGGAGCGGATTATTCCTTCCTGGAGCGACCTTGAGGTGATGGCTACTTTATTGCCTCGTTCAGCAACTGGCCAGAAGCTAACAGTGTATATGTCCGGTATTTCGGGACCCCGTAGGAAGGATGATGGGGACGGGCCGGAAGAGCAGCATATTATTATCCTTGATAATGGTCGATCTGAGCAGCTAGGCGATCCAGAATTTCAGGAGCTACTGAACTGCATCCGCTGTGGAGCCTGTCTGAATGCCTGCCCTGTCTACCGTCATATTGGCGGTCATGCCTATGGTGGGACTTATAGTGGACCGATCGGAGCGGTGTTGACCCCAGCGCTGAACAAAAATGTAGATCAATGGGATGATATCGCGGGTGCATCAAGTCTGTGCGGTGCGTGTTATGAAGCTTGTCCAGTCAAAATCCCTCTGCATGATATGCTTATCTATTTACGTCGGCGTAAGGTAGAGCGAGGTTACGGAGACAAAGCGGAAGGTCTTGGCATGAAAGGCTTTGGTGCGATTATGGCGAAGTCACAGCGATTCAGTAATGTGATGAAAGTAGGCAGAATCGGACAAAAGCTGCTTGTGAGAGACGGCGGAATTCCGTCTAAGTTTGGGCCGCTGAAAGGCTGGAATAACTATCGGATCGCTCCGAAGCTGGCGGATGAATCCTTCCGCGAGAGCTGGAAAGGGCTTCAGGAGGAGTTAGACAATAATATTCGCGAGATGGACCCGTCGATACAGAAACGGATGGAAGATTTATTAGCGAAGCGAAAGCGTGAAGAGCTGAAAGGAGAGCCCGGATATGACTGAGGAAACGCACATAGAATGGCTGGAGCGTATGGACCATGATTCTCGTGAGAAACAGCAGGTATTCATGAACGATATCGCTCGTCGCTTGAAGCATCCAAGAACGACTACGGCTCCTGCACATCCTTTTCGCGGCGCTCCAGATTATTGGCAAGAATTCCAGTGGAGTCCAGAAGAACGCATCGATCAATTTACTGCGAATTTTCAAAGTGCAGGTGGACATGTGTTTCGCGTGGCAACGATGGATGAAGCTAAAGCTTTTATCGTCAATAAAGCGAGTGAGATGCTCGCCCGTTATATTCTTCGGCAAAATGTAGCTGAGCTTGCGGCACTTCGATTAGAAGAGGAACTTGAAAATACTCGGGTATCTGTCTGGAATACGGATATGCAAGAAGCATGGAAAGCTAGGGCGGCGGAAGCTGATATTGGGATTGTGCTCGCGGATTATGCAGTTGCTTATACCGGCTCAATTACAGTGTTATCTTCTGCGGATAAAGGGCGCTCTGTCAGCCTTTTACCCACCGCATTAATTGCCATCATTCCGCTCGAACGGCTGAAGACTCGTCTGGGTGAGGTGCTTATTGATTTTGATGAAGCGGGACAATCGGGTCTCCCCGCAGGTATCCACTTTATCTCTGGACCCAGCCGTTCAGCGGATATTGAGAATGATCTGACGATAGGTGTGCATGGCCCGGGAATCGTATTCGCCTTGCTGGTAGGTTGATGAGGAGATAAGGAGTGTTGTTTAAGAATGAATGCTGGGGCGCATAAACAGGGTCAGAATCATATTGCTATTGATATTGGAGCCTCTAGTGGGAGAGTCGTTTGCGGAACCTTGCAAGAACCGGAAGGAAACTTATCATTAACAGAAATCCACCGTTTTAGTAATGGGTTCTCTGAGAAGAATGGTAATCTTTATTGGGACGTCGATTATTTATTTGCTGAAATAGTAAAAGGCTTGCAGAAGGCGAAGTCAAAAGGAATTGAGCAGTGTACCGTCGGAATTGACACTTGGGCCGTGGATTACGTACTTCTGGATCAGAAGGGTACACGAATTCATGAAGTTTTTTCTTATCGTGATTCCAGAACAGATAGAGCGGTACAAAGCCTACATCGTAATATATCAACTGTAAGCGTTTACGGTAAGACGGGGATACAAGTTCTCCCGATTAATACGTTGTACCAGCTGTTTGTGCATGATCAGGCAGATCTTGAAGCAGCACATTCAATCCTGCTGGTCCCTGATTATCTCTATTATCGGCTTACGGGACGCAGAATTAGTGAAGTCACGAATGCTTCAACCACGGGTCTGCTGAATCTGCAAACTCGGGATTATGATACTGATTTACTGGCACTGCTTGGTCTTTCAAAAGAGAAATTTCCCCCCTTAACGGAACCTGGGGAACAAATTGGCGGATTGACTGATGACCTGGCGGCACGCGGTGATCTTCCAGATTGTGAGTTCATAGCAGTTGCCACTCATGATACAGCATCAGCTGTACTAGGCGTTCCTGCAAGTAGCGACAAATGGGGATTTCTCAGTAGTGGTACTTGGTCACTCATCGGGGTGGAACGAGCTTCAGCTATCACAAGTCCAGAAGCGATGGAGCGCAATTATACAAATGAATGGGGAGCCTTCGGATCGTTCCGTTTTCTTAAGAACATTATGGGGATGTGGCTGATCCAAAAGGTTCGTGAGGAATATGGTGGTCAATACAGCTTCGGCGAACTGGTGGAGCTGGCAGAGCAAGAGATTCCTTTTAGATCCATCATCTACTGCAATGATGAACGATTCATGAATCCATCCAACATGATCAGCGAGATACAGGGCTATTGTGCGGAAGTCGGACAGTTGGTACCAAAGACACCAGGGGAGATTGCCAGATGTGTGTTTGACAGTCTTGCTCTTTCTTACTATTTCTATGTTCAGGATCTTCAGCTATTAACCGGCGAGAAGTGGGAGCGTCTGCACATTGTAGGCGGAGGGGCGAATAATGGTTTGCTATGCCAAGTTGCGGCGGATTTGCTAGCGATGGAGATTTACGCTGGTCCAACGGAATCCACCGCATTAGGTAATGTAGTTATGCAAATGATCAGCGTGGGTACGGTCGCAAACATTAAAGAAGCAAGAGAAATTATATATCGTTCATTTGATGTAACAATCTACATTCCACATGAGATGGAGGCTTCCCTAAAAACCGCGGCATTGGCTGAGTTTGCTCGGCTGCAGGTCGTTTAAGAGTAACTTTGATTGGGTGAAATAGCTGCGGGTGAGCGGAGAAGGGCGAAAATACCCCACATTGGGAGTGAAAAGCGGAAAGTGAGTGAAAAAGGGGTATAAATGCTCCAGATTGAGCTAAAGTAGCGGGAAGTGAGCGAAAGAGAGGTATAAATCCCTCTCATCGGGCGCAAAAAGCGGAAAACGTGCCAAAGTGGAGCAAAAATCCCCCTAAATGAAATCACAAAGACAATAACAGGAGGCTCAAGCATGGATCAGAATACAGAAAGCTTAAGGAGCATTCAGACGAGCTATAATGAGGCGAAAAAGCTCTACGAACTGCACGGCATTGACGTAGATAAAGTATTAGAGCAGCTTGCAGCAATCAAAATTTCATTGCACTGCTGGCAAGGAGACGATGTAAAGGGCTTCCTGAATAAGGAAGAGGAACTAAGTGGCGGGATCGCGGTCACGGGCAGTTACCCGGGGCGAGCTAGAAATCCGGAGGAACTGCGCCGTGATTTGGAGCAAGCACTAGCACTTATCCCAGGACGTCATAAAGTTAATTTACATGCTATTTATGCCGATACGGAAGAAACAGTAGATCTTGATGCGTTAGAGCCTAAGCATTTTGAAAGATGGGTGAAATGGGCTAAGGAGCAGGGACTAGGATTAGATTTCAATCCCACTTGCTTCTCTCATGAAAAAGCTAATGATGGCTTCACACTAAGTCACTCGGATCCTGAAATCCGCAACTTCTGGATTGCTCATTGCAAGGCTTCACGCCGAATCTCCGAATCTTTCGGTCAGGCACTGGGTCAGCCTTGTGTAACCAACTTCTGGGTTCCAGATGGATATAAAGATACACCGATCGACCGTCTGTCACCGAGAGTGCGACTTCAGCAATCACTGGACGAGATCTTCAGCGAGGAGATCGATCAGCAATATAACATTGATGCTGTAGAAAGTAAGCTGTTCGGAATTGGCTCGGAAAGTTATGTGGTAGGTTCGCATGAATTTTATATGGGTTATGCACTAAGCCGGGGCAAAGCGGTATGCTTCGATGCTGGGCATTTCCACCCAACCGAGACTATCTCGAATAAATTATCCTCTTGGCTGATGTTTGGTGATCAATTGTTGCTGCATGTTAGCCGTCCAGTACGCTGGGACAGTGATCATGTGGTGACTATGGATGATGAACTGCTGGAGATTGCTCGTGAACTAGTTAGAGGTCAATTCCTAGAAAGAACTCATATTGGACTTGATTTCTTTGACGGAAGTATTAATCACATTGCCGCTTGGGTGATCGGAACACGTAACACAATCAAAGCCCTGCTACGTGCGATGCTGGAACCGATAGAGCTATTGAAGCAAATTGAACTGGATGGAGATTATACTACTAGACTTGCACTGGTAGAGGAATTGAAATCTTATCCATTCGGAGCTATTTGGGATTATTATTGTGCGACGAATGGTGTGCCTGTCCGAGAAAGCTGGCTGAGCGATGTGAAGCAATACGAAGTAGATGTTTTATCAAAGCGATAAAGTACTTGTAATGGCGGTTACCACACGGTAGCCGCTTTTTATGTTCATGATTCGTACTTATTTGAAAAGATCTTTGATCTCTGGTATGTTTTATCAAAAAAAGAGAGAGAGGCTTTATTATGGAGAAATATGGACCCGATCCGAATGCGCTCTATCCAAATGAACAGATCAAAAGCATCTGTTATATCAAAAATGTGATTACAAGAAACAATATTACGGTTGGCGATTATACGTATTATGATGATATAGACGGTGCGGAAAAGTTTGAGGAGCATGTGACTCATCACTATGATTTTATTGGGGATAAGCTTATTATTGGGAAATTCTGCGCGATTGCTAAAGGTATTGAATTTATCATGAATGGTGCGAACCATCGAATGAATTCCGTTACGACCTACCCTTTTAATATCATGTCTAATGGCTGGGAGCATGCGGTTCCAGAACTATCAGATTTACCCATAAAGGGAGATACGGTGATCGGCAACGATGTGTGGATTGGACAGAATGTTACGGTTATGCCGGGTATACATATTGGAAATGGAGCCGTCATCGCGGCCAATTCAACAGTTGTGAAAGATATCCCGGCTTATAGTGTCGCTGGAGGAAATCCATGTAAAGTAATTAGACAACGTTTTGATGACGAATTGATCGAATATTTAGAAGCGCTTAAGTGGTGGGATTGGGATGCCGAGCGAATCTTTAAGAATCTTGAAGCGTTATGCAGCAGTGATTTGAATAAAATCAAAGAAATTAAATGATATTGTGTAAGTTTCATAGAACGAGCTATAGTTTATCTTAAAGATATAAATAATAGCTGAGGGTATACTGACTGTATGAACTTCATATGAACCTTGCGGAGGGAAATTCTAATGAAGAAAGATGATGATAAGATCACCACGGAACTCACAGCAGAGAAGTTTCCATACAGTAAAGAGAACGAGGAGATGGTGACGCGGAATTTTTGGACAAAAACTAAAAAGTTCGCAGGCAAGATCCCATTTACTAAAGATGCTATTGCGATGTATTATTGCGCAGTCGACGCAAAGACCCCTTTATGGGCAAAAGGAATTGCCTTCGGAGCGTTGGCTTATTTCATCTCCCCGATTGATGCGATACCGGATGCGATTCTCGGACTTGGATTTACGGATGATGCTGCAATTATTGCAGCAGGAATCAAAGCGATCTCAGGTCAGGTTACGGATGAACATAAGGAAAAGGCTGAAGCATTTTTTGAAAAATAGAAGGTGCAGCTTTGAGCTACACCGTAATATCCATACCTTCTGGACAGCTTTCTGCGGAAAGCTGTTTTGTTTTGTAAACCTCTCCCCAGTCTTTCATGAGTTTAATAATAGGGGTCAGCGTCTTGCCAAATTCAGTTAACGAGTATTCGACTTTCGGGGGAACCTGATGGTAGACCTCACGGTGAACAACTCCATCTTCTTCCAGCTCTCTAAGCTGCAAGGTTAACATGCGTTGAGTGATTCCTGGGCATATCCGTCGAAATTCGTTAAAGCGTTTCGTTCCATCCATCAAGTGATAGATGAGGATCCCCTTCCATTTTCCTCCTATAACATCGAGCGTAAATTCCACAGGGCAAGCTTCCTTATTGCTTTCTGGGTGATCTCCGAATCCACCTTTTCGATCACGCATAGCCGTTCAACTCCCATAGTATCATTTTGTATACTACATAACATTAATGTGCGTACTTTTAAAGAAGTGATATATATTCTAATATTATGCATGAGAACGGCAAACAGTCAAATGGGTCGTTGGTTCTAAGCAAACAAAAGGAGTGTTAAATATGGGTACTTTATCATTAAACAAAAATGAAATCCTGTCTGCCTACCAATTCAGACATGCAACTAAAGAATTTGATAGTCATAAGAAAATTAGTGAGTCAGACTTTCAGTTTATTCTGGAAACAGGACGTCTGTCACCAAGTTCATTCGGATTTGAGCCTTGGCGTTTTGTCGTAGTACAAAGTCCGGAAATACGCGAGAAATTACGAACTCATGCCTGGGGAGCACAAAAGCAATTGCCAACTGCAAGTCACTTTGTATTGATTCTCTCCCGTCTTCCTAAAGATATGTCTGCTGATTCCGACTATATTAGAGGGATGATGGAGCATGTCCAGGCGCTGCCTCCAGAAGTGATGGAAGGGAAAGGTAATATGTACGATAAGTTCCTGAAGGTTGATTTCGGATTGATGGAGAATGAGCGGGCAATGTTCGAATGGAGCTGCCGGCAGACTTATATAGCCCTTGGTAATATGATGACATCAGCCGCTTTAATCGGAATCGATTCTTGCCCAATGGAAGGTTTCGATAAGGCGAAGCTAGAGCAGATTCTTACCGAAGAGGGGATTATGGAGGCCGAACATTTTGGAATCTCCTGCATGGTAGCCTTTGGATATCGTTTGAATGAACCGCGTGGAAAAACACGACAAAGCGCAGAGCAAGTCATTCAGTGGGTTTAAATAAGCTGGGATTTCAATTTAGAGCAGCATAACGAAAATAACTAACCTGTAAAGTCTCCGGCGTTCCGGAGATCATACAGGGTATTTTTGTTTAATTCTTACAAGATTCGAAAAGTAATTGAAATTTTCATGAAAACTCTGATACTCTTATTGAGGTGACCCATTTTAAGCTTTATCGAGTTAATTTAATAATGAAGGGATCCTGCATCATGAAAATCATTCGCATAATTATCCAAGTGCTCCTGCTTTATTTGTTCTACTTGGCTGGAGACTTCCTGCAAAAGCAGCTGCATCTTCCTGTTTCTGGGAGTATCGTCGGATTACTTCTGCTCTTTGTTTTATTGCTATTCAAGGTTGTACCAGTGAAGTGGATTGAAGAGGGTGCAACAACAATATTAGCTTATCTTCCGTTATTTTTTATTCCAGCGACGGCTGGGATCGTGAAGCATATGGATATTTTTAGTGGGAGAGGTTTGCTGTTAATCTTGATTCTTATCGTTAGCAGCGTACTCACTATTGCAGTCGCAGCACATACCAGTCAATGGCTTTCAACCTTGAAAGACAAGAGTAAGGCGGGCTGGAACAGCAAGAGCTTAAGCGAAAAGGGGAAGGAAATATAATGTTTTTTATCGCGACAGGAATTGTCCTGCTTAATGTTGCAATTTATTTATTGATGTCCGTGGTATATAGACGTTTTCGGTTTCCTGTTCTTATTCCCGCTCTAACAGCCACAGCCCTTGTTGTAGCAATACTTCTATACTTTCATATTCCGTATGATACATATATGATAGGCGGTCAGTGGATTAATCAGCTACTGGGACCTGCTGTAGTGGCGCTAGCCTATCCATTATATAAACAACGTAATGTGTTAGTTGAGAATTTTCCGGCGATCCTAGGGGGCGCTATTGTAGGTTTGTTAATAGGGATGTTTAGTGGTTTGCTTTTAGCGGCAGGGCTAGGATTCTCTAAAATATATGTTTTGTCCATATTACCAAAGTCGATCACCACACCTGTAGCGATACAGATCTCGAATGGTTTAGGTGGGGACTCCTCGCTAACCTCCGTATTTGTAATGATTGCCGGATTTACAGGTGCAATTGGCGGTCCTCTCATTATTAAGCTGTTTAAGATTCGAAGCGAAGTTGGGATTGGGATCGGGTTAGGAACGGGTTCTCATGCACTTGGAACTGCAAAGGCACTGGAATATGGAGAACAGTCAGTTTCAATGAGCTCCGTAGCGATGACCGTCTGTGCTATTGTCGGTTCATGTATCGGTCCGGTGGTAGCTTGGATCATGTACCCTTAAATTCAATCATCATAACTATGTTTGCAAAACACTCCATCGGGTAACTATAACTAAAGAACAAATAAAGCAAAGCACCTGAGGAGGATTTCACATGTCAGATTATTCTCAAGATGAAGCGGAAATCCGCAACAAGGAAAATAAAGACGGCGATTCATTAGCTGAAATTAAGAAGATGGAGAATGGCGTGGACATCGAGCCAGAAGCAGACGATTGGGTAGCCAAGCCTGCAGAGTCCTCTCATCCTGATCCGCTTCCTAACGATTTAGACTAAATGATTCGGAAGACAGGCTGTCCTTCATCGGACAGTCTGTTTTTTCTTGAGATCGTTTTAGTAATTATTGTATAATGGAATCAAGTACAACCTCATCAGAGTATTTTATCCAAGTTCGTCGTTGCTTTTCGCTAATTCCACAGATCTCAGCCATTCTTGTTGCAGGGAGGAAATGAAATGCGTAGTCGGAACGAGAACAGCCGATATCGGCAAAAACGTGGCGAGGCTCTAGCAGGTAACTCTGAGAAAAAATATGGTTCAAACTTTGGCGTAAGAAGTGAGCTTACAATGGATACGTTAAAGAAACAATACGACGATCAGTCGCTGACCCCGGCTCAGAATCCTGAAGAACAACTTAAACCATAAGCGTGGAAGGCTAGAGAATCCACTTTCCTCCTTATATTTTGTAATGAAGGCATAACCTATGGGTTATGTCTTTTTTGTTGCGCATATCTCCTGAAGGATTAAGGCATAATAGGGCCGGATGGATATTTAAGAAAATAATGACAACTAGGAGCGGTGTATAAATATGATGACTTCTATATTTTCTTCAAGCGGAGAACCTGCGATGGCAGTGGCGGGCCAATATTTCTTTTATTTTATGATCTACTCTTTTTTAGGCTGGGTATTGGAGGGTACATATAACTTATATAGTAATGGAAGCTTTCGCAAAGAAGGCTTTCTAAAAGGTCCTTTTAAACCAATGTATGGATTTGCACCACTGCTTCTACTGATTGCCAGAGACTTAACCCTGCCTTTCCCAATTTTCCTCCTGCTTGCGTTAGTCGTTCCTTCAGCTGTTGAATATGTAAGTGGTAGGTTGCTGAAGACTGTCTTTCAAAAGCAATGGTGGGATTACTCAGGGATGTCTTATCAACTGCAAGGGCATATTTGCCTTCGATTCTCCCTATATTGGTGGGCGCTATCGGTAGCTTGTGTATTTGGGATTCAGCCGTTCATGGAGCTTTTATATTCACAAGTCCATAACGTTTGGGGAATTATTTATCCTTTCGTGGGACTCTATCTTATGGCTGATTTATTGTGGACTTGCTGGAGTCGGTATAGAAGTGAGAAGACCCCCCAATATCAAGATTAATGATGTCTATATGAACAACATAAGCATTCTTTTGTATATGAAGCACAAACATATCAGTTTTGTATAATGGTGATGTGCCGTGTCTGGATGCTCATTTCTTGAAGTGGTATGAGGAAGGACGTCTTGTCCAAAAATGGCTTTAAAGTGTTCGGCGAAGATCAACTAGATGATGTGGAAGTAATAATTGGAACTCATGTTACATAGTGTGTATAAGGGGAACGAAGCAGTGTCCTTGGGAGAGGAAATGCCGTCCGAAGAGCCATCCTTCATTTGGGATTGGAGGCGGACGCAGATGAGTATTGACCAGCTCATTTCATTGCTTGTTCTTGTCATCATGATCGTACAGCTTGCCGGCTACAAAGGGAAACATTAAGCTCAAAGTCTCACCTCATTGTAACTGCTTCCGGACCTCAGAAAGTATTGAGCCGTTCGGAAGCTTTTTTTGTTCTGCGCTAAGCATATTGCCGAATCTAAAGGATTCCATCACAGAGATGTCTAATATATACATAATGTGGATTTTTGGGAAGCCGGAGGAAAATGGATGATGTTCTATAAAACAGTGTGAGAGGGTGGATGAATAACGTGCCGATGTCTGAGTATTATCAGGAGATCCGAGGAAAAGTGGGTTCAGAGTTATTAATGATGCCTTCCGTAGCTGCAGTAATAAGAAATAAAGAAGATGAAATTCTGTTTATTCGAAAACCTGAAGAGTCTTTGTGGGGATTGCCAGCAGGCGCCATCGAGCCAGGGGAACGACCGGGAAGAACTTTGCGCAGAGAAGTATATGAAGAGACTGGATTAATGGTGCATCCTACTACCATTCTTGGGGTATTTGGCGGAGGGAAATATAGATACGAATATAACAATGGAGATCAGGTGGAATATACAGTCATCGTATTTGAGTGTTCTATCATCCGTGGAACGCTGAGAGCAATGGATGGAGAAGTCGAAGAATTTAAGTTCTTTAAAGAGAGTGAGCTGCCCGAGATGGCCATTCCCTATCCAGTGGAGATTTTCAAGAAAGACCGCGAAGTGACAAAGACGATATTTGAATGAGCTGGAGAGGAGTAATTCATGAAGACTTTTATTTATATGATTAGACACGCCGTATCACCTTTTGTGCTTGGGGATGAGAGAGAACGAGGATTATCTGAAAAAGGTCATGAGGACGCATTTAGAATTAAAGAACTGTTGGCGGAGGAAGAGATCACACATTTTGTCTCCAGTCCTTATAGACGAGCGATAGATACCATTAAATATTTGGCTGAAGCTTCGGAGCAAGAAATTGAGTTGTATGAGGAATTTAGAGAAAGAGCCATAGCAAGCATGGAGATCGAGATCAGTGAACAAGAATTTCTTCAGGCGATCCGGACATCATTCACAGACTTACAATATAAAATGCCGAATGGAGAGAGTACTCAGGAAGCGCAAGAGCGTGCGATCCCCATCATGAAGCAATTGATCCAGCAAAATAAAGGCGGCAAAATTGCACTAGGTACCCACGGGAATATCATGACCATTATCCTGAATTACTTCAATAAAGAGTATGGTTATGAGTTCTTTGAGCAGACTTCGAAACCAGATATTTATAGGCTGGAATTTGATGAATTAGAGCTTACTAGTGTGGAACGAATGTGGAACCCCGAAGTACTGAGTAAATGAAATATTTTATTAAGCTTAATTCGTTAAGCGTACTTTATGCCTTTATGTTGTTTGTCGTAATAGAGCTACTAGTGAATATTTATCGTATTAGTAGAATTTCTGGCTTGGAGCTGGATAAAGTAAATAACTTAGAGCTTATCTTCATATTTGTGTTATTTATATTTTGTTCTATTGGGTTTGTTTGGATGACAAAAAAATATTTGAATGGTAAAAAATCCAAGTATTTCACTACGATACTGTGGTATCCATATTTGATTCTGTTCATTAATTTATTCGCAGCATGGTTCCCGATTACAGAAGCTGCGGATAAACCAGTACCAGTAACAGGGTTAATCATAATAGGGGCCATGATTATTTATCCGTTTTATATCGTGATGATAAATATTATAGCAAGCATAAACTTCAAGTCAGACGCAGGATAGAGGATGGAAATGAGAGTCAAGGCTTTAAAAGAAAGAGTTATTTATGGATGCATCTGCCTAATTGTTATTGTACTTGGGTTATGCTCTAGAGCATTCTCGGAACAGCTACCCTTGTTTGTAACGAGACATTTTGGAGACGCGCTGTGGGGCAGTATGGTTTACTTTATGTTTCGCGTTCTGCTAGTGAACCGGAAGCTGTGGATCGCTTTTATGTGGAGCCTGATGTTTAGCTTCGGCATAGAATTTAGCCAACTGTATCAAGCAGAGTGGATCAGCAACATCCGTGCTACCGTACCCGGCGGGTTGATTCTCGGAAAGGGATTCCTATGGATTGACCTTGTACGATATACCGTTGGAATTACGCTTTCTTACGGACTGGATCAATACTTTCGCTCAAAACTGCACCGAATAGATAAATAGTTCTCAATGGAGATGAACCTACAAATGGTAAATAGCTTGATTGTAGTATGCTTGCTTACAATGATTATTCATACAGCAGAAACGTTATCTTATTCGGTAAGATACGCCGGGGTGAAGCTGAACAAGATAGCTATTGCTTTGTCTTTGACAGGCATTATTGTTCTCGTGTCAAGAACTGCAAACATGATTCAAGCTCCACTGACGGCTAAATTCGTAGATTATGCCAAAATACATTCTGATTTCCCACTACTTAATTACCTGAGAATTATATTATTAGCTTCTTCATTAGGGACATTAATAGCCATTGCTATTTTTCCAACCTTCGTAGGCTTGTTTGGGAGAATCATCTCAAAGCTTGAAATTGAAGGTTCTATTCCCAAGCTGCTTACGAGCGTAACGATCGGGCAGTTAAAAAATACTAGAAAATACATAAGAAAACCAAAAGTGAATCTATATAACTTCAGATACTTGGGGATTCCTAAACGTTTTATTGTTATGAATGTTTTTGTTACAGCCTTTTACACCGTAGGGGTCATTTCATCTTTGTATGCTGCTCATCTAATGCCTCAATATAGCACGACTGCTTCTCAAGCCTCTGGATTGATTAATGGAATGGCGACTATACTGCTGACCATATTTATCGACCCACAGCTTGGTCTTATTACCCATAAAGCCACTGAAAATGTAGAATACCGTGATCAGCTAGGAAAAATATATGTGGTATTGATGGGTTCACGATTTCTAGGTACTATATTTGCTCAGCTCCTGATTGTGCCCGCAGCCCAACTAATCAGTATATTAGTGAAGCTGATATGAGCCGGTGGGAGCGAATCATTATGGAAGCTTAGACTCTGCAGATCGTAGAGCTAGGGAGATCTTCTGCTCCCAGCTGTAAATATTTTGATGCATGTCATGAATTCGTTTCATTTGCTCAAAGGATGCTTTCATTTTTATTGCTGCCGTAATCGCATCCCCTTGTTTTACAGCCGATTTATATTGTTTATCTGCTTCTGAACGAACTTTCTGTGCTATAGCGATATTCTTGTTCTCGGCGGTGATTTGCTTCTTCAAAGCTGTGATCGGGGCCAGAGCATCTTTGACAGGCTTGATCTTGGCAGCGGTTTGCTTGCGGGCAGTTGCCAATGCGTCTGTCTTCGCCTTCATTTCAGTGCGAGCGAGTGTTACCGCAGCTTTGAGCTTATTGCGTCTTAGATCCAGGAGAGTGGCTGTCTTAAAATCCTTAGCTTTCTTGGCTGCGGTAGACTGCTTACTGAGAGTGCTGTATTGTTCCAGCAGGGGAGCATGTTTCTTCTGAGCTGACGTAGCTTCAGATGATAAACGACTCAGCAGAACCTTATCTGTTGACTCTATGACAGAATGAATAGATTTCAGTGTTTCATTATTCTGCTTACGTAACATTTGAATTTTTGAGCTATAGGACTTGAGGGCTACTTGAAGTGAGGTATAATTAGCATGGAGACCGTTAATGTCATCTAAGGCTGACTCCCAATCTGTACCTGCTGAAGCTAATGTTAGGTTGATGTTGAGGAGGGCTACTACTAGAATGAATTGGACAAACCGCTTTAAATAACTAAAATTGTGAATAAACATTCATTTCAGCTCCTTAATTAGTCTATGCGCGCAAAAAAGCACCTCCAAGATAGGCATGAATGCCTATCTTGCGAGGTGCTTCTCTCGCAGAAATATAAATGATACACTTACTATAACTTGAAATTAATGGATAGTCAATCTGAAAAAGAACATTTGTTTGCTTTTTGGAATAATGAAACATAAGGAGAGTCAAAGATGAATTCACATCTAGATCGAATGCATGATCGAGTGGCCTTAATAACCGGAACCTCTAGTGGATTTGGACTGCTCACAGCCTTGAAACTGGCTGGACAGGGATTCAAAGTTGTAGCAACCATGCGCGATTTGAGTCGTAAAGGCGCGCTTGAGCAGCAGGCAGAGCAAGCAGGACTCTTAAAGCAGCTTCATTTTATGACTATGGATGTTACCGATAGTGAGTCTATACAGGCGACTATATCCTCAGTACACGAAACATTCGGAAGAATTGATGTTTTGGTAAATAATGCAGGCTTTGCTATAGGTGGCTTCATAGAAGAGCTACGTATGGAGGAATGGCGCCAGCAAATGGAGACGAATTTTTTCGGATTAGTCGCGGTGACAAAGGCTGTGCTGCCAGTTATGCGAGAACAGAAAAGTGGTACGATTATTAACGTGGGGAGTATAAGCGGGTTGTCCGGGTTTCCGGGGTATGCTCCATATGCAGCTTCCAAATTTGCAGTAGAAGGATTCAGTGAAAGTCTGCGTCATGAAATGTCTCCTTATGGAATACGTGTAGTATTAATTGAACCTGGCTCATTCCGTACTCCGATTTGGGGAAAAGGAATGGAACAAATTCGTCCAGCCGAGGATTCTCCTTATAGAGATCGTCTGGATGCTGTGCTACGATATTCCAAGCATACCGCTGAAACTGCACCTGATCCAAAGCAAGTGGCAGATCTCATCGGTCGAATTACTGAAATGAAGTCACCAAGGCTTCGGTATCCTATCGGCAAAGGCACCCGGATCTTGATCTTAGGCAAAACGCTGCTCCCGTGGAAATGGCTGGAGAGAATGATTGCGAAAGAATTGAGGTGATGGAATGGAGCAATCCATAAACTTAACAATCATTAAACTTATTGGATATGTATCCAGTTTGATGACCGTTTTTTTATGGTTTATATTTATATTCATTAATCCGTATGCTGAGGTTACGAATCAATCCAGTATTATAATAAGTATGGTAATGCTGGTGTTGCCTGCCGGATTACTTGCGATAGGTATCTCTTTAGATAGAAGTCCTCTCATGCTTCTCGCCTTTATTTGGAGTTTTCCATACAGTATATATATGTTTTTAACGCCGGGAATCTTCAGGTTGTTCGGGATTACAAGCTTAATGTATTTATTGTGTTTTGCGTTATTTAGAATCATCAAGATCAGATTTTGAATAGAATTGAGGTGTGTCGATGCTAGATTCGTCGGGACTACATATTTGCTTCGATCCAGCAGGCCGGGAAATTGAAATCCTTGATGTTACTCCAGTGGGTAAAGATAAATACCGCATCGAAGAGACTCCAATTTTTAATCCAAGTGTTACAATGGGTGATATTATACGGGTGAAAGAAGAACTAGGGATCTATTACTATCAGGAAACGGTACAGAAATCTCATTTCAAAAGGTACGCTTGGCTCCTCAGTAAAGAGGCTGTTGATTCAACAGCCATTTCTGCTTTTAAACAACGGATCACAGAGAATGATGGGAAATGTGAACAGATCTTTGGCGGTTTGTTGGTCATTCATAGTGGGTACGTAAATATTAATGAAGTATGAGTAAGAAAAAAATGCTGCGGCATGAAATGCAAGGAAGCTTGCACATGATGCAGCAGCACGGAGAATAGGTGAAACGCGTTTTAGACAATCTGAGCGATACAATCTATATTATTTTATTTCTTTCATAAATGTCTTGAAATTTTCTGCGATTTCTTTTGATTTGGTATGGTGCAGATAATGACCTGCATCAAGTTTTACCAATTTTCCTTGCTTGGAATTTTTGACCTGCTCTTCATGCAATGATATCCAATCTTTTAAGAGAGTATCATCCCCTTGTACAAAGAGCAAAAGAGGAAGATCTTTTGGAAAAGTTGAATTTAGAGCCCCTTTATAATTAGTAGCCATATGTCCCATTTCATTTAAGTGAGTGTAATTATAAGTGTTTCTAAGCGTAAACAATCTCAATTGTTCTTTAGTTTCTTCATCAAACGGCAATCCAGCATAGGGATTTCCACTAGATTTCAATACCAATCTGCCCAAGCCCGATGATCTAAGTAGTTTTAATTTTCCTGTTGGTATTTTAACATCTATTCTGTCTTCCGTTGCAATACTGTTATCAATCCCGACAAATGCACTCACTTCGTTTGGATATTTGTTCACATAATTCAAACTGTACATACCGGAAATAGAGTGTGCCATTAGAATATAACGGTCAATATTAAGTTGTTTTACAGCTTCATGAATTTCACTTACAATATTTTCCGTGGTTCGTTCTTTTTCAGTTCTATCACTTAATCCATAACCGAAAGGCTCAATCGCGACAACTTTGTAAAATGGGGATAGTTCATCTATTAACAGCTTAAAATCAAGTCCCGGTGCCACCGTTCCATAACCAGGTAAGAGCACGACTGTCTCTTCGCCATTTCCTTGAATCAAAACATTCATTTTTTTACCATCGACGCTTACAGACTGACCATAGGGTTTTATTTTAGCTTGGTCCGATTTATTTAAGAAAATATTAGCTACAAAAACAGTCACTAGAAAAAGTACTATTGCAGTAGCTAAAGCCCCTAAGGATATAAGTATAATTTTAAGCGGTTTATTCATCTTTTTTTTAATAACCTCTTCTTCTGGTTTCACTTGCATCTTCTCCTGTTCTAATCGGTTTATTCTAGCTATCTTAATGAGTTGCTAAAGGAAGCTTACCCCATGAAGGTGAACCCTACATGACGACAATATGAACTGAATATGAACGAGCGTAAAAAGCTTCTGCACCGATCAAAGTGTCTATAAAATGAATATGAGGTGAGCAATTATGTTGAAATTTATCAAACAATATTTGCCAAGTGTTGCTATTGCAGTGGTCCTATCTTTGTTTGTAAGAACTTATGTTGCTGAAGCCATGAGGGTTCCTACTGGCTCTATGATTCCTACAATTGAAATTAATGACCGTCTAATCGTGGAAAAAATGTTATGGATGACGACACTCGATCATGGAGATATCGTCGTGTTTACGCCCCCGGTAGCGGGTGATGAGCATAAAAGATATGTAAAGCGGTTGATAGGGTTGCCAGGTGATACCATTGAAATTAAAGATGGAGCGCTTTACAGAAATGGAACGGAGATCAATGAACCCTATCTTAATGAGCGGATGGACTATACTTTTGGGCCCGTTACAGTTCCGGCGGATCATTACTTTTTTCTCGGAGATAACCGGAATATAAGCAATGATGCTCATCTCTGGGCTACTCCTTTTGTAGCGAAGGATCAGTTGATCGGAAAAGTGATAGCGGACTTTAGTATTCCTTTTTAGGTGATGTAGCGGGGGTCTTTTGAACTAATTGTGAGTGTTAATGAGACTTTAACCATATTGTGACTTTGGAATAATTTAGCTATCCTTAAGGTAAAATATACCTATTGATAGGAAGGGTGCAGAATTTTGAAAGCTCATGTCACGGATCTCAAACATGGCGATTGTCTTATGTTGGACACTTTTAATAGTGTTGGTTTACACGTGCTCCCAAAAGGGACAATTGTTTACCAAGAAGAAATCACCCTCCTGATGAGACATCGTATCGATTATGTTGATATTGAACCTCGCAGCATTGCGATGGATAATGAGGGAACGAATCTGGAACAAAGCCTAAATGGAAACTTTGATCTAGCGATCCAAAACTATGAATCTATTTTTCTAGAGGCACTCAGCAAGGGCAGTTTCACGCAGTCAGATGTAGATCTTACGTTGCAGCCCTTGCTGGAAAAAATGGATGAACATAAGGATGTAGTTTCCTTATTGCTGCTCCTTGAACGGGAAGACGTTGGTACATACAATCATTCATTACAGGTCGGACTGCTATCCTTTTACATAGCGACTTGGTTAGGTTATACCAAAGAAGAACGCTACGAGATTAGCCGGGCAGGGTATTTACACGACATAGGAAAAAGTCAGATCGACCCCTCTATCTTAAATAAGACGGGGATCTTAACCCCCGAAGAAACTGAAGAACTAAAGCGTCACACTTCGTATGGATACGATATTATTCTTAAATCTATGAATGACGAGAAGACCGCTCTGGTGGCGCTTCAGCATCATGAATTCGAGGATGGGACCGGTTATCCTAATATGCTTCGTAAGGCGGACCTGCACCCGTATACACTGATTGTGGCTGTTGCTAATGCCTATGTTGGGATGACCTCTGCAAGAGTGAATCAACCCAAACAAGGGCTGATAACTGTTCTGCGCAAGGTGCATGAGCTGGGCTTTGGAAAGCTGAATGGAAATGCGGTACAAGCTTTGATTGGACATTTACTGCCGAACTTTGTAGGTAAAAGTGTTCAGCTTAGCAACGGAGAGCAAGGTACGATTATTATGAACAATCCTTTGGATATTTTTAAACCGTTAGTGAAAGTGGATGAATCTACGTTTAGGGATTTATCCAAGGAGCGAAATTTGACCGTTGAGGAAGTATTTATTTAATAAATATTTTCGTTACGAAAATAAAGGGAAGGCTATCCACTCGATCACTAAGATCGTGGGGTAGCCTTTTTTAAATGCCTATTGTAGCCCTTTTCCTACTTCTCCTTAGGAATTAAAGCGTTTAACTAATTTTTCCTTATGTGCAGTAAATGCCTCTTCTAAAGTGATACCATACAAATCGGCTAACAAGGCTATATTTCCTAGCACATCACCAATTTCCTCAATCAAGTCGTGTTTCAGTTGCTCTGGTGGAGGGGTAGATTCATCTGGGCGATCTCTTCCGATTTCATAGGAGCGTACTGCCCGTGCAACCTCACCGGTCTCTTCCATAAGAAATCCAACCCGTATAAAAGGACCATAATCGGTCCAGCCTCTTTGTCCATAATAACTTTTAATCCATTTCTGCACTTCATTGATCTCCATATTATGTAGCACTCCTTAATCTTTTATATGATTTATTCTCCAACATATAGTATATTAGATGTCGGATATTATCAATATATAGTTTGGAGATGAGGATTTGAAATCAATTTGTGTTTTTGCAGGGTCGAATTTAGGGGTGCATGAGGAATATAAAGCTAAAGCTGTTGAACTTGGTAACCATATGGCTATGAACGATTATCGCTTAATTTACGGGGGGTCAAGAATTGGATTAATGGGTGAAGTCGCTAATGCTGTCTTGAACGGTGGAGGTGAGGTGATCGGAGTTATGCCTAGGGGATTGTTTAATGGAGAGATGGTACATAGAGAATTAACACAGCTGATAGAAGTGGACGATATGCATGGACGAAAAGCAAAAATGGGGGAGCTGGCAGATGGCTTTATTGCTTTACCCGGCGGTTTTGGGACGTATGAAGAGCTGTTTGAGGTTTTGTGCTGGTCACAAATCGGTATACATAAGAAACCGGTAGGGGTTTTAAATATCAGGAATTATTTTGATCCTCTGATGAATCTGATTCAACACAGCATTAACGAGGGATTTTCTAACGCTTCACATCTTAGCTTGTTAAATATAGACCAAGAACCCTCGGAACTATTAAAAAAACTAGAAAGCTATGTCCCTCAAACGTTGGAACAAAAGTGGAAACAGCTTAACTAGAGAACAGTTACTGTAACAGATGAATGGGCTGCCGAGAGGGAGCTCTTTTTCTGCTAATCATTTGTTGTGGTAGAATATGGGTAGGTGAATACCCCATTTGAAATATGGGATTTGCTGAATTTGAATTTCACTAGTGGATTGGCTATGATAAATATAGAGAAAAGCTACAAGAGGAGAAATGGATAATGACCCCCGAGAATCAAATCGAACAATTTAAGAAGCTTAAGCACGAGATCACCCGATTTATGTTGATTTATAAATTTGCACTTGATGAGATGGAGACGAAGATTGAGATCCTCAAACAGGAGTTTCAGTCTCTTCACGATTACAGTCCAATTGAACATACTAAATCGAGAATCAAGTCTCCCGAGAGTATTATGAACAAAATGCTCCGTAAAAATGGAGATTTATCTCTAGATTCTGTGAGAAATTGTATTAAAGACATTGCAGGTCTACGAATTACCTGCTCTTTTATCTCAGATATTTATCATGTAAGTGAAATGCTTCAGAAGCAGGACGACTTAACGGTTCTTGAAGTGAAGGATTATATTAAGAACCCCAAGCCTAACGGATATCAAAGTTTACATTTGCTGATTCAGGTACCTGTGTTTATGTCAGATCGTCAGGAGTTAGTGTGCGTTGAGGTACAAATTCGTACCA
Source organism: Paenibacillus sp. PastF-3 (assembly GCF_029893135.1). Lineage (NCBI taxonomy): Bacteria > Bacillati > Bacillota > Bacilli > Caryophanales > Paenibacillaceae > Paenibacillus > Paenibacillus sp. PastF-3. The sequence goes on along the minus strand of NZ_JARXWM010000029.1, from coordinate 36,554 downwards.
TTGCCATGGATTTCTGGGCAAGTCTCGAACATAAAATTTTCTATAAATATAATAAGTCAGTACCAGAGAGTATGACGCGTGAATTGAAAAATGCAGCGGATGCCGCTCATGCACTTGATCTGCAAATGGAGCGACTGCATCGGGACATTAAAGAAATCAAAGACGACGATGAAGATGATGATCTTAGTTCCTTTGAGGAGCTTCGCCGTATAGTGATTCACAATCAGCAATTCACACTTCCGGCTAACTTTATTAAGCTGCTTGGAGACAAATAAGCTGATCACATCACCTAGAGTTACCGTTTCTGGTTAACTCTAGGTTTTTTTATTGTAGTTATCATTGCCACGTACAACTAGAATAGAGTATTCTCAACTTGAAAGAGAGACTTGTAATCATTGGCTTCATCAAATTGATATGAAGGAGAATGAAGATGAGTGAGCGTAGACTCCGAACCATCACTGTAAATCAAATCGGATATCCGGTGGGTGGAGAAAAGATTGCAGTGTTTACTGGTGCAGAACATGACTTTCAGGTTGTTGATGTTGATCATGGAAATGTTGTATTTGAAGGGCAGACAGGTGCTCCCAGATTTGATGAGGCAAGCGGAGTAACTGTACATACAGGTGATTTTTCTGAGGTTCATGCAGTGGGCAGATACCGGATTGAGCAAGGTGAGGGGATAGCTTCGGCATCATTTATTATTTCAGATAAACCTTATCACGAGCTTCAACAGGGCTTGCTGAAGGCCTTTTATTATTATCGTTGCGGGGTTGAGTTAACTGAAGAGTATGCTGGCGAATGGAAGCATAAGGCATGTCATACAGCAGAGGGTATTGTGTATGGTGAAACGGAGCGTCGGCTAGATTGTTCTGGGGGCTGGCATGATGCAGGTGATTATGGCAAATACAGCGGACCTGGAGCCAAGGCCATCGCTGATCTATTCCTAGCGTATGAGTTATATCCTTCTGCTTTTGTAAGCGCTATCCCGATTCCTGAAAGTGGGGGGATAACTCCAGATGTACTGCTGGAATGCAAAGTGGAGCTGGATTGGTTGTTCAAAATGCAAGACTATAGAACAGGTGGAGTGTATCATAAACTGACTACACTGAGCTTTCCCGGCTTGGATGTCATGCCAGAGGCTGATACAGCAGATCTATATTTCTCACCGGTGTCATCCACCGCCACTGGCGATTTTGCTGGAGTCATGGCCATGGCAGCACGGATATATGAGCCCTTTGACTCAGCCTATGCGAAGAAATGTCTGGATGCCGCAACATTAGCTTGGGAATGGCTTGTTCAACATCCAGATGCACCAGGGTTTATAAATCCGCCAGAAATCAGCACCGGGGAATATGGAGATGGGAACGACAAGGATGAGCGGTATTGGGCAGCTGCGGAGCTCTATCGTACGACGGGGAAAGAAGAATACCATCATGCTGTTATGCAGCTGGTGGAATTATCTTTTCCAAAATACAGTCTAGGCTGGGCGGATATGGGGGGCTATGGCACACTTGCCTATCTGTTAAATGGTGAAGATCTGTCAGACCGTGCTTTATATGCTTCCTTAAGAGAAGGACTTCTAGCAGAAGCGGATCGGTTAGTGGAACAGAGTCGTGGGGATGGTTATAGGATCTCCTTAAAAGAGGACGACTATATTTGGGGAAGCAACATGCTCGTAATGAACAATGCTATGCTGCTAGTTGTGGCTGAATATTTTAGTGCCGATATGAGCTTTGCGGACTGTGCGCTAGATCATTTGCACTATCTGATGGGGCGTAACGTACTGGATATCAGTTATGTTACCGGATTTGGCGATCATCCAGTGATGCATCCGCATCATCGTCCATCTGTTGGTGACCATGTTGCTGATCCAGTCCCGGGTCTGGTATCTGGGGGGCCGGATCGTGGGCTCCATGATGAATATGTTGTAGAGCATTTACAAGGGAAACCTGCTGCTCAGTGCTTTGCAGATCATGAGCTTAGTTATTCTACGAATGAGGTAACGATCTATTGGAATTCCCCAGCAGTGTTCGTTACGGCTCGATTTAATCAATAAATTAATTAATATTAGGGAAAGGCGTGTCTCATGGGGGAGATGCCTTTCTCTTTTTTTATGCAGCTAAAATGCTATAATACGAAATGGTATGATATTTTTTCGTTTGGCAATAGGAGGTATGGCATTGAACAGTATTTTTGAAATTCAAAAACTTGCAAAATTGAACTGGAAAAGCAGTGAACAAGCTTCGAAATATCTATTCTCGGACATCTCTGCTGAAATATCTGAATCGGACCGAATTGCTCTGATTGGTGCCTCGGGACAAGGTAAAAGCACACTACTTAGAATAATGGCTCTGCTGGAAGCTCCGGATGAAGGGGATATGCTTGTTAATGGCACTTCATTCAAAAGTATGGATTCTAGATTATGGAGAATGAAAATAGGGTTTGTGGCTCAACAAGCGGTTATGCTGCCTGGCAGTGTGGAGGATAACCTGAAAACCGTCAGCAAGCTGCATGACAGACCTTATGACCTTAAACTTGCACAACGACTATTGGAACAACTGGGGCTAGAACAATTGGATCTAAGTAAAAAAGCAGCGGATTGCTCAGGTGGTGAAAAACAGCGGATTTCTTTGATTCGGTCATTGCTATTGCGGCCTAATGTGCTACTGCTCGATGAAATTACTGCATCACTAGACATTGACAGCACTCAAAGGGTTGAGGACTTAATAGAACAGTGGCATAAAGAAGAAGGGACTTCAATGATTTGGGTGACCCATGACCTGAAGCAGGCTAGCCGAATAAGCACTACCACATGGTTTATGGGGAAAGGTAAGCTGGAACAACACTTGAGTGAATCTTTTTTTGCTGAATCTGCAGAAGCTTTAGCCAAAAGGTTTATCCGACCGTTAGAAGGAGCGTCATTCATATGAGTTATACTGCACTGAGTTTCACGCTTCTGTTTGTGTTAGGGACGATGTTGGTCTCGGTATGGCAAAAGCTCGGACTAGAAAAAGATATTATTGTAGGCACGATAAGGTCGGCGATTCAACTGCTTGCGGTCGGATATGTACTGCAATTTATTTTTAAAACCGATCAGATGATCTATGTCATTTTGATTATAATCTTCATGATAAGTGTAGCCGCATGGAATGCAGCGAAAAGAGGCAAAGGACTGCATGGATTAGTCTGGAGAATTGGACTTGCGATCGCTACTATGGAGCTCCTAATGATGGGGATTCTACTCGGCTTACATATTATTGAAGCAACTCCGCAATATATCATTCCCATTAGTGGCATGACCATTGGTAGCGCTATGGTTGTCTCCGGTTTGTTCATTAACCATATCAAGCACGAAATACAGCAGAGCAAAGGGGAAATCGAGACCCTGCTGTCACTCGGTGCAACGGTTCCACAAGCGATCCATGAAGTTAGAAAAAGATCTGTGAAATTCAGCATGATCCCTACCATCGACGGAATGAAGACTGTAGGACTTGTTCAGCTTCCAGGCATGATGACGGGTATGATTATAGCAGGCGCTGATCCAGTAATCGCTGTTCGCTATCAAATTCTGATTGTGTTCTCATTCACCGCCTCTGCGGCCATAACAAGTATACTGCTAAGTGTACTGAGCTACCGACTCTTTTTCACGCCTGATCAACGGCTTAGACAATAGATGGAGCAGGAGTCAGGGGTAAATCTTATTTCTCACAAGCGATTCCGTCTTTGTCACGGTCGCTTTTTTTGTTGGCTTCATAGAGCGCCTTAGATACAAAAGGTTTATATTTCGTTTTTCCACCTTTGTTCTTGGTTGAGCTGGAAATGGCGACGCCACCTTTGTAAACTTTGTTTAGCTCTGTACAGTTTTTATAGGTTTTCACCTTGGATTCAGCACTTGCTGTACTTACGGTACCGATGGCTAGAGCAAGCAGCAGACCTGCCGATAGACAGAGCCTTAAGTATTTTTTCATGGGGACATCTCCTCTAAAGTTTAGTTATTAAAATAACCTCTCTTTTTATATTACCAGTTTATTGCACAGGGGGGTATATTATGAAAAATCTAGACAGGTAGTCCTAACATACATAATTATCAGCGACGACGGGGAATAATTAGAATTCAATTTACATGAGGTGAAAAAGCTTTCTATGAGGTGATTCTAATTAGAACAAAGAAATTGGCAGCCACCCTAATCGCAGGGCTGTTGCTTCTGCCGGGAATCGCGATAGGTGCGCCTGATAACAACGGAACGGTGATCCAGTCTAATGGAAAGCTGCTCTCAGCCATGCCTTTGCCAGCCCCGGAGTCTAAACGAATTATATTGCCTTCTGCATTTCAAGCTGCTGAGCTCTACGGGTTCGGTTTGCAGCACCGGAATGCGTCAATTCAATATTCGATCTTTTCCAAGGAGCTCAAAAAGGTTATGTATCCGCAGTTTGTTGAACTGAATTGGGTAACGGGCGTATCCAGTCCGTGGATTACAAAGTACGAGGTTACTAAAGAAACAGTAATTAACCCAAATTCAGAGGTCATAGAAATGCGTATAGATACCGCAACCTCAAATGGTCCAGAACCATCCATGCTACTGACGATCTCACTTGTTAAAGATCATAATAGCTGGGTGATTACCGGAGTGAAGCCGAATCCTTAAATGTCATGCGGAGAATTGTAAAAAGAGCAAGCGTAGTAGGGAAGATTCCCTTACGCTTGCTCTTTTTTATAAGATTTGTAGCACTAGCGATCAACTGCACGCATGTCTCATCATAAGAAATCAGCGTACGCTGACGGCCAACTCAAAAAGTATCTCTTCACTCGAACATTGCGGACCGTATAGCTCTTATTCCCCTTCAATTCCGCATTATTGGAGCAGTTTTGGGTGAATAGCTGCATCTGAGTCCGATAGCTTCGCTAATTTGCTCACCATAATGTCTCTAGTCTCTACCTGCCTTAACCATCAATTCCGCCATCATTTTTGGCTCGGTTCGGACAGTGGTCATATGATCACCTTTGCCTTCGATGAAGCGGAAAACGCCCAAATGACTGGACTGAGTCGGGTGAAACCCATATGGGCCTTGTGGGATAGCCGTGTCTTCCGTCAGATAAAGATAACTTTTAGGGATTTGGAGACTGTAGAATTTCTTGAGATCCAGCTTTTCAAATAGTGGAGTAGCTGGTTCAGGCGGAGCTTGTTTATAAAAGGCATGTGCCTCTGCAAGACTGGCAGTGTTGACGAAGGTATCCCGGAAAAGCGGGAAAGGGAGCGTGATGGTATTATTACCGGAAGCGTCTCTTAGCTGTTCAAAGGATTTAAGTGACTCAGCAGGAAATTGATCTGCCACACTTTGCCCGTCAAGCGGCGCGAAGGCATCAAAGAACACGATCCGTTTGATCCGATCAGGTACTTGCTGGGAAACTGTTTGAATGACTGATCCACCAAAGCTATGTCCAAGCAGAATAAAATCCTTCAAGTCTTTTTGTTTGATATAGTCGACAACGGACTTTGTGATTTGCTCATGTGTTACATTATTATTCTTATCCGCGCCATGTCCCGCATATTCCGGTGTGTAGACGGTATGCCCTAACTTACGAAGCTCGGCGGCTGTTTCATCCCAAAAACCTGCTGTAGCCCAAGACCCATGAATCAGAACAAAGGTTAATGGAGTCTGTTTGGTAGAGGATTTGTGGTTAGCGGCCGCAACCGTGGAGTGCTGATTCAAAGGCTGCAACCCCATAATAGTGAAGATAGAGATACATAACGCTAATACTATTTTAGTGTGAATCGATTTCATACTTTGCCTCCTGTATAGTGTGAGAATTTAACATTATAGAGGATGCCCCGTTTAACAGGGAAAGATGAATTTTTATTGGAGTCACTGAATCTCCGGCACCTAGGCATAGGCTAACGCATATGTTGTTCTAGGAAATCAAAAATTTACGGGAACAGAAGGGTAGGAATAAACAGTGACTTCATACATGGATTATACGTCCCCTGATACACAATTTACTTTCGATGTGAACACTAATACTCTCTTTAAAAAGGATGCCAACAATTTCATTAACATGCTGTCGATTAAACAACTAAACACATTGGAGAATATTTCACTCCTTGATATTTTCCTCAGTAAATCGAATGTGGTAGAGCCTCATTATCATCAAAATGCGGCAGAGCTTGTCTATTGTATCTGTGGGTCAGCAGTAGTGTCTATACTCAATCCGTTTACAAATGAACTTCTTCATTTCCCAATATGTCCAGGTCAAGTGGCGAACGTGCCGCAAGGCTGGTGGCATTATGAGGTGGCAACCGTCGATAATACACATTTGCTTGCGATTTTTGATGCGCCTATTCCAGAGGTAATCTTAGGCTCGGATATCCTGAGCAAAACACCTGCGAATGTATTAGCTCATACTTACTGTTTGAATGAAGCCTTGGTAAAGGAAGCCTTAGCGCCTATTAAACCTGGAACCTTTATCGGCCCACCTGCCGACTGCTGTGAGGAAGATAAAGTAAAGGGAGTAAGTAATATGGCTCCAAATATGGCTCCGAATATGAAACCAAATATGGCACCAAGTATGAATATGCATGCAAATATGAAACCTAACATGCAACCGAACATGCATCCAAACATGCAACCATACGCTCAAATGCAAGCTCAACCGATCCCTATAGCTTCACAAATGCCCCAAGCTACACAAGCGTTCACGTATCAGCCTTATCCAATGCAAGGATACTACACTCAAGGCTATGAACAGCACTATCGCCAACAGCCTTATGTACAACAACAGCCGAATTATCAATATTCAAATAATCAAGAGTAACTACAAAAACCTCCCGAGATTAAATCTCCCGGGAGGTTTACTTGTTAGGGTTTAAGATAAACGGACAAGCACTCTGCCGCGTGTGTTTCCTTGCAGAATATCTTCCAATGCTTGTGGCAGTTCATTTAAGGTTACTTCACGATCTACAAGGTTCTCAAGCTGTGCAGGCTTTAAATCAGTCGCCATCCGGGCCCACACCTTTTCGCGTAGCTCAGCAGGACACTCTACGGAATCAATACCGAGCAGGTTAACCCCCCGAAGAATAAAGGGAAGGACAGTAGTTGGAACAGAAGTGCCACCGGTCAGGCCGCTTGCAGCAACAGAACCTCTGTAGGAGATTTTACTCAAAATCGACGCAAGTGAGTTTCCACCAACGGAATCTACGGCACCTTGCCATAGTTGTTTCTCTAATGGTTTGCTAGATCCGCCTGTAACATCTTCGCGTGAAATGACTTCTCCCGCGCCAAGAGTTTTCAAATATTCGTTAGCTTCTTTATTACCAGTGCTGGCCACTACGCTATAGCCTTTTGTGCTAAGCATAGCGATAGCCGATCCACCCACACCACCGGTCGCTCCCGTTACCAGTACTTTGCCTTTGTCTGGTGCTAAGTCATTGTCTTCCAGAGCTTGAATGGACAAGGCTGCAGTTAGTCCAGCTGTACCATAAATCATAGCTTCTCTTAGTGTAAGTCCTACCGGAATTGGGGTGATCCAAGCAGCAGGAATTCGTGTATATTCGCTAAATCCTCCAAAATGAGATACACCCATACCATACCCTGTAGCGATAACTTGCTGTCCTTCATGAAACCGCTCGTCTGTAGAAGACATCACAGTACCGGATAAGTCGATGCCTGGAATAAAAGGGTATGATCTTACAATTTTCCCGTTAGGGATACTGGCTAATCCGTCTTTATAGTTCACACTGGAGTATGCAACCTTTATTAAGACTTCTCCAGCGGGTAAATCGTCTAAGGTAACTGGATTAACAGCGACGGAGAACGATGAATCTGTTTTGTCGACAACCAAGGCTTGAAATGATTCTGTCATAAGTGTAAGCTCCTTCAACTACGTTATAGGTGAGGCATTTATATAATATTTATTCTGCCCAATTAACTTGTCATTGTCTATGATATAACGCAAGTGAGACTCCGTGAAGGACTTTTTAAATGTGTATTGCAACATTATAATCAAACTCTCCATGTTATTTGTGCAGTGGACATGTTAAGTTCAGACTGCTGATACATAACTTGTTTTTGAGGGAGAATTGTTGAATGTCTATTATAAAATTAATTCGTGAACATGAGATCGAGCCGTACTTGGATCTCTTAGCAGAGGTTGAACATATCCATCTGGATAGAAACAATCGTAACCATGAGCAGTGGTTGAGACGTCGCATACAATCACATTTTCAGCGAGGGGCGTTGTTTTATGCCTATCATGAGAATGCACAATGCGATGCTTTTGGTATTGTTGCCGTTCTGCATGAGGAGGCACCGATTGGTATTCCCGCGCTTGGCGCAAGAGCTGAAGTTTTAGACATTGGAGTAAGTAAAGAACATCGTAGAAAAGGAATAGGAGGTATTTTACTTCAGCATGTAGAAAAGGTTGTTAAGAGTAGAGGAGCTTACTGTTTACTTATGCTGACCTATGCAGAAGATTTTGATGTGATTGCTTTTTACGGTAAAAATGGCTTTGTGCCCGTTGCTACGATCCCTGATGTATTTGGTCCTGGTGCCGAAGGAAATACTATATTAAGAAAAATACTAAGGTGATCTATTCAATAGGAAGAAAGTTTGTTTAAATGGTATAGTATAGTGTATTTGAAATCTTAGGGTTGAAGAAAGAGAGGCTAATTCATGGCTATTGCAACAACGATGATTGTCAGGCTCGAAATTCGGAAATCGGTTGCTTCTTTTGGTGATGTTGCTTCAGGAATTGCCACTGCAGGTGGAGATATCGTCGCTATTGACGTGATTCGTGCAGGTAAGGATGTAACAACTCGAGATATAACAATAAACGTGCAAGATGCCTCGAATGGAGAAATGATGTCTATACTATCGAAGATGCCAGGAGTCAAAGTAATTAATGTATCAGATCGAACTTTTCTTGCTCATCTTGGCGGAAAAATTGAAATCACACCAAAAATGCCTATCAAAAATCGGGAGGATTTATCGCTGGTGTATACTCCGGGAGTTGCCCGAGTGTGTACGGCGATTGCCGAAGATCCAAACAAAGCCTATTCGTTGACGATGAAGCGGAATACTGTAGCCGTTGTTACAGACGGAACGGCTGTACTTGGACTAGGAGATATCGGACCGGAGGCGGCTATGCCTGTTATGGAAGGTAAGGCTATGCTGTTTAAGCAATTGGCGAACATCGATGCTTTTCCACTCTGCTTAAATACTAAAGATTCAGATGAAATCATTAATATCGTTAAAGCAGTATCTCCTGGATTTGGGGGTATCAACTTAGAAGATATCAGTTCTCCGCGTTGTTTCGAGATTGAACGTCGGCTTGCCGAAGAGCTGGATATTCCGGTATTTCATGATGATCAGCACGGTACATCTGTTGTAGTTTTGGCAGGTCTTTTGAATGCGCTTAAAGTAGTAAATAAATCTATCGAAGATGTTCGAATTGTCGTTGTGGGTATAGGTGCGGCTGGTGTGTCCATCTGTAATATGCTTCTGGCGGCAGGTGCTCGCAAAATCTACGCGGTAGATCGTGAAGGTGTTCTTAGAAAAGATCTTCAGTATGATAATCAGGAATGGCGGAAGCTTGCTGATGCAACTAACCCGGAAGGTATTGAAGGCGGACTGACGGAGGTTATGCAGGGAGCAGATGTCTTTATTGGGGTGTCGCGTGGCGGGATTCTATCGGTCGATCATCTCAAGAGTATGGCCAGCGATAACATTGTGTTTGCAATGGCTAATCCGACACCGGAGATTGAACCAGAATTGGCCGAGCCTTTTGTTCGCGTATTAGCGACAGGTAGAAGTGACTATCCGAATCAGATCAACAATGTGCTGTGTTTTCCGGGGATCTTCCGTGGCGCCCTGGATTGCAGAGCAAAAACAGTGAACCTTGAAATGAAGCTAGCCGCGGCAAAAGCGATTGCTTCAGTCGTTCATCCGGATGAGGTTAATGAGCAATATGTAATCCCAAGTATTTTTAACGAAAAAGTGGTAGAGTTAGTGCGTCTGGCAGTGATCCATGCAGCTATTGCAACGGATGTAGCCCGCCGGATCCCTAAGGATATTGATAAGGATATGGAATAAAAGCGATACTATAAATGGACTGCTTTGCTTAGTGAGAGAGCAGTCTATTTTTTTATAGATTGACACATAACTGAGAGGTTGTGGCGTATCATAATTAGGGCTAAAAGTATTTATTCCCATTTTAGTAAAGTGGCTGATATAATTACAATAATGTATGAGATGTAGAAAGGGCATCCAATTGGGTGCCCTTAAATTTTGCCTCTAGAGAGGGTAGTATTTAAAAAAGGGTTAAATTAATATAGAAGTGGTGAATTCATGAAAGAGTTTTACAGTCAGGTGAATCGAAAAATCTATTACATTGTAATGTTATTAAACATTACCCTTATGATATCTGGATTAATACTGTCTACAACAGAGTTGAATGGAATTAATTTTGGATACATTGTACATTTTTTGTGCGTGATGATTCTATCCATTAGTTTATGGATCTATCCTAAGTATGAGACATATACTTTTAGAAAGATCATCATTCTTTTTGGATTTGCTTACTTCTATACGCTTTTCTTTTTATATCCACAAACTTGGACCACCTATATTTTGATTTGCCTTATTCCTGCACTTTCTATTCTATTTTTCGATTTAAAATTGTTTTACTTTTCCTTTATTATAAATGGAATATTGATGGTAATTACTTTTAGTTATGTCATTTTTATTGACAAAGGTGAATTATATACTTATTTACATCATGACATTATTGGCAACATTATAAATATAATAGCTGTTCAAGCATTATTATTTTTCATTTTCCATTTATCATTTAAACGGATGAAAAAGCAGCAACTGTATTATGAACAATTACAGCAATCCGAGCGGTTAAAGATGGTAGGACAATTAACAGCTGCTGTTGCACATGAAATTCGAAATCCAATAACCGTGGTTAGAGGTTTTTTGCAATTGTTCAAAGAGGACGATTCATTTGATGGTTCTAAAAAAAGTAAATTCAACTTAATGATTGATGAATTAAACACAGTAGAACAGATTATCTCTCAATTTCTAACCCTATCCAAACCAAATGGAGATCAAAGACTAGAGAAAGTAGATGTGAAGGATGTCCTTCAAAGTGTTACGGGTCTGCTTCATTCCTATGCCATGTTATCTGATAACCAAATCGATATAAAGGTAGAGGAAGGCTGTTATATTTCCATTAATAAAATTGAGTTTAAGCAGTTACTCATTAATATTATAAAAAATGCGCTGGAAGCCTCGGATGTAGGGAAATCAGTCTCCGTCATAGCAAATAGAAATAATAATTTTATCGAGATCATGATCACAGATGAAGGTAGTGGGATGTCCGAGGCTGAGGTTAAGTCGCTGGGCACACCTTTTTATTCCTTAAAAAGTAATGGAACCGGTTTAGGATTAATGATTTGCTTTAATATTGTAGAAAAATATGGCGGGGAAATTTATTATAATAGCTCTAAAGGTAAGGGGACAACCGTTACAATTCGCTTTTTATCAGAACCGGGAGGGATCTTTAATGATTAAGAAGCTATCCGCACTGATGCTGTCTGGAATAATCATAGTTCTTCTTGCTGCCTGCAATACAACTACCTATAAGCATAATTATACCTTCTCAGGTGAAGGAGACGTTTGGTCGGCAGAATATGTTCAAAAGGCGACTGAGAAGTTCATCGATAAAAAGGGCGTAAGGTCAGAGTATGAAACCTGGTTTGATTCAACCTTCGAGCTTAAGTATAAAGGTGAACTTACCGATCTCGATAAGATCAGTTCTTTTAAATATAGCTTCAAGGGAACATCAGGTGGAGGAAGTAAAACCTTAGAAGATGTTAAGGGAGTAAGAAAAAGTGAGTTGAAGTCCGAAAGAGCTGGAAGCGGGGCGTTTGAACACGAGGACTCGATTATTAGGGTTGTTGTAGAGTGGGATGGGCAGAAGGATGAATTTGAACTGAAGGTTCGTAAATAGTGGAGCATATATGAAAAAATTTCTTGAATTAAAGAAAGCAGGTTGAACATTCATGGTCGTTATTAAAGAAATAGAAGTGGAGTCTCTTCATGAACTTGGTGATTTATATCAGGAGCTGATGGATCAACCATCGGATCATAACAAATTCGAAGAAGTATTTAAAGTGATTAAGGCAGATCATCGATACATATTGTTGGGCGCTTTTGTGGATGGGGAGTTGATGGGGTCTGTGATGGGGATTCTCTGTCATGACCTAATAGGGGATTGTAAACCGTTTATGGTGATTGAAAATGTGGTCGTTTCCTCGCGGGCTCGTCGTCAAGGTGTTGGTAAAAAATTGATGATCGCCATTGAAGAAATGGCCCGTGGGAAAGATTGTTTCTATATCATTTTAGTTTCTGGAGAGAAGCGTAAGGAAGCGCATATTTTTTATGAGTCGTTAGGATATAGAGATGAGAAGGTGGAAGGTTACCGGAAACATCTAAGCTCTCATTAAAAGGAGGTCTTGATTTGCAAACATTCTTTAAATATAACTGGATGGTTCGTGAACAATGGTACGAGTGGTGTGAGAGTATTTCTGAGGAAGAGCTACTTGGGGCACGTACGGGTGGCGTAGGCAGCATATTGAAGACTCTCTTTCACATTGTTGATGTAGAGTGGAGCTGGATTCAAGTATTGCAAGGTAAACCGGATTTTCAGGAGGAATTCGAGCATTACAAGTCTTTGCAGCAGGTAAGAGAACTGGATGCGAAATTTCGGGCCGATGTAGAACCCTTTGTACTTTCTTGGCATGCGGGCTTGCAGCAAAATATTTTTGAGGATCACTTGGCGGATGGCCGGGTCGTGACTGATACTTGGGGTGAAGTGATGCGTCATGTGATCGCTCATGAGATTCATCATGTCGGACAGTTGTCCGTCTGGGCAAGAGAAATCGGGAGGGAGCCAATTTCTGCTAATTTGATTGGAAAAGGGCTCCGATGATTCGGGAATTAAAGGAATATGGCGTATATCATGTAGTGCTGCCGCTGGAGAGCAGCGGCGGGAACCATACATGTCGAAGATCAACCCAGCCCTGACTATTAAAGCTTACGCCTCGGACAGAGGGGAGATAAGCAGTTTGGGTGGGTTTTTCATACAAGATGTGTAGATGATGCTCCTCAAGAAGACGGTTCTCGATAATCCTAAAGCTCTCAGATCTAGCTTCAGGATTGGGTTCTCTTGCAATGGTATAGAGCCAGCCTTCAATATCTGCACGGGTATGTGGTTCTATATGTTGAGAGAGCGTGAGGTATAAATCAAATAAACGAAGCTGTTCATCCTCATCACGAAATAAAGAGAAAACAATCAGGTCAGATTCCAGCCGAACCGGGCCTTTAAACTCTTCTGGAGACACGGAAACAACCGTACAGGGATAACCTTGATGCTCTAGTTTAGTAGCAATACAATCAGCATCGTTAGCATATTGCGGAATGGTAGTTATTTGCAAGGTGACCTCATGGTCTTCCATCGACTTATGCGATACAGACACTGAATCATCTTTTAAACAGGATACGATCTTTGCCCGAAGAAGGGGGTCGCTAAGCGGTCCTTTTTTTTGCGTGTTGCAGGTAACAAATTTACGAATGTAGGACTCTGAATGAATCCGGCTCCAAGAAGAAGAATTGGTGGATGAAGGATTCTGAATCACATGAAAAGCTGAGCTAGTATCGGAGGAACCAGACTCAGTATCCCACGGAACATACATTATTTCGACTCGATCTAAATGAGCTCGTCCTTGAAAGTAATAAGGAAAAACCTCCAGTACACAAGTGTCCTCATTCATGTCCACAACCTTAAATGGTCCTGTCCCCACCGGTCTACGGCCAAAACTAGGTTCGTCCATGCCTTCTAAATCACGCGGAACAATTGCCGCTCTACTCGTACACAAGAAAGGGAGAAATAGCTCATTGGGCTGTTTAAGCGTAATTTGAACGGTGGATGGATTTAGCGCGGTAACTTGCTGGATTTCTTTGAAAATATAACTATAGAGTGTCCGCTTTGAGGTTTGCATCAGCCGTCCCAAGGAATAGACTACATCTTTTGCAGTCAGTACTTTTCCATGATGGAACAACACTTCTTTGCGTAGAAAAAAAGTCCAAATCGTACGGCTCTCATCCACTTCCCAGGCATGAGCAAGACTTGGTACAATCTTATCCCGCTCTCCGCTGCGTCTCACTAATCCGTCGAAGACATGACTGGAAACAAAGGACTCTGCCAATAGATTCATATGAAGCGGGTCGAAGGTATGTAGCTGCTGGGTGATGGGAAGCCGCAAGGTATCAATCTGTTTGTCACTACGGATTTCGGAATGATGACCAAAATAGGTCAGCAGCCAACCTTGTAAGGTATCCTGCAGCGAGGAAGAGCTGGCATGGGTTTTGATGCCTTCAATGGCTTTGTGAACATCTTTACGGCTGATGGCCTGCATCATAGATTGAAGTGCAATTTCTTCAGAAGGGACAAGGAATTGTAACAAAGAACGACTTCCGCGCCCACGCTTTGGTATCCATTGCACCCATTCGAGCTGTATCATTTTATTTACAATGTGCATGGCATTACGATGTGTACATCCGAAGGTCAATGCTAGTTCATCCATCGTAACTGAGATTTCTGTCGCTCCCCCAAACTGAGAGTGTAGTTTTAAATATTGGCTATGCAGCTTCATGGTTTAGATCCCTTCGTAAAATAGGAAATTATTAAAAAATTCTTTCTCTTTTTTTTCTTATTTTATCATTTAAAATAAGGATAAGAAAGTAAAAATATGGGGGTGTTTACCATGACCGATGAAACGGAGCTTAAGCCTAATCTTAATCGATCACTTGCCGCTTTAATTGTTGCCTTCTTTCTGGCGATTGTTCATCAGTTGTTGTTCTATGGAAATTTGCCGGGTGTTTCTTATCCTATCTTTGTGTGTCTATTTTATGCGTATATGCTTTATTACGCTAAGGCTAAGCTGCGTAAACTCACTAAAATAAGTTACTTCTGGTTCGGAGCGATTTTCCTACTCTCGTTGACCTATGTGTTATTTCATAATCTATTCTACTTTGGGCTCAACCTTTTAGTAATTCCAGTGCTCATTTTATTACATATGACTTATTTACTAAGTGATAAACGCCCCTCTTGGAGTCAGTTCAAAATACTTTGGGATACGCTCGAGCATTTGCTTCCACAGAATTTTCGTCACTGGGGTACGGTGTTCAAGGACATTAAAAGTAACAGTGATAGTAAGGTGAAGGATGAACGCAAGCAAGTGCTGGGGAAAGTGTTCACAGGACTTGCGATCTCTTTACCGATATTGCTTGTTGTGATTACTCTGCTGGCCTCGGCCGATGGTGTGTTTCATCATGTGCTCATTTGGCTGCCAAATATGCTGGATCGAATTTCATTTGGTGAAATTATTGTGCGGACGCTGTGGATACTGCTGTTGGGTATGGGTTTTTTCGGTTTAGTGTGGGGTTTTGTGGACTCGAAGATCTATGACTGGAATGTGCAGCCAAAGGAGTATGGTCCTGCGCTGGCACCTGTCGCCTTTAAGATTGATCCAGTAATTATGACGACAATTCTTATAGCTATTAACACGGTATATGTACTGTTCGTAATCGTCCAATTTTCTTACTTGTTTGGAGCTTGGGAAGGGATGGTGCCAGAGGGGAGTTCCTATGCTGATTACGCTCGCAGTGGATTTTTCGAACTAATGATGGTGACCACGATTAATTTTGTGATTTTATTACTGGCTGTGGGATCGGAAGAAAAGCGGGGCGGGCTGCTCCAAAAAGTCATTAATATTCTGCTGTATATCTTGGTCGGCTGTTCCACAGTCATGTTGTTTTCCGCTTTTAGTAGATTAACGCTGTATGAAGAGGCGTATGGTTATACTACGATTCGATTCCTGGTTCATGCATTTATGATTTTTATGGGATTGCTGTTGATTCTTGCCGCTGTGCGGATAGCCGTTCCACGTTTGCCGCTGGCTAAATGTTATATTGTGCTAGGTCTGGCCTCTTATGTGGTAATGAACTATATCGGGATGGATGTCATTATTGCTAATAAGAATATGGAGCGTTATGAGGTAAGTGGTAAGCTGGACGCAGATTATTTGGTCGGTCTATCACCGGAGGTCATCCCTTCTCTGATTAAGTTCAGCCGGAAGGAAGACGGGATGCTGGATCAATTTTTGAAAAACGAATGGTGGAACGGAGCACAACGAGAGCGCAATTGGCAGTCTTTTAATTTTCCAGAATATCGGGCACAGCGCGAGCTGGAGAAATATTTTGCACAGTAAAGGTTAGAAAAAGGTGTGAGGACAATGAGGAAGAAGCCATTTAGTAAAGGTTGGTCATTTATTATCATTTTTATTGTGGTAGGTTTAAGTTATGGGATTTATCATATCTATTTATATAATGCACCAAGGCAAAGTCATTACTCTCGTGTATCCAGCAGTAATCTAGAACAGGAGCGACTGGGAGATATTCAGCTGCTTCAGAGCCTCGAATCACTCAATCAGGTGCCTAAACCACGTGATGACATTGAACGGTATCAATATTATAATTTGGATAACGAGACAACAGTAGCTACTGCGCGTGGTGATCACCAAATCATTCTAATCAGCGTCTATTCCGATCAGAAGATGAGCACTAGCAGAGGGATTCATGTGGGATCTTCTGCTGATGCTGTGATTGAAGCTTACGGCTCTTCTTATTATAAAAGAGGGGAACAAGGGGCTGATATTATCGGGTATGTGGATAAAATCAATTATCGGAGTTTAGAATTTTGGTTACAAGATCACAAAGTGAATATGATCCGATATAGTGTGGACTCTGTTGTGATGTGAGGTGTTTTAGGATATATCTTTAAAAAGGACATATGTCCTTTTTTTGTGGGGTATTCTAAATTACACTTATTTGAGCAAACACTTGAGGGGGCACAACATGCAGACGATAAATGACCGTGAGGCAGTCCGTGCCTTGGCAGTGAAGAACGGTCTGGATGGAATATTTAGTCCGCTAGTAACTTACAAAATGGAATTGAGACGTTATACGGATGAAGAAAAGCTATGTTTGGTTGGAGATCAATTGGATGGAATGTTCATATTAGTCGAGGGCAAGCTCAAAATTCAGACGCTGCTGCCAAACGGCAAGTCTATGCTGGTGCGGTTTACAAATCCTATATCAGTCATAGGGGATGTGGAGCTGCTTCATCGCTTTCCTGTTAAGAATCAAGTGGAGTCTGTGGGTGAGAGCTTGATTCTTTTTGCGGGGAGAAGATTACTGCTGAGAGAGCTTGAGGAAAATACAGCGTTGCTCCGTTTTCTAGTAGGAGAACTTAGTCATAAATTGCATACGCTCGGCCAAGCCTCCGCACTTAACCTGTTGTATCCGGTGGAGAATCGCTTTGCCAGTTATTTGATGTCTTTATTCGCTGATAAAAACGGAGACCGACGAGTGGAGGAGATTAGAACCTCCAGCCTTATAGAAACAGCAGAACTGCTTGGTACAAGCTATCGGCATTTGAATCGAATCGTACGTCGTTTTATTGATGAAGGAATTATTACAAGAAATCGAGGACGCTTAAGTGTGCTTGATGAATCCAAGCTCGCTGAGCTGGCAAATGGAAATTTATACGAATAAAAAAAGATCTCTGAAGACCATTAGTTCCTGCCTGGGCCGGAAGTAGGGGTCTTTTTGTTTTTTTAAGCAAATATTCAGTTCAAATTCAGAGTGCCTTAAGAAAATGATAGTAGGATAAAAGTACCAAGTAGATATACATACATAGAGATGAGGAAATACGATGACGAAAAGTATTCGTGGAAAAATAGTCCTAGGCTTTGCTGCGGTAATTGTAGTCTTTTTAGTCGCTATAGCCGGAAACACTTTGTTTCAAGGTAAGGTTACCTTACTGACAGATCAGGTCAATCATAACTGGGACAAGCTATCATTAGTTCAAGACTTAACGGATAAGATTCGTACAGCAGACGAACTGGGTGCCCGTTATGTGATGAGCAACACAGAGGAGGAACGAAAGTCCTATTTGTCTCAGTATGAAGAAATGCTTCCATTGATTGAGAATGCGATTACAGCGCTGGAGAGTGCGAAATTAAGCGAAGCTGAACTAACAGGTGTAACAGAACTAAAGACTAAATGGAATGATTATTTACTAGTATTGGAGGAAGCGTTTGCCTTAGCCAAGGAGGGTAATTTCCCTGAAGCGCAGAAGAAGTTCACGAATCTATCTCTAGATGCTATGGTCGAATCTCAGATTGTGTTTCAGAATATGCTCATAGAGGAAATTCAGAATGGGCAGAGTCAAGCAGATTCGCATCGCAACAACGCCTTGATTACTAGCCTGGGTGTGACCGGTTTGTCAGTCATTCTCGCCGTCATCCTTGCCCTCTTAATCTCTGGGAGAATTATTAAACCGCTTCGTGATGTGAACACACAGCTAAAGGAGATTGCCGATGGGGATGCCGATCTTACTCGTAAGCTGAGCGTCCGTTCTAAGGATGAGATTGGTGAGCTGGCTTCTAATTTTAATAAAATGACAGATAATCTGAGCACGATGATTGAACAGGTCAAGCTATCAGCCAATCGTTTAGCAGATTCCTCTTCTAAGCTTACTTCAGATAGTGGAGTGACGGCAGGTGCTACAGAACGAATATCGGATATTATGGGTGAAGTGGCCTCGGGAACCGCTAAACAGATGAATGATTTACAGACTAATACGATTACAATCTCGGAAATATCGCTAGGAATCGGACAAATTGCTGCCAGCGTGCAGGATATATCCGAAGCCTCCCATCGTTCCGCAGCGTTTGCCATCGCTGGAGATGAATCCATTCAGGCTGCAGGACAGCAGATGGAATCGATTAATTGTTCCATTCAGTCCTTATCCCAGCAAGTCCAAGGCTTTGTGAATCGATCTCAGCAGATCAGCACTATTGTAGGCGTCATAAAAGGAATCGCATCGCAGACGAATATGCTGGCCTTAAACGCGACCATTGAGGCGGCGCGCGCTGGTGAGCAGGGTAGAGGTTTCGCTGTAGTTGCTGACCAGGTTCGAAAGCTTGCGGAGCAATCCGCAGAATCCGCCAATCAAATTGCAGAAATGGCGAGTGGGATTCAAAGTGAAGCAGATGATGCCATGAAAGTCATGAGGAGCAGTATGAGTGAAGTAAAGGGAGGTACGGAAATTATTGAGGAAGCGGGTCGTTCCTTTAGTGAGATTCGCGTATCTATAGATTCACTAGCTGAACAGGTTCAGGACGTATCTGGTGCGGTGGAGGAGATTACGGCGGCATCGGATGAGATCGTGGAATCGATTCGCAGCGTCACGCAGATCTCAGAAACAACTGCAGCGAGTACACAGCATGTATCAGCAGCCTCGCAAGAGCAAATGGCTTCGGTCGAACAAATTGCTTCTTCAGCAAATAATTTAAGTACGATGGCGCGTGGACTGCAGGGTTTGGTAGCTAGATTTAATGTATAACACGAAGCTTCAGAGAGCTAAGGGATTTCATCCCTGCTGTTTTCTCTGAGGCTTTTGTTTTGTTGAACGTAATATCCCACATAGAAAGCATAGAAATCGCCATCGACGGATATCTACCTATAACTTATATTATTACCATTATTAGTTAGTTATGGTCAATCACTTGATACATCTCAGAGACTTGTTAAAGTGAGAGTCAAGGATACAGGAGGATGACTGTCAGCTAATAATAGAGAGTGATTGTTAAGTTTCGTCGGAACACTATCAGATCAGTTTTAGGAGGCGAATGTCTATAACAATACTATTTTGAAAGCGTATTCTTAATAGCTGCATAGCTTCACAAAATCTTTGGGAGGTGGTTCTCTAATGATAGCAGCTTCTAAAAAATTTATGGGTAAGTCAGCAGTGATGTATTTTTTAATTGTCATTTTATTTGTAGGTCAATTAGCGTTATATCCCTCGGTGAGTTTAGCGGCGGGGAATTTAGCCCAAGGGAAGACGATTACTTCAAGCTCATTTGGTGATGTATACGTAGCAGCTAATGCTAATGATGGAAACCAAGGAACGTATTGGGAAAGTGCAAGCAACGCATTCCCGCAATGGATTAAAGTGGACTTAGGTGACGTAAACAGCGTCAATCAGGTCGTTCTAAAACTACCGACGAACTGGGAAGCAAGAACCCAAACCTTGTCGGTGCAAGGGAGCTCAGATGACTCAACGTACACTACCTTAGCTACCTCAGCCAATTATACATTTAATCCTGCAAGCGGATCTAATACTGTAACCATTAACTTTACGGCTGCAAGCGCCAGATATGTTAAATTGGAGTTCACCGCAAATACAGGATGGTCAGCAGCCCAGTTATCGGAATTTGAGATTTATGGCAGCACTACAACACTTCCAACGACAGGATATGAAGCAGAAAATGCCTCTTTATCCGGGGGAGCAAAAGTTAATACAGACCATACTGGTTATACCGGAACCGGTTTTGTAGATGGTTATCTAGCGCAAGGAGCGACGACTGCATTTAGTGTCAATGTGGCCTCTGCTGGAAACTATGATGCTGCTTTGAAATATGCAAATGCTTCAGGCAGCACAAAAACAATTAGCATTTATGTAAATGGGACGAAAATAAAGCAAATTTCGCTTATTAATCTAGCCAACTGGAACACATGGTCCACAAAGATTGAAACGCTGGCCTTGAATGCTGGCGCTAACACAATTACTTATAAATATGATGCTGGTGATACTGGAAATGTGAATCTGGACAACCTGATCCTTACTCCATCTTCAGCACCGACAGCAGCCCCAACAACAGCACCAACACCAACACCAACCACAGCACCGACAGCAACACCAACACCGACACCGACACCGACAGCAACGCCAACGCCGACAGCAACACCGACGGCAACACCAACAGCAACCCCAACGCCTGGGACGGGTTCTAATCTGGCGTTGAACAAAGGAATAACAGCGTCCTCCTCGGTCTTTACCTTTGTGCAGACCAATGCGAATGACGGTGATGTAACCACTTATTGGGAGGGAGCAGGGGGAAGTTACCCGAATACGTTAACGGTTAATTTGGGCAGTAATGCTGATGTTACATCAGTTGTCCTTAAGCTAAATCCTTCATCGGCTTGGTCCACACGTACCCAGACTATTCAAGTACTTGGGCATAATCAGAATACAACGGATTTTACTAGCCTTGTACCTGCGACCGTGTATACCTTTAACCCAGCAACCGGCAATACAGTGACGATTCCGGTAACGGCTACGGCTAGTGAATTGCAGCTGAAGATCACCACTAACTCTGGTTCAAGTGCTGGACAAATTGCTGAATTTCAAGTGATGGGTACACCATCTGCAAATCCAGATTTAACGGTCACAGCTCTTACATGGACACCAGCAGCTCCAGTAGAGACGGATGCCATTATTCTAAACGCAACAGTTAAGAATATCGGCACCCTTGCTTCTACCGCAACTAATGTGAATTTTTACTTGGGCACAACACTTGTAGGCACTAGCCCCGTGGGGGCGTTAGCAGCTGGTGCATCAACGAATGTGTCTCTGAATATGGGCGCAAAAGACGCAGCTACCTACTCCTTAAGTGCAAAGGTCGATGAGAATAATACAGTGATTGAATCAAATGAGGGAAATAATAGCTTCACTAGCCCGACTTCCCTTATTATTGCACCTGTATCCAGTTCTGATCTGGTGGCTTCCTCCGTCAGCTGGACACCTGGAAATCCAGCAGCCGGCAACGTTGTAAGCTTCTCAGTTGCCATTAAGAATCAAGGTACAGCAGCTTCCGCGAGCGGGGCGCATAACATAACTCTGACGGTTTTAGATGCTACAACTAATGCGGTAGTTAAGACTCTTACAGGCACCTATAGCGGTGTGATCGCAAGTGGCGTAACCACAGCGCCTGTCGCTCTTGGCAATTGGACAGCAGGAAATGGAAAATATACTGTGAAGAGTGAAATTGCAGTAGATGCTAATGAGCTGCCTGTAAAACGGGCTAATAATATTCAGACGCAGTCTCTATTCATCGGTCGAGGTGCGAATATGCCTTACGACATGTATGAGGCTGAGGATGGTGTTATTGGTGGTGGGGCCGTGAAGCTTTCAGCTAATCGGACCATTGGTGATCTGGCAGGTGAGGCTTCAGGCAGAAGAGCAGTTACTCTGAACACCACAGGTAGCTATGTTGAATTCACGACAAAAGCCAGCACGAACACGCTGGTTACTCGTTTCTCGATTCCTGATTCAGCGAGTGGTGATGGCACAAATGCTACGCTTAACATCTATGTGAATGGTGTCTTTAACAAGGCAATTAACTTAACCTCTAAATATGCATGGTTGTACGGTTCTGAGACAAGTCCTGGTAATTCGCCAAGCGCAGGTTCACCGCGGCATATTTATGATGAAGCAAACATTATGTTTGATAGCACGATTCCGGCAGGAAGTACGATCCGGTTACAAAAAGATACAGCGAACACTTCTCAATACGCCATTGACTTCATCAGTCTAGAGCAGGTTTCACCGATTGCTAATCCAGATCCGGCTAAATATACTGTTCCTGCAGGTTTTACGCATCAGGATGTCCAAAATGCGCTAGATAAAGTACGCATGGATACCACAGGAAATCTCGTTGGGGTGTATTTGCCAGCCGGCAACTATCAGACCTCTAGCAAGTTTCAGGTCTACGGCAAGGCAGTGAAGGTAATCGGTGCTGGCCCTTGGTATACAAGATTTATAGCTCCAACCACCCAAGAGAATACTGATGTCGGATTCCGAGCCAGTGATACAGCAAATGGATCTACCTTTGCAAATTTCGCTTATTTCGGGAACTATACTTCACGTATCGACGGTCCTGGTAAAGTATTTGATTTCTCCAATGTGGCGAACATTACGATCGATAACATCTGGACTGAACATCAGGTATGTATGTACTGGGGTGCCAATACGGATAACATGGTGATTAAAAACTCGCGTATCCGTAACACCTTCGCGGACGGCATTAATATGACGAATGGAAGCACGAACAACCTTGTATCTAATATTGAAGCACGGGCAACAGGTGATGATAGCTTTGCGTTGTTCTCGGCAATTGATTCCGGCGGTGCAGATATGAAAGACAATATCTATGAGAACCTCACTTCCATTTTGACTTGGCGTGCTGCTGGTGTAGCTGTCTATGGTGGATACGCAAATACCTTCCGTAACATTTATATTGCAGATACACTTTGCTACTCTGGAATTACGATCAGCTCGTTAGACTTTGGATATCCGATGAATGGGTTCGGAGCTTCACCTACTACGAATTTTGAGAATATTTCTATTGTTCGTGCAGGTGGGCATTTCTGGGGCGCGCAGACTTTCCCGGCGATCTGGGTATTCTCGGCATCCAAGGTGTTCCAAGGTATCCGAGTCAATGATGTGGATATCATTGATCCAACCTATCATGGCATCATGTTCCAGACCAACTATGTAGGTTCCACTCCACAATTCCCAGTAACAGATACCATCTTTAATAATGTTACAATTACCGGTGCGCAGAAGAGCGGCGATGCTTTTGATAGTAAATCCGGGGTGGGTATCTGGGTGAATGAAGCAGCTGAGGCAGGTCAAGGTCCAGCCAGAGGCTCAGCAACCTTCAACAATCTGAAGATTACGAACACGGTAACGAATATTAAGAATAATACATCTACTTTTACGATTAACGTGAATCCTTAATAATCATTGATACCATGCCAATAATGAACAGCCGTCTCCGCTTATAATGCGGAGGCGGCTGTTTCAGGTTAGAGGAACGGGAGGTCTGAATCGACAGGAGGTGCCGCTCAAGTTACAATAATGGAAGGAAAAGAATTGAAGGAGGCTCTAGGAATGACATCCCTTGTTGTTAACAATATCACTGAGCTGATTGGGAATACACCGGTTGTGCGACTAAATCGGTTGACCACACCCCAAGATGCAGAACTATATGTAAAGCTGGAACGCTTCAATCCCAGTGGCAGTGTAAAGGACAGAGCCGCTTATAATCTGATTCTGCAAGCAGAACTAGCTGGGCTACTGAAACCCGGAGGGACTATTATAGAGCCGACAAGTGGAAATACAGGCATTGGATTGGCTATGAATGCCGCTGCAAAAGGTTATAAAGCGATTCTTGTCATGCCTGATAATATGACGAAGGAACGAATCAATATTCTAAAGGCTTATGGTGCTGAAGTGGTCCTGACACCTGCAGCGGAGCGGATGCCGGGGGCTATAGCGAAAGCAATCGAGCTGGGGAAAGAAGTGGCGAACAGCTTTATTCCACAGCAATTCGAGAATAAAGCGAACCCTGACATTCACCGGACAACGACAGCGCTTGAAATTATGGAGCAAATGGAAGGAAAGCTGGACGTGTTCGTTGCATCGTCAGGGACAGGAGGCACGATTACAGGAACTGGAGAAGTATTGCGTGAGCAGCTTCCTGATATTCGCATTCTTGTTGTTGAGCCGCAAGGCTCGCCAGTGTTATCCGGGGGAAAGCCCGGACCGCATAAACTGGTTGGAACCAGTCCGGGCTTTGTACCCGCCATTCTGAATACGAAGATCTACGATGAAATCGTTCAAGTTTCGGATGAAGATGCATTGCAAACGTTGAGAACGCTGGCTGCACTGGAAGGGATTCTGCTCGGTCCATCAGGTGGTGCCGCAGTATGGACTGCATTGCAGGAAGCACGGCGCCTCGGACCCGGCAAGCGAGTGCTATGTATTGCGCCTGATGCAGGGGAACGTTACCTGAGCATGGGAATATTCTAACTTCGTTTGGAGGAATAAGAATGAATAAGGTCATGATAAGTTTCTTAATTGTTCTTATGTTGGTGGGTTGTTCTGGAAACAGCTCGTTGACGAGTAATGAGGATCATTTAGACTCTACACCGGAACAAAGTGCGGAAACTGTATCGCCTTCTCCAGCGCTTCCTCCTAGCGAAGAGCCAACGCCAAGCATACAGCAGACAGAAGCTTATCTAGATACCAAGAAGCTGAGAGGGAATTTTGGCTTTGCGGATGCAGAGGGGCGGAATATGCTAGTCACCGGGCACGAAAAAGGGCTGGACCAGGAGATGACACAATTAAATGAGGCTATTGGTGATCAGGGGAATGTATTAAAGGTTAAATTTAATAAATGGCAGGATGGAACAGAGAACAGTAATGGCCGGGAGATGGCGCATAATTTTGAGAATCTGGCGGGTTATCTTTATACGGTGGAAGAGGAAAGTGCGACCCCGGATGAAACCTACTATTTGACGGATCAAATAGACTTTAAGGTTGATGCGCTTTTGCCGGTTGAAACTTTAGAGGGTCAAGAAGCTTTGTCTACTGTGGAAGTAAGTGTTCGAGAGCGTATTGTAGATACGAAAAAACGTGAAATTCAGAAAATATGGAAGCTGGCAGACCTATCTGCAAATCGGCAGCTGTATCTCGTTCAATTTGTAAGGTTGGATCAGGAGATGTTATTTAGTCTTGTCTGGAAAGAAAAAGATGAATTTACCTTCATGGACTATCCGGCAGTGATTCAAGGCGATGAATATTCAGTTTGGCGGGTGGATGATGGCGGAGAGGTCAGGCCTGAAATGTTCTCCATTCTTTTTGCTGCTGAAACCTCAGAGGGTCCGCTACTCGGTATAAACTGGTGGGGGGCAGAGGGAGTCAATACATTTTTCTTGCATAAAGAAGGAGATTCATTTAAGGAAATGGACATCCAATATGGACGGTATACTTCGCCGATATAGATAGGAATTCACTGTAAACGTAGAAATGGTTAGGTGCATCGTAAGATGTATCTTTTTTTTGCTACAATATAAGAAAGCTTGCTTATGATAGTATAAATGTCGGCATTCATCTTTTAAAATACTTAAATTTGTAACATTAATAGGTCAATATAGCCCGATCGAGTCATGTGGCTAAGATAAGACGGTGATAATGTTATTCATAAGATGTGCAGGAGGGGACGGCAACGTATACACGAATAAAGTACATGATCCTGTTACTGCCAACGCTAATGGTAGGGATCTGGGAAGTCGTACGCCATCAGTTTCTAATGCCTTATATTTCAATGGACTTGGGGAACTATTTGACGCCGGTTCTTGTGTTTTTGGTCAGTCTTGTATTGCTACTTCCTTTGTTTTCTCTTATGGAGCGAAATCAGCGGGAGCTGGAGCAGGAACGTGCGCTAAAAGACGCAATGAAGGCTCGGGAAGGACTAGCCAAGGAACTGCATGATGGGATGGCGCAATCTTTATTCCTCTTATCTGTCAAAATCGACCGGCTAGAAGCAAGCCGCAAGAATGGTGGAGTCAGTGAGGAAAGTGTGGATCAGATCAAAAAAACCGTCCATGAGGTGAATCGTTATGTGCGGCAGGCCATCGCTAATCTGAAGATACCGGTCTCTGAACAGAGTTCTTTTTCATTGGAACAGTCGGTAAAAGATCAGTTAGCCCAGATGGCAAATGAGATTATGATCGAAGCCTCTCTCGATTGGAGCCTGCAAGATGATGCGCTCTTCCCTTCAGAAAAATCAGAATTGTTATCCTGTATCCGCGAAGCGATCATTAATGTTCGCAAGCATACACGAGCGGGGCTGGTTTCAATTACTGGAGCTGGCGATGAGAAGCGCTGGAGAGTAGTTGTTGCAGACAATGGAGAGGGATTTGAGCATGATCCATTTGAAGTGAGTGGCAGCTATGGACTTCAGATCATGAAGGAACGTGTTGAGGGGATGGGCTGGAAGCTTAGGCTGACTTCTGGTGACACAGGCACCCAGGTTGAAATTATGAAAGGGGAAGTCAGTCTATGAGCCGATACCGGGTTTTAGTTGTGGATGATCATGCGCATGCACGTGAGGCTATGTGTGAGATTTTGTCCATGGATGACAGTTTTGAGGTCATTGGTGTAGTGGAGAGTGGCGCTGAGGCAATCGCTTTTACAGCACAATGGATGCCTGATCTCATTCTAATCGACATTCAGATGCCTGTGATGGACGGTTTGGAGACTACTCGCCGGATCAAGCAGGAATATCCCTATGTCAAAATCGTTATCGTTACAGTATCGGACGAAATTTCCCATCTCCTCGAAGCGCTGAAGCAAGGTGCACAGGGGTATTTGCTAAAGAATCTGGCACCTTCCACCTGGATTCAATATTTGCAGGCCATTGTTAATGAAGAAGCGCCCCTAAGTCGGGAGCTGGCTTTTCAAATCTTGAAAGAGTTCACCGTACCTGCTGTAACGGATGAAGGGGAGTCATTGACGGCAAGGGAGAAAGAAATTTTGAGCTGTGTGTCTTCTGGATCGAAGAACAAGGAGATTGCCTTAAGCTTGGGGATTTCGGAGCATACCGTAAAAAATCATCTGAAGAACATTCTCCAAAAGCTTCAACTACAAAACCGTACACAGCTAACGCGCTATGCCTTGGAGCAAGGGCTTGCTTCACGTAAACGGGATTTTTCTAAAGATGTATAGCAAGAAGTTAAGGATGAAGTTATATAATTATGGATGAGAAGAGGCTAACCATGAACAGATTATCTCGTAAAATAATGACACTATTCGCACCATCGGCTGCAACGCTACTATTGTTTGCAGCTGTAGCTAGCGCACACGTAACCGTGGCCCCAGCACAATCCAGCACCGGAGCTTGGGAGACATACACACTTAAAGTCCCTTCAGAAAAAGAAGTGGCAACTGTACAAGTGGATCTACGAATTCCGGCAGGTGCCGAGTTTAAGCAATATGAAGCTACACCAGGCTGGGATGTTACTATTGACGGGAACAAAGTTAGCTGGATCGCTAACGGAGAAGGAATTAAAGCAGGACAATTCCAACGATTCTACTTCACGGCTAAGAACCCTGATGCCGCTGGTGATATCGCATGGAATGCTTATCAGCACTATGCCGATGGAAGCTTGGTGCAATGGTCCGGTGAGGCTGGAACAGAGAATCCGCATTCTATTACTACGATTGTACAAGCCTCCGATGGTAGTGAGCATTCTCATGGTTCCAGTGACAATGGTATGAGCATGGAAGAGCATAATGCCATCATGGAAAATGAGAACAACTCAACCAGTGTCAATCCAATGGTCTATATCGCAGTCGGGATATCTTTACTTGCCTTTTTGATAGCGGCTATAAGTATATTGCGTGGTCGGAAAGAGTAAGGTGGAATCGTTGTATTCCGTGATCAGAGTAGGATAAAAAAGAAGATTGAACTTATAACTGTGAACCGTTTCGTAGTGAAGTATGAAACGGTTCACGGTTTTTTTGTGTGGAGTTCACAAATGATATGGGATCATACAAGAAGCCTCCGCGATTAAACGACGGAGGCTTCTTGTATGAATGATTGGATAATAAGGATAACTTTACTGAACTACAGACGTTTCCGCTTATAAAAGGTTACAAAAACTGCGGTCAGCAGCAAGAGAAGGATTGCGACGCCAGTTGTGATGGCTTCACTCGTACTGCCTTTTTGCTGGACAGCACCACCGCCACCAAAGTCACCACCGCCCATACCTCCAGGTATGCCGCCACCAAAGCCGCCACCGCCCATGCCGCCTTCAGGGAATCCAGGTCCACCCATGGCACCGGGCTCACCGCCTGCACCTCCGTTAAATTCACCTTGGACAGCTTGCCCATTGGTGTTGTCTTGTCCACCTTGGGGAGCCTGCCCGTTAGTAGCGGTTTTGTCAGCTTGATTGGTCTGCCCACCACCCGCTGCTTGTGAATTACTGCCAGGACCATTGCCGCCTTCAGGGATAGCAGGCCCGCCCATGGCACCAGGTTCGCCACCTGTGCTACCTTGCGGAGCCTGCCCATCCGCAGGTGCTTGCCCACTTTCGGCACTCTGTGCAGTAGCGTCGATTCCAGCAGCAGCACTGTCGCCGTTAGTACCAGCGGCTCCCGGTGCTGCGCCATTCCTAGCACCGCCACCAAAGCCACCGCCGCCCATACCACCACCCATACCGCTTCCCGATCCGTCACCAGAGGAAGGGATGGTGCCGTCGAGCTGCTGTTGGATATTTTTTGCCATGTTCGACATGAAGGTCTTAACAGACTTAATCCCTTCTTCATATTGCTCATAGGTATAGAAAGCAGATGGATCCGCTTTGACATAGCTGGAAATCATCATGTCCAGCTGATCCATCCGAGTTTGGAAAGTGTCGCCTGCTAGATAGCCATTAATCATCTCGCTGACAATCTCGTGATATTTCGCTTTGTATTCGTCGTTAGCAAGCAGCTTCGCAATCAGCGGACGTTCTGCCAATGTGCCTTGAGTGGGCTCGTCAATCAGCACATCTGCACTACCCATACCCCCAAAGGCCATATTATAATCCCATGGCAGTATGGAGAAGACTCCATCATCTTCATACAGGTAATAATTTTGCTTATTACCACCTAAATAGCTGTCCATATTAGCCGTTACCGCATTTAGAGCGATATACTTCAAGGATTCCTCTACGTCGATGTATTTTTCATAATCATTGCCGTTATTAAGCTCATCCAGCATGTCGATGAGAATATCATCGTTGGATTTATCCGATTTCATTTCTAGTCCGGTATATAGCGATGGATCATCGCCAAGCCAAGTCAAATCACTGCCCTGGCCAGTCATAACGCCTTTATAAAGTGCTCCATAAGCGTTGCCAAAATTGCGTTCCAGATAAGCATCACCGATCTGTTCCACCGCGAGATAGAAGCCCTTTAGTTCATCGTTGACATATACATTGACGAAGGAATATTTCGGTGTTGGGAGTCCGACACTTTCAGCGAGCTCATAGGTTAGAAACTCACGCATATAAGAAGCATCGCTGTAATTATTATTCAGGTTGATCTTTGTAATGCCAAACAGATTCTGGTTCACATACTCATCAAAAGATATTTTGAAGCTGTAGCGATCAGAGTCTGTCATTTGCACTACACTTCTGAGACTAAGATTTCCTTTGGTCCGTACGGCCACGTTATCAAATTTAATGCCATTGTACTCCACGGATGCGGCTTTATATTCTTCCGCGCTGGCATTATCCAGCATATCCTGAAAATCATCCGGGTCCAGAGTGATTTTGACATCGGCGACCTTGTCTTTTGGAAAAATCTGATCGTCTAAACTTTTCTCATCGCTTGAAATCACCTTCTCCTGCGTATCTGACGCATTGTTATTTGTTGCAGATGGACTTGTGTTCTGGCAACCAACTACGGCGATGACCAGCAGCAGGCAGCAAAAACTCAGCAGGATTGATTTACCTCTGGCTTTCATCTGTGGCACCGTCCTTCATCTTGTTGTAATAATTAAGATACATAGTCGCCGCTATAGCTGATCAGGAGTGCATTTTTGACACCTTTAAGATCGGAGACAGTGTTGACAAAGCCGCCTACTTTATCATCCAAACGAAGCTCCAGTGTCAATTCAATATTGTTTGCGGATACGGTTTTTTGCTTCACGTTGTAGCGCTTCACAGATTTGGTGATATGGCTGTGAACTTCACGTTCACTTTCATCACTATCACAGTTAATGACCAGTAAGTAGGGTGTTTCGATAGCAGAATGTTTGATGAACAGAAATAGAATTAGACCGATGATGATCGAACCAACAATAGCTAAAGTGAAGAATCCTGCGCCAGTTACGATCCCTGCGACAGCGGCCCAGAATAAGAAGATCAGATCTGTCGGATCTTTGATCGGCGTTCTGAAACGAACGATGGACAAGGCACCGACCATACCGAGGGACAGCACAAGGTTAGAGTTGATGGCAATGATAACAGTGGCTGTAATCATGGTCATGCCCATTAGGGAGACATTGAAGCTTTTGGAGTACAATACTCCGCTAAATACACGTTTGTAGAGCAGATAGATGAAGTAGCCGATCAGAAAAGCTACACCCAGCGTGATGAGCATTTTCGAGATGCTAATATCGGATACAAAGTTGTCCATCACCGAATTTTTAATAATATCTGAAAAAGTATTTGTGGTTGTATCTGAGGTTGCAGTTGCTGCTAGCGATGCAAGTGATGCATTCATAATCAATAATCCTCCCAAGTGTTGGTTTTTAGAAATTTGCGGCAGATCACATATTTTGAAGCGGACTGTCTATTCAGCCCCTCTAACTGCAGCGCGATTTTAATGTATTCCGGAATGTACTCATCGAATTTCACTTCGAAAATAATGAAGTTCTCATCCATTGCCCGAATCGGATGCAGATCTTTATCAAAAATATCCGTCGAATGCAGACCGGTACGTAAATCCTTATCGAACGTAATCCGTACATTGCCGTTATGGCAAACATAGGGCTCGCGAACATAATCCACGATAACCTTCGGCCGAAGCAGGTTATGGCGCATTTGATTGTATAATTCCATGAACAGTGGACTGTCTGGGACATTTAGGACCTCATAGTTGCCTGCCATGATCTCGTCGTACATTTGACGGGTCAGCGGCTCTTTGATTTTGGCGATGTAATCGTCCATTTTTATTTTTTTCTCAAAGTGAATGATATGGTCCTGAATGTTGTAAATTCTAATCCGATATTTGGCGCGTTCTCTGAGACCACCAAGTTTGTCGGCAAGCGCTGTATTGTTGATGTCGTCAAAATACAAACTGCGAATATGATATTCGCCACTCTCATTGGCGTGTTGGTCTGTATCAATCAAGCTCTGTAATCGCTGGCGCAATATAAGGTATTGATGATAGTTAATAAAGAACTTTAGCTCATGCCGGAATTGCAGCTTGTTACTCATTTTCCCACCTCGTTTCTATCTCTATCTCTGTTGTTGGCTAACCTTCTTGCACAACTAATTCTAGGAGACAGACCTTATGTTTAACTTAAAATAGACTGAATGTTAGCTGAATGTTTTACACTGCGTTAACAAAAGTATGGATCTATGAATTTGACTTCTGACTTTCTGGAAGGCTATCTTAGTTAGAAGACTAGAGAGTGGACTTAAGGAGGAACCGTGATGAAAGACTATAAATTCGCCATCATCCTAGGGATCTTAGTGATTGTATTAATCTTGGTGGCTGTTGGGATGGAGTGGTCCAAATCCGGGAGTTCCGCGAAATCATCAACCCCGTTTGATCTGATCACCACCTTTAAGGGAGATGCGGGCACGAGCCGTGCGTTTACTTGGTATACTAATGATTCCAATGCCGCAGGAATTTTGGAGTTCGTAAAGGGACAGGTCGCCTCTTTTGCAAATTCGGATGTATTAAGGGTAGAAGCAGATAGCAGTTCTATAAAAACAGATAAGGGTACCAGAGGTGTTCATAAAGCTGAGGTAACCGGACTTGAGCCTGGGACGTTATATTCTTACAGGGTGGGCAGTGGTGTTGAGGGGGAATGGAGTACAGTTGCAGAATTCACCACAGAAGAGACAGGACTCGATAGTGTTACGTTTATCAACGTTACAGATTCCCAAGGAGAGTCTGCGGAGGATTTTAAACTGTGGGGGAAGACAATGAATAAGGCTTTTCAGACCTTTCCGGAAGCCAAGTTTATTGTACATAACGGGGATCTGACGGAGAACCCGGAGGATTCGGCGGGCTGGGATGAGTTTTTTAGCAATATTCAGGGCTGGATTTCAGGGATCCCGTTAATGCCAGTCACAGGCAATCATGATGAGGTGGATGATGACGCGAAGTATTATATTTCACATTTCAACCTGCCAGATAACGGGGCAAAAGGCTCCATTGCAGGCACCTCGTATTCGTTCGATTACGGACCTGTGCATATCACAGTATTGAATACAGAGAGTAATATTAAAAAACAAACAGAGTGGCTCAAAGAAGATTTAAAGAAAACAGATAAGAAGTGGAAGATAGTCGCTATGCACCGCCCGGCTTACGGGGGGAATTCGTATAAGAAAGTAGAAGATTGGACAGGTGTTTTTGATAAATATGAGGTTGATTTGGTACTGCAGGGTCATAATCATGAGTACTCCAGATCCTACCCGTTGCGAGGCGGAACAATCGTTCCAGAAGGCGAGATTCCTAAAGGGGCTTACCGGGGGACTGTATATGTGGTGACCAATGCCTCCGGAAGGAAATTTAACGAGAAAAAAGAGGATCAGTTCTATCATGCGGTACATTTTCAAAACTACAAGCAAATGTTCGCAGGGATTAGTGTTACCAAGGATAGTTTAACTTATCAAGCTTATGATGTGGATGGAAAAATGCTGGATGAATTTGTGCTTACGCATTAAGTAGTAATAGCTTTTGCGCAACAAATCAATAAAGTAAACCATCGAGAAACAGATGTCATCTTATAAGGTGGCGCCTGTTTTTTTGTGAAATGTAAGCTATGGTGTGAAAATGGTACGATTTTTAGTGACAAACTTCATAAAGAGATAACCATTTTCTCTCGATAATGAAAAAGATTGACATTATAATGAAAGCGTTATCAGTATTTTTAGAAATTCATGTTTAGGGGGAGGGGTGAAGCGGGGGATTAAGAGTAGGAGAAAAGAAAAAGCAAACCAATAAAATTGTAGGAGGCGTAAAACGTGATTCGTAACCGTATCCGAAAAACAGGACTATTAGTCCTGCTTGGCGCGATGGTAGGCTCTTTATTCTCTGCATTCCCAGCTACTACCCATGCAGCTTCAAGTGAACCGTATACCTGGAAAAGTGTTGTAACGGGAGCAGGCGGGGGCTTTGTGCCCGGTATTATTTTTAATCAGTCTGAACCCAATTTAATTTATGCCAGAACAGATATCGGGGGTGCCTATCGCTGGAATCAGGCTACCTCTAGTTGGACTTCAATTAGTGACTCCGTAGGCTGGGTGGATTGGAATAAGAATGGCGTGGATGCCCTTGCTACAGATCCTATTGATCCAAACAAAGTCTATATGGCAACAGGCACTTATACTAACTCCTGGGATAATAACGGTCAGATCATGCGCTCTAATGACCGGGGAAACACTTGGCAAACCACTCCACTGCCTTTTAAGGTAGGTGGCAATATGCCGGGCCGCTCTGCGGGTGAACGCCTCGTCATCGACCCGAATAAGAATAATATTTTATTCTTCGGAGCCAGAAGTGGTAATGGACTATGGAAAAGTACGGACTCCGGTGTGACTTGGGCGAAGGTAACCTCTTTTACGAATGTAGGAACATATATTCAGAATCCGACACTGGATTATGGAAATGATCTCGTTGGCTTATCCTGGATCACGTTTGATAAAAGCACAGGAACACTTGGCAATGCGACTCAAACGATATATGTAGGGGTTGCCGACACAGCAAGCAGCGTTTATCGCAGTACAGATGGAGGCGTGACTTGGACAGCTCTGGCAGGACAACCTACGGGCTACTTGCCACATCATGGCGTGCTTTCATCTACAGGCGATCTATATATTACTTATAGCAATGGTGTAGGTCCTTATGACGGAAGTAAAGGTGAGGTTTGGAAATACAATAAAACAAGCGGTGCTTGGACGAATATCAGTCCTTCAACCGGAACGGATAATTGGTATGGCTTCGGTGGTTTAGCTTTGGATGCTCAAAATCCTAACACAGTTATGGTATCCAGTTTAAACGCTTGGTGGCCTGATGAAGTGATTTTCCGCAGTACGAACGGTGGTGCAACATGGAGCCGGATTTGGGACTGGGGCAATTATCCAGAACGAACTTATAAGTTCAGTATGGATATCACAGCAGCACCTTGGCTCGATCATGGAACGACTTCGACCTCGCTTGATCCTTCACCGAAGCTCGGCTGGATGATGGGCGATCTGGAGATTGACCCATTCAACTCTAACCGGATGATGTATGGTACGGGGGCTACCATTTATGGCTCGAACAATTTGACCTCATGGGATACCGGAGGCAAGGTGAATATCTCTGTTATGGCAAAGGGTGTGGAGGAAACGGCTGTGCTCGGACTGATAAGCCCGCCAACGGGAACCTCCCATTTAATCACTGCACTTGGTGACGTTTCTGGTTTCCGTCATGAGGATTTGTCGGTAGCTCCAACTAAATTCCAGACCAGTCCTTCATGGGCAACAACAATGAGCATTGATTATGCTGAGTTGAGTCCGTCTTTTATGGTACGGGTAGGCAGCGCAGATAAAGAGAAGACACTAAGTATGAAATCCATTGGTATCTCTAACGATGGTGGAGTGAACTGGTATATGCCAAATTCCGAACCTTCAAATGGGACCAAAACAACAGTAGGGCATGGACAAGTTGCAGTGTCTGCAAGTGGGAACTCCATACTGTGGAGCACCTCGGATATTGGTGTGTACTACTCCAAAACTTCAGGGAATTCTTGGACAGCTAGCACAGGATTACCTGCAGGAGCAAAAGTAGCATCTGACCGAGTGAATGCTAGCAAATTTTATGGATTTTTTGCTGGGGTCTTCTATGTTAGTGTGGATGGCGGAGTTACATTTACTGCCACTTCAGCTTCAGGATTCCCAACGAATAATGTAGCTGGATTACAGCCGAATGAAGCTCAGATCAGTATGAAGGCCGTTCCCGGTATTGAAGGTGACCTCTGGTTTGCTGGAGGAAATACGACTGAGAATAAGTATGGTTTGTGGCACTCCACGAACTCTGGTGCGAGCTTCACAAAGTTAAGCAACGTACAAGAAGCTGATCTCATTGGTTATGGAATGGCTGCTCCGGGTCAAACTTACATGGCACTGTACACGGTAGCGAAGATTGATGGCGTGCGGGGTGTCTTCCGTTCTGATGATGTTGGCGCAACTTGGGTTCGTATTAATGACGGTGCCCACCAATACGCCAAGATTAATATGGCGATTACTGGTGACCCAAGAATTTACGGACGTGTATATCTTGGAACGAATGGCCGAGGCACTTTGTATGCTGACCCTGTCAATCCACCAGCTACAGGCTCAACCATTACTCCAACAACCGCAAGCTTTGATAAGAAAACAGTGAATCAAGCAGATGTAGCACTAACCATGACGCTGAACGGAAACACACTCAGCACGATCAAGAACGGAACAGCCACCCTCGTAGCTGGAACGGATTACACAGTCAGCGGATCGACGGTGACGATTAAGAAATCATATTTGGCGACACAAGCGGTAGGAACAACCACGTTGACGTTTAGCTTTAGCGCGGGAGCTGCGCAATCCCTGGCAGTTACGGTGACGGATACGACAACACCAGTATCCAATTCCACGATAACGCCAACAACAGCAAGCTTCGATAAGAAAATAGCGAATCAAGCTGATATAGCAGTAACTATGACGCTGAACGGAAACACACTCAGCACGATCAAGAACGGAACAGCCACCCTCGTAGCTGGAACGGATTACACAGTCAGCGGATCGACGGTGACGATTAAGAAATCATATCTGGCGATACAAGCGGTAGGAACAACCACGTTGACGTTCAGCTTTAGCGCGGGAGCTACGCAATCCTTGGCGGTTGCGGTGACAGATACGACAACACCAGTATCCAACTCCACGATAACGCCAACAACCGCAAGCTTTGATAAGAAAACTGCGAATCAAGCAGA
>NZ_JARXWM010000028.1:0-65133 GCF_029893135.1 Paenibacillus sp. PastF-3 | reverse complement strand
TTCCACGCGTACCCATCCCGAACACGACCGTTAAGCCCTCCAGCGCCGATGGTACTTGGACCGAAGGGTCCTGGGAGAGTAGGACGTTGCCAAGCACAATTAGACCACTGTTGAGTAATCGACAGTGGCTTTTTTGCGTTTATTGTAGACTGTGGAAAACTTGTGGATAAACTTTTGAATTTGCAGAAAAGTTACGCACATGTGGATAGATGATTGAGAGAAAAATAATCCCTAAATAGTGTGGATTAAATACATATTTATATGGATCTGTCAACAAAAAACCTAAGTAATACACGGGTTGCTGTGGATATAGCGAGAATTATGTGGATAGAGCTATTGATAAGTGGATAACTATTTTAACTTGGATAGGACAAGATTTCAAGACTATTTTTAAACCTGCATAGAGCTGTGGATAACTGAAAATAAAGTTATAAATAATGCAATAGATTAGCGCACAATTGACGCTCTTGTTATACTTATCCTAAAAGTAATTTTATAAAGGATGAGGTGAGTTTGTGGTAATAAGACAGTTACGTTCAGAAGAATTTGATGCGAGCATGAACTTGTCAGAATATGCTTTTCAGTACAAGCTTCCTAGTGAAAAAAGGGCAAGTGCAAAGGAAAGATTCAAGGCTGAACAGGTATGGGGTGCTTTTGAGGATGGAACATTGGAAGCTAAATTGACGATTATTCCTCTCCAAGTCTACATACAGGGCAGAGTGGTACCTATGGGTGGTATAGCAGGAGTAGCTACATGGCCAGAGAACCGCAGACAAGGGCATGTGGCAAATCTTTTGTCTCATGCGCTGCATACGATGAATGAGGCAGGTCAAACGCTCTCTTTTCTACACCCGTTCCTGATTCCGTTTTATCGTAAATTTGGCTGGGAGGTTTATTGTGAATATAAGAAATACTCTATTCCAGTAGCGAAGTTTCCCAAAAAGGTTGAAGTTGAGGGCAAGGTTAAACGGGACATCAAAGATATCGAAGTATTGGATAGCCTATACAATCGATTCGCTGTCAGTTATAACGGGACACTTAAGCGCGATTTGGACTGGTGGGAGAACTCTGTTCTAGAAGATGAAGGAAAGAGTGCAGTATTTTACTCCAAGAGTGGTGAACCAGAGGGATATGTGCTGTATAAGATAGAGAACAGAGAACTGGTCATTGATGAATTTGTTTTTTTGAATGAACAAGCTCGGCAGGGGCTGTGGACATTTCTTGCGAACCATGATTCGATGGTGACCGGTGCATCCTTAAAGCTGGTGCCTTCGGATGACATGTTACCTTTCTTGCTGCCAGATCCACGTATAGAACAAGAGAATTATCCTTATTTTATGGGGCGGATTGTTAATGTCAAGTCATTCATTGAAACATACGCCTTCAGAGGAAACAGTAGTCAAAAGAAGCAGCTTATATATATCGAAGATAAGTATGCACCTTGGAATGATGGATTGTGGGCATGGAACATCTCTAATGAGGGATCGGCTACTTTGACACGAGTGGAAGGGGAACGGGCGGAAGCAGACTTAAACTGTGATATAGGCACATTGACGGCCTTGATGCTTGGATACAAACGACCAACAGAGATGGCTCGTTATGGAAGTGTCTCTGGCCACGCAGCAGCAGTGGAATGGTTTGAAGAAATTATTCCACAAGCACAGACAGCTTTATTTGATCATTTTTAAAATATAAGAAAGCATAAGTTCAACGCTATACATTATCGTTATATTTCTCGCATAAACGCTTATTGTCCTAATAAGGACAACGAAGACGTTTATTCTTGACAAAAATTAGGCTCTCCCCTTCGAAAGAAGTTGGGAGAGTTCTTTATTTCCGAATACATTCGCTGAAAAAAGTGAAAAATAAGAGAATCCACTTGGAATTAGCACAGAATATGTTATAATATTAAAAAGTCAAAGAAAGTCAAAGTCAACGAAGCTTAATGACAGCGATCCGATCCTT
This sequence comes from Paenibacillus sp. PastF-3, assembly GCF_029893135.1. Classification (NCBI taxonomy): domain Bacteria; kingdom Bacillati; phylum Bacillota; class Bacilli; order Caryophanales; family Paenibacillaceae; genus Paenibacillus; species Paenibacillus sp. PastF-3. The sequence goes on along the minus strand of NZ_JARXWM010000028.1, from coordinate 63,168 downwards.
TGAACGCGTGGGATTATCCACAAATGTTTAAGTTCAATTAAAGACCATTGTCATTATGAATGCAAGTTGCAATCGGTATTATAAAGATTCAAGCACTGGAGGATGAGTGATGCGCAATATCTCTGATATTATCGAACAATATCTGAAGAATATTTTGCATGAAAGTCCCGAAGGTACGGTGGAAATCCAGCGAAATGACCTGGCGGACCAGTTCTCATGCGTACCGTCACAGATCAATTATGTCATCAGTACACGCTTTACTCTGGAAAAAGGTTATGTGGTGGAAAGTAAGCGGGGTGGCGGGGGATATATTCGTATTCAACGTTTTGAATTACCACCAAACGTGGCACTGCATGCCCATTTAAACCATACTATAGGTGGCGGGATTGATCAGAACGCTGCTGAAGGGCTGATTTATCAGCTGGAGGAAGCTGGTTTTCTAAGTAAGCGTGAAGCGTGCCTTATGCGCGCTGCTGTTTCTCGGGAATGCCTAACGGTTAAGATTCCATACCGGGATGAGATTCGTGCCAAGATTATGAAGGCGATGTTAATCTCTTTGTTAGGCAAATAATTGTCAACCATAAGGGAGGGGCTTTCGCTTATGCAATGCCAGGAATGTGGCGTCAAGCCGGCAACACTCCACTTCACTAAGATCGTGAATGGAGAGAAGACAGAGTTTCATATCTGCGAGAGCTGTGCACGGGAGAAGGGTGAACTCATTCCCGGAACGGCTGGAGGATTCTCTATCCACAGTCTGCTCTCAGGTCTGCTTGATCTTGAAGGTGCCGGCAAGGAGAAGTCGGCTGCAACGAAGACTACGCAGAGTCTGCAGTGTGAGAATTGTGGGATGACGTACTCCCAGTTTAGCAAATTAGGCCGTTTTGGCTGTAGCTCCTGTTATGAGTATTTTAACAGTGCACTGGACCCGCTTTTTAAGCGAGTGCATGGCAGTACTTCACATGTAGGTAAGATTCCGAAACGTGCAGGAGCTCAGATTGTATTTAGACGCCAAATTGATGAACTCAAGCAGGAATTACAGCAAAGTATTACACAAGAGGAATTCGAGAAAGCAGCGGAGCTGCGAGATCAGATTCGTAAACTTGAAAAAGAAATAGCACAAGAGTAAAGTCTTTGATATATAGGGGGGATATGACATGTCAAGTCTCCGATTTACTGAACAAGCGCTTAGTGATTGGATGCGTTCTGGAGGTAGTCACTCCGAGATTGTAATTAGCAGTCGTATGCGTATTGCCCGTAATCTAGAGCATCTTCCGTTCCCAATGCTGGCTTCCTTAGAGCAATCGGAAGAAGTATTAGAGCTACTGGCTCCTGTGTTTCATGAGGAAGCAGCTGCAGATTTCGGATCTTTTCAACTCCTAAAGCTTGATGAAGTGAATGAACTGGACAAAAAGGTACTGGTTGAGAAGCATCTAATCAGTCCTAACTTGGCTAATGATTCGCGCAGTGCGGCTGTTTTATTAAATGAAGATGAGTCGGTCAGCATCATGATTAACGAAGAGGACCATCTGCGAATCCAATGTCTGTTTCCTGGTCTTCAGGTCAGAGAAGCATGGGAACGTGCGACGGCGATTGATGATATATTCGAGGCAGCTGTCAATTACGCTTTTGATGATAAAAGGGGATATTTGACTAGTTGTCCCACCAATGTGGGTACTGGGCTTCGTGCCTCGGTAATGCTGCATCTGCCAGCGCTTGTAATGACTCATCAGATCAACCGCATATTGTCTGCAGTGAACCAAGTGGGATTGACTGTAAGAGGAATTTACGGTGAGGGTAGCGAAGCAGTAGGGAACATCTTTCAAATTTCTAATCAGATCACTCTCGGTCAAACGGAAAGTGAAATTATAGAGAATCTTCACAGTGTAGTTACCCAGATTATAGAGCATGAGCGAAATGCACGTGAACGGTTGCTTGTTGATTCCGCCTTGAGAATAACAGACCGAGTGAAGCGTTCTTACGGAATTTTATGTTATGCAGCTCTTATGGAGCTTAAAGAATCTGCTCAACGCCTGTCTGATGTGAGACTTGGAGTTGACCTTGGCATTCTGGAAGGCCTTTCGATTTCAGTGCTTAATGAACTTAACGTTAAGACACAGCCAGGATTTCTGCAGAAGATGTTCGGCGATGAGCTGAACGCCACTGAACGAGATATGTATCGGGCAAAACTGCTTCGAGAGACATTGGGAACACAACATTAATATAGATATTTACTATTCATGGAGGTGCAGGAGATATGATGTTTGGAAGATTTACGGAACGCGCACAAAAAGTGCTAGCGCTGGCGCAGGAAGAAGCTGTTCGTTTAGGACACAACAATATTGGTACAGAACATATTTTGCTCGGACTTATTCGTGAAGGAGACGGCATTGCTGCTAAGGCATTAATAGCTTTAGGGCTAGGTCTTGAAAAAATCCAGGACGAAGTGGAGACATTGATTGGCAGAGGTCAAGAACAGCCTACGAACATTGCTTATACTCCTCGCGCTAAAAAAGTGATTGAGCTGTCGATGGACGAAGCCCGCAAATTGGGTCATACGTATGTTGGCACTGAGCATATTTTGCTTGGACTTATCCGTGAAGGGGAAGGTGTCGCGGCTCGTGTGCTTAATAACCTCGGCATCAGCTTGAACAAAGCTCGTCAACAAGTGCTTCAGCTTCTGGGAAGCAGCGAGGCTGCCTCTAGTCATAGCGGGACTCCGGCTAACGTCAGCACACCGACCCTAGATGGTCTTGCGCGCGATTTGACCGCTTATGCTAAGGAAGGCAATCTAGACCCAGTTATCGGCCGTAGTAAGGAAATTGAACGTGTTATTCAGGTACTGAGTCGCCGGACTAAGAATAACCCGGTACTGATCGGTGAACCTGGTGTTGGTAAAACAGCTATCGCTGAAGGACTTGCACAAAAGATTATCAATAATGAAATCCCAGAAACACTTCGCGACAAACGCGTCATGACGCTCGACATGGGCTCAGTAGTGGCTGGAACAAAATATCGCGGTGAGTTTGAAGACCGCCTCAAGAAAATTATGGATGAGATTCGCCAAGCAGGTAATATCGTGCTCTTTATCGATGAGCTTCATACGCTAATCGGTGCTGGTGGCGCGGAAGGAGCCATTGACGCATCTAACATTCTGAAACCGGCGTTAGCCCGTGGAGAACTTCAGTGCATTGGTGCGACTACGCTTGACGAATATCGTAAATATATTGAAAAAGATGCAGCACTCGAGCGACGTTTCCAACCGATCACGGTGGATCAGCCGTCTCCTGAGGAAGCGGTCCAAATTCTTTTCGGACTTCGCGATCGTTATGAAGCGCATCACCGTGTGAAGATTACGGATGAAGCTATTGTGGAAGCAGTGAAGTTGTCCGACCGTTACATCCCGGACCGTTTCTTGCCAGATAAAGCGATTGACCTTATCGATGAAGCAGGATCTAAAGTAAGGCTTCATTCTTACACCATCCCGCCAAATCTGAAGGAACTTGAAATGCGCTTGGATGATATCCGCAAGGAGAAGGATTCCGCAGTGCAGAGTCAAGAGTTTGAAAAAGCGGCGGCCTTGCGTGATACAGAGCAAAAAATCCGTGAAGAACTCGATACGACAAAGAATCAATGGAAAGAAAAACAGGGTCGCACGGATTCAGAGGTTACACCTGAAGACATTGCACAGGTTGTAGCTAGCTGGACGGGTATACCTGTAAGCAAGCTGAAGGAAGAGGAGACCGACCGTCTACTTAACATGGAGGCTTTACTGCATGAACGAGTGATCGGTCAGGACGAAGCTGTTAAGGCAGTTAGCCGGGCACTGCGCCGTGCGCGTGCGGGTCTTAAAGATCCGAAACGCCCAATGGGTTCTTTTATCTTCCTCGGTCCTACAGGTGTAGGTAAAACTGAGTTGGCTCGTGCATTGGCTGAAGCCATGTTCGGCGATGAGAATGCGGTCATCCGTATTGATATGTCGGAATACATGGAGAAGCACTCCACGTCCCGCTTAGTCGGAGCTCCTCCTGGATATGTTGGCTATGAAGAAGGCGGCCAATTAACCGAGAAGGTACGCCGTAAACCTTATTCTGTAGTGCTGCTTGATGAAATTGAAAAAGCGCACCCAGAAGTATTCAACATTTTGCTGCAAGTACTTGAAGATGGTCGATTAACTGACTCTAAAGGACGGGTAGTCGATTTCCGTAATACATTAATTATTCTGACTTCTAACGTAGGCGCACAAGCGATCAAGAAGAATTCGACACTTGGATTCACAGCTGTGCAAGATGCTGGAGCAGAATACGGTAATATGAAGGGCAAGGTTATGGAAGAGCTGAAGAAGAGCTTCCGTCCAGAGTTCTTGAACCGGATTGACGAAATCATCGTCTTCCACTCCCTTGATGAGAAGCATATTGCTGAAATCGTTACGTTGATGTCTGATGAGCTGCGCAAGCGACTGCGTGAATATGATGTTGATTTCGTACTCACGGATGCGGCGAAGGCTTTCCTGGCTAAGGAAGGCTACGACCCAGCCTTTGGTGCACGTCCATTGCGTCGTGCGATTCAGAAGCATATTGAAGACCGTCTTTCCGAGGAATTGCTCCGAGGAAATATCCAAAAGGGTGATTCGCTCAACATTGATGAAGTTGGCGGAGAACTTGTAGTGAATAAAGTGGATGCTCCTGTAGCGCCATTGCTTGAAAAAGAAGTAGAATCCGAATAAAAAAATGGAATAAAAAAAGCTTCCGCTCCTCAGTTTATAGAGGGGCGGAAGCTTTTTTAATATAAATTTATCACTTAAAAATATACATTTAGTACAAATTCCGAATGACCTTTCGTTAAAGGGGCAGAAATGGTAAACTTTCATTAGAAGAAAATATCCGCAATTTAAAAGTTCGGAACCGTAAGGAGAACAAATGGCTAAACCAAAAACTAAATTTTTCTGCACCGACTGTGGATACGAATCACCAAAATGGTTCGGAAAATGTCCCGGGTGCCAAGCTTGGAACTCCATGGTGGAGGAAACAGAAAGCGTAGTCAAAACACAGGGAATGAATGCCCCTATTTTTCATAGTAAAGAAAAGGCACAATCGATCATAAGTATAGAAAGTGACAAGGAACCGCGCATAATGACAGGTATAGGTGAGCTTAACCGTGTTCTCGGTGGGGGGATCGTGCCAGGATCGCTGGTACTAGTAGGGGGAGACCCAGGAATCGGTAAATCTACGCTCTTATTACAGACGTCGCATGCTCTGACAACTCAGGGATTGCGAGTACTGTACATTTCGGGCGAAGAATCGGTAAGGCAAACTAAGCTGCGTGCGGATCGCCTCGGGGCGTTGTCAGCTGAGCTATATGTACTATGTGAGACGAATATGGAAAGCATAGAAGAAGCGATTGAACAAATTCAGCCGCAATTTCTTGTTATCGATTCGATTCAGACTGTATTTATGCCAGAAGTAACTAGTGCGCCAGGCAGTGTGACCCAGGTTCGGGAATGTACGACAAGATTTATGCGTATCGCTAAGATTCGGGGAATTGCTACAGTTCTCGTTGGGCATGTCACTAAGGAAGGCGCTATTGCAGGCCCACGGATGCTTGAACATATGGTGGATTGTGTGCTGTATTTTGAGGGAGAGCGGCATCATACGTATAGACTCCTGCGGGCTGTAAAGAACCGCTTCGGTTCAACGAATGAAATCGGCATTTTCGAAATGGGTGAAGTGGGTCTAACCGAAGTAGAAAATCCATCAGAGCTCTTTTTGTCGGAGCGTCCACTCGGCGTAGCCGGATCTACAGTTGTGGCCAGTATGGAAGGGACTAGACCGGTGCTTGTTGAGCTTCAGGCTCTTGTCGCTGCCACTCATTTCCCCTCCCCTCGCCGGATGTGCACAGGTATGGATCACCAGCGGATGGCACTCATTATCGCTGTACTGGAGAAGCGGATGGGTATGTTCCTGCAAAATCAGGATGCTTACCTTAATGTAGCTGGAGGAGTAAAGCTGGATGAACCGGCGATTGATTTAGCAGTAGCTATTAGTATCGCTTCCAGCTTTCGTGATATTTCAACAAAACCTTACGATGTTTTCTTCGGTGAAGTAGGACTTACAGGTGAAGTAAGAGGTGTTTCGCGCGCGGAAATGCGTGTGAAGGAGGCCGCGAAGCTAGGCTTCCGGCGGGTGATCATGCCAGAGAAAAGTTTGAAAGGCTGGAAGCACCCGCAAGATATCCAGATTATTGGCGTCAGTACCGTAGCAGATGCACTATCGGTCGCGTTAGATTAGGGGGCACAGGGATTATGAAAGAATATAACCAATTAGAGAATATGAATGATCTGCTCAGACTGGCAGCACCGGGGACACCCTTTCGGGAAGGTCTTGAGAATGTGCTGCGCGCTAAGACGGGAGCACTAATCGTCGTTGGATATAGTCCTGAGGTGATGGAGGTAGTGGATGGGGGATTCTCCATTAACTGCGATTTTTCGCCCAATTATTTATATGAGCTTGCCAAAATGGACGGTGCCATTATTCTTAGTGAGGATTTGAAACGCATTTTGTATGCAAATACACAGCTAATTCCGGATTCGTCCATCTCTTCCATCGAGACAGGCATTCGTCACCGGACCGCCGAGCGCGTAGCGAAGCAAACAGGTAAACTGGTGGTTTCTATTTCACAGCGCCGCAATATCATTACCCTGTATCAAGGTTCCATTCGGTATGCGTTAAAAGAAATCGGAGCTATCTTGGCTAAAGCTAATCAAGCGATTCAGACCCTCGAAAAGTACAAAGCGGTTCTTACACAAGGACTGACGAATTTGTCTGCTTCGGAGTATGAGGGAATCGTAACCGTGGCCGAAGTGGTCGGAGTGATTCAGCGGGTAGAGATGGTTTTACGCATAAAAATGGAGATTAAACGATATATAAATGAACTAGGCAACGAAGGGCGCTTAATCAGCATGCAGATGGAAGAACTGGTTGGAAATACAGAGGAAGAAGCATGGCTCCTATACAGAGACTATGCTAAGGAAGAGCAAGAAGATAAAATTCGTGAAATTATTGCCGGTCTCAAACGTATTAGTGATGATGACCTAATGGATGACAACCATATTGCTCGATTGTTGGGCTACTCTTCTACGGCAATTTCTTCTGAAGAGGTGGTTACTCCGCGTGGATATCGCCTGCTTAATAAGATTCCGCGGCTTCCAAATGTGATCATTCATAATCTGGTGGAGCGGTTTGAAATGCTGCCTAATTTGATGTCTGCAAGCATAGCTGAACTGGATGAAGTGGACGGAATTGGGGAGGTGCGGGCTCGTAATATTCAGGATGGGCTCAAACGTTTACAGAAGCAAGTTCTTATTGACAGGCAAATGTAAATAACATACAATCACGTAATATTGGAGCTGTTTAAGGCCAATGTGAGAAAATTGAGGTGAAGAAATGATACAAAAATCAATTCCGAGTCTTTTTACCATAGGTAACTTGATGCTCGGAATGTTTGGTATCATGATGGCGTTTGACGGTAAAGTTAGCATGGCCGCTATCATGGTTATTATTGCTATGCTGTTAGACGGATTAGATGGCCGAGTTGCTCGTGCACTTAAATGTGAGAGTGAATTTGGTAAGGAACTGGACTCTTTGTCTGATGTCGTTTCTTTTGGAGTAGCACCTGCTGTTATTATGTACGTCTCAAGCCTGCATGATTTAAATTCTGCATTAGCCTGGACAATAACTGCAATTTTCCCGGTGTTTGGTGCATTGCGCCTAGCTCGCTTTAATGTTCATCCAGGAGTTCCTGGTTATTTCATCGGATTGCCAATTCCTGCTGCTGGTGGTGTACTTGCCACATTAGCTCTTTTTAATAAAGATGTTTCCGCTCCATTTATGATCGTGGCTACATTGCTTTTATCATATTTGATGGTCAGCACTGTTAAATATCCTAATTTTAAGAAGGTTGGATTACCTAAAAAAGTGGTTGTCGGAGCGCCAGTAGTCATTGTTGTTGCGGTGGCTGTTGCTGTTGTGTTCCCTGAACAAATTGCTAAGCTAATCTTCGTCTTACTTGGGATTTACGCGTTATATGGTTTTAAACAAAACATTGATCGATTGACAGCCAGACGCCGTCACCGTCGTAGAAGACGTTCTGAAGATAAAGTGTATCACTCGAAGAACGGTTAAAGCGGTCTTGTAGTAAGGTTGAACTAATATAATTATAGCTAGAGGCTTTGTCGTCCTTAGGGGATGGCAAAGCCTTTTTGCAATTCCAGCGCTATCCCAAGTTTATCGTCTTGAAAATTGGAACATACTGGTGAGGTATTGATCATTCAAGGATGAATAAAAAGGAGGTGCGTTAGGTTATGTGGAAAAAAGTGATATTGTCTTTTGCTTTAATATGTGGTGCTTGGTCTGGTTTTTCGCTATACCATGCGCTTGAAAGAGGATTCCCTAAGGGGATGGAAAAGCTGAGTGAAAGTTTACCTGTAGAGGGAAGCATTTTGTTTACGGTGCTGGGTGCCATTATTTTTTTGTTTGCGGGGTCTTTATGCGCGGAATGGGGAGGTTCAAAACTGCGGGAGGCGGTTCTGTACTGTTCGCGTATACCAATGAATGAATTAGCTGCAGGTGCAGCTGGGCTTACAGGGGGGCTTTTGCTATCTCTTCTGTTATATCCTGCAATGATTTGGCTTGGAAAAGCTGGGCAGTTGCTGCAGGTACCCGTTACGTTAGCTTTTGGATATATGGGGCTGCGGATCGGTCTGGAGAAAAAAGAGGAACTAGCTGCACTTTGGACAACTGGACGCTGGGGGCAAGCGGCTGAGCCGGAAGGTCGTGGGCTGGAGGAACATAAAATCCTCGATACAAGCGTTATTATTGATGGTCGGATCGCTGATATTTGCAAAACTGGATTTATTGAAGGAACGATTGTCATACCGGAATTCGTACTTGAGGAGCTCCAGCACATCGCAGATTCTTCGGATCTTTTGAAACGGAATCGTGGACGGCGGGGACTTGATATACTCAATAAAATCCAAAAAGAGCTCGATGTGAAGGTGTTAATCTATGAGGGAGATTTTGAAGAAATTTCTGAGGTGGATAGTAAGCTGGTGAAGTTAGCGAAGGTACTGCGAGGTAAAGTAGTTACTAATGACTTCAACTTGAATAAGGTTTGCGAATTACAGGGAGTCTCAGTCCTGAATATTAATGATCTTGCGAATGCCGTGAAGCCCGTAGTGTTACCTGGTGAGGAAATCGTAGTTCAGGTCATTAAGGATGGCAAAGAGCATGGACAAGGGGTAGCCTATTTAGACGATGGAACAATGATCGTTGTGGAAGGCGGACGGGAATACATCGGAACCACGATGGAGGTTCTCGTCACGAGTGTGCTTCAAACTTCAGCTGGACGGATGATATTTGCGAAGCCAAAGCTGCTGGAAAAAGCACAATAGGCGTAGATAAAGTGCACGGCAAATGTCCTATGGGTTGGAAATGCCCGCCAAACACGTTATGATGGGAATATACGTGAAAGACAGGAGCCTGAGTAATGTCAAACAGTGTGGGCGTCGTCATTGTGGCGGCAGGCAGAGGAACGCGAATGGGGACTGTAGAGAGCAAGCAATATCTGTTACTACAGGGTAAACCAGTAATCGTTCATACGCTGGAAGTATTTCAGCAGCATGACTTGATTTCCGAAATCGTGCTCGTAACCGGTAAGGAAGATATTGAGCGTTGCCGGGAATGGATACAGCTCTATAAGCTGGACAAGGTTAAGGCTATAGTGGCTGGTGGATCTGAGCGTCAGCATTCCGTACATAAAGGATTGTTGAAACTTACGACACAGTGGGTAATGGTACATGATGGTGTTCGTCCGTTTGTGCAGCCGAATGAAATTGAGGCATGTTATGAGCGAGCGAAGCAGATCGGCGCTTCAGTTCTTGCTGTACCCGTCAAAGATACGATCAAACAGGTAGATAACGAAGGTAGAGTACTGTCTACGCCGGATCGGCGAAGTCTGTGGGCGATTCAAACCCCGCAGACTTTTCGTCTTTCTGAATTGCTGGATGCCTATGCGGCCGCGGAGCGGGATGGATTTCTAGGTACTGATGATTCCAGCTTGGCAGAGCGTGCTGGTATTCCGGTTTCTGTGGTAGAGGGAAGCTACAGAAATATTAAGATTACGACGCCAGATGATTTGGATTTTGCAGAATTCACAGAAAGAAACAGGGGAGAGGGACAATCATGATCGCTGTAGGACAAGGATTTGATGTACATCAACTGGTTGAGGGAAGGCCTTGTATTATTGGAGGCGTTACGATTCCTTATGAAAAAGGATTAGTAGGACATTCCGATGCTGATGTTCTGCTGCACGCAGTAAGTGACGCGATACTAGGCGCACTAGGACTTGGTGATATTGGCAGACATTTTCCGGACACAGATCCAGCGTTTAAGGACGCGGATAGCTTGAAATTATTAGAACAAGTGTGGGCACTTGCTAGAGAGCGAGGGTACAAGCTTGGGAATATCGATTCAACGATTATTGCCCAAAAACCAAAGATGGCGCCGTACATTCCACAAATGACGGAGATTATCGCTCGTGCGCTTCACGCGGACCCGTCCAAGGTGAACGTTAAAGCTACGACTACTGAACAGCTTGGTTTTGCCGGTCGTGGCGAAGGAATTGCCGCACAATCTATTGTCTGTCTACTCCAAGATGTGATATCATCTTGAGACGGTCTAAGTAGCAAATCTAAGTTTTAACCATATGAAGCGGAGGGAATATAATGACGGATCAAGTCCGGGTGCGTTATGCACCGAGCCCTACGGGACATTTACATATAGGTAACGCCAGAACGGCGCTGTTTAACTATCTGTTCGCCCGTAATCAAGGCGGTAAGTTCATCATCAGAATTGAAGATACAGACGTGAAGCGCAATGTCGCAGGCGGCGAAGAGAGCCAGCTTAAGTATTTGAAATGGCTAGGCATAGATTGGGATGAGAGTGTTGATGTTGGCGGAGATTACGGACCTTACCGCCAGACTGAACGTCTTGACCTATATCGTGTATATTGGCAGGATTTGCTGGATAAAGGTTTGGCTTACCGCTGCTACTGCACAGAGGAAGAACTGGAAGCAGAACGTGAAGAACAGACTGCACGTGGAGAAACCCCTCGATATTCCGGCAAACACCGTGATTTGACGGAAGAACAACGCCTTGCGTTTGAAGCTGAGGGACGAGTAGCTAGCATTCGCTTCCGTGTACCAGAAGATCGTACGTACACGTTCGATGATATCGTAAAAGGTACTATTTCTTTTGATACGAAAGAAATGGGTGATTTTGTTATCGTGAAGAAGGACGGAATTCCGACCTATAACTTTGCGGTAGCTGTTGATGATTATTTGATGGCTATCACCCATGTACTACGTGGGGAAGATCATATTTCCAACACACCACGTCAGCTTATGATCTATGAGGCTCTTGGTTGGAAACCCCCAATATTTGGTCATATGACACTGATTGTCGGTGAAAACCATAAGAAACTTAGCAAGCGGGATCAATCTGTAATTACATTTATTGAGCAATATGATGAATTGGGTTACTTGCCTGAGGCTTTGGTTAACTTCATTTCTCTACTGGGCTGGTCGCCAGAGGGAGAAGAGGAGATCTTCAGTAAAGAAGAACTTATTTCTATTTTTGATGCGGACCGTTTGTCCAAAAGTCCGGCTGTATTCGATAAGCACAAGCTGGCGCATCTAAATAATCACTATATTAAGCATGCTGATCCTAAACGGATCTCGGCATTAGCGATTCCACATCTGCAAAAAGCGGGAAAAATACCGGCTGAGCTGAATGATGAGCAGCAGGCATGGGCAGAAAGCCTTGTAGCACTGTATCAAGAGCAGATGACCTCTGCCTCCGATATCGTAGAGCTATCTGAACTATTCTTCCGCAGCCATCTGGAGTTAGAAACAGAAGCGGCGCAGGTTCTGGCGGAAAGCCAAGTGCCTGAAGTTTTGTCTGCTTTTCTAGCTAAGGTTGAAGCTTGTCAGGATTTCAGCGCTAGTAATATGGCTGTACTGATCAAGGAAGTGCAGAAAGAAACAGGGCACAAAGGCAAAGCGCTCTTTATGCCGATACGTGTGGCTTTAACCGGACAAACGCACGGACGTGATCTTAATATAACGATTGCTTTGCTCGGCCAAAACCGTGTCATCGAACGTTTGAAATCACAAATTAAAGGAGCTTAAGGTAGTATTACTTATCATTAAGCCTCTTGTCAGTCCCTTAGCTTTTACGCTAAGATAGAACCATATGATAATAGCTGTGATCAGGAGAAGTACGTCCATAAAGGCAATTGCCAGAGAGAATAACCGAGAAAGGGATACCCTTTCGGGCTGGGAGTTATTCATTTGTCCGGGGCAGAACATGCGCCTGTGAGCTGCACGGTTGAACGATCCTAAAGGCTCGTTAGATCGCGCCGGGTACATCGCCGTTAATGATGCCAAGTGGAACGAAGGAACTCTGCCGATGGTAACAACAGCAGTCTGTTTGATTCGTTCAAGCAGAGTGGAACCGCGGTTAAACGTCTCTGCAGCTTTATGCTGCAGGGGCTTTTTTTGTTTCGGGGTATCTTTTCTAATATAACAAACCAAGCAAACACCCACAGCATATGTATGATAAGAATGATGGATTGGAGACAATACCTTCCTTGTGTACCTGTAAACAGGAGATGGGGGAGTCAAGAAGAGAGGAACCGTGATGTTTAAGCATATTAAGTCGGACATTCGGGCGGTATTTGATAACGATCCCGCAGCCCGCAGCTGGTTCGAGGTTGTCTTCACATATGCAGGGTTGCACGCCATTTGGGGTCACCGGATTGCCCATTCTTTTTTCAAACGCCGCTGGTATACAATGGCCCGTATGGTCTCACAGTTTAGTAGATTTATGACCGGTGTTGAAATCCATCCCGGAGCTGTCATCGGAAATAGGCTGTTTATCGACCATGGTATGGGGATTGTTATTGGAGAAACCTGTGAAATCGGTGATGATGTTATTATCTATCAAGGGGTTACACTCGGGGGGACAGGGAAAGAAAAAGGTAAGCGCCATCCCACAGTTGGCAACAATGTAGTTATTGGTTCTGGTGCGAAGGTATTAGGATCGTTTCGTATCGGTGACAATTCAAATATAGGTTCGAATGCGGTTGTACTGCGTGAAGTCCCAAATAATAGTACGGTAGTAGGAAATCCGGGCCGTGTAGTAAAACGTAACGGTGAACGTGTATCCGATCGCTTGGATCATACCAAGATGCCAGACCCGCTTGTAGATTCACTTCGCTTTCTACAAAAAGAGATCGAAGAGATCAGAGAGAAGCTTGGCGGAGAAGATAAGCAAAAGACCGCGCAGCGGCTAGTCGAAACTCAGCAGTACATTGGTGATTACGAAATTTAAGCATATCCGGTACTTAAGGAATCGGGACAAAAGAAAGGGTTGGAATAGGATGGCTTTACAAATTTATAACACAATGACACGCAGCAAGGAGCAGTTTGTGCCTCAAGAGTCGGGCAAGGTGAAAATGTATGTATGTGGTCCAACCGTTTACGGATATATGCATATCGGAAATGCTAGGCCTATTATTGTCTTTGATATGGTCCGGAATTATTTGGAGCAACTCGGCAATGAGGTACGGTATGTTACGAACTTCACAGATGTAGATGATAAACTGATACGTAAAGCAGAAGAAATGAACACTTCCGTAGCAGAGGTTGCTGAGATTTTCATTAATGCTTATCGTGAGGATCTTGAAGGGCTTGGAGTAAAGCCGGCAACATTGAATCCGCGAGTAACAGAAAGCATGGAGCTGATCATTGAATTCATTAAAGAGCTTGAGGAAAAAGGGTATGCCTACGAGAGTGGTGGCGATGTATACTACCGCACTTCCAAATTTGAAGACTACGGTAAACTGTCCCGTCAGAATCTGGATGAATTACAGTTTGGTATTCGCGTGGAGGTAGACTCACGGAAAGAGAAACCTGAGGACTTTGTGCTGTGGAAAGCAGCAAAACCAGGTGAAGTGTACTGGCAGAGCCCATGGGGAAATGGACGCCCTGGCTGGCATATTGAATGCTCGGCCATGGCAAGAGAGTTCTTGGGGGATACGATGGACATCCACGGGGGTGGACAAGATTTGCAGTTCCCGCATCATGAATGCGAATGCGCTCAGACAGAAGCTCTGACGGGTAAGCCACTCTCTAATTACTGGATGCACAATGGATTTATTAACATCGGTGATGAAAAAATGTCGAAATCATTGGGTAACGGTTGGCTTGTGAAAGATATCCGTGGGCAATTTAAAGCTGGGACTATTCGTTATTTCATGCTATCGACCCATTATCGTAATCCGTTGAACTTCTCGGTGGATTCAATGACTTCAGCTGAAAAGAGCGTAGAACGTATCTCACTTGCAGAAAGTAACGTTAAGCATCGTCTTGAACTTGCTGCTGAAGGTGCTCAGGGTGAGGTCAGCTTAGAGATTAATGATAAGTTATCTGCTATTGTGGCCAATTTTCATGCTAGAATGCAGGATGACTTTAATACCCCTGATGCGATTACCGCTATGTTTGATTGGGTGAGTCTTGCAAACCATACCCTTGCGAATAGTGAAGCAGCCCCTGCTGATTTTGCTGCGCTGCTGCAAGCTTTTGGGGAAATGAATGCTGTGCTGCGTTTGACACCTGAGCATGAAGAAGAAGAGATCGCGAGTGAAGAAGTTGAAAGATTGATCGCGGAGCGGGTTGAAGCGCGTAAGAATAAGAATTGGAGCCGGTCCGATGAGATTCGTGATGAATTAGGGCGCTTGGGCATATTGCTTGAGGATACTCCGCAAGGAATGCGGTGGCGGCGTAAATGAGTGAGGAACGCAAGTTTCAGAACGGGTGGTTTCCTTACGAGCCTTCCAAACCTGCGCGACTCCTCTCGCCAATTGTGCTTGCCTATGTAGGAGATGCCATTTACGAAGTGTCAGTTCGCCAGTATTTAGTATCTCTTCCGAATTTGCGCCCAAACCATTTGCATCGCTCTGCTACAGGACTTGTATCCGCTAAGGCGCAGAGTGCAATACTTGGATTTTTGGAGTCAAGTCTCACAGAAGAGGAAAAAGATGTCGCCCGTCAGGGGAGAAATGCTAAATCGGGAAGTATTCCTAAGAATGCAGATGTGCTTGAATACCGTCATGCTACTGCTTTTGAGTGTCTGATAGGTTACTTATACTACACAGGTCAACAGGAGAGAATACAAGAAATTGTGAACAGTGGCATACAGTTTATGTTGAAAAAGCCTTGATAAGGCTTTTGCGAAATAGAGAATAGGAGAAGTGAACATGGAAGAAGATTTGAAGACAGAAGAGGAAATATTGGCTGGGAAGCATTCAGTGCTTGAGGCGCTTCGTGCGGGTCGTACCTTAAATAAAATATGGATTGCAGAAACGGCCCAGAAGCATCTGACCGCACCAATCGTCGCTGAAGCACGTAAAGCGGGGATTGTCATTCAGCATGTGGACAAGCGTAAGCTGGATCAACTTGCGCCTGGAGTTCAACATCAGGGGGTAGTTGCTCAAGCGGCACCTTTTGCCTATGTCGAGGTAGATGATCTGCTGGCTGCAGCTGAAGCCAAAGGAGAGCCTGCATTCTTGATTTTACTGGATGAGATTGAAGATCCGCATAACCTGGGATCCATTCTGCGGACAGCAGATTGTACTGGAGTGCATGGAGTAATCGTACCTAAACGCCGTTCGGCTCAGATTACTGCTACCGTCTCCAAAACATCAGCAGGTGCCGTGGAATATGTTCCGGTTGCGCGGGTCACTAACCTAGGTCAGACCATTGATCGTCTGAAAGAGCAGGGAGTCTGGGTAGTAGGTACGGATGTGGATACAGATCAGAATCTGTTTGGATCCAATATTTTCACAGGACCGGTAGCTGTTGTAATCGGTAATGAGAATAAAGGAATGGGACGCTTGATTCGTGAAAAATGTGATGTATTACTTAAGCTGCCGATGGCCGGAAAAATCAATTCATTAAATGCCTCTGTCGCCGCAGGAGTCATTATGTATGAAGTGGTACGCCTTCGGCAACAGCAGGGATAACTATGGCCGACTGGCGCGATGTGCTGCTTGTGGACGGGTACAATATGATCGGTGGCTGGCCGGAACTTGCGGCACTGTCCCAGATTGGTATGCAGGAAGCACGCGACCGCTTAATGGATTTGCTGGCGGATTACCAAGCTTACTCAGGACGAAGAGTGATTGCAGTTTTTGATGCATACCGTGTTCCAGGGTTAGGAAGGTCATTTGTCCAGGGTAAGGTTCAGGTGTATTTCACCAAGGAAAAAGAAACCGCAGATGAATGCATTGAGCGACTGGTTGGGGAATTTAGCAATCGGCGCCGGCAGATCTATGTAGCTACTAGTGATCTTATAGAGCAGCATATTATTTTTGCCCAAGGTGCATTGCGAATCTCTGCAAGGGAGCTACACCTGGAAATTGAGGAGAACCAGAAGCAAGTTAAAAAAGCTATTGAACCTGGTAGCATCAGTTCTACACGTCATTCCTTAGAAGATAAGCTGCCTCCTGATGTGCGTAGTAAATTGGAAAAATGGCGTAGGCAGTGACAAGTGGGAAGATTTAGGTGATATTTTTATTCCATTTTATGCTATTGCAGATTGATTTTGGACAAATCCGGTTGACGGTGTAAGGTAACATAATATATACTGATCCTATATTTCGCGAAGTAACGATGTGTCTTGCGTTGCAGCCGGGGGGATTCTTGGTGAGTGTCGACCTCAAGGAAATAATGCTGTCCGAGTATGATTTCATAAGTGATGAAGATATTGTCGAGGCTTTCCGTGGTGGCGACAGTGGCGCATTGGAACACTTAATTAATAAATACCGTAATTTTGTACGTGCTAAAGCCCGCTCTTATTTCTTGATCGGGGCAGATCGTGAAGATATTGTTCAAGAAGGAATGATTGGTCTCTATAAGGCTATTCGTGACTTTAAAGGTGACAAGCTCTCTTCATTCAAGGCTTTTGCTGAGCTCTGCATAACACGTCAGATTATAACCGCTATTAAGACGGCCACTCGTCAGAAGCATATTCCGCTTAATTCTTATGTTTCTCTGGACAAGCCCATTTATGATGAAGATTCCGACCGGACGCTTATGGATGTCATTTGTGGAACTCAGGTACTAGATCCAGAAGAGCTAATTATCAATCAAGAAGAATTCATTGGACTTGAAGATAAGATGGCAGAGATTTTAAGTGACCTAGAGCGTAAGGTTCTGATGTTGTATTTAGACGGACGATCTTATCAGGAAATTGCTGAAGATCTTAAGCGACATGTGAAATCTATTGACAACGCTTTACAACGAGTAAAGCGGAAATTAGAAAGATATCTAGAAGTGCGTGACAATTAATGATATAATGAACACAAGAGGGCTCGTACATCGAGTTCTTTTTTTTAGTCTCATGAAATTGCTTAGATAGAATTAGGAGCTAACACCATAAAATTCTATTTGAGGCGATTTTAGTTGTTGCCGTTGAGGGTAGGTTTATACACAGTCGGAATGCCCCATAATGATAAGGAAGACAGCGAAGTGTGAGGAAGAGATAGACCCAAGGACAGGGTACGGCCATATGACTATAACACCCGAAATTACCCAGTGCAGAACGGAATTCTTTCGTTGACACAGACCTTGACATTATGCTAAAGTGTTTTAGGTAGGCCTAAATTCGCGGCTTTTTTTAGGATCAATATTTACGTCTTCTAATTGTATTGTTAGAAGGACGTCTCGGGAGGTGCACATCATGCGGGTAATTATCACTTTGGCTTGTACAAGTTGCAAACAAAGAAACTATGCGACTACCAAAAACAAGCGAAATCACCCCGACCGCATGGAGATGAAGAAATTTTGCAAGTATTGTAACTCGCAAACTCCTCATCGCGAAACCAGATAGTCTGTGGAGGTGTAGTCGGCATGAAACGTAGTTTCAAGTCTATGTTTTCCTTTTTCACTGAGAGCTGGAGTGAACTCAAAAAAGTTCGCTGGCCAAGTCGTAAAGAATTGACCAACTATACATTGATCGTTCTCGGTACAATTGTAGTTGTCGCTATTTACTTCTGGGTTCTGGACATCGGTATTTCCGCTGTGATTGAAGCGATTATTTAGAGAGGTCCCAGGTGGCTTGATATGGAAAAAAGATGGTATGTCGTTCATACCTATTCTGGGTATGAGAATAAGGTCAAAGCCAATTTGGAAAAGCGCGTTGAGTCCATGGGCATGGAAGACAAAATATTCCGCGTTCTTGTTCCTATGGAAGAAGAAATTGTAAACAAAGACGGTAAGAAAAAAACCGTTATGCGTAAAGTTTACCCGGGTTATGTTTTGGTGGAAATGGTTCAGACTGATGATTCCTGGTATGTTGTCCGCAATACTCCGGGCGTTACTGGATTTGTTGGTTCGACAGGCTCAGGGTCTAAACCAACAGCTTTGCTTCCGGAAGAGGTAGAACAAATTCTGAAGCATATGGGCATGGTTGAACCTAAAGCGAAGATTGATTTCGAAATCAAGGAATCCGTACGTATTATGGTTGGTCCGTTTGCGAATTTTGTGGGATCCGTGGAAGAAATTTTGGCTGACAAGAGCAAGATCAAAGTGCATGTGAACATGTTTGGACGGGAAACCCCGCTAGAGTTGGATTTCACTCAAGTGGAGAAAATATAACATAAGCTAAGGGTTTCTTGTGGGAGAGCGCCAATGGCGTTCGAAGACCACTATTTTTGCAAGGAGGTGTCACTCATGGCTAAAAAAGTTATTAAAATGGTGAAACTGCAGATTCCTGCAGGGAAAGCGAATCCAGCGCCTCCAGTAGGTCCGGCGTTAGGTCAAGCAGGTGTCAACATCATGGCATTCTGTAAGGAATTTAATGCTCGTACTGCCGACCAGGCTGGCTTGATCATTCCGGTTGAAATTACAGTATTTGAAGACCGTTCCTTTACGTTCATCACTAAAACTCCTCCGGCTGCTGTTCTGCTTCGCATCGCTGCTAAAGTGGAAAAAGGATCCGGCGAACCAAACAAGAAAAAAGTAGCAAAAATCGGCCGCGCTGCGGTTCGTGAAATTGCTGAAACAAAAATGCCTGACCTTAACGCTGCATCTGTAGAAGCTGCAATGCGTATGGTTGAAGGTACTGCTCGCAGTATGGGCATCACAATCGAAGACTAGTAGTTTTCGAAGAATCGGTCATTCGTGACCCGCAAGTATGTGGGAGGAATTTCCGCTAACACCACAAAGGAGGAACATTTTCATGGCTAAACATGGTAAGAAATACCAAGAAGCTGCTAAGCTGATCAACAGCGAAGCAACTTACGAGCCTTCAGAAGCTGTAGAGCTTGTGAAAAAGGCAGCGACTGCAAAATTCGACGAAACCGTTGAAGCAGCAGTTCGTCTGGGTGTAGACCCGCGTAAACAAGACCAAGCAGTTCGTGGTGTTGTTGTCCTGCCTCACGGCACTGGTAAAACACAACGCGTGCTTGTATTTGCAAAAGGTGAAAAAGCGAAAGAGGCAGAAGCTGCTGGCGCGGATTTTGTTGGTGATCAAGACATGATCAACAAAATTCAACAAGGCTGGTTTGAATTTGATGTCTGCGTAGCTACACCTGATATGATGAGTGAAGTCGGTAAACTGGGTCGTCTGCTTGGTGGTAAAGGTCTTATGCCTAACCCTAAAGCTGGCACAGTTACATTCGATGTTTCCAAGGCTGTGCAAGAAATTAAAGCCGGTAAAATCGAATATCGTCTTGACAAAGCAGGTCAAATTCACGCGCCAATCGGCAAAGTGTCCTTTGATGCTGCACAATTGAACGATAACCTTAAAGCTCTTATCGACGCTTTGAACCGTGCGAAACCAGCTGCTGCTAAAGGTGTATACCTTAAAGGCATCTCGATTTCTTCCACAATGGGTCCTAGCGCTCGTGTGAACACAACCGTCTTCAGATAAATAAGGGTTGACTCTTTGAGTCAATTTTGATAATCTATAACAGTTGTGAAACTTAAGGTATCAATCTTAACCTTGAATATGCTTACCGTAGACAGTAGGTGCCTTAGTGCTTAATTTCCTACCGAGGTGTTGTGATAGAAACAAGAAGTAACGAGCTCGCTCGTCTAACTTTCGTTTTATCAAGCCTTCGTGATTCTGCGGAGGCTTTTCTAATGCCTGCGTAGGAGCGGTGATGCTTTCCTTGGAAAGGACGCCGACACATAAATTTTCAGGAGGTGTATACATTGGCAAATGCAAAAGTAATTCAAGCAAAACAGGATGCGGTTGACGTTGTTACTGCGAAACTGCAAAACAGTCTTTCGACTGTTGTAGCGGACTACCGTGGATTGAACGTTTCCCAAGTGACTGAACTGCGTAAGCAACTTCGTGAAGCTGGCGTTGAGTTTCAAGTCCTGAAGAACACATTGCTACGTCGCGCAACTGCTGCGGCTGAGTTGACTGAGTTGGATGAAGTTTTGACTGGTCCAACAGCTATCGCATTCAGTACAACTGATGCAGTAGCTCCAGCTAAAATTTTGAACGATTTCGCCAAGAAAAACGACGCTTTGAAATTGAAAGGCGGCGTAGTAGAAGGACGTGTCATCGACGCGGACCAATTGAAAGCACTGGCTGAGCTTCCATCCCGCGATGGTTTGCTGTCCATGCTGCTTAGCGTACTTCAAGCTCCAATGCGCAACTTCGCGCTTGCAGTTAAAGCTGTTGCTGAAAAAGAAGAACAAAGCGCGTAAGCCTTTGACTCTTGCAGCATAAATCAATACCACAAACAAATTTAAATTATAAATGGAGGTTCAATCATGAGTAAAGAAGCAATCTTGGAAGCAATTAAAGGCATGAGCGTATTAGAACTGAACGACCTGGTTAAAGCAATTGAAGAAGAATTCGGCGTAACAGCAGCAGCTCCAGTAGCAGCTGGCGGTGCGGTAGCAGCAGTAGCTGAAGAGCAATCCGAATTTGACGTAATTTTGACAGGCGCTGGCGCTTCCAAAATCAACGTTATCAAAATCGTTCGCGAAATCACAGGCCTTGGCTTGAAAGAAGCTAAAGACGTTGTAGACAACGCACCAAAAGCAATTAAAGAAAAAGTAAGCAAAGAAGAAGCCGAAGCTACTAAAGCAAAATTGGAAGAAGCAGGCGCAGCTGTAGAAGTGAAGTAATTCCTTCTATACTGAAAACCCCTTGAACTTGTTCAAGGGGTTTATTTTATAAAAATATAAGAAAGTATAAGTTTTATACTATACTTTATCTTTATATTTCTCGCTGAAAGCTTACCGTCCTTATAAGGACATCAGAGGCGTTTATGCTTGATAGAGTTAGTAGGGTTGTGTGAATACAAACTATTAACATAAAGGAAAGGGAGGATAGAGATGTCGCAACATTATTATTCGCAGCAACCGGAAGTGCGTCATGACAGACGTACCATCGACACCGTTCTAAGAGGCAAAAGCTTTCGTTTTACAAGTGATGCGGGTGTGTTCTCTAAAGGAGACATCGATTACGGTAGTCGAGTTCTCATTGAAGCTATGGATATTCCGGACGGTTCAGCAGTGCTTGATGTGGGTTGCGGATATGGACCGATAGGCATAAGTGCAGCATACCTAGCCCCCAAAGGGCAAGTTACGATGATTGATATTAATAGTCGTGCGGTAGAACTTGCGCGTGAAAATGCCCAGCACAATGGAATCCGGAATGTTACGGTAATGGAAAGCGATGTGCTCGGCGCATTGAATGAACAACAAAAGTTCGATGTGATTCTTACCAATCCTCCGATACGTGCAGGAAAAGCTGTAGTGCATCAGATTTTTGAAGAGGCTTATGAGCATTTAAATGAGGGTGGATTTCTGTGGATTGTTATTCAGAAGAAGCAGGGCGCTCCATCAGCGGTAGCTAAACTTGAGAGCTTGTTCTCGAATGTAGAAGAAGTGGGCAAAGATAAAGGTTATCGTATTATTAAAGCTCAAAAATAAAAATCAATAGGTTATTGACATGTGATAGTGATAATGGTATTATTATAAAATGTCAGTATTAAGATAGGCTCCATGTCTTTAGTTTGCTGAAAATGTCAAGCGATATATTGTCGCCGGCTAGCGCAAGCCGTACGGCAAGTTTTTTGCGAATTGGTTCTCTATGCTCTGGCGTAGCGAGTGTTACGCGGTAATAGATAATAGCGCATAAACTGTTGCTTGGTTACGTATAATATGTACGTTTTGGGCAAATCTACTGGATAAGGAGTATTTTGGTCATGGATAAGTGCGCTCTTTTTTCGAAGATTTCGATAAGGGCTTTTCTTTTATTTATGACTGAATCCTTGTAGTATGGTTCCATTATACGGTTCCAAACAAGGGTTCGCAATCAATTTTTAAGTGAGTAGACATGAGGGGTGAGTAAAGTTGGCAGGACATCTTGTTCAGTATGGTCGACGCACTCGGCGGAGCTATGCGAGAATTAACGAGGTACTCGAGGTCCCGAACCTGATCGAGATCCAACAAAAATCTTATGATTGGTTTTTGGAGGAAGGATTGCGGGAAATGTTTCAGGACATCTCGCCGATCCAGGATTTCACAGGTAATTTGGTACTAGAGTTCATTGATTACAGCCTGGGTGAACCAAAATATACGGTTGACGACGCTAAAGAGCGGGACGTGACGTATGCGGCTCCTCTGCGTGTAAAGGTGCGGCTCATTAATAAGGAGACCGGTGAGGTCAAAGAGCAGGAAGTGTTCATGGGAGATTTCCCGCTGATGACGGAGACCGGCACTTTTATTATTAACGGTGCAGAACGGGTTATTGTCAGCCAGTTGGTTCGCTCTCCAAGCGTCTATTTCAGCACAAAAGTGGATAAGAACGGCAAAAAAACCTACACCGCCACAGTAATCCCGAACCGCGGAGCCTGGTTGGAACTTGAGACCGACGCTAAGGATATTATGTATGTTCGTATCGATCGGACTCGTAAAATTCCTGTTACCGTACTTTTGCGTGCTCTCGGTTTCGGTAGTGATGCCGAAATTCTGGAATTGCTTGGCAATGATGAATATATTCGCAATACGCTGGATAAAGACAACACGGACTCCACGGAGAAGGCGCTTATTGAGATTTATGAGCGACTCCGTCCGGGCGAACCGCCGACACTAGACAATGCCAGAAGTTTGCTGGTTGCGCGTTTCTTTGATCCAAAACGCTACGACCTAGCTAATGTAGGCCGTTACAAAATCAATAAAAAGCTGCACATTAAGAACCGTCTTTTCAATCAACGTCTTGCTCAACCTTTGGTTGATGACTCTACCGGAGAAATTCTGGCAGAATCCGGCCAAATGGTCGATCGTAGACTGCTTGATGAATTGATTCCGTATTTCGAAAAGAATGTTGCCTTTAAAAACTACCGTGTTACTGGCGGAGTTACGGACAGTGAAGATATTCCTCTTCAAACAATTGACGTATTCTCGCCAATTGAAGAAGGTCGGGTTATTAAGCTGATCGCTAACGGCAACATCGACAAGTCTGTTAAGCACATTACTCAAGCTGATATTATATCCTCGATCAGCTACTTTATTAATTTGCTTCACGGAATTGGTAATACCGATGATATTGACCATCTGGGTAACCGTCGTCTACGTTCTGTAGGTGAACTTCTGCAGAATCAGTTCCGTATCGGTTTGTCCCGTATGGAGCGCGTTGTGCGTGAAAGAATGTCGATTCAGGATGCTAATGCTATTACGCCTCAAGCTCTGATCAATATTCGTCCGGTTATCGCGTCCATTAAAGAGTTTTTCGGTAGCTCCCAGTTGTCTCAGTTTATGGACCAGACGAACCCACTTGCGGAACTTACGCATAAACGTCGTCTGTCTGCACTCGGACCTGGTGGTTTGACACGTGAACGCGCGGGCTTTGAAGTTCGTGACGTCCATCACAGTCACTACGGCCGGATGTGTCCAATTGAAACACCGGAAGGTCCGAACATTGGATTGATCAACTCCTTGTCCACCTTTGCACGTATCAACGAATATGGCTTTATTGAAGCTCCATATCGTTGGGTAGATCCAAAGACGGGTAAGGTAACTGAACAAATCGATTATCTGACTGCGGATGAGGAAGATAATTATGTAGTTGCTCAGGCTAACGTATTGATCGATGAAGATGGCTCCTTTAAGGAAGACATGGTAATCGTTCGTTACAATAAAGACTCTGACAACATTACAACAATGCCAAGTAATCGTGTAGATTACATGGATGTTTCGCCTAAACAGGTCGTATCCGTCGCTACGGCGCTCATTCCGTTCCTTGAGAACGATGACTCCAACCGCGCTCTGATGGGATCTAACATGCAGCGTCAAGCTGTTCCGCTTCTAATTCCTAAAGCTCCGTTGGTCGGAACAGGAATGGAACATAAATCCGCTAAGGATTCTGGCGTATGTGTTGTTTCTAAATATGACGGTATTATCGAACGTTCTTCAGCTAATGAAATTTGGCTGCGCCGGGTTGAGACTGTCGAAGGCAAAGAAGTTAAAGGCGATATCGTTAAATATAAATTACACAAATTTATGCGTTCTAACCAAGGTACCTGTATTAACCAACGTCCTCTAGCTAAAAGAGGGGATATTGTTAAGAAGGGTGACATCCTGGCGGACGGTCCTTCTACAGAAATGGGCGAACTTGCTCTTGGTCGTAACGTAGTCGTTGCGTTCATGACTTGGGAAGGTTACAACTACGAGGATGCGATCCTGTTAAGTGAAAAACTAGTTAAGGAAGATGTATACACTTCGATTCATATCGAGGAATACGAATCCGAAGCTCGTGACACTAAACTGGGACCTGAAGAAATCACACGTGATATTCCAAACGTGGGCGAAGAAGCTCTGCGCAATCTTGATGAGCGTGGAATTATTCGCATCGGTGCGGAAATCAGTGCTGGTGACATTCTAGTTGGTAAGGTTACTCCAAAGGGTGTAACTGAATTGACTGCAGAAGAGCGTCTCCTACACGCTATCTTTGGTGAGAAGGCTCGTGAAGTGCGGGATACCTCTTTACGCGTTCCTCACGGTAGTGATGGTATTATCGTTGACGTTAAAGTGTTTACACGTGAGAACGGCGATGAGCTGCCTCCTGGCGTAAATCAATTGGTTCGTGTGTACATCGCTCAGAAACGTAAGATTTCTGAAGGTGACAAAATGGCCGGACGTCACGGTAACAAGGGTGTCGTTGCTCGTATCCTGCCAGAAGAAGATATGCCGTTCCTTCCGGACGGTACGCCAGTACAGGTTGTTCTTAACCCTCTAGGCGTTCCTTCTCGTATGAATATCGGACAGGTGCTTGAGGTCCATATTGGTATGGCCGCATTGCGTCTGGGAATTCACATTGCAACGCCGGTATTCGACGGAGCGCGTGAGTATGACGTATTTGATACGATGGAAGAAGCTGGCATGCAGCGTAATGGTAAGACTATATTGTACGATGGTCGGACAGGTGAACGCTTCGAACGTGAAGTTACTGTCGGCGTCATGCATATGATCAAACTGGCGCACATGGTTGATGATAAGATTCACGCCCGTTCAACAGGACCTTACTCACTAGTTACGCAGCAGCCACTGGGTGGTAAAGCTCAGTTTGGTGGACAGCGTTTCGGGGAGATGGAAGTGTGGGCGCTTGAAGCTTACGGTGCTGCATATACATTGCAAGAAATTTTGACCGTAAAATCCGATGACGTGGTTGGTCGCGTGAAGACGTACGAATCCATTGTCAAAGGTGAAAATGTACCGGAACCAGGTGTTCCTGAATCGTTCAAGGTATTGATCAAAGAACTGCAGTCCCTGGGTATGGATGTTAAGATTCTTAGCGGTGACGAGCAGGAAATTGAAATGAGAGAATTGGACGATGAGGACGAGACGTCAGGCGACAAGCTGAGCCTCAATTTAGAAGGCGCAGAAGTCGGAGCAGAATAATCACGCTTGGAGCTTTAAAGTTCCATTTTATAAAGGACCGCGCCCTCTTTTGATGTAACAGTCAGAGGAGGGCAAAGCGGTACTAAATCAGGATTAGGTTAAGGAGGGTTGCTCCTTGTTGGACGTTAACAATTTTGAATTTATGAAAATCGGACTCGCTTCTCCGGAGAAGATTCGTTCATGGTCCCGCGGAGAAGTTAAGAAACCGGAAACCATTAACTATCGTACATTGAAACCGGAAAAAGAGGGTCTTTTCTGCGAGCGTATCTTTGGACCGCAAAAAGACTGGGAATGTCATTGCGGTAAATACAAACGTGTCCGTTATAAGGGCGTAGTCTGCGACCGTTGTGGCGTTGAAGTTACTCGTGCTAAAGTTCGTCGTGAACGTATGGGTCACATTGAATTGGCTGCTCCGGTATCTCATATCTGGTACTTCAAAGGTATCCCAAGCCGCATGGGTTTGGCACTAGATATGTCTCCAAGATCACTTGAAGAGATTATCTACTTCGCTTCGTATGTTGTAACTGACCCAGGTGAAACACCACTGGAAAAGAAACAACTTCTGTCCGAGAAAGAATATCGTAGCTACCGTGAAAAATACGGTTACGGTTTCCAAGCCGGCATGGGTGCTGAAGCTGTTAAAAAGCTTCTTCAAGATATCGACATCGATAAAGAGCTGGAATTCCTCAAAGAAGAACTGCGTACGGCCCAAGGCCAACGCCGTAACCGGGCGATCAAACGTCTGGAAGTCATTGAAGCATTCCGTAACTCCGGCAACAAGCCTGATTGGATGATCATGGATGTTCTTCCGGTTATTCCTCCGGAGCTTCGTCCGATGGTTCAATTGGATGGTGGCCGTTTTGCTACGTCTGATTTGAACGATCTTTATCGTCGTGTTATTAACCGGAACAACCGTCTGAAGAGACTGCTGGATCTTGGTGCACCTGACATTATCGTGCAGAACGAGAAACGGATGCTACAGGAAGCTGTCGATGCTCTCATCGATAACGGCCGTAGAGGACGTCCGGTAACGGGTCCTGGTAACCGTCCATTAAAATCTCTCAGCCACATGCTGAAAGGTAAACAAGGACGTTTCCGTCAGAACTTGCTCGGTAAACGGGTTGACTACTCTGGTCGTTCCGTTATCGTTGTAGGACCGTACCTCAAGATGTACCAGTGCGGACTTCCTAAGAAAATGGCGCTAGAATTGTTCAAACCTTTTGTCATGAAGGAATTGGTTAATAAGGGCCTAGCCCACAACATAAAGAGCGCAAAACGTAAAGTTGAGCGTGTAAGTCCTGAAGTATGGGATGTACTTGAAGAAGTAATCAGAGAGCACCCAGTACTTCTAAACCGCGCACCAACACTTCACCGTCTCGGTATCCAAGCTTTTGAACCGATTTTGGTGGAAGGTCATGCTATTCGTCTTCACCCACTCGTATGTACGGCTTATAACGCCGACTTTGACGGTGACCAAATGGCGGTGCACGTTCCTCTGTCAGCAGAAGCTCAAGCGGAAGCACGTATTCTCATGCTTGCATCCGGTAATATCTTGAACCCTAAAGACGGAAAACCGGTTGTAACACCTTCCCAGGATATGGTCCTTGGTACTTTCTACCTGACCATGGACAACAAGGAAGAAAAAGGATCAGGTATGATTCTGCGTACCGTAAATGAAGCTGTATCAGCTTACCAACGCGGAACTGCAGGACTTCATGCTCGTGTAGCTATTCCAGTTAAAGCACTGGGTAAGACTTGCTTTACGGAAAAACAACAAGGCGCAATGTTGATTACTACAATCGGTAAGATTATCTTTAATGAAATTTACCCAAGTAGTTTCCCTTATATCAATGAAGCGACTAAGACTAACTTGCTGCACGGCACGCCAGAGAAATACTTTATCTATGAAAAAGGTGCAGATATTCGCGAGCTGATTGAATCCGCTCCTGAAGCCAGCGCTGTAGGTAAAGAATATCTGGGTCTGATTATCGCACGTTGTTTTGAAACTTATCATACAACCAAAACCTCTATGATTTTGGATAAAATTAAACAACTCGGCTTCACTTATTCCACACGTTCCGGTGTTACCGTTGCCGTGTCGGATGTTATCGTGCCTGAGGAGAAAGTTACGATCTTGAAAGAGTCCGAAGCAAAGGTAGATGTGGTTGCTAACCAATATCGCCGTGGTCTGATCACTAATGACGAACGGTACGACCGTGTTATTGAGATCTGGTCGAAAACGAAGGATGATCTTACGAACATCCTGCTGAAATCGATGGACCGTTTCAACTCTATCATGCTCATGGTTGACTCCAAAGCGCGGGGTAACAAATCGCAGATCACTCAGCTGGGTGGTATGCGTGGTCTGATGGCAACACCTTCGGGTCGGATTTTCGAATTGCCAATTAAAGCGAATTTCCGTGAAGGTCTTACGGTCTTGGAGTACTTTATTTCCACTCACGGAGCGCGTAAAGGTCTTGCCGATACCGCACTTCGTACTGCTGACTCCGGTTACTTGACTCGTCGTCTCGTTGACGTAGCTCAGGACGTTATCGTCCGTGAGGAAGATTGTGGAACGGATAAAGGATTTACAGTTAGTCGTATTCAGGATGGTAAAGAGGTTATTGAGGATCTGTATGACCGTATCGAAGGTCGTTACTGCTTCGAGACTGTCCGTCATCCAGAAACAGGCGAAATCATTGTTCACCGCAACGATTTGATTGACTCCGATAAAGCGGAAGCAATCGTAGACGCTGGTGTAACTAAGCTACAAATCCGCTCTGTACTAAGCTGCCGTGCTCGTCATGGTGTTTGTAAGAAATGTTACGGTCGTAACTTGGCAACTGGTAAACACGTTGAGATCGGTGAAGCAGTTGGTATTATCGCTGCACAATCTATCGGTGAACCAGGAACCCAGCTTACAATGCGTACGTTCCATACCGGCGGTGTAGCCGGTGATGACATCACGCAAGGTTTGCCGCGTATTCAAGAGTTGTTTGAAGCCCGTAACCCTAAAGGTCAGGCTACAATCAGTGAGATCGATGGTGTAATCAAGGAAATCCGTGAAACTAAGGATCGTCGTGAAATCGAGGTTCAAGGTGAAGCAGAATCCAAGACTTATTCCATAACTTATGGTTCACGTCTACGTGTCAGCGAAGGCCAAGAGATTGAAGCCGGCGATGAGTTGACAGACGGTTCGATTGACCCTAAAGAAATGCTGCGAATCAAAGGGATCCGTGGGGTACAAAACTACATTCTGCAAGAAGTTCAGCGTGTATATCGTAACCAGGGCGTTGAGATCAATGATAAGCACATTGAAGTTATGATCAAACAAATGCTTCGGAAGATCCGTATCATTGATGCAGGTGACACAAGTCTGTTACCAGGTGCGTTTGCGGATATTCATGAATATGAAGCTGCTAACAAGGAAGCCATCTTGTCTGGTAAAGAGCCTGCAGTTGCTAAACCAGTCTTGCTCGGTATTACCAAGGCATCTCTTGAGACAGATTCCTTCTTATCCGCTGCATCTTTCCAAGAAACAACTCGTGTCTTAACAGATGCTGCTATCAAAGGCAAAGTAGATAAGCTGCTTGGACTCAAAGAAAATGTTATTATCGGTAAGTTGATTCCTGCAGGTACTGGTATGAATCGTTACCGTAATGTTAAGTTAAGTGATCCAAATGCAGAAAGCGCGCTTGAATCTTTAGAGCCGGTTCCTGCTGAATAAATTAGCAATCATGGTAGTGAACTCGTGTCATACCTATTCATAGGTGTGATACGATTATCTGCTGTGTATAATAATGATAAATATTATTGCTGAATTTCTTGACACCATCTATTGATAATGCTAAAATGTCTAAGGTGCGTGAGTAGCCATGTTATCCTTGTTCATTGGAGGTAATGATTATGACTGATGATAGAGGACTACAGGATGCTCAGGTCAAGATCGGTACCAAACAAACCGTCAAGGCGGTAGAGTTGGGCCAAGCCGCAGAAGTCTATGTGGCAGAGGACGGAGATCAAAGGCTTACTTCCAGGATAGTTATGCTTTGTAACAAACAAGGTGTTAAGATCACATACGTGGATACAATGCTAAATTTGGGCAAGGCCTGCGGAATAGAAGTTGGCGCTGCGATGGCAGCCGTCTTAAAACAATAGCTACGGAAATGTTTTTGTACTGGGGTGAACTCCAGCGGCAAGAACTTTTCATTTGTCTTTTTATGAACCGCCTGGGTCTGTGGGCTTAGAGTTCTTAAATCGGCTATCATTTCAGGAAGGGGGTGGCAACAACATGCCAACAATTAACCAATTGGTTCGTAAAGGCCGTCAAGCCAAAATCGAAAAATCTAAATCTCCCGCTCTTCAAAAAGGGTATAACGCCCTCAAGCGTGAGGCTACAAATTTGAGCGCTCCGCAAAAACGCGGTGTGTGCACTCGTGTTGGTACTATGACTCCACGTAAACCAAACTCAGCGCTTCGTAAATATGCCCGTGTTCGTTTGACGAACCGTCTCGAGGTAACAGCTTATATCCCGGGTATCGGACATAACTTACAAGAGCACAGTGTTGTATTACTTCGCGGAGGTAAAGTAAAGGACCTTGCAGGGGTTCGTTACCATATCGTTCGTGGTGCATTGGATACAGCAGGTGTAGCTAACCGGATGCAAGCTCGTTCTAAATACGGTGCTAAACGTCCTAAAGCTAAGAAATAAGAAAAAAATCTAGAATAATAAACATTTAAGAAAGGGGGATATCCATGCCACGCAAAGGTCCAGTTACTAAGAGAGACGTATTGCCAGATCCGTTGTATAATAGCAAGTTGGTTACTCGTTTGATTAACCGCATTATGCTGGGTGGTAAAAGAGGTGTCGCTCAAAGCATTCTGTACAATTCATTCAAATTGATTGAAGAACGTACGGGTAAAGATCCGATGGAAGTTTTCGAAGCTGCCATCAAGAACATCATGCCGGTTTTGGAAGTCAAAGCTCGTCGTGTCGGTGGTGCTAACTATCAAGTACCTATCGAGGTTAAACCAGAGAGACGTACTGCTCTGGGATTACGTTGGCTCGTAAACTACTCTCGCAACCGCGGTGAGAAGACGATGGAAGAGCGTTTGGCGGCTGAGATCATCGACGCTTCCAACAACACAGGCGCTTCTGTTAAGAAACGCGAAGATACACACAAAATGGCTGAAGCAAACAAAGCGTTCGCTCACTACCGTTGGTAGGATTAAGGTCATTCAAATAACTTATATTTTGAAGGGAGATCCATTTCATGGCTAGAGAGTTCTCCTTAAAAAATACACGTAATATCGGGATCATGGCGCATATTGATGCTGGTAAAACAACTACCACAGAGCGGATTCTTTTCTATACAGGCCGTACGCACAAAATCGGTGAAGTTCACGAGGGTGCTGCTACAATGGACTGGATGGAGCAAGAACAAGAGCGCGGAATCACGATTACGTCCGCTGCTACGACTGCTGCGTGGAAAGGTCACCGCATCAATATCATTGATACCCCAGGACACGTTGACTTCACTGTTGAAGTTGAACGTTCCCTGCGTGTATTGGATGGGGCAGTAGGTGTATTTAGTGCAAAAGAGGGCGTTGAGCCTCAGTCTGAAACCGTATGGAGACAGGCTGACCGTTATAACGTACCCCGTATTGCATATGTGAACAAAATGGACATTATCGGTGCAGACTTCCTTAACGTAATCGAAACTATGCGTGATCGCCTTCAAGCCAATGCAGTTGCTATTCAATTGCCAATTGGCGCAGAAAGTGATTTCACTGGTATTATCGACCTTGTTGAGCAAAAAGCACACATGTTCAGAGATGATCTAGGCCAAAACATCGAAGTAACGGATATTCCGGAAGAATATTTGGCCAAAGTTGAGGAGCTGCGTCTCGAGTTGATCGAGAAAGTTGCTGAACTTGATGAAGATTTGACTATGAAGTACCTGGAAGGCGAAGAAATTACAGTTCCGGAAATTAAAGCTGCACTGCGCAAAGGCGTAGTTGAAGTTAAATTGTTCCCTGTAATTGTTGGATCCTCCTACCGTAACAAAGGGATTCAGCTTATGCTGGATGCGGTTATTGATTACTTGCCATCTCCTCTTGACGTTCCAGCTATCACTGGACATCTTGATGATGGAACTGAAGCAGTTCGTCATTCTTCGGATGAAGAACCGTTTGCAGCTTTGGCATTTAAAATCATGACTGACCCTTATGTAGGTAAACTTACGTTCTTCCGTGTATACTCTGGTATTCTAGAGTCCGGATCTTACGTAGTTAATGCTACTAAGAACAAGCGTGAACGTATTGGTCGTATCCTTCAAATGCATGCTAACAGCCGTCAAGAGATTTCCATCGTGTATTCTGGTGACATCGCTGCAGCAGTTGGTTTGAAAGACACCAGTACAGGTGATACACTGTGTGATGAGAAGCATCCAGTAATTTTGGAATCAATGAACTTCCCTGATCCGGTTATCGAAATCGCTGTTGAACCAAAAACAAAAGCTGACCAAGATAAATTGGGCGTTGCTCTCGGTAAGTTGACTGAAGAGGATCCAACTCTTCGTGCTCATACTGATGAAGAAACAGGCCAAACTATCCTGGCTGGTATGGGTGAACTTCACTTGGACATCATCATCGACCGTATGCGTCGTGAGTTCAAAGTAGAAACCAATGTGGGTAAACCACAGGTTGCTTACCGCGAAACGTTCAAGGCACCTGCTCGCGTCGAAGGTAAATTTGTACGCCAATCTGGTGGTCGTGGTCAATACGGTCACGTATGGGTTGAATTTGAACCCCTCGAGCCAGGTACTGGTAGCAAATTCGAAAGTAAAGTTGTCGGTGGCTCGGTTCCTAGAGAGTACATCGCTCCTGCACTTGCGGGTATCGAAGAACAAATGAAAAACGGCGTACTTGCAGGCTTCCCGCTTGTAGACGTTAAAGCTACCATCGTTGATGGTTCTTACCATGATGTCGATTCCAACGAAATGGCATTTAAAATTGCCGGCTCGATGGCGCTTAAAGCAGCTAAAGACAAGTGTAAGCCTGTCCTGCTTGAGCCAATCATGAAAGTAGAAGTAACTGTTCCTGAGGAATATATGGGTGATGTTATGGGTATGCTGAACTCCCGCCGTGGCCGTATCGAAGGTATGGATTCCCGTGGTGGAGCGCAAATTATCCGTGCTAAGGTGCCTCTTTCCGAAATGTTCGGATACTCTACAACTCTTCGTTCTGGTACTCAAGGACGTGGCGTATTCTCAATGGAGCTTTCTCACTATGAAGAAGTTCCGAAATCCATTGCGGAAGAGATCGCTGCTAAGAACAAAGGCGGAGAATAATTACTAGTTTTAACTTGCCGTCCGAGTATAATCACTCAGTCATCTAAGATAAGCATATATACGGGCGGCTCAAATATAAGGAACCCCACATTAAGGAGGAACTGTTCAAATGGCAAAGGCAAAGTTTGAACGTAACAAACCGCACGTTAACATCGGTACTATTGGTCACGTCGACCATGGTAAAACGACTCTGACTGCTGCAATCACTACTGTATTGTCCAAAACTTACGGTGGCGCAGCTATCGCATTCGATCAAATCGACAAAGCTCCTGAAGAGCGCGAACGTGGTATCACAATCTCCACTTCCCACGTTGAATATGAAACTCCTAACCGTCACTACGCTCACGTAGACTGCCCTGGTCACGCCGACTATGTTAAAAACATGATCACAGGCGCAGCGCAAATGGACGGAGCTATCCTGGTTGTATCCGCAGCTGATGGCCCTATGCCACAAACTCGCGAGCACATCCTGTTGTCCCGTCAAGTAGGTGTTCCATACATCGTTGTTTTCTTGAACAAATGCGACATGGTTGAAGACGAAGAGTTGTTGGAATTGGTTGAAATGGAAGTTCGTGACTTGCTTAGCGAGTATGACTTCCCAGGCGACGATACTCCAATCATTCGTGGTTCTGCTCGTGAAGCTCTTCAAAACCCAGAAGGCGAATATGCTAAGAAGATTGTTGAAATGTTCGAAACAATCGACGAGTACATTCCACTTCCAGAGCGTCAAACTGACAAACCATTCTTGATGCCTGTCGAAGATGTATTCTCCATCACTGGTCGCGGTACTGTGGCAACTGGTCGCGTAGAACGCGGAACAGTTAAAGTCGGAGAAGAAATCGAAATCGTTGGTATTCACGAAGAAACTAAGAAATCCGTAGTTACGGGCGTAGAAATGTTCCGTAAATTGCTGGATTCCGCTCAAGCGGGCGACAACATCGGAGCTTTGCTTCGTGGTGTAGACCGTACTATGATCGAGCGTGGCCAAGTATTGGCTAAACCGAACTCTGTTAAACCACACACTGAGTTCACTGCTCAAATCTACGTTTTGACTAAAGAAGAAGGCGGACGTCACAAACCATTCTTCACTGGTTACCGTCCACAGTTCTACTTCCGTACAACTGACGTAACTGGCATCATCAACTTGCCAGAAGGTACTGAAATGGTTATGCCTGGTGACAACATCACTGTAACTGTTGCTTTGATCTCCCCTATCGCTATTGAAGAAGGTACTAAATTCTCCATTCGCGAAGGTGGACGTACAGTTGGAGCAGGTAGCGTAGCTTCCATCCAAAAATAAATTCGTTTCTATCTGCGGGTAGACTCTGAATCATAGTGCCCCGGATTCTTCTTGCGGAGAATCCGGGGCTTTTTGTTGTAATATTACTTAATTTCTTATTTTGTTCGATAGACTATTAATTGATTTTTCGTTTCATTTGAGGATAAATCATCTAATATTCGACAATATAAGCTAAAATAAGTATATTATTTCGAATGATTCTACAAAATTCTACAAAATTCAACGATAAATTGTTTACAATTTTAATAATCATAGAGTAAAATGAAAGGGAGGTAATATTGTAAAAAAATAGTAATTAAGGGGAGAGTGATAACATGGGAAAATGTCCTTTTTCATTCATGCATGCTATAACATCACGTAATAATAATGAGGATTCTCACACCCCTAATCTAGAACATGAACACCAGACTAAGCGTACTGAAGATTTTTT
Organism: Paenibacillus sp. PastF-3; assembly: GCF_029893135.1. Classification (NCBI taxonomy): domain Bacteria; kingdom Bacillati; phylum Bacillota; class Bacilli; order Caryophanales; family Paenibacillaceae; genus Paenibacillus; species Paenibacillus sp. PastF-3. The sequence goes on along the minus strand of NZ_JARXWM010000028.1, from coordinate 28,045 downwards.
TCATACTCTTGAGGGTTATGACGAACTCAATGAGCAAATGAGAATGATTGATCTAACTGAATCAGATTTGAAATTATTACGTAGGGTTAAGCCTAGCGTTGAAAAGAATATAGACTATATCATTGATCAATTTTATAATTCGGTATTAGGAGTGGATAAACTCGAAGCCATTATACTGGAGCATAGTAGTATTGAGAGGTTGAAAACAACACTCCGCGAGCATATCATTGAAATTTTTGATGGCAATGTTGATAAAGAATACATAGCAAAGCGAATGAAGATTGCTAATATTCACAAAAGAGTAGGACTTGAGCCTAAATGGTACTTATCCGCTTTTCAAAATCTTCAGAACGTTTTTATACAAGTTATTTATAATGAGACACAGGATGACCATTCACGTCTACATGTAGTTAAGACCGTAACTAAGCTGCTTAACCTTGAACAACAACTTGTCCTAGAGGAATATGAGAAGGAAAACGTCAAAGAGAAGGAACAACAATACCTTTTGGTTAAAAATGAGTTAAAGCAGAAAATTGCTGAATTCAGCAGCGAATTAATAGATTTTAGTATCGACACAAATGCTGCTGTGAAGCAGCTAGTAGCCAGTAGCAATGAAGTGAGTAGAACATTCCAACATACAGCTACATCCGCTGTAGAGTCGCAGGGGTTGGCTACAGATGGACATGAGCATTTGGATAGCTTAACAGAACAGATTAATCTTATTTATCAAAGTACTAGTGAAATGGAACATTCAGTCCACGAATTAAGTAATTCCTCTAAACAAATTCAAAAAATCGTAAACTCGGTAAAAGATATTGCAGATCAAACTAAAATTCTTTCACTTAATGCAACGATAGAAGCGGCTAGAGCCGGAGTGCATGGTAGAGGGTTTAGTGTAGTTGCTCAAGAAGTTAGTCGATTGGCAGAGGATACGAAGAATACTGTAATTCAGATCGTAGAGCTGACGTACAAATCAGGAATTCTCACACAACAGGTCGTTGAGGAGATACGTAAGGTACAAGAGCTAACCAGAAGCGGGAAACATCAATCCGTTGAGACAAGTCTTTTATTTTCTGAAATTGTTGAGGCGATGAGAAGTAGCACACAAGAAATTGTTATAGTAGAAGAAGAAATAAGAACATTGATTCAGACTATAGAGGGAATTGGGTCAGCAACAGCACAGACTGCCGAGTCAGCTGAAGTTTTTAAGTCTGCCACTGAGAATCTTTAACCTATATAATAGTAATAAAGCAGCGCATGAAAAAAATATGCGTTGTTTTGTTATTTAAGCTTGCAATACTGCCGCCTATTATATATAATAATAAATGTTGTTCTGAGACGTTGCGATGATGTGAGAGGTTACTGACACACCCGGCCCCTTTGCCATGAGGTCGACGTCAGAAAATTTTCACGGAGTATGTCCGATAATAAATTGGGCGATAGAAGGAGGGACTAAAATGGCAAAGCAAAAAATTCGTATTCGCTTGAAAGCATACGACCACAGAATTCTTGATCAATCCGCAGAGAAAATCGTTGAAACTGCAAAACGTTCGGGTGCTGGTGTATCTGGACCGATTCCGTTGCCAACTGAGAAGCAAATCATTACTATTCTCCGTGCGGTACACAAGTACAAGGATTCCCGTGAACAGTTTGAACAACGGACTCACAAACGTTTGATCGATATTGTGAACCCAACACCACAAACTGTGGATGCCTTGATGCGCTTGGATCTACCGTCCGGTGTAGATATCGAAATCAAATTGTAATTCTTTATTAGTAACTTAGGAAAAGAAAAGAGGTGTCAACATTGAAAGGTATCTTAGGAAAAAAACTCGGTATGACTCAAGTGTTTACTCCAGAAGGTAACGTAATTCCAGTTACTGTTATCGAAGCAGGACCTTGTGTAGTACTGCAAAAGAAAGACCTGAATATCGACGGATATGAAGCAGTGCAATTGGGCTTTTCTGATAAAAAAGAAAGTCGCTCCAATAAGCCTGAACAGGGTCACGCCAAAAAGGCAAATGCAACACCTAAGCGCTACGTTCGCGAAATTCGCGGTGTTGATCTCGGGACTCTCGAGGTTGGACAAGAGCTGAAGGCTGATATCTTTGCTGAGGGCGAATTTGTTGACGTAACTGGTACATCCAAAGGTAAAGGTTTCCAAGGTAACATCAAACGTTGGGGACAAAGCCGCGGACCAATGGCACACGGATCGCGTTACCACAGAAGACCAGGTTCCATGGGTTCTATCCAAGCTAACCGTGTTCCGAAGGGCAAACGCCTTCCAGGACATATGGGTCACACGACTATCACGGTTCAAAAGCTTGAAATCATCAAGGTTGACGTTGAACGTAACGTATTGCTGGTTAAAGGCGCTATCCCAGGTCCTAAAAACAGCTTCGTGAAAGTTAAACAAACCGTTAAGAAATAATTACCTAAGAAAGGAGGAACATGAAATGCCAAAAGTAACACTTTTTAATATTAGTGGCAACGAAGTTGGTGAAGTAGAACTGAGTGATACAGTATTCGGTATTGAACCGAATGAGCACGTTCTACATGAAGCTGCGCTTATGCAAAGAGCTTCCCTTCGTCGTGGTACACACAAAGTAAAAGGACGTTCTGAAGTTCGTGGCGGTGGACGTAAGCCTTGGAAACAAAAAGGTACAGGTCGCGCTCGTCAAGGATCCATTCGTTCTCCACAATGGAAAGGCGGCGGCGTTGTCTTCGGACCAACACCACGCAGCTATTCTTGGAAATTGCCTAAGAAGGTTCGTCGTTTGGCGATCAAATCCGCTTTGTCCTCGAAAGTACTCGAGAATGACATTATCGTATTGGATAGCTTAACAATGAATGCTCCGAAGACGAAAGAATTCGCAGCAATCTTGAACAACCTGAAAGTGGAACGCAAAGCTTTGATCGTAGCTACTAGCTATGATGATAACGTAGCACTTTCCGCTCGTAACATCCCTGGGGTGAAATTCGTAGCGGCTGACGGCATTAATGTTCTTGACGTACTAACGTACGACAAACTGATCATCACTAAAGAAGCAGTTCTGAAGGTAGAGGAGGTGTTCGCGTAATGAAAGATCCTCGTGATATTATCAAACGTCCGGTGATTACGGAACGTACTTCCGACTACATGAGCGAAATGAAATACGCTTTTGAAGTGGATATCCGTGCTAACAAAACCGAAATCAAAAAAGCTGTCGAGGCTATTTTCAAAGTAAAAGTAACTAATGTGAACACAATGCGCGTACCTGGCAAACTGAAACGTTATGGTAAATATTCTGGTTACACTCCAGAGTGGAAAAAAGCCATCGTTAAGCTTAGCCCGGACAGCAAACCGCTTGAATTTTTTGAAGCGGTAGAATAATACTCTTAAAGTAAGGAGGAAACTATAGTGCCAATCAAAAAGTACAAACCGACCTCTCCGGCAAGACGCCACATGTCTGTGTCTACGTTTGAAGAAATTACAACAAACCAGCCAGAGAAATCGTTGCTTTCTCCGCTGTTCAAACATGCGGGACGCAACAACCAAGGTAAAATTACGGTTCGTCACCATGGCGGCGGACACAAACGTAAATACCGTATTATCGACTTCAAACGGACTAAAGACGGCATACCAGGTAGCGTTGCTACAATCGAGTATGACCCGAACCGTACATCTAATATTGCTTTGATCCACTATGCTGATGGAGAGAAACGTTATATCATCGCTCCTAAAGGCCTAAAAGTTGGGGATAAAGTAGAGTCTGGCCCAACAGCCGACATCAAAATTGGTAACAGTCTTGCACTGGAGAATATCCCAGTCGGTACAGTTATCCACAACATTGAGTTGAAACCAGGTAAAGGCGGACAATTGGTTCGTGCTGCTGGTACAGAAGCTCAATTGCTTGGTAAAGAAGAAAAGTACTGTTCCGTTCGTTTGTCATCCGGTGAGGTTCGTAAGATCCTTAGCGTATGCCGTGCAACTATCGGATCTGTAGGTAACGAAGATCATGAATTGATCAAAATCGGTAAAGCTGGACGTAGTCGCTGGCTTGGCCGTCGCCCTGAAGTACGCGGTGTAGTAATGAACCCGAACGATCACCCACACGGTGGTGGTGAAGGCCGCGCTCCAATCGGACGTAAATCGCCTATGTCTCCATGGGGTAAACCAACCCTTGGTTACAAAACGCGTAAGAAAAACAAGGCATCTGATAAATATATCGTTCGCCGCCGCACGAAATAAGACGCTTCAAGTTAATAAAGCGCGAAGCGTCGATTCGCGGTTTGAAGAACCGGATGAAGGGAGGATTCACACATGGGTCGCAGTTTAAAGAAGGGGCCGTTTATCGATGGCTACCTGCTTAAAAAAGTTGAGGAACTGAACGAGGCTGAAAAAAAGGTTGTAGTTAAAACTTGGTCCCGTCGCTCAACCATTTTCCCTCAGTTTATCGGACATACGTTTGGTGTATATGACGGCCGTAAACACGTGCCTGTATACGTAACAGAAGATATGGTAGGTCACAAGTTGGGCGAGTTCGCGCCAACACGTACTTACAAAGGCCACGCGGGTGACGATAAGAAAACAAGAAGATAATAATAAGGTCTCTGTTTGAAAGGAGGTTAAACAATGGAAGCAAAAGCACATGCAAGATCGGTGCGGATTTCCGCTCGTAAAGCGAAACTGGTTGTTGACTTGATTCGTGGTAAGCAAGTGGGGGAAGCAATTGCTATTCTTCGCCACACTCCGAAATCCGCTTCTCCGGTCGTTGAGAAGTTGCTTAATTCGGCAATTGCGAATGCTGAGCATAACTATTCTTTGGACGTGAACAGTTTGTTCGTTAGCGAGGTTTTCGTTAACCAAGGACCTACTATGAAACGTTTCCGTCCGCGCGCCATGGGCCGCGCAAGTCGGATCAATAAACGCACGAGCCACATTACACTGGTGGTATCTGAGAAATAAGGAGGGATAACACGTGGGTCAAAAGGTAAATCCAATCGGACTCCGGATCGGGATCATTCGCGATTGGGAATCTAAATGGTATGCAGGAAAAGATTTCGGTACTCTTCTGATGGAAGACGTCAAAATCCGGGAATACCTTAAAGGCAAATTGAAGGATTCCGCTGTTTCCCATATCGAGATCGAAAGAGCGGCTAACCGCGTGAACGTTACAATTCATACTGCTAAACCAGGTATGGTTATTGGTAAAGGCGGAGCAGAAGTAGAAGTACTTCGCAGCGCAGTTACAGCAATCGCTGGTGGCAAAAAAGTACACATCAACATCAATGAAATCAAGCACCCTGAATTGGATGCAATTCTTGTAGCTGAGAGCATTGCTCAACAATTGGAACGCCGTGTATCGTTCCGTCGTGCACTCAAACAAGCGATTCAAAGAACTATGCGTTCTGGCGCAAAAGGGATTAAAACTCAAGTAGGCGGACGTCTTGGCGGAGCTGAGATTGCTCGTTCAGAAGGTTATAGCGAAGGAACAGTTCCACTTCATACGCTTCGTGCCGATATCGATTACGGAACGGCTGAAGCACATACAACTTACGGTCTTATCGGCGTAAAAGTATGGATCTACCGTGGAGAAGTTCTTCCCCCAGCTAAGAAACAAGCTGCTCAGGAAGGAGGCAACTAATCATGTTGGTACCAAAACGCGTAAAACACCGCAAGCAACAACGCGGACACATGAAGGGTATGGCAAAAGGTGGTACTGAATTGAACTTCGGCGAATTCGGCCTGGTTGCAATGGAACCATCTTGGATCACTAACCGTCAGATCGAAGCTGCTCGTATCGCAATGACACGTTATATCAAACGTGGCGGTCAAGTTTGGATCAAGATTTTCCCAGATAAGCCTATTACTCAAAAGCCTCTCGAGGTTCGTATGGGTAGTGGTAAAGGTAACGTTGAGAAATGGGTAGCCGTAGTTAAACCGGGCAAGATTATGTTCGAACTCGGAGGCGTGTCGGAAGAAATCGCTCGTGAAGCGATGCGTCTTGCCGCTCACAAGCTGCCTGTTAAGACTAAGTTTGTGAAACGTGAAGAATTGGGTGGTGAAGCAAATGAAAGCTAATGAACTTCGCAACTTAACCACTGCTGAGATTGAACAAAAGATCGCTGGATTCAAAGAGGAACTTTTTAATCTCCGTTTCCAATTGGCAACTGGCCAACTGGACAACCCGACTCGGATTCGTGACGTGCGCAAGGAAATAGCTCGTGCTAAAACCGTAATCCATCAAAGAGTGCTTGGGATTAGTTAAGTGAGACGGATCTCAGATCCGTATTCAGGAAGGAGGCTAACTAATGAGCGAAGAACGTAATGCACGTAAAGTGCTAATCGGTAAAGTGGTCAGTGATAAAATGGATAAAACCATCGTAGTCGCTGTTGAAACCTATAAGAAACATAACTTGTACCACAAACGCATCAAGTCTACGAAGAAATTCAAAGCACATGATGAGGAAAACGTTGCGAAAATTGGCGATACCGTAAAAGTCATGGAAACTCGTCCGTTGTCCAAGGACAAACGTTGGAGACTAGTTGAAGTGGTTGAAAAAGCGGTTATCATCTAAGATAATCAAAAGAGTTTTTCCGGAAGGAGGAAATTATAATGATTCAACCATTTACACGCTTGCATGTGGCTGACAACTCTGGTGCGAAGGAACTGATGTGTATCCGCGTACTGGGTGGTACTGGACGCCGTACAGCAGCAATCGGTGATTTGATCGTTTGTTCCGTTAAACAAGCAACACCAGGCGGCGTTGTCAAAAAAGGTGATGTTGTTAGAGCGGTAGTTGTTCGTACGAAACGTTCCGTTCGTCGTAAAGATGGATCTTACATCGCATTCGACGAAAATGCAGCTGTTGTTGTTAAAGACGACAGAAGCCCTCGTGGAACACGTATCTTTGGACCAGTTGCTCGCGAACTTCGCGATAAAGACTACATGAAGATCGTTTCCTTGGCACCGGAAGTAATCTAATAAACACGAGCACCAATAAGTTGAAGGTTAGTTATAGGAGGTGTAATAAATGCCTAGAGTGAAAAAAGTTCTGGAATCCCATAACAATAAACTGCACGTGAAGAAAGATGATGTGGTGCTTGTGATTAGTGGTAAAGACAAAGGCAAAAAAGGCCGTGTCATCGCTGCTTATCCTCGTGAAAACCGCGTTCTGGTAGAAGGCGTCAATATGGTGAAAAAACACCAAAAGCCGAACCAGCTGAATCCACAGGGTGGAATTATTGAGCAGGAAGCTTCGATTCATGTGTCCAACGTAATGCACATCGATCCGAAGTCCGGCAAAGTAACACGTATCGGTTACAAAGTATTGGACAACGGTAAAAAAGTTCGGATTGCTAAAAGATCCGGAGAGATTATCGACTAATCTAGCCCTTAAGAAAGGAGGTTAAATCTTCATGGCAGCAAGAATGAAAGAACGTTATCTCAACGAAATAACACCTGCTTTGATGCAGAAGTTTAACTATACAACTGTTATGCAAGTGCCTAAGATCGAGAAGGTTGTCATCAACATGGGTGTGGGTGACGCTGTTCAAAACTCCAAAGTACTTGATGCTGCAGTTAATGACATGCAGTTGATCGCTGGTCAAAAACCAGTAATCACTAAAGCTAAAAAATCCATCGCTGGTTTTAAACTACGCGAAAATATGCCGATTGGGGTTAAAGTAACACTGCGCGGCGAGCGTATGTATTACTTCTTGGACAAATTGTTCAACGTAACGCTTCCACGCGTACGTGACTTCCGTGGTGTTTCCACTAAAGCCTTTGACGGCCGTGGTAACTACACACTTGGTCTTAAAGAACAATTGATCTTCCCCGAGATCGAATATGACAAAGTGGATAAAGTCCGCGGTATGGACATCGTTATTGTAACGACTGCTAAGACGGACGAGGAATCCCGCGAGCTGCTGGGTCAGCTGGGAATGCCTTTCGCAAAATAAAGTCGGTTAATCCATTTTCTCCGAAAATGTTTAGGAGGTGTCAGGCTAAGTGGCAAAAACTTCGATGAAAGTTAAACAACAACGTACGCCCAAGTTTAAAGTACGTGCATATACACGTTGCGAACGTTGTGGTCGTCCACATTCGGTATTGCAAAAGTTCAAAATTTGCAGAATTTGTTTCCGTGAATTAGCTTATAAAGGCCAGATCCCTGGCGTGAAAAAAGCAAGTTGGTAAGAAGTTTATAAACGGGAAGGAGGTTTACACACATGACTATGTCTGATCCTATTGCAGATATGCTTACTCGTATTCGTAACGCTAACATTGTGCGTCACGAAACGGTAGAAATGCCTGCTTCTACTATGAAGAAACAAATCGCTGACATTTTGAAGCGTGAAGGTTTCATCCGCGATGCGGAATTCGTTGAAGATAGCAAACAAGGGATTATCCGTATCTTCTTGAAATACGGCCCTAACCAAGAGCGTGTTATTTCTGGTTTGAAAAGAATCAGTAAACCAGGCCTTCGCGTATACACGAAGAGCAATGAAGTGCCTCGTGTACTTGGTGGTTTAGGAATCGCGATTATCTCCACATCTAAGGGAGTTATGACCGACAAAGAAGCTCGTCAATCAAAATCTGGCGGAGAAGTTGTCTGCTACATTTGGTAATAAACGTCACAAGATAAGGAGGTGCAACACATGTCTCGTATTGGTCGTAAACCAATCGCAGTACCTAGCGGTGTAGATGTCACTTTGGACAACGCCGTTATTACAGTAAAAGGTCCAAAAGGTTCTTTGACTCGTGAGCTTCATAAAGACATGAAGGTTACAGTTGAAAATAACGAAATTACCGTTGTTCGTCCGTCGGATAACAAATTGCATCGTTCACTTCACGGCACAACCCGCTCCGTTGTCAACAACATGGTAGCTGGTGTGACTGAAGGTTTCTCGAAATCTCTGGAGCTGGTTGGGGTCGGATATCGTGCAAGCAAATCCGGAGATAAAATCGTTCTGAACGTTGGTTATTCCCACCCGGTTGAAATTACACCGGAAGCTGGTATCGAGTTCGAAGTTCCTGCGAACACGAAGATCATCGTTAAAGGTATCGATAAAGAACGCGTTGGCGCATACGCTGCTAAAATTCGTTCCGTTCGTGAGCCAGAACCGTATAAAGGTAAAGGTATCAAATATGAAGGCGAGCGTATCATCCGCAAAGAAGGTAAAGCTGGTAAGAAGAAATAACCAGTTCGAACTTAATTGTAAGATACCCCGTGCATCTTAAAGTGAAGCTGTTTACGGCAAACTGAAGGGAGTGAAAGGGAAGTCATGATTACAAAAGAAGATAAAAACAAGGCTCGTCTCAAAAGACACCTGCGTGTTCGTAAGAAGATTCAGGGAACTACTGAGCGCCCACGTTTGAACGTGTTCCGTTCTTCGAAACACATCTACGCTCAATTGATCGATGATGTTAAAGGGGTTACTATCGTATCCGCTTCTACACTTGATAAAGATCTAGTTGCTAACATCGGTAATGGCGGTAGCGTTGAAGCTGCAGCAAAAGTTGGTCAATTGATCGCTGAGCGTGCTAAAGAAAAAGGTTATGCAGTGGTCGTATTCGACCGCGGAGGTTACTTGTACCATGGACGGATTCAAGCTTTGGCTGACGCAGCTCGTGAAGCTGGTCTTGAATTCTAGAATAATTCTTAAAAGGAGGTTAACGACTTGCGTGTAGATCCGAACAGTTTAGAACTGACAGAAAGAGTTGTACACATTAACCGTGTAGCAAAAGTTGTAAAAGGCGGACGCCGTTTCAGCTTTAGTGCACTCGTTGTTGTGGGCGATGGCAATGGCTACGTCGGTGCTGGTATCGGTAAAGCCGGCGAAGTTCCGGATGCCATCCGTAAAGGCATTGAAGACGCCAAGAAAAACCTGATTCACATTCCAATCGTAGGAACTTCGATTCCCCATCTCGTTACTGGCCACTTCGGCGCAGGACGTGTGTTGCTGAAACCAGCATCAGAGGGTACTGGCGTTATCGCTGGCGGTCCAGTTCGTGCAGTATTGGAATTGGCAGGCGTTGGCGACATTTTAACAAAATCACTGGGTTCTTCGAATTCCATGAATATGGTCAATGCAACTTTAGAGGGACTATCCCGTCTGAAACGCATTGAAGAGGTCGCGAAACTTCGCGGCAAATCTGTCGAAGAATTGCGCGGTTAAGGAGGGGAACGTCAATGGCAAAATTGCAAATTACCCTCGTACGTAGTGTAATCGGACGTCCAGAAACACAACGTGTTACTGTTAAGACGCTCGGCCTGCGTAAACTCAACACGACAGTGGTTCACAATGACAGTCCTGCAATTCGCGGAATGATCAACAAAGTGAGTCACTTGCTATCTGTAACTGAAATTGAAGGCTAATCGCCTCGCATAAATTAACAAACATAAGGAGGTGCAAACGATGAAGTTACATGAACTTGCTCCAGCTCCTGGTTCCCGAAAAGAACGCAATCGCGTTGGTCGTGGACCAAGTAGCGGAAATGGTAAAACTTCCGGTCGCGGTCACAAAGGTCAAAACTCACGTTCTGGCGGTGGTGTTCGTCCGGGCTTCGAGGGTGGACAAAATCCGCTCTATCGTCGTCTGCCTAAACGTGGTTTCGTCAATCCTACCCGTAAAGAGTATGCGATTGTGAACCTTGAAGATCTGAATAGCTTTGCAGAAGGAACAGAAGTGACTCCGCAGTTGTTGCTTGAAACTGGTGTTGTCAAGAATTCCAAAAGCGGCATTAAGATTCTCGGCAATGGTGAGTTAACCGTTAAATTGACTGTACAAGCAAATAAGTTCTCTCAATCTGCGGTAGAGAAAATCGAGGCTGCCGGCGGTAAAACCGAGGTGATCTAATGTTCAAGACGCTTAAGAATATCTGGCATGTGGAAGATTTGCGCAAAAAGATCCTGTTTACCTTGTTCATTCTGATTATCTACCGTATCGGTTCGTTTGTACCGGTTCCTGGTGTGAACAAAGATGTACTGGAAACAGCAAATCAAAGCGGTGACGCTTTGATGGGACTTTTGAACACCTTCTCGGGCGGAGCGCTCAAAAACTTCTCGATATTTGCGATCAGTATTTATCCGTACATTACAGCATCCATCATCGTGCAATTGCTGTCGATGGATGTTGTTCCTAAGTTTGCTGAATGGGCTAAACAAGGGGAGCACGGTAAAAAACAACTAGCGCAAATCACTCGTTATGGTACTGTGATTTTGGCCCTGATCCAAGGTTTTGCTACGTCGATAGGGTTTAACCGGATTTATGGAACTCAAATGATGCCGAATGCGACATTTGCTGACTACTTACTGGTTGCCATTATCTTGACGGCTGGTACTTCTTTCCTGATGTGGCTTGGTGAACAGATTACCGAAAAGGGAATCGGGAACGGGATTTCGATCCTGATTTTTGCGGGAATCGTCGCCGCTATCCCGGGATATATCACGAGTACGGCTAACTCAAGCTTTATTCAGCCGGATCAAGTGTTCCTGAATATTCTTAAAGTCGTTATTGTGCTGATTGTGATTGTAGCGATTATTACAGCAGTTATCTTCGTACAGCAAGGTATTCGGAAGATTCCTGTTCAATACGCTAAACGCGTAGTCGGCAACAAAATGTACGGTGGACAGAATACGCACATTCCGCTGAAAATTAATGCGGCAGGTGTAATTCCGGTTATCTTCGCCGTATCACTGCTTCAGTTCCCAGTTGTTCTCTCCAGTTTCTGGTCAACACATGCCTGGGCTCAATGGATTGCCAAGTACTTGGCAACTGATGCACCACTTGGTATGCTTCTGTATGTAGTGATGATCATCGGTTTCACGTTCTTCTATACGTTCGTGCAGATGAATCCTCAGCAGATGGCTGATAACATGAAGAAGAATGGTGGTTACATTCCAGGTATCCGTCCTGGTAAAGCTACTGAGAAATATTTGACTAGAGTAATGTCTCGTCTGACTATGTCTGGCGCATTGTTCCTGGCTTTGATCTCTGTATTGCCGATGTTCTTCGGTGCTTTATCCGGATTGCCTAAAGAAGTTCGAATTGGCGGTACATCACTGCTGATCGTAATCGGTGTGGCATTGGATACTATGAAGCAGATCGAGAGCCAATTGATCAAACGCCATTACAAAGGCTTCATCAATAAATAGGCGATAGGTTCCGGTGAAGCGTAAGTTTTTATTCTTCCCGGCACCTATTGTGCTGTTTCTTGCTTGGTGGCGAACTTTTGGGGGGAGAGAGAAATCGTGAACATTTTATTCATGGGCCCTCCTGGGGCAGGCAAGGGAACACAAGCGGCAGAGATCATTAAAGAATTTGGCATTCCGCATATTTCGACAGGAGATGCTTTCCGTTTGGCAATCAAACAAGAGACTCCAGTAGGATTGAAGGCTAAATCATTTATTGATCAAGGTTTGCTTGTACCAGATGATGTGACCATTGGTATAGTTGAAGAACGGCTGCAGCAGTCCGATTGCGAAAAAGGTTTTCTATTGGATGGTTTTCCAAGAACTCTTTCGCAAGCGGAAGCGCTGGATGAAATTCTAAGCCGTTTGAATACTTCTTTGGATCATGTCATCAACTTGAATGTTGACCGTGGACTGTTGATGGCGCGTCTTACTGGACGTCGTATCTGTACAGTTTGCGGAGCATCCTACCATTTAATCTTCAACCCGCCGAAGCAAGATGGCATTTGCGACATTGATGGCGGTGAATTGTATCAACGTCCGGATGACAATGAAGATAGTGTAGGCAAGCGTCTGGATGAGTATGATAATAAGACAGCGCCGCTGCTTGCGTTTTATGATAATAAAGGTCTTTTGCGTCAGGTAAATGGGGAAAACGAAATCAACGTCGTTTCTTCTGAAATCGTATCTTTATTGCGGGGTTAATGTAATGATCATTTGTAAATCCGAACAGGAACTTGCCTTTATGAGGGAAGCTGGTCGAATTGTTGCCGAGAGTCACCGTCTTATTGCTGAGGCCATTGAGCCTGGCATTACAACGGGCGATCTCGACAGAATCGCCGATCAATACATTCGCAGTCAAGGTGCTGTGCCGTCTTTCAAAGGCTACAACGGTTTTCCTGCCAGCATTTGCGCTTCAGTCAACGAACAATTAGTGCATGGATTTCCAGGTAAACGCAAACTGATCGAAGGCGATATTGTAACGCTGGATATCGGTGCAGAGTACCGCGGTTATCACGGTGATTCCGCCTGGACCTACGGTGTGGGCAGCATTTCGGAAGAGGCTCAGCGTTTGCTGGACGTTACGGAAGGCTCCTTGTACGCGGGACTGGCGTTAGTTAAGCCGGATGTGCGCTTGTTTACAATCTCCCATGCTATCCAGCAATACATCGAAGAGGCTGGTTTCTCAGTCGTACGTGAGTATGTTGGTCATGGTATTGGGGCAAAACTGCATGAAGAACCGCAAATTCCGAATTATGGCATAGCGGACCGCGGACCACGTCTGAAACCGGGTATGGTACTCGCGATTGAGCCGATGGTAAACGTAGGAAAGAGACATGTCAGAACGCTGGAAGATAACTGGACTGTCGTTACGGTGGATGGCTCACTATGTGCTCACTTTGAGCATACAGTAGCAGTTACTCCGGACGGCATGGAAATTTTCACAAAACTGAATGCGTAGGTGATCTCCACTTGAATACTGTGAGCAGCCCGCAGGTTGGTCAATTAGTGAGAATTCTCAAAGGTAAAGATGCCGGAGAGGCAGCCGTTGTTATCGCAGTTGTTGATAGCAGATTTGTATACATTGCAGATGGAGACAAACGTAAGTTTGATGGGCCAAAGAAGAAGAATATTCTTCATCTTGAGCTCATACCCTTCATCAGCAGTGAGGTTGTGAATAGTTTGGAAGAAACTGGGCGGGTAACAAACGGAAAGCTGCGTTACGCAGTCATGAAGTATGCTGGACCCACCGGAATAAGTGCTGATGAGAAAGGAGACTAACTGTGGCTAAGGAAGATGTCATTGAAGTGGAAGGTACTGTCCTTGAACCGTTGCCAAATGCAACGTTTAAGGTTGAGCTTGAGAACGGTCATCAAATACTTGCCCATGTATCCGGTAAATTGCGGATGCACTTTATCCGTATTTTGACCGGAGACAAAGTGGTCGTGCAGTTATCGCCTTATGATTTATCAAAAGGTCGTATAACTTACCGTAAATAGATGGGAACTACGAAAAAAGTTTTGCTTCGCAAAACTTTGAGGAGGTAATTAACATGAAGGTAAGACCTTCTGTAAAGCCCATTTGCGAGAAATGTAAAGTAATCCGCCGCAAAGGGACTGTTATGGTGATTTGCGAAAATCCGAAACACAAACAAAAACAAGGTTAAGAAGGGGGTGTAGCGTAAAATGGCTCGTATAGCTGGAGTGGATTTGCCACGTGACAAACGCGTTGAGATCGCCTTGACTTATATTTTCGGAATCGGTAAAACGACTTCTCAGAAAATTCTTAATGAAACAGGCATTAGCGCTAATACACGTGTCCGTGATTTGACGGAAGATGAAGTCAGCAAACTGCGTGAAACGATCGACAAAACGGTTAAGGTTGAAGGTGACCTGCGTCGTGAAATTTCCTTGAATATTAAACGTCTTACTGAGATCGGCTGTTACCGCGGTGTTCGTCACCGTCGTGGATTGCCTGTTCGCGGTCAACGTACTAAAACCAATGCCCGTACCCGGAAAGGCCCGCGTCGTACGGTAGCAAACAAGAAGAAATAATAAGGGGGGATAAGAGACAATGGCTAAACCGAAAAAAGTCGTACGTACCAAACGTCGCGACCGTAAAAATATCGAATCCGGCGTGGCACATATTCGTTCCACGTTCAATAACACCATCGTTACCATCACAGATCCTCACGGAAATGCAATTTCCTGGGCAAGCTCCGGCGGCCAAGGATTTAAAGGTTCCCGTAAGTCGACTCCATTCGCAGCGCAAATGGCAGCTGAATCAGCAGCTAAAGCAGCTATGGAGCACGGCATGAAATCGGTTGAGGTTATGGTTAAAGGACCGGGCGCGGGCCGCGAAGCAGCCATCCGTTCCCTTCAAGCTGCAGGGCTTGAAGTTAACCTTATTAAAGACGTAACTCCGGTTCCTCACAATGGATGCCGTCCGCCGAAACGTCGTCGCGTATAGTGAAATCAGTATTGTAAATGTGGTATAATTCTGACGCATCTGCTAATAATAGGTGTTTAGGCATACTACATGATGCACCTGATGGGGTGACAGTTTCATATAGGAGCGACGTTGAAGGAGGGGTAAACTCGTGATAGAAATCGAAAAGCCGAAGATTGAGACCGTAGAAGCTAATGATGAAGGTACCTATGGGAAATTCGTAGTTGAACCGTTGGAACGTGGGTATGGCACGACTCTGGGGAATTCACTTCGCCGGATATTGCTTTCTTCGCTTCCAGGAGCCGCAGTGACTTCGGTCCAAATTGACGGCGTTCTGCATGAGTTCTCGACCGTTCCAGGCGTAATGGAAGATGTGACGGAGATCATTCTTAACCTTAAAGCCTTGTCCCTGAAGATTCATTCAGACGAGGAAAAAGTGTTTGAGATTGATGCCGAAGGGGAAGGCATCGTTACCGCAGGTGATATCCGTGCGGACAGCGATGTTGAGATCCTCAACCCGGATCTTCACATTGCAACGCTGGGACCTGGTGCGAGACTTCACATGCGTATTTTTGCAGGCCGTGGTCGCGGCTACGTCCAAGCGGACCGGAACAAACGCGACGATCAGCCAATTGGCGTTATCCCGGTTGACTCCATCTACACTCCTATTTCACGCGTTAACTACGGCATAGACAATACACGTGTTGGTCAAGTGACCAACTACGACAAATTGACGCTTGAAATTTGGACAGATGGCAGTATTAGACCGGAAGAGGCTGTAAGCCTCGGAGCCAAAATTTTGAACGAGCACCTCGTACTGTTCGTAGGTCTTACGGACGAAGCGAAAGACGCCGAAATTATGGTTGAAAAAGAAGAAGACAAAAAAGAAAAAGTGCTAGAGATGACAATCGAAGAGCTTGATCTTTCTGTCCGCTCCTACAACTGCCTCAAACGTGCTGGTATTAATACCGTACAAGAGCTTACCACGAAGACTGAAGAAGATATGATGAAGGTGCGTAACCTTGGTCGTAAATCTTTGGAAGAAGTTCAGGAGAAGCTTGAGGAACTTGGTTTGGGACTCCGTACAGAAGAATAGCTACAGATTGTTACAGTAAAGGAGGGAAAACACAATGGCATACCAAAAATTGGGCCGTGATTCCAGTGCGCGTAAAGCGTTATTTCGCGACATGGTAACGGATCTGTTTTTATACGAGCGCATCCAAACAACGGAAGCTAAGGCGAAGGAAGTTCGTTCCATCGCTGAAAAGTTGATCACTAAAGCTAAAAAAGGTGATCTTCATGCTCGTCGTCAAGTAGCTGCATTTGTTCGCCGCGAGACTGTTGATGGTGAACAAGATGCAATTCAAAAATTGTTCTCTGACATCGCTCCTCGTTACACTGAGCGTCCAGGTGGATACACTCGTATCCTGAAACTAGGACCTCGCCGTGGCGACGCTGCGCCTATGGTCTATCTTGAATTGGTAGACCGCGCGTAGTATCACAAGTAATGATTTCCGATGATTCCCTTTCATCCGGCCCTCTTTTGGAGTAAAGATGGGGGAAATATCAGCGTTATTGTGCTGCAGAGGCGCAAGACTCTGCTGTACCAATAACCGTGGGAATCACCTTGGTTCAATTGAAGGAGCTCCCGCAGGGGCTCTTTTTTTTGAAGTAATGGAGTGAAGTGTAATGGATGCCGTCCTTCTAGGGACGGCAAAGCCATTTCTTCCTCTTGAATAAGATCAGACAGTGCTTCGATCGACGTTTCTGCTGAACGGTTTAAAAAGGAGAACGGAATGCGTAATCTATTGATGAAGGTCAATTATGACGGAACAAATTATGATGGCTTTCAGACCCAGCCTCAGGGCAATACGATTCAAGATCGGCTGGAGCAAGCGATATTCCATCTGACAGGTGAGGAGCTTAAGATTACTGCTTCTGGCCGCACAGATGCCGGAGTACACGCCTACGGTCAGCCTTTTAACTTTACGACCTCCTCTCGAATCCCACTTGAACGTTGGTGTCTGGCGCTTAATGCCCGGCTGCCACAAGATATCGTGGTTACTGAGGCTAGGGAAGTACCGCTGTCGTTTCACTCTCGTAGAGGAGCTAAGCGTAAAACTTACCGATACACGATTAACGGCAACAGGTTTCCAGATCCGTTTCAGCGGCGCTGGCAGCTTCACCATCCGGTGAGGTTGGACATTCCTGCGATGCAGCAAGGCTTAACGCATATTGTAGGGACACATGACTTCACCTCGTTTGCTTCACGGAGGTCTACTAAAGCCTCTCATATACGAACGGTCTTTGAAGCTCATATGGAAGTAGACCGCAGTATGTGCCGACCCTCTTCATTAGATCAGGGAGTGATCCAAACTTATATAACAGGTAGTGGATTTCTTCAGCATATGGTTCGTATTATTATGGGGACTTTGATCCATGTGGGGGAAGGTAAAATAGATGCTGATCATGTTGCTGAGATATTGGCGGCATGTGATCGTTCTGCTGCTGGACCGACAGCTATGGCCAAGGGGTTGGCTTTGTGGAGTGTAGAATATGACGAGTCTGAAAGTGAATCTTTTTTTCAAATATAAGAATATATAAGTTTCACGAAATACATTATCCTTATATTTCTCGCATAAACGCTAACCGTCCTTCTAGGGACGATAGAGGCCTTTATGCTTGTATAAATTTCTTCCTAAATAATAGGCTGAATGTCTAAAAATCACTTGCACTTGTTATGTTTATACTGTAATATAAAAGTTGTGTTTTCTTGATGGCTATCCCACAGCCCCGATCAAGGAAATGCCAAAAAATGCTTTGCTTAACTCACATAATTGTAATTCAATGAGAAACAAGATATACGAAACAGAAGATTTTCGTACGAGAACAAGGAGGAAACATTCATGCGTACCACCTATATGGCGAAGCCGAACGAAGTTGAACGCAATTGGCACATTATTGATGCCGAAGGCAAAACACTTGGTCGTTTGGCCAGCGAAGCCGCTGCTTTGATCCGTGGCAAACACAAACCGCAATTCACTCCACACGTTGATACAGGAGATTTCGTTATCGTAATCAACGCTGAGAAAATTCACTTGACCGGTAAGAAATTGCAAAACAAGAAATACTACCGTCACTCGATGCACCCAGGTGGCTTGAAAGTTACTAATGCTGAAACTCTGCTTAACACTAAACCAGAACGCGTAATTGAATTCGCTGTTCATGGTATGATTCCTAAGACTCGTCAAGGGGACCACATGAAGCTGAGATTGAAAGTATATGCAGGCGCCGAGCATCCACATGCAGCACAAAAACCTGAAGTTTACGAACTTCGCGGATAAGAATAGAGGAGGACAGTTTCATGGCACAAGTACAATACTATGGGACAGGTCGTCGTAAACATTCGGTAGCACGTGTTCGCCTTGTACCGGGTGAAGGACGCATTGTCATTAACAAACGTGAGATGGACGAATATTTTGGTGTGGAAACACTGAAAATGATCGTAAAACAACCTTTGAACCTGACTGAAACACTAGGCAACTACGATGTAATCGTTCTTGCACATGGTGGCGGCATTTCCGGTCAAGCTGGAGCAATTCGTCACGGTATCTCCCGTGCATTGCTTAAAGTTGACCCTGAATATCGCGGTGCACTTAAGAAAGCCGGCTTCCTAACTCGTGACCCTCGTATGAAGGAACGTAAGAAATACGGCTTGAAGGCTGCACGTCGTGCGCCTCAGTTCTCGAAACGTTAATATTTATCAAGAATTCAACCCTTGGCCTATATGGTCAAGGGTTTTATTTTCTTTCCAGCCCCTTTCAAATAAGAAATGGGCTTTTTTAGCATCTATTTACTGATTTTGAGGGTTGAAATTCATTGACTTCCTCAGTAAAAGTTATATACTATTTCATATAGAAATAGTTGGTTTTATTACTTCTTTTACCTCATTTATTCATACGATTAATATTTTGGATGGAGGAATACCTTAATGAACTTGCTCGAGAAGGAAGATTTGATCAGAATAAAGGCCGAAGAATTAGAGAGTGCTTCACCCGAAGAAATTATCCGCTGGGCTGTAGAAACCTTTCCTAATATTACTTTTGCCTGCAGCTTTGGTGCCGAAGATGTAGTGCTTGTTGATATGCTTCACAAAGTTAGTCCATCTACTGATGTCTTTTATCTCGATACAGATTATCATTTTAAGGAAACCTACGAAACCAGAGATTTGATGGCAGACAAATACGGATTAGAGTTTGTACGTGTGTCTCCACAGCTCACAACGCAGGAGCAAGCACTTCAATACGGTGATGCGTTATGGACAGTTGACCCTAACCAATGTTGTGGAATTCGTAAAGTTGAACCACTGACTCGTATATTATCTCAATACGAGGCTTGGATTACTGGAATTCGCCGTGATCAAGCGCCTACCCGTGCTAATGCTAAAAAGGTCGAGTATGATTATAAATTTGGGTTAGTGAAGTTTAATCCGATTGCGGATTGGACGACAGAAGATGTATGGAACTATATTCGTGAAAATGACGTAATCTATAATCCTCTACATGACCGTAACTATCCAAGTATCGGCTGTGAGCAATGTACACGTCAGGTTATGCCAGGTGAAGATCCGCGTGCTGGACGTTGGTCTGGATCAGAGAAGACAGAGTGCGGATTGCACAAGTAAGACATATCCCTGAGGGAACATAGAAGGAGAGACTAAGATGACTTCAATACGTCCGCATGGCGGAACTTTGGTTAACCGTGTAGCAGAGGGTACTGAAAGAGAAGAATTGCTGAATCTCGCACGTGACAGCAAGGCAATTCCCTTGAATACCTGGACCTTATCTGATTTGGATCTAATAGCTGTTGGTGCATTTTCGCCCCTCACTGGCTTTTTAAATGAGCAAGACTATCATTCAGTAGTAACAAACATGCGATTAGCGGATGGCACAGTGTGGAGCATTCCAATAACACTGGCTGTAGAAGATGTTGTGGCTGCCGGTTTATCCATTGGGGATAAAGTTTCTCTAATCGGTGAGGATGATGGTGAGATTTACGGTTTATTGGATATTGAGAGTATTTATACTGTAGATCAAACGATTGAAGCACAAAATGTCTTCAAAACAACAGACCCTGAACATCCAGGTGTGAGTAAGCTGTTGGCGCGTCCTGTAACTTATGTTGGAGGACCGATTACAGTCTTGAACCGCCCACAGCCAGAGAAGTTCGGTGAATTTTATTTTGATCCTGCGGATACGCGGAAGATATTTGCTGAAAAGGGCTGGAGAACGGTTGTAGGCTTCCAAACACGTAATCCAGTCCACCGAGCTCACGAGTACATTCAAAAGTGCGCTATGGAGGTTGTAGACGCTCTATTCCTAAATCCACTTGTTGGTGAGACGAAGTCAGATGATGTACCGGCAAATGTGCGGATGAAGAGCTATCTGGCGCTTTTGGAGAACTATTATCCTGAGGATCGTACCTTCCTTGGTGTTTTTCCGGCGGCAATGCGTTATGCAGGCCCTAGAGAAGCAATTTTCCATGCCATGGTTCGCAAAAATTACGGCTGTACCCATTTCATCGTCGGTCGTGACCATGCTGGCGTAGGTGATTATTATGGCACTTATGAGGCACAGGAGATTTTTTCTAATTTTAGTGCGGAAGAACTTGATATTACTCCATTATTTTTTGAACATAGCTTCTTCTGTAAAAAATGCGGGAATATGGCATCCAGTAAAACTTGCCCGCATCCTAGTGACGATCACATGACATTGTCGGGTACAAAGGTACGGGCTTTGCTCCGTGATGGCCAATGTCCTCCACCAGAATTCACACGGCCTGAGGTTGCACAGATTCTAATTGAAGGCATGACACAAGAAGTAACCGCGTAATCCTCATTAGCTAGTACTATTTGACCTCCTTGTCCCATATAGATGAGTATTATCTATCGGGACGAGGGGGTCTTTGTTATGTCTGGCCGGAAGAACAATAAGGTCTCGGTCTGGATTTCATGGAGCAGTATCAAAAAAAGTATGCTTGGCGTGGTACTGCTAGCTATAATGATCGGAATTATAGCGTATGACATGCCTACCGCTAAAACACTAAATTATTGGAGTCTGCCCTTGTCAGGAAAAGTTATTGCTCTCGATGCGGGACATGGTGGAGCTGATGGAGGAGCGGTTAGCCGGGAAGGGCTAATTGAGAAAGATATTAATCTCGCGGTATCGCTTTATTTGCGTGATTATCTGCAGCAGGCAGGGGCTATTGTAGTAATGACTCGTGAGGGTGATTATGATTTGGCTCAAGAAGGCACTAAGGGCTATTCTAAGCGTAAGACGGAAGATCTTAAACAAAGAGTAAGAAGCATCGAAGAGAAAGGCGCAGACCTTTTTATAAGCGTTCACATGAACAGTGTCCCTTCAAATCGTTGGAGCGGTGCACAAACCTTTTACTACCCCAACCATAAGGATAATAAAGCCATTGCAGAGTTTGTGCAGAGTGAGCTGAAGACTACGCTGGAGAACACCGATCGTGTGGCTAAGACAGTGAATACTGTATATCTGCTAAAAGCATTGAAAATACCAGCAGTACTTGTAGAAGTAGGATTCTTATCACACCCACAGGAATCCGCTCTACTCGGAAATGATGTTTATCAGCGGAAGGTTGCGACTAGCATTTATCGTGGCATTCTTCGTTACGCCTCCGAATAGTCAGGACTACTCATGGGGAGACAGGTAATGCTATAATAGACAAAAACTCCGGAGAATTTCTCATCCGGAAAGGAAACAGAGGTGCTTTCCATGTTGACTAAGGAACAGATTCAGGAAATACTGCAGCCATTAACAGACTCGGAAACTGGAAAAAGCCTTGTGGAACTACAGCTGATTCGTGACATTATGATTAAAGAAGATCGTATTTCTTTATCTATCGTATGTCTGAATCCTGAAGAGCAAAGTCGCATGGATCTAGAACAACAGGTTCGTGAATTGCTTGAAGCGGGTGGGGCTTCTAATGTACATATCCGGCTTCGTGATGCAACCGATTATGAACGTGCTATACTTCGTGGTGAAAGCACTGAGGAAGTTGATGAGCCTGGGAAACTTAAGGGACATGCTGCAGGCCTTGATGGCCATGAATTAATTAGCGAGAGCTCTGGTGTGAACTTTATTGCCGTGGCCAGCGGTAAAGGTGGGGTTGGTAAATCAACTGTAACGGTGAATTTAGCCGTAGCCCTTGCGAGAAAAGGGAAAAAAGTTGGTCTTATCGATGCCGATATTTATGGTTTTAGCATTCCTGATATGATGGGTATCGAAGAGGGGCCTGTTGTTGAAGAAGGAACGATTATTCCTGTGGAACGTTTCGGAGTGAAGGTCATGTCTATGGGTTTCTTTATCCGTGAGAATAGTCCAGTAATTTGGCGGGGACCTATGCTTGGCAAAATGCTTCGCCAGTTCTTTAATGATGTCGGGTGGGGTGAACTTGATTATATGCTGCTTGATCTGCCCCCAGGTACTGGTGATGTGGCACTTGACGTGCATCAGATGCTGCCTCACAGCAAAGAGATTATAGTTACAACACCACACGCTACCGCAGCGTTTGTGGCGGCTAGAGCGGGCTCTATGGCTCTGCAGACAGATCATGAGATTATTGGAGTCATTGAGAATATGGCTTATTATGAGTGTACTGACTGTGGTAAGAAAGATTATATCTTTGGCAGAGGTGGAGGAGCGAGGCTTGCCGAGACGCTTCATACGGAGCTGCTTGCACAAGTGCCGTTAGGTGCGCCGGACAACCATATTTCGGAACCGGATTTTTCACCTTCTGTATACAAAGAAGAGACACCAACAGGCATATTATTTGCAGAAATTGCGGATAAACTTATTTCAAAATATGAGCACTAATTCTTGTACATGAAAAAGAGGCCATCCCACACGTTGTTAGTGGGATAAGGCCTCTTTTTTAAGAGCTTGAATCATCGCCGCTACCGCCGCCACCGCCGCCACTGCTGTCCTGCTTGTCGCCACCTTCGCTGCCTTTTTCTTTTTTCTCTTTTGGTTCAAGTTCTTCTTGTACGACTTTTTTAAGTAAATTTAATACCTCCATACGGAATAAAGGGGTTTGCATAGATTCCTGAATGGTTTTCATGGATTGTTTTCGGTAATCCGGTGTTTTGGTGAGATTTAGAAACATGGTCATCATTTCTGGAGATTTCATAATTTCTTCGACTGATTTCTGATAAGTTGGATCCTTTATTAGCTGCAGGTGTAGTTCCTTACTTTGCGATTGAATGGCTTTAGCAAAGTCACCTGCGAACTTTGGATCCTTCATTATTTTCTCGATCTCCTTCTGATATTCCGGCGCAGTGAGAGTATCCTTTACAGCGGTCTTAATTTCCTCTGTTGTTTGAAGTGGCATCATCTTCATGCTCATTCCACTGGTACCGCCAGAGCTGGAGCTTGATAATGATTCCTCAACTGCTTTTTTACCCTCATCGCTTTTCAATATATCTAAAACCATGGTCTTCGTTTCTTTATAACTGCCTTGTCCGGAAGAAGAACTGCTCTGCTCACTTCCGCAAGCCGTTAAGGCCATAACAAAGCTCAATGCCAAACCCACAGATCCGATAAATCTCCATTTCATTGGCGCTGCCCTCCTTTATAGGATTCTCTTGATGTATTATGCCGCATTAGAGCACATTTATGTTGTGGGTGTAATGGCGTTTTGTCGGTATCCTTGGTAAAATAAATCTGACAAGAGGAGGTGAATTGGCTGAGTATAAAAAAATGGTTTCATTTATTTTGGACTACCCTTCTTATTGGAGCGGGTGGGGCTGTAATCGCTGGTTTGGCACTACAATTCGTAAATGGTAAGATTGATTTCAAAAGTGTCGGGGATTTCTTTTTATACCCGCTGATTCTGCTTGGCTACGGTATGCTTGTAAGCGTTTATTCGCAACTTGGTTTTTTTGCCTATTTGATTTTGAATTATATGGGCAACGGAGTTTTTCCACAAAAGGTTTGGAAATACATACAACTAGTGTTTTCTGTACTCGCATTGCTTGAACTGATTTTTTTGCGTACCGTCGTTGGCGGGGAAAGAAATGTTATGTCTGATCTAATATTAGGAATCGTTATTTTGCTAGCAGCTATTATAGTGTCTTATTTCAAAGTAAAAAGTACAAACGTCTCAGCTTTGATTCCAACCCTCTTTTTTATGACAGCTATTTCAATTGTGGAAGTTATTGGCGTACTCCGTATAGGTGTTGATAGTGCGACGGTATTTATTGTTGTTCCGCTTATCGCTTGTAATGCATTCCAAATTTTGATGCTACACCGTATTCTGAAGCCGGCAGCCGGATAATGAATGGGAAAGGCACTAAACAATGAACCCCGTGCTCTGATTTCAGAAGACGGGGTTTTTTGCTCTAACGGAAGCTTAACGATTAAAATCTGATTGTAGAGGTTAATCTTAAAGAACGATACGCTCACAAAACTAAGTAGATGCTTCCGAAGTGAGTTTTGTACGATGTAACATAAGTGGAGTAACGCTCACAAAACTAAGCGTGTGCTTTCGAAGTAAGTTTTGTACGAAGCGTTCCAATGATGCATATGCTTTACAAAACTTAGTAGATGCTTCCGAAGTGAGTTTTGTACGAAGTAACACAAGTGTAGTAACGCTCACAAAACTTTTAGGAGGGGAATATATGGACATCAAGCGCTATATGATAAAAGACACAAAAGAAATCCGGCTTAACAAGCTGGATCCCGATGACACAGGTGTTTTTAAATCCAAAAAAGAAGTGGAAGCTAAAACAGAAGAGCTTAAAGCACGTTTGGCAGAGCTCCAAGATATTTTGTTTGCTCAGAAAAAGCATTCGCTGCTTGTTATTCTGCAAGGAATGGACTCCAGCGGTAAGGATGGCACAGTTAAGCATATTTTTTCAGGCATTAATCCGCAAGGATTTATAGTTACCAGCTTTAAGAAACCATCTCTAGAGGAAGAGGCTCATGATTTTCTATGGAGAGTTCATCAGAAGACACCCCCTAAGGGATATATCTCTGCATTTAACCGCTCGCATTATGAAGATGTATTGGTACCGCGGGTACACGGAGGGTTAAAAAAGGATGACTTGAAGCGTCGCTTTCGTTACATACGGCAGTTCGAGGAAATGCTGGTGGAAGAGGGGACGACAATTATCAAACTTTTTCTGCATATTTCTAAAGAGAAGCAGCTAAAGAAGATTAAAGAACGCCTTGAAGATCCCAAAAAACATTGGAAATTCGATGCAAGTGATCTCCAGGAGCGGGAGTATTGGGATGATTACCAAGAAGCATATGAAGATGTTTTCAAGGAATCTAGCATAGATAAAGCACCCTGGTACTGGATACCCGCCAATCATCAATGGTACCGCAACTATTTGACCTTATCCATCGTTGTAAAGACACTGGAGAGTCTGGATCTGAGCTATCCGAAGCTGAATACCCCCACACCAGACATATCGGAACTCATCTCTCCACGTCATTAATCCTTTGGTCAGATCAACATCCATTACGGCACCAGAGATTGAAATGTGTTTTTACAGCCCAGCTGCGTCCTCAACGGCATTACTCAGTGAAGCTGAGTCGCGAACTTCTTTACCTTCGGCGTTGCTTTGACTGATCAGCTCAGAGACGGTAACGAATTCATAACCTTGTCTGCGGAGCTCATCGATAATGAGTGGAAGTGCTTCATGTGTTTGTTTACAGGAATCACTGGCATGTAGAAGGACAATATCACCTGGATGCGCTTTTGTCGTTACACGCTTCACGATATTGTCTACGCCGATGTTCTTCCAGTCCAGGGAGTCTGTATCCCATTGAATGACCTTGTAACCGAGATCGCTGGCAACCTGAAGGACTCTTTTGTCAAAATCACCATTAGGCATACGAATCAAATTGGGTTCAGTGCCGGTTAATTCGGTAAGTACGGTGTGAGCCGTTGAGATCTGTGTACGAATTTCTTCGTTGCTTAGTGTGCTGTAATTGACGTGTTTATGACCATGACTTCCAATTTCAAAACCTGCATTTTTGATGTTAGTTACAATGTCTGGGTGAGTTTTACTCCATGGTGAAGACAGGAAGAAGGTGGCTTTGTCCACTTTCTTGTCTTCAAGTACCTTCAAAATTGGTTCGGGTCTTTTCTCCCCCCAGCTAATATCGAAGGTCAGGGCAATCAGCTTCTTCTCTGTGGGTACACTGTAGATCGCGGAAGGTCCGGATTCAGAAAAAACGGTTATGTTTCCCCTCTCGACATAGACAACTCCAGCAGCAAGAAGCACAGCGGCGAAGATATAGATGAATCGTTTAATCTTTTTGCCGCTGAATACATAAAAAGAATTCATAATGACAGCGCTCCTCTCCCATGCGAAATGCTTGTTTGTTCTAAATGTATGCTCGTACCGCAAGGTTATGACCTAAGAAACAGAGATCACTATTTCAGGAGGGTATTTATGTTGTCGTTCTTCACGTTTATTAAAGATCTAAAAACAATCCGGAAGGCTTTATTGCTATCCTGTCTGCTCTTCGCAGTAGGAGCGGTTGTAGGGTGGGTAGCTACTAGCAGTCTGGAGAAGCTATTGGTTCAGCAATTAGAGGGGCTCAGTGAAATCAGTGGCAGCCTTAGAGATTCTTCTAATCCGCAATGGAGCTTCTTTGTATTTATATTTTTGAATAACAGCATCAAGGGTGTTCTTATCATATTTTTAGGAGCGTTGTTCGGTATACTGCCAGCCATATTCTTATTTATTAACGGAGCGGTTATCGGCTATCTTATTCATTTATCAGCACTGCAAGGACAGGATTTGTTCGAACTAATAGTAAAAGGACTGCTGCCACATGGGATTATAGAGATTCCAGCGATCATTATTGCTTGTGCATTTGGACTTCAGTTCGGTGGGAAAGTACTTTCAAGTATATTTAGCTCATCCACTAAAAAAGAGAACAGAGGTGTAGACTGGACTTCATTCATGCGTCAAACACTTACAGCATCTATTTGGACAGTAATCCTGTTATTTGTAGCTGCCATCATTGAAAGTACAATTACTTTTTCGCTTTTATCATAAAACTTCCGGGAATGGAGCATACCATTAAAACCATTCATCCAAGGATTGCCTAAAGGTCAGAAGTATATAATCATGGAGAAACCATAAAGGGAATTTTTAATAATTATGGTTATAAAAAGAGTACTCCGGTTAATCTAGTGTAGTAGGATCTTAAGGCAGCTTTCTCCATGAGATGGACTAACTAATTATGTACAAGGGGTTTTGGGTTTTAGTGAATGTGTTACTTGCAACTTCATGAAGGAGGCCAAGCATATGTTGGGAATGTTGTTCAACGAAAAAGAATGCAAGGAACTGGATTATGTTTTGCGGAAAGAACTTGATGAGATGCTGTTAGATTTGAGCGATCAGCGCTTGGACCAAAATATCAGGCATGCCATCGCCAATAGATATAAGACTGTATTTCGTATGTATGCTCGTTTTGCTCCTCAGAAAGAACTTTCCAAGTATGCGTGGGGTGGACGTTCTTCTCAGTATAAACACTAAGGATAGGCGGTAAATGCAAGAGTCTTATATGAATTTAAGATTTTTTAATAAAATAGCTTGACTAAAAAGGAGTGCTCGTGATAAATTATATCTCGCGCTCCTTTTGCTTGTGTAAAAGGGAAGCGGAAGGCAAGAAAAATTGAAAAAAACTTTTTCAAAAAAAAGACTTGCCAAACAATGAAACACTGTGATATATTATAAAGGTCGCCGCTGACAAACAACGACGACGAAATGAGAGACATTGATCTTTGAAAACTGAACAACGAGTGAGTAGGAAATCACGAAAGTGAATTCCAAAATTAGAGAATTAATTTTCTCGTCAGATGTTTCAAAATG
>NZ_JARXWM010000027.1:0-71602 GCF_029893135.1 Paenibacillus sp. PastF-3 | reverse complement strand
AAAACTAAAAGGCCTGAGTCCGGTTCAGTACCGAACTCAGGCCCAACAAGTTGCCTAATTATATAACCTGTCTAACTTTAAGGGGTCACTTCATTATATGGCGGTTTTTCTTTTGGTTAGTATAAGGAATTATCGATAAACGAAAGCTTTAGCAAAAAACATGTCGTGAAACATACGCTAGACATGGCGAATATGTCCTATTTTGAAAATACTGTTTTTCGTAATGACCAATCCAAACCCGCGCCGCTATTAGGTTTTCGGCATGTCCATTCAATCTGAATAGATGTACAATCGGACATTAATGCATTGTTGCGATAAAGTGTTGTTCGAAGGAAAAAGCCGCCGAACCGTTAGGCTTGACGACTTTCTACCCTGCTTATTCCCAATTCAGCAATACGAAGGTACAGCGATGAACGACCAATTTTCGTTACCTTGCATATCCTAGCGACCGTTTCACCTTTAACTTACATCTCGACCGGGTGATTCATTCCCTTGTGCTTATCGTGATAACGCTTGACAATACCTATATACTTCCCTTCCCGCGGGGACAAAAACCAAATATTTTAAGTCGTTCCTCTGTTTTTATATCAATATATTATTCAGGTTTTAGTGGGATTGTATTATGTATTGTATAATAGAACGACTGCCTGAGCAGGTATTTATAACATAAAACATAGGAGGATCCATGTCCTGGAGCAAATTGAAGCAACAACTGGAGAGTTTTCTCTGTCCTGCGTTATACGGCAGGGTTGAATATCGCGCAAGCAGTTACCGTTATTTACCTGATAAATCAGGGAATTGTTATATTTCGGTAGATAAAAAGAACGTACTCAATATGAATGATAGAACTAGCTCCATTAGATGGTATCAGACGGAGCAGGAGCTTAAGAATGATTCAGAGCTCCAAATTCCTATTAACCATGAAGACATTGAAGCGGTTAGAAAAGATAGTAAGGGGATCATCCCGGAGGATCGGCTAATCGTAATTGCAAGAAGCAGAAAAATATCAGAAGTTGCAAAGGAGCTTTTGTCAGCACAGACGTCATTAAGTAAATCAAATTTTATTGTTACAGCTACTAAGTATTTATCTATTTCCATAGAGGAGAGCTTAGAGAGCGACGATATCTTATTGAATATTCTAGCTTTAGTGGACAGACGAGTTGGGAAAAAGCGGATGTTGAACATGAGCGAGAAGATGAAGTTAAAGCATCCAATTGTGCAATATTTTTATGAACTAAGGCGTAGTACATTATAAATATAAATAACTTCATTGAATATTCAAGAAACACTTCCTACAAAAATCCCTAATTCTACGCAACTTCTTCCCGCCATAACAATAGCCATGATAATGAGAGGGATGTTCGCATATGGTGCATATGGAATCGGAGAGTGTCGCTCTACTGGTAAGAAAGGATACAGTGTTATGAGATCCTTATATTTATTGGACTTTACGGACAAGTATGAGGAAAAATCGTTGTTAAAGAGATGGCATCATTGCCGTCTCTTTTTTGTTTCTTTGGTCACTTTTTTAGCATTGCTCTGACTCTGGTTCCTGCTACGGCATCCTACGATCACAAGCATGAAAGACTGCACGAAAATGAGCGTTGATTTTTATGTTTAATCCCTCTCTGCTCTGCTAGGTGACGGGAATCATAGACGTACTTACGTCAGGTTGCTACGATGTTCCATGGAAATTAAGTGAAAGTGATCACAAGAAATTACAGAAGGAGTTATTTATCGTGAAAAGAATCGTAACACTGAGCACCCGTAAACTGATGGATACCGCAAAACACGGCGGATGCGGCGCATGCCAGACATCTTGCCAGTCCGCTTGTAAAACTTCCTGCGGCGTTGCAAACCAGAAGTGTGAAAATGCAATGAACAGATAGGATTCGGAATTTTACCGCCCATTGCTCTGCTGATGGGCGGCTATTTTTAAGAAATGGACGCTACTTCTACAGGATGGTAAAGCCGTTTCTACTTGTGTGCAAAAGGAGCCTGATTAGCAAGTATGATTCATCAATATAAACTAAACGGATACAATATCGTTCTCGACACTTACAGTGGATCGGTACATGTTGTGGATGACCTAGCATATGAAATTATAGCGCTTTATGAGGAAACTTCTGTCGAAAAAATTGTGACAACGATGTTGGAAAGATATAAACAGGATTCCAGCATTTCCGAGAGCGATATTCGAGAAACCATCGCGGATATCGAGGAGCTTATAAATGATGGTCAGCTCTTTACAAAAGATGAGTTCGAGAACCTCTCGCTCGATTTAAAAAAACGAAAAACGTATGTCAAAGCGCTCTGCCTCAATGTAGCACATACCTGTAATCTATCCTGCGACTATTGCTTCGCCAGCCAAGGGAAATACAACGGAGATAGAGCAATCATGAGCTATGAGGTTGGACAAAAAGCTATCGATTACCTGCTTGAAAATTCGGGTCATCATCGCAACCTGGACATCGACTTTTTCGGTGGGGAACCGCTTTTGGCCTGGAAAGTAGTTAAACAGATCGTAGCTTATGCAAGAAGCAAAGAACAAGAATTCAAAAAGAAGTTCCGCTTCACCTTCACGACGAATGGGATGCTGCTAAATGATGAAGTCACCGAGTTTTTAAATCAGGAAATGTACAATGTCGTATTAAGCCTGGATGGTAGAAAAGAGGTTCATGACCGGCTTCGTAAGACGGTTAACGGAAAAGGCAGCTACGATCACATTCTTCCGAAGTTCCAAGAGTTCGTTCGTAAGCGCGGAGACCAAGAGTACTATGTACGAGGAACCTACACTCGAAATAATGTCGATTTCACCAATGATATTTTTCATATCGCCGACCTTGGATTTGACAAGCTCTCGATGGAACCGGTCATTTGTGATCCAAGAGAACCCTATGCACTTACCGAGGAGGACCTCCCGGAGATATACAACCAGTACGAAATTCTCGCCAAGGAAATGATCGGTCGCGGTGAACAAGGCAAGGGGTTTACCTTTTATCACTACATGCTTGACCTCTCAGAAGGGCCTTGCATCCAGAAGAGAATTACTGGCTGTGGTTCAGGAACCGAATATCTTGCGGTCACCCCCTGGGGAGAGCTTTTTCCTTGCCACCAGTTCGTCGGGGATGAAGAATACAGCATGGGAAACGTCTGGGATGGAATCACAAAACCTGAGCTGCAATGTCAATTTAAAGAGAGCAACTGCTACTCGAAGCCGGAATGCAAAGACTGCTGGGCGAAACTCTACTGCAGCGGTGGTTGTCCTGCCAACGCGCTGCACGCGACGGGTTCCCTGGTGGGAACCTATGACTTCAGCTGTGACATCTTCCGCAAAAGAGTCGAATGTTCCATGATGGTAAAGGTGGATGAATCGATTAGAGCGATGGAAGAGCAATCTAGCTAGTTAACGTAACGGATGAATAAACGGTAACCGAGAAATAGACACTTTTAAATAAAGTGCCTTTCTCGGTTTTTTTGTATGAATTTAGAGAAGGAGGACCGTAAAATATGAGATTGATCGGTTTCTGTAAAGTGCAGATCACTGATCGTCTTTTAATCTGAATCTTTGGAATGAATTCCGCGAGAGAGGTTGGTATATCAGCAGTCCAGAACATTGCTAGCCGTGTTTTGGTATAGTTATAATGAGCTGTTTTGAAAAGGAATGGCCGCGTTGTGATCCGCTTATAAATGAAATCGACAGCTTCAGGAGGAGCGATTTGGGAGAAGTATTGAGTTATACCATTGGGCAAATACAAAACATCCTGTTAATAGACGGTACTTGGAATGAACATGTTATGATAACAGTTATATAGAAAGAGATCACATGGAAAAGCTTATAGATGCACTGGATGTACAAGTGTTTTGTATAGATTCTGAAAGTCTTGAAGTACATAACTATGAAATCATTGAATTATAGCGCTGAGCTTCTCCCCTTCTCTCCCACACAAATATCCACCCCGCAACTCAAGTATCGCCGCTTTCGCAAATTGTGATCCTTCACCCTTTTTCCCCACCCTCCCACAATCATCAAAACATTTGTTAATGGTTTGGGCTTTTCAACGTATTAACTTATGTAAGTTTCTTCACAACAAATTGCGCAATTTGTTTAGCTATTGATGAAGGGGAGGTGGAAGGAGGGTGGAGATGGAGGTTATCCAGGGTACTGTGGACCGTTATAAGAATTTAGAAAGATCACGCGATGCCATCATGTCAAAAGAGGAATTTACTCGGATGTATGATACGTATTACAAACGTGTTTACAAATATATTAGCTATCGTATTAATAACCACCACGTGTCGGAGGACATTTGCAGTCAGGTGTTTGAGACGGTGATGTGTAAGTATTATAGCTTTTCAGAAGAAAAATCGAATTTTGAGGTTTGGCTGTTTGCCATTGTAAGGAACGCTGTGACGGATTACTTCCGGGGGCAGAAGAAAAGAAGCTACACCTCACTAGATTCTTTGCTGGAGCTCATATTTCCCAAGCCGTCTCCGGAGGAACTGGCGATTCGTGAGGATAATAATCAAGCACTGTTCAAGGCGCTCTCCAAGCTGCGTGAGAAGGAACGTAATATCATTGCCATGAAATATGGGGCTGGACTGAAAAATTCCGAAGTCGCACAGATCATGGGTGTCAGTGAGTCTAATATTGGCGTCGTTTTGCATAGAAGTCTGAAAAAACTGCATATTTCCTTAAAAGCAGGAGGATTCAACCATGAATAAGAAAAATGATCTCAACGAATTCAGCAAGACTATAGAGCTGCTTGAGAATGTCGAACAGGATAACACCGCCGCCAAAGAAAGAATTTATAACCGCTTGATATACAAGCTGGACCATGGAGCTCTTGAACCCAAATCAGAGAAAAAGGACGGGATAACGATGAAAAAAAGTAGCTGGAGAAATGCAATAGTGATTGGCAGTGCAGTAATTTGTGTGGGTGGAGCATTCTCTGCAACCTCCTATGCACAGGATATGTTCCAGTCGATCATGGCAAAGTTTGAAGTGGGAAATCTCGAAATCACGCAATATGATAAGGAAATTCCCCAAGCTGGACAGTCAATGACTTCATCTGAAGAGGGGAATGGCGGGGAGAATGTTGCCATTGAATTGCCAGTTGCAGCTAAGTTGAGCCTGGATGAAGCACGTGCGGAGCTTGGCATGAACTTCCCGGCACCAACCTGGATGGCAGACTATGCGTTTGTGAATGTTGTTCTTCAGGGAACCAGCATGGCTGAAGTGCAGTATAACTCCGGGGATAAAGCTGTTAATTTTCTAATCTCCAAGGGCGGCGACAATGGGATCAGCACTACGGAAGAAGTGAAAACAGAAGTAATCAACGGAACTAAGGTCTATTTTGCTAATGGAATTGTGATTTGGGAACAAGAGGGCTTTACTGTTGAACTGTATGCTCAAGAAGACTTTGACCAAGCCACACTTGGGAAGATCATCGACAGTTTCAGCATCGGTGCTCCTGTGAAGTCCTTAGGGGCTGATCAAGTGAAGGAGAATTTGCAGAAGAATGAAGGGGTAGTTGCGGCTCCAGCTCCAGCTCCTGTTGTAGATTCAAAATAAGATGGTCTACTAAGGGTAGAGATGTCCATAGATACACTTAAAGAAGGCGCGAGGGGATTTCCCTGAGCGTCTTTTTTTACGAGGCTATACACTCCCAACCATTGCCACCCTCCCAATTCAAAAGTATAATTGAGAATAATTATCAATCATCCGATTCAGTCAATTCATCCAAGCAGTAAAGAGGTGACAGCATGCAAAGGCAATCTCAAAAAACAGATTTAAGCAAGATTAAAAAATACATAGAAGAGAATTTCACGAAGCCTTTGTCTTTATCCCATTTAGCTGATCTTACTGGCCTTAGCTCCAGTTATTTTTCCTCGGCCTTCAAACAGGAATACATACAAAGTCCAATGGAGTTTGTTACGCAGCTACGGATTCAAAAGGCTAAACAATTATTGCAGCAAGATGACGTTCGCTTGAAGTTTATAGCAGAGGCTCTTGGATATAGTGATGAGTTTTATTTTAGTCGAGTGTTCAAAAAGGTTGAAGGGATATCCCCAACGATGTATTCTAGTCAGCAAAAATCTAATATCGGCGTTGTAACTGGGAATATGATGGGGTATCTACATGCGGCGGGAATCATTCCGTTTGCGGCGCCCCTAAGCGCCAAATGGACACCTTACTACTATAATTTGTGGTCGCAAGACATCGAACATAAGGTAACCTTGACCCAAAATAAAAATTATTGCAGCCCAAATGAGCTATTGCATTTGCCACTCGATCTTCTTATTTCTCCAAAAGATTTATCGTCAGAGCTGGTAAAACAGATAGAGGATCATTTCCCCATCTATTGGCTGGATGATAAACAAGATTGCTTAATAGCATTAACTGAGCTTGCTGCCCGATTAAATAAACAAGAAGAAGCGAAGCAATGGATCACACAATATAGATCAAGATTGGAAGACGTTCGTCACGGCTTAGGCTGGACCTCTACACCACCTAAAGTGCTAGTTATACGTATCTATCAGCAGCAAATCTTTGCTTATTGCAATACAGGTATACAGCATCTTTTATTTCAGGATTTGGGAGCGGTATCAAGTTATGAGCAGCCTGGTGTATATAATGCCGAGATTTCTTTTGAAGAGCTGGGTACTTTGAAGGTAGATAAGCTGTTTACGATTATATGCCCTGATGATGAGTCACGAGCAACATGGCATCATTTGCAGAGAGATTCAGGATTCAAGCAGTTAGAGGCTATAGAGCGGCAACAAATCTATGTTATTCATTCCGATCCTTGGTTTGAATATTCCCCTGTCGCTTTAAAGCGAATGCTAGAGGAAGTCGCAGTGATGATGATACCTTGAAAATGTACATGTGGAATCATAAGATGTTACATGGTCAACCGATCCTATCTCTTATAAACTCAATACTGAGAATGATTATTATTGAGAACATAGGAAAGAGGGAAGGTCAATCATGAAGGGGTTTAAGACAAAAATAATAAGTTATGTTGTAATGTTTGGATTATTATCCATTCTATTAACAGCTTGTGGCAGTAATAATGCGGCTAATTCACAAGCAACAGATACTCCAGCAACAACTAGTGAAGCGAGCGCAACTGCAACGGATGCACCGGCTGTACAAGAAACGGAAGTCGCAGCTAGAGAAGCATTTGTGGTGACTGACCAAGTAGGCAATACAGTAAACATTCCCGGAACGGTACAGAAGGTGTATGCACCTGGCTTAGAGGATTACCTAGTTACGCTTGGCGTAACCCCAGTAGCACAATGGTCCACAGGCGAAAGACCGCAGCAATATCTACAGGATACGTTAAGTGGTGTAGAAGAAATCAGCTTCGCTAATGGTATTCCCTCTCCAGAATCTGTAGTGGATTTGGAGCCGGAATTAATTATATTCCCAACGGCCTTTTATGCGCAAAATGGTGTCTATGAAAACTATTCGCAAATTGCTCCAACTTACGTGTTTAAGAATGCGCTTGGTAACGTAGTGGAAGCCACAGAAACGATTGCCAAATTGCTAGGATTAGAAGATAAGGCTACAGAAGCTATTGCTGCTTATAATAAAAAGTTAGAAGAGACTAAAGCACAGTTAGCTAGCGTTTCTGCCGGTAAAAAAGCGATTTATATTAATGCGAATGCCCGGGCAATCTTTCTGGTGGGTAACTTCCATTACGGGGGTTATGTGCTGAGTGAGCTGGGATTTGCTCAAAGTTCTCTTGTAGAAGGTGAAATGTCTGCTGATATTTCGCTGGAAATGCTGTCTGATTTAGATGCTGATTATATCTTCATTAATGATAATGATGGTCTTGGAGATGCCTTCATGGCAGACATTAAAGCTAGTCCCTTATGGAAGGTGCTGCCTGCAGTTCAAGCGGGTAAAGTGTTCGAGGTGGATGGTGATCACTGGAGATCCAGCGGATTAATTGCTTATCAAAAGACGATGGACGATATCGTGGCGTTCCTGAAGCCATGATCATCAAACCGTACGTAAAACCCAACTATGAAACGATGCTGATTACGAGTGAAGCTAATAATCTGGACTATGAGATTTTTATTGCACTACCTTTGGATGAACCTGCGCAGGATGGCTATGGTGTTATTTATGTGCTAGATGGTAATGGACTATTTGAGACCGCTGCTGAAATCACTCGGTTGCTGACGCGTAAGCCTAAAGGCTATCCACCCGCGATTGTTGTAGGCATTGGTTATCCTGGTGGTGAGGCCTTTGATACGGTGCGGCGAACCTATGATTTAACGATGCCAGCTGAGCTTGCGAATTTACCGAAGCGTCCGAACGGGGAGCCTTGGCCAGAGTTTGGCGGGGCAGATGAGCTGCTTGCTTTTTTTGAACAAGAGTTAATGCCAGCCATTGCCCAGCGGTTCGATATCCATAAGCACAAGCAAGCGTTGTTTGGTCATTCCTTTGGCGGATTATTCGTTCTGCATGCTTTGTTTACACAATCCACCTTGTTTTCACATTATATTGCAAGCAGTGCTTCCATCTGGTGGAATGATTACGGACTGTTACATGAGTATGAGAAATTTAAAGCTGAGTTGCACAGCAATACGTTAAATCAACTACCTAAAACGCTAATGATAGTCGGTGGAGATGAGCTTGATTATATGGTCAAGGATAGCTTGGATTTATGTAACAGCATGATGTCGTTACACATTCCAAGCTTCGAAGTAAGCTGGGCATTGCTTGAGCAAGAGGAGCATGTAAGTGTAATCTCTGCTGCGATTAGTCGAGCCGTTAAATTTATGCTTACAACATCCTCTGACTTGCGTTAGACAATCATATTCGTTTGCATCTGAGCTAGCCCCTTGGCTGGCTCTTTTTGTAAAGGGAAGGGAAAGGGATGGAAACATTGTCTTTGAACTCGAATGTTCAGAAAACATCACTACCAGTAGAAAAAAAGCTTTCCTTTTTTGTGTTGCTGATCTTCATGCTAGTTCTATTAATAGGCGTATTAGTACTTGCTATGGCACTAGGAGCGAAAAAAATACCCTTTGCAGATGTATTCCTATCGATTTTTGCTTTTGATGATACAGCTTCTACGCATCAGGTGATCCAGTCCATTCGTTTACCCCGGGTACTTGCCGCTATGGCTACAGGTGCTGGATTTGCCGTAAGTGGAGCAATTATTCAAGGGGTTAGCCGGAACCCTTTAGCGGATTCAGGTATTCTTGGATTAAATGCTGGGGCAGGTGTCACGTTAGTTATTGCAATGGTATTCCTGCCTACCCTTACATTTACAGGCACACTTTGGCTCTGTATCATAGGTGCGGGATTGGGAGCGGGTTTAGTATTTAGTGTGGGCCTATTAAGTAAACGAGGGTTGACGCCTATTCGACTTGTATTAGCGGGTGCTGCCATATCTGCTATGCTCACTGCTTTAAGTGAAGGAATAAGTATCTTTTTCTCAGTGGCACAGCAGGTGGCTTTTTGGTATGGAGGCGGTTTAAGTGGCATTAGTATGGCTCATTTGCAGCAGATGCTGCCTTGGATGCTTCTTGCTCTACTTCTTGCTATCGTGATTTCGAAGTCGATTACAATACTATCTGTAGGGGATGAGACAGCGGAAGGTTTAGGCGTTAATATTAAACTTATCAAGAATCTAGCGCTTTTATCAGCCTTTATGTTAGCAGGGATTTCATGTGCCTTAGCTGGATCTGTAAGCTTTGTTGGGTTAATGGCTCCTCATTTGGTTCGTTACTTCGTTGGTGTCGATTATCGCTATATTATTCCTCTATCCGCCGTTCTAGGGGCAATCCTTGTTGTACTTGCTGATTTAGTGGCACGGATTGTAAATGCCCCTTATGAAATTCCTGTTGGCGCTGTAATTGCCGTTATCGGTGTCCCGTTCTTTCTATTTTTGGCTCGTAAAGAAAGGCGGGAGCTATAGTGAAGCTAAGCTGGAAATTTATAATCATAGCCATACTTTTACTGCTAGGTTTTATCTATAGTGTATCTACCGGTCAAAGCAGCTTAAGCTTACAAGAGTTATGGCAAACCCTATTAGGCAATGGAACAACGAGGCAGGAGCTTGTACTTTTTCAGTTTCGTATTCCTCGAATGATCTTGGGTTTTCTAGTGGGTGGCGCGTTAGCAATAGCAGGAATGCTGCTCCAAGCTATAAGTCGAAATGCATTAGCAGACCCAGGTATACTAGGGATAAATGCTGGTGCTGGATTATCCATGATGTTATTTTTACTTTTACAAAATAGCTCTACCGGTCTACATACTTATGTTCAGCCATTGTATGCGCTAATGGGCGGATTTATCGTTGTGGCCCTATTATTTATGCTGTCATATGATCGCAATCAGGGTATTATTCCCATACGATTAATTTATACAGGCATTGCTATTGCGGCTGCGATTAGTGCCTTTATGATTGTGTTAACCTTCGTACTAGATCCTTCACAATATCAAATGATCAAGGTGTGGCTGGCAGGAAACATTGGGAATAGTAATTGGAATCATGTGTATGCTATGCTACCTTGGTTACTTATTATTGTGCCTTTATTAATTCGGAAACATCTTATATTGGATGTGTTAAGGCTTAACGATCCCGTAGTCATCAGCTTAGGGGTGACTTTAAATAAATATCGTGTTTTGTTTCTAGTGTGTAGTGTCTTATTGGCAGCACCAGCGGTTGCTGTGAGTGGTAGTATTGGATTTGTAGGACTGGTAGTTCCACATTTAGTTAGACGACTCTTTCGTGGCCATAAAATAATGATACCCGCATGCTTATTAATCGGAGGCGGATTAGTGGTTATTGCAGATGCGCTTGGTAAAATGGTCGTAGCCAATACGGAAATACCAGCAGGAGTGATCGTGGCTTTAATCGGCGCTCCTTACTTCTTATATTTATTAATTAAAAGTGAATAACTAAAAAAAAGCTATTGTGATTGATGCTGGAAATAAAAAAGGAATGCCTTGATTATGCTATAATCCAAGGCATTCTTTTTTATATCGTTTTCGTTTTCAGTTTTTCTAAAAGATCTTTCCACCAGTGAATAGATTGCTCTAGTTGAGAATCGTAGTAGCTTTCCATGAAATCTACGATTTCACGGGTGGAGCTATCTACCTCTATTTGATGGTAAATTTGATTTAATTGATCTTTTTTTATCAGTGACTGTTCTATCTTCTTCTCTATAATTGGGATCACTTTATCAGTGTCTACAAAACGAAGATTCACAAGAGCGACAATCATCTCTGAAATAGATTCTGCATTTTCTATTACCTTATAAATTTTAAGCGGGAGCTGCTTGCGCCCTTTATCAGTAATGGAAAACACCTGCTTGTCTGGGCGATGTTCTTCTTTGATAATCTCTACCTGTTCAACTAAGCCCTGTTTCGAAAGGGATTCAAAATGATAATATAGTTTGCTTTCAGATAGGTTTAGCAATTTATCAAAAGGAATAGGGGTGGAGAGTTCTTTTTTTAATTTATAAGGATAATTATTTTCATCCATTAACTTACTTAAGATATAAATTTGAATTGACATCACAGAACCCACTCCTAATTGTTGGCTAAACTCTATCTTACCAAACCTAAGCGGTTATTTCAGCTGTATTTTGAACTTCAACGGGCCGTATAGCTTCTTTAGTCACAGGGACAGGTTTATGAACAAACCGGACGATTACAATGTTAATCAACATAGCCCCGGCAAATACGCCCGCTAATCCCCATAAGAAGGGTGCTGGACTAATTGAACCAAACATTTGTGCCAAATAAGCTTGTACAGAATAATACATCGGTGTGATGCGGCCGAACCAATCGTATGGTGTATACATCATATCACGAGGCATGGTAGCGCCATTGGCGATGGTTTGCATGAGCAGGATTGGAATATTAAAGATCATACCGCCTTCGCCAACGAGGAAGACCATAATTGCACACACGTTAAATGCAGCCATATACATTAGAATTTGCTGAGCAGCAACGGGTAACAGTAAGGATAGGTCTACATCAGCAATAGAGAAGGCAATGGCTAAAGCAGCGACTGTTGATAATACAGCGATTAATAAAGCTGTGAATTGAACGAAAATAAACAGCTTCGTCTTGCTTGCTTTCCCGCGGTTCGCTTTAAAAGAAGCAACTAATTGCATGGAGGCAATCATAGCCCCAACATAACCAGCCATAGTTAAGAACATAGGCAGCATGTTGTTGTGCATGCCGTCCGGAACATCATTGATGACAACATAATTCCCGACATAACTTTTTTCAATTTGTGTAGCCATTGCGGTTGCTTGTTCTTCTGGTACGTTAAAGTTCATTAACACACCTTTTGCGGTTTGCTCTGAGAAGTTCTCGCTTAATTGTTTGTTAATTTCTCCTACAACGGAAGACATAGCTGAAGATACCATGGTAGCAGAAGCTTCGTTGACTGTGAAATCAATACTTGCGGATACCTTACCGCTTTGAACGTTGGCGGAAAATTCTTCTGGAATATGGACAACTAGAGCTAACTTATTATGCTCTAATTCATCCATTGCCTCTTTATTCGATACATCAGTTTTTATCGTTTTGAATGGTAAGCTCTCCGAAAACTGACTCGAAATCTGAGCTCCATATTGACCTGCATCCTCATTGATGATAGCGATTTTTAAATCATCCATGTTCCCTGGAAGTGCTGTATACCCTGGTAAGAAAATACCAAGCATCGCAATGGCATAGAACACACCCATAAAAATAGAACCAATGGCCCCTTTGGACTTCAAAAACTGTGAAAACTTCAACTGTATACCTTCTTTCTACTGAATAACACTTTTATTTTAGTACTTCAATTAAAGTACTTTTAACTGAGTGAAATTTATAGTACGATAATTCATTAATAATGTCAAATTTAAGATACAATGGGGAAGTAGTGAGTGATTAAAAAAATGAATAACTGAAGGGACTTCGGACATGAACAAGGTTATTGTAATTGGTGCAGGGATATTAGGGGCTTCAGCAGCTTATCAGCTAATTAAGTTAGGTGCTGAGGTCATCATTATAGATCGTAAAGATGTTGGACAAGCAACGGATGCAGCCGCAGGGATTATTTGTCCATGGTTGTCTCAACGCAGAAACAAAGCATGGTATCGTCTTGCTAAAGCTGGAGCAAGCTTCTATCCAGCATTTATTCAGGAGCTTCAAGCGGCTGGAGAAGCCGAGACCGGATACGCAAAAGTAGGAGCGATATGTATTCATGAGGATTTGAAAAAATTACTCGCGATGAAAGAAAGAGCGGAGCTGCGCAGAGAGGATGCCCCTGAAATAGGGGAACTCACGATGCTGACGGATATTGAAGCACAAGAGAAGTTTCCCTTATTGTCGGAAGGTTATCATGCGCTTCATGTATCGGGTGCAGCAAGAGTGGATGGACGTGAATTGCGTGATGCTTTGCTAAGAGCGGCGCAGCGTAACGGTGCACAGATGATCGAGGGAGATGCTATCTTAGTGCATGATGATCATGAGATCAAAGGAGTTAGTGTAGGCGATCAGACCTTCACTGCGGATGAAGTGATAGTGTGCGCTGGGGCCTGGTCCAATGCTTTGCTTCATCCGCTGGGGATTATGCTCCAGGTGCGTTATCAAAAGGCTCAAATTATGCACTTGAAGCTTGCTCAACAAGCGGGTACAGAGCAATGGCCTGTGGTAATGCCGCCTACAGATCAATATATCCTTGCGTTTGCGGATCAAAATATCGTGGTAGGGGCTACTCACGAAAATGATGTCGCAGGTTATGATACCTCTGTAACCGCAGGTGGAATGCAAGAAATCCTAAATAAAGGTCTTCAAACCGCTTCCGGTCTTGCAGATTGTAGCCTAAAGGAGATCAGAG
Source organism: Paenibacillus sp. PastF-3 (assembly GCF_029893135.1). Lineage (NCBI taxonomy): Bacteria > Bacillati > Bacillota > Bacilli > Caryophanales > Paenibacillaceae > Paenibacillus > Paenibacillus sp. PastF-3. The sequence continues at coordinate 57,734 of NZ_JARXWM010000027.1, read as the reverse complement.
TAGGGTTCCGTCCTTTTACTGCAGATTTTCTTCCCGTGCTTGGCAGGGTTCAAGGCTGGAATAAACTAATTGTTGCTAATGGACTAGGGGCATCCGGATTAACGATGGGACCTTTTCTTGGTGAGCAGCTAGCCAAGCTAGCCCTGAATCAGCAGGTGGATATTCAGCTTGAAGACTATGCATTAGAGCACGCGATAAATTGATTAGTCACGCACTTCCCTTAATAGAAACTTCTTAAGTTCAACTAATATAGCGAAGGTTTTTTTTATCCTTTATACTGAAGAGACCAATTTATCTTCCTAGGAGTTGTCTAACGAATCATGATGAAGAAAGAAGTCGCGCATATTCGCAAGCAATTTAAGCTCGATCACGATTTAATGAATATTTACGATATTCTCAATGTGTATATTATGAAGGAAAGCAACGAGATCTATCATTGGGAGCGCCTGCCGTTTGGAATGGTGGACAGAGAGAAGCAGGAGCTGTATATGGGTAATTTCAAAAAACTCTTGACCGGTGAACTGGATCAGAAATTGTTCGAGTTGAAGTTTCAGGCGGAAGTGGAGGAGCCAGCCCAGGTCATGCTTCACCAAGCTTTGGTGACAGGGGATCCAGATGAATGGCAGGACCTGATGCTGCTGTTGGTGGACAGAATGATGGCGGATACTCATTATGAACGCGATACGGTGATCACTTTCGTTCGCGGACAGTATTACCGCCCAACTAAAGATAGAAACGATGAAGCCGAGGAAAGTGAGAAAAACGAACTATTCGCGCATCCGTTTATTCTATGCAGCGTGAATTCCACGGAGAAGCAACGGAAGGCGCTCTTATTTGATTATGTGGAGCGGGAATTCAAGTACAATGTCATTGTAGATCCGATTGTTAAGTTAAGTACACCGGAGCAGGGTTTCTTTTACCCGAGTGTGACGGATAATTATTCCGATGTGAACCGCATTCTATATTGTACCGGAAAATCGAACTTTCCAGATCCGCATTTCATTGGGGATGTCTTAAATGCCGAAAGATCCGTGACGGCACTGGAAGAGAGAGCTATCTTCGAAGACATCGTGAAGGAAGTGGCGGGGGAACAACTTGACGCGACCACCATAGCTCAGCTGTACGAGGAAATTAACCAAGTCATCGAAACCAACGATGATAAGGAGGAACCTCCGAAGCTTGATTATAGAGATGTGGAACGCGTGCTAAAGGTAAGTGGTGTAGAAGATGTGACGATGGAAAAAGTAGAGCGGGCGTTTGAAACGATTGTTGACGATAAGCATTATGAGATGAAGGCGAGCAGTGTGATGCCGAAATTTACTACCAAATCGATTAAGATCGAAACAAAGGTAGCTACGATTTCGGTCAGCCCGCAGGATTTAAAGTATGTGAAGCAAGTGAATTATCATGGGAGACGCTGCATCTTGATTGAGGTCGACGAAGATGCCGTGATCGAAGGGTTCACACTCACTACAGAAACGCTTTAGACTCTTTTAACAACGGGCTATCCTGAAAGTCTTTGATTAAGACTAGGGATAGCCCATTTTGTATTTATATCAGCTATACATTGAATGGAGTTGCCGTTGGTACTTAAAGATATAGTGGATATATTCTTTTGCACTAGTATTAATCTCTTTATCGCTGGCTTGAAATGAAGCTCCAAAGAAAGCATGATATGGTAGCGCTTCAGCGCCAACATGTTTGGCACTGGCTTTAAAGGGTGCCATTACTTCGTCTACTTTTTCCCGTTAAGCATGTCACCGTTTAATCCATAAGCCCATCCGTAAGCGAGCACATCGTCGAACCATTTTTTCAATAGAGGCGGATAACTGTACCAGTACAACGGGAATTGAAAGATCACATGGTATCATTATCTTGCAGGTTTTTAAAAAAGAAAATACACACAATAAAATAAGATGGTTACTTCGAAGTACGAACTAGACTCACGAAAAAATATATGTAAAAATGAAGTTTCGGGTAAGTTTAATTAGATCAGCATGAACGAGGAGAAGAGATCGTCTTGTTGGAGGATAAGAGTAATTGCAAGAAGTTGAAAAATATCAGAGTTGCAAGCGAGTTGGAAAAAAGCAAATTTTAAACATGAGCGAGAAGATGAAGCTAAAGCATTCAAACTCCCTTTCCCTATACCCACCCCGTAAACTCCAATATAGATGCCTTTGCGGATTGCGCTTCGGTATGTGCGCCTTTGCGCCATTGCTTGGGCGATTCGCCCATTAGCTTGGAGAAACATCGGTTGAAGCTGGAGATGGACTGAAAACCGACTTGTTCAGAGATGGAGAGGATGGAAGCATCCGTGCTTTTCAACTGCTTACAGGCCTCTTCAATGCGGGTGCTGTTTAGAAAATCTAGAGGTGCGGTCCCCATGATCTCATGGAATTTTCTGCGAAAATGAGTGATGCTTAGATGGCATAGATCAGCCAGATCATTGATGGACATAGGTGTCATATAGTTTTTGGTGATGTATTCCAGAACCGGAGCGATGACAAAATCACCTTTTAGATTATGTTCTGTTTCTTGCTCGGCCACGAGTTCATTCCGGGAATGGATTCTAAGCAGTTCTATATAAAGAGATAACAATAAGCCGTAGGAGCTTTCCTGATAGTAAGGATTTTTGTGCTTCAATTCCTCTACGACCGATGTCGCAAGGGTATAAACCTTGGGATGTTCCTCCTTGTTCACAATACAGTTCATTCCCTTAATCGCCCACAAATTGGGTTCAAAGTTACTGTAGGCACTGCTTTTAAAAGAATGTTGAAAAAGCTCTTCTGGCGAAAAAAAGAGATAAGACCAAAGACTGGCTTCATTTGGCGAACTATACGTTGTATGAGGCAGATACCTAGGGATGAAGGTCACATCTCCGGCTTTAAAAGGCACAGCTTCTCCCTTGATCTCCATGATCCCGCTATCCGAATGACAGATGCCAATCTCTAAATGGTTATGAAAATGGAGATGTTCACTTTTAATATCGGAAATCTTCCAACGTTCACCGCTTAACAGTAGAATAGGGAAGTTTATCGGCAAGCTGTAGTGGCGGTATTCAATGACGGGCTTCTTTTTTCTGGGCATATTCTCAATACTCCCATTCTTATTACGTAGGTTGAGTAGATTATAGGTTAACGTTATACCAAATTCAACTATATAAAGAGAACTTGATATTATACAATTTGGGAAAAAAGTGGCGGAGGAGAAGTTTGGAACTGTAGGAGCGGTAGCGTCCGCCTGAAAGCTTTCCATAGGAAAGCTCACTTCGGAAGCATAAGCAGTCTGCAGATTTCCACCGCGAAGAGCGGTATAAAATCAAGAAATTCTTACGACAACAGCGGCCGGAAGTCCAAACATTCTCTGTAGTCACGGCAAAAACCGAAATATAAGAACCACTAGTTAATGGTTGAAATTGCACAGTTTAGTTATGAATATGCTTAGAATCAGACCATTTTACTCCTTACAATAGAATTAGTAAAGCGTTTACAATAGGACGGACAGCTCTCAAGCGCCAATGGGGGCTTGTGCGAAAGAGAGGAGAATCAAGATGCTTCAATTAACTTATGACAGAGAAGAGATTCTAAGCGTTATCGACAAAGTCGTTAGAAAAACAATGACGATGGATTTAACATGGGACTGGCCTTGTGGTGTGGCTTATTATGGGGTAACCAGAGCCTATCAGACCACCGGAAATAAAGAGTATTTGGATATGCTTATCCAGTGGGCAGATGAATACATCGAGCTGGGCCTGCCGGACTGGACGGTAAACACTTGTGCCATGGGTCATATGCTGATCACCTTGTATGAAGAAACAGGCAACCAGAAATATTGGGATATTGTGATGAGTAAGGTGGATTATCTTCAGCACCATGCCCTTAGATTCGGTGATCATGTTCTTCAGCATACCGTATCCGTCTCGAATGATTTTCCAGAACAGGCATGGGCAGATACCTTGTTTATGGCGGCATTTTTTCTGCTACGTGTAGGAAGTAAATTAAACGATCAGGAAATGATCCAGGATGCCCTGAATCAATATTACTGGCATATCAAATACCTGCAAGACCCTAGCAGTGGCCTCTGGTACCATGGCTACAATAATGTGAAGCTGGATCATATGTCCGGACTATATTGGGGCAGAGCAAATGCTTGGGGCGCATATACCATGTCGCAAGTCAAAAAGCTTTTGAAAGACTGGTATTTGTTTCCGCAATGTATGGATGTGGAGTGCTCGCTTCGCGATCAACTGGCCGCACTCAAGCTTGTGCAAACGGAGAATGGCCTGTGGCGGACAGTGCTTGATGACGAAGAGTCTTATGAAGAAGTATCTGCCTCTTGCGGGATAGCGGCTGCAATGATCAATAACGGCAATCCGCTGCATACCAAATATGTGCAAATGGCCCTGAAGGGTGTTCTAAGTAATATCAGCGAGGATGGACGTGTACTGGGAGTATCCGGCGGAACAGCGGTTATGAAGGACCGGGAAGGCTATCGCAATATTCCAAAAGACTGGATTCAAGGCTGGGGGCAAGGCTTAGCACTCTCTTTTCTGTCCGATATGCTTAATTAGGAGGGATCCAAGTTGTCCACAAATACAACGGGGGCCTTTACACTACCGGGCGAATCCGGTTATGAGGCACTGACCTTAGCGTTAGCTGAACGGTGGGGTGCCGATGTCATCCGTGACAGTGACGGCACACAGTTGTCCGATGAGATTATCAACGCAGGATACGGCATTTATTCTACAATCTGTATCATCAGAGATCATAACGAATGGTCATCTCAGAACCCTGATAAGCTACAGCAGAGCTTTTTAATTACCAATCCGAAGGTAGCGGTCGAAGATTATTTATCCATCTATTTGATGGAGGACTTTTTCGCTGAGCAATTCCGAGTAAATGACTCCAAAGAGGCATTTAAGTACTGGCAGGTTTTTGACCGAACGACTGGTGAAGAGGTTCCGAAAGAACAGTGGAATTATGAACGGGAATCAGGAAATGTAGTCGTTACTGGTATTTCGCCTTGGCATAAGTATACGGTTAGCTTCATGGTCTACCGGATTTGGGAAGAGATCTCCATGTACAACCACACCACGAATCTCTGGGAAAAAGAGCATCTGATGCAGATTGATCCCATCTATGTTGAAACGCAGAACTATTTGCTCCATTGGATCGAAGATTGGTGTCATAAGCATCAGGAAACAACAGTTGTCCGGTTTACATCCCTATTTTATAATTTCGCCTGGATTTGGGGCAGCAATGAGCGCAATCGCCATTTGTTCTCAGACTGGGGTTCATACGATTTTACGGTAAGCTCAAGAGCGCTTGATCTGTTTGCTCGGAAATATGGGTATTCGCTCACGGCCGAGGATTTTGTGAATGGTGGAAAATATCGCGTCAGTCATATCCCGGCGCAGCAGCGCAAGCTGGACTGGATGGCATTTATCAATGATTTTGTCATCGAATTTAGTAAGAAATTAATTGATATCGTGCATAAGCACGACAAGCTGGCGTATGTCTTCTATGATGACAGTTGGGTTGGCATGGAGCCTTACAATGATCGATTTGAAGAATTTGGCTTCGACGGGATGATTAAATGTGTGTTCTCAGGGTTCGAGGCAAGAATGTGTTCAGGTGTAAAAGTAGATACCCACGAGATTCGGCTGCATCCCTACCTATTTCCGGTTGGTTTAGGTGGACTGCCTACCTTTATGGAGGGAGGGAATCCTACACTAGATGCCAAAAAGTATTGGATTAATATCCGGCGTGCTCTGCTCAGAGAGCCGATAGACCGAATTGGATTGGGTGGATATTTGCATCTTGTAGAGCCTTATTCGGATTTTTGTGATTACATCGAAAAGATTGCCGGTGAATTCAGAGGAATTAAAGAGCTGCATCATAAAGGCAACCCGTATCACCTTAAGACAAAGGTAGCCATTCTGCACGCTTGGGGCAAATGGAGATCATGGACCTTGTCCGGGCATTTCCATGAAACGCATATGCATGATTTGATTCATATCAACGAGGCTTTGTCTGGATTGCCCATTGAAGTACAGTTCATTGATTTTGAAGATATCCGGCAGGGAATTTTAAAAGATTGTGATGTAGTGATCAATGCCGGATCGGCTGGTTCAGCATGGAGTGGTGGAGAACGCTGGGATGACAGTAAGTGCGTGGATTTGCTAACAGAGTGGGTCTATAAAGGTGGTGCTTTTATAGGCGTGAATCAGCCTTCGGCGCTTGAAGGGTATGACCATTTTTTTAGAATGGCACATGTTCTTGGACTGGATGAGGATACAGGCTCCAGAGTCGCCCATGGAAAATGGACATATGACGTTAAAGATGAGCTTGGTTTAGTGCCTGATAGGGCTAACATTACACCCAAAAACAACATTTATCTTACCGATGGATCAGCAGCAGTTGTGACTGAAACGGATGGGCTGATAACCTTATCCACGCATGACTTCGGTAAAGGAAAAGGCATCTACCTGCCTTCTTTCACCTTCAGCTTTGAGAATACAAGATTGCTGCTGAATTTGATTCGTTTTGCGGGTAATGAGTTCACGGAGACCAAGTACATTACGGACAACTTATTTACAGAATGTGCTTATTATCCAGAAAGTAAAATCCTCGTAGTCATTAACAATAGCGATCTGGTTCAAAGCACTACGATTGATACGGAATATGGACAACAAACCCTGGAATTAGATCCGTATGACACGATCATTAGAACGATTGGGGATGAATAATATTGAACAAAAAGCTCAAGTCACGGCTAATCGGGACTGACCCCCGATTGTGAGACAAGGATCAAAACACCTAGCAAGTTTAAACAGCCAGTCGTTGGAAATCCACCGGCGACTGGTTATTTAGTTTCGCTTGAATCCGAATTGAGTTATAGTAAGTGATATAATCTTGAACGGTCTGTACAACGATTGCCGTCGTTGTACATGTGAGATCTTCGAGATAAAATGTTTCAGACTTTAGCGTGGAATGAAACGATTCAATGGAGGCATTATCAGCGGGCGTTCCTTTACGGGACATGCTCATGGTAATGCCTTTCTCCTTCACCGCTGTCTGGTAGGCTTGAGAAGTATATACACTACCCTGATCGCTATGGAGCAGCATGCTGGTTCGTTTTGGAAGTTGATTCAGCGTATCCATAACCAAAGACGTAACTATATCTACGATCATAAAAGGAACAATTTAGAAGAGTAAGTGGGTTTCATGGGAATTGGTGCTTTCACTTTGATTGTAAAAAACATGGAAAAGATGGCCACATTCTATCGGGACATCATGAAAATTCCTATGGGCTGCGTGAAGCTGTTGTGGCTGACCCCGAAGGGAACTTGATTGAGATCGTAGCTATTTACAATTACCTGAAAGGAAGAACTACTCTTGAGAACCCCTATAACTAACGTAAACTGGATAGAACACAAAGACATCATGGATGACTTACTTATTCAAGAAGCCAACTTAACCATACATCTGATGGATGAGGGCTTTGAAGCAGAGGTTCTAAAGATCAGGTCTGATGAGGGGAGCTATGTCTTAAAAACGTGGAGTAAGAGCTCCAAACCAGATGTTCAGTTTCAATACCGTTTATTGGAGGTACTGTCCGAGCGAGGAATAGCCGTCTCCAAACCAGTGGGCTGGGGGATCAACCCGAACGGGGATAAGGTGTTGTTAACAAGCTTTGATGGAACGCCAATTCATAAAGTGAATAATAAGACAATGAAGGAGCTCGCGAGTATTTTAGCCAGAATTCATCAAATAGATATCGCTGAGCTTGAACATATACAACTACCTAAGTACGATTTCATCGATTACTTTTTTCCTGAAGCGAATGAGCACGCAGACCTTAATCTTGCACTTATTTCACTAGTGGAGCAAACTCCTATGAAACAAAATCGTATCATTCATGGAGATTTTCATTTAGGAAATATAGTAGAGGAACAACAGCGGTTTACCGTCATCGATTGGACGAACGGCCAGTTAGGAGATCCTAGATATGATTTTGCATGGTCACTTATTCTGCTGAAAATCCATATCTCCGAGCGTTACGCTGATATGTTCCGTTCTGCTTATCTATTGGAGAATTTTATGGAGCAGGATGAGCTTGAGGTCTTCGAAGCCTGGGCTTGTCTTAGATGGATCTTGCTGAATAGACGAGGCAGTACACCTAAAGGACTTAAGGTAACGAAGAGAGTAAGGAGCATACTAGGAAGTAATCGCTTTCTGAAAGATTTGGACTTCCAAGGGTTTAAAGGAACTTCATCTTAAAAAGAATTACATTATAGACCGCAACCCTTTGCATGGAGGGCGGTCTATTTACGTTTGTTTGCTGCGAGATCCCGGCACACTCAATTTTCATTGAATATTCAGTTTGGGTATTTATAATTCTTTTTATAAATCGGGAGATGTACTTGTATAGGACTTCGACTGTGAAAAGGAGGTTTTCCATGGTAAGGGCGATTCAAAAAGCATTGTATCTCATACTGGCATTCTTCATTGGACTGTTTATAGCTTCCTCCTTTTTTATCCGGGCGAAATATAATTATTTCGTATATGGGGACACACCTGTCTTGGAGAAGCAGCAACTCGGCCTTTTTATTCTAGGGATTGTAGTGGTTTTGGCGTTAAGCGTTATTTTGTATAAAATATGCCTGAAGCTTAATCAGTACAGTTGGAAAATCGTCGTTCCAGCTACATTGCTGTGTTCTTTTGCCATTCAAATCGCGATCATTTTTCTGTTTCCTCGCTTGCCGACGGATGATTCGCAGACGGTGCTTTCATTGGCACTTGATATGCTGTACAGGAATGATTATTCATCTTTTGACACGACGGGTTATTTGCATATGTTCCCGTTTAATTTCTCGATTGTTGTGTACTTAAAAACGCTGCTACAGTTATTTCCGGATAATTACTTGGTGATCAAAGTATTCAATATTCTTTTTACACTCTTAACCTCATTAATGATTTACATGCTGTATAAAGAGCTCAATGACAAGTCTAAGGATCATGATTATGGCATTCTTGTGTTTGCCGCTACCTATATCCCCTCTTTGTTTATGAGTAATTTAATATATAACGATGTGATCGCTACCGCCTTGCTGACAAGTGCTTTATATTTTGCTGTGAAATTTATAAAAAGAAAGTCCTTTAAGGATATTCTCTTCGCAGCTATTCTACTGGCATTAGGCAACTATTTCCGCAGCATCGGTGTTATATTTCTGATTGCTGTGGTAGTCAGTCTATTGTTCAGCATGCGTGCAATCGGGGTGAAAAAAGCGCTAAGCGCTTTGTTTATTACGGCTTTATTGTTTAATGTTCCAGGTTGGACGCAAAATGCTGTGCTGCAGGGGATGAATGTTGTAGATGAACCGATTAACGAAAATTCCGCACCAGTCTACATGTGGCTGAATATGGGGATCAATTTGGAGACGTTTGGGTTCTGGGACAACCGGGAGAGCTACGCAATCTATCAGCAGGATGCCAATTATGATAAGGCAGAAAGTACGGAGTTATTTAAAGAGGAGATCAGTAATAAATTCTCCGAGGCCAGCCTAAGCGACTTAGTGAAAATGTATTATAAAAAGCTCGTTTGGACCTGGACAGAAGGAACATACCAGATGGAACGATATGGGCTTGGGAATGACGGATCATCCAGCAACGGTGGAAGAATGGGTTTTGTCATGGACCGCTATAGCTACACTAATGCTGCTACGGATTTGTTTAAGGCGGACTCCAATTATAGAAGCGGAATGTTGTGGTTGCTGTATGTTCTGAATTTTCTGATGTATGTGAGTATATTCGTTCGCTTAATCGGTGGAATAAGAGTTAAAAGATTTGAAGAGACCTCTTTGATTCTTGTGGTGCTGGGCTTTATCGGATTCTATTTATTGTGGGAGATTAAGTCGCGATATATTTACCCTGTGTATCCGCTGCTGATCGTGTTGTCCTACATGGGCTTTAAAGATGTATACGATTATATGGTAAAAAGATATGTTCTCCGTTAACTATTTTCGCTCAGAAAGAAGGGGGTTCAAAGATGCGGACCAAGCGAGTTCTCGCTTTGCTCATAGCAGTGCTTAGTTGTTCCATAGTACTCGTCTCCTGTGAGGCCATTACCGCGCAGAAGATATCGAGTACCGACTCCGGGTCAAAGGCGAACGGGGGACAGGGTTTTAATGGTGGTCGGGACAAAAATGGAGGTAGCTTTCCGGGCATGAATGGCGGAACGAGAGGAAACGGTAGCCAGGGTAAGGATGACGGTAGCGGTGATGGTGGCGGCGATGGCGGACGAAGCGGGCGGCAGTGAACAAATTTCATGAACTTGCCTCAAGCCTACGAAGATTAAGTATGATAGGATAAGATTATATATAAATTCCCCGCAGGGGTAAGAAAAGAGAAATGGAGCATCATGAGAATCATTATATCGCCTGCCAAGAAGATGAAGATGGACACGGATTTCATGGATTGCCGGCAGATACCGCAATTCATAAGCGAGTCACAGACGCTTCTGGCCTTATTACAAAAGTTAAATTATGAAGAAGCAAAATCCCTATGGAAATGCAATGATGCCATCGCCACACTGAATGTGGAGCGGATTCGTGATATGGATGTAACACGGAATCTTACACCGGCTATCTTTTCCTATGAGGGTATCCAGTATCAATACATGGCACCTGGGGTACTTCAAATGGAGGAGCTGGAATATCTCCAGCAGCATTTACGGATATTGTCCGGGTTCTATGGCATCGTCCGGCCATTTGACGGCGTTGTTCCGTACAGGCTGGAAATGCAGGCCAAGCTTAACGGACCTGGTTTTAGCTCTATCTACGAGTTCTGGAACAGAAAGCTGGCGGATCAGCTATTCTCGGAGAGTGACATCATTCTGAATCTGGCCTCCAAGGAATATAGCAAGTGCATCTCCCCGTATGTTGGTGGAAACGTTCGAATGATTAGCTGTGTATTCGGGCAGGAAATCGGCGGTAAGATCGTGGAGAGAGCGACCCTGGTCAAGATGGCCAGAGGTGAAATGGTACGCTTCATGGCTGAGCGGCAAATCACCAATGTAGAAGGGATTAAAGGCTTCGACGGGTTTGATTTCAGCTTTGCTGAGGAGCTGTCGGATGAGAATACGTACGTGTTTATACAACAAAAGAATGAATAGAGTAAGTAGTATTTGGGGTAATTCTGAAGGTGGTTGAACAACCAGTCTCAGGATTGCCTTTATTTTTTTGACGTTAACAGTGAATATGGCCATTGCCCCTTGCATCTGCATGCCAACGAGACCCGAGGTAGAGGCTACCTCATACCCGTGTCTGTGTTTTAATTCACTATTCTTTGCTTCAATTTTATAGCGTTTTGTTGCTTTCTCTTTGAAATACTCACTTTCTTGGAATTTTTTTTTGCTCGCTATGTTTCATTGATTCAATACATATCGAATAGGTTTTGGATTTCACATATTTGTCGTAGCATATTATCTTTAGGTACGACAATATCGTAAATGGCCATAAATGGACTGAGGTTAAGGGATTGTTGGTTTGAAATCATCCGGGTCACCACCCAGAATTAATACAATTATTATACAGCAAAACAGAACACCCTTCCTCGAAAAGATCGAGGAAGGGTGTTCTGTAATAGAGTTTACATAGCCCTTTAAAAGACGCCTGTATAATTTGAATTTAAAAAACATTAGAGGAGGCGTAGCGAAGGAGAAATTTGGAACTGTTGGAGCGATAGCGACCGCCTTTGTCTCCAGATTTCATCCGCGAACATCGGTACAATTCAAGAAATTCTTACGACAACAGCGGCCGGAAGTCCAAATGTTCTCCGTAGTTACAACTGACTCCTTAGATGTAGGTCTCAAATTAGTGGGGACTTTTTCAGTGGCCTCTACAAATAGCCCTGATATTTTTTGGTGTTTATTCAATTAAGCTTCCATCTTCTGCGCCGTATAAAGGCGGTGGTAAAGTCCCTTTTGTGCGATTAGCTCATCATGTGAGCCGCTTTCTGCGATGCCTTTGTTAGACACATACATAATGCGGTCGCAGTTTTTTACGGTGGACAGACGATGCGCGATAATGAATGAGGTACGCCCTTTAAGGAGCTCATTCAGACCTTTTTGCAGCAAACGCTCAGTTTTCGCATCGATGGAAGAAGTGGCTTCATCCAGTATGAGAATTCTAGGGTCAGCCAAAAGCGTTCTTGCGAACGAAATGAGCTGCCGCTGCCCCTGAGATAGCTTGGAGCCACGCTCGTTAACCTCTGTCAGGTAGCCTTGATCGAATTCACGGATGAATTCGTCGGCGCAAACGGCTTTCGCTGCGGCGATCACTTCTTCCTCGGTGGCATCGAGTTTACCGTAACGAATATTGTCCAGGATCGTACCGGAGAAGATGAAGCTGTCCTGTAGCATAATCCCCATTTGGCTGCGCAGGGACTTCAGCGTAACCTGCGAGATATCCTGATCGTCGATAAGAATCTTACCGCTTGAAATATTATAGAAGCGCGAGATCAGATTGACGACCGTAGTTTTGCCTGCACCTGTTGGTCCCACTAGAGCGATGCTTTCTCCTGCTTTGATCTTAAAGGAGATATTCTCCAGAATATTGAGTCCAGGGTCATAGGCAAAGGTCACATCGTCGAAAGTGACATGGCCCTCTACAGGTCGCAGTGTCTTCGCATCTGGAATATCACTGACGGTAACGGGTTCATCCAGCGTCTCGAAGATACGCTCAAGATAGGCAACGGCGTTGATAAAGTTATTGTACAGGTTCGAAAGATTCAGAATCGGCTGCCAGAAGCGGGCAGCGTAGCTGCTCATCGCCAGAATGACACCGAGGGTCATATCTTGAGGGCTTAGTGTTAGTAAGCCTACAAGGAAAATCAATGATGTCACGATCGTAGACAAGTTGTCCACGGAGAACGGAATAAGTAAGTTGTAACGTTGGGCCTTCATCCATTCTGTACGGAAATTACCCGCGAGACGTGTGAAGATTCCTTCGTTACGTTGTTCCCGTGAGAACATTTGCGTCACACCAATACCGCTGATACTTTCTTGCAAATAGGCGTTCAGGTTGGAGCTTTTATTGGATACTGCTTGCCAAGCCCGGCGTTGCCGAGTTTTGATCAGCATCATGATGCCAAAGAAGACTGGCAGTCCTGCAAGGATGACAAATGATAGACGTACGTCAACAGCGAACATGAAGGCTGCGATAAAGAGCAAATTCACGATTTCTAGAATAAAGTTGATAATACCATTGGATAACACATCCGAAACGGCGTTAACGTAGTTTACGACCCGGATAAGAATCTTGCCCTGCGGACGGTCGTCATAATACTTGAAGGGCAACTCTTGCAGGTGCTTAAATAAATCTGTACGGATGTCAAAAATAATATCCTGTCCAACACTCGTCATGATACGTGAACGAATCGTAGCCAGATAAACACTGACTACAATGGTCAGCAGCATCAGTCCAGCCCAGCCCAGTAGCGCAAGCTTCGCTTTTGCCGGAATGGTCACGTCGATCACATGCTGCATGATCAGCGGAGCTGATAGTGAAATGGCCGCTGAAAGTGCACTGAGTATAAATGCAACAATCATTGGCGTTTTCTTTCGTTTGATGTATATCATCGCACGCCGGAAGTGTTTTATATTAAACGGCGATTCCAGATTCTCATCGACGTCGAATTTATTCCTGGCCACTTGCGGTCACCTGCCTTCCAATACCCTCGTTCTGCAGTTTAAACACATCGTAGTAGTAGCCCCGTTTCGCTAGCAGTTCGGCGTGGGTGCCTTCCTCAACCAGCTTTCCGTCATCCAGAATGAGAATACGGTCAGCCTGCGCGGTCGTAGATACACGCTGCGCAATAATAATCTTCGTGCAAGGATAATCCAGCTCACGTAGACTTTTCTGAATATGCTCCTCCGTCTCAAGATCGACAGCAGAGGTCGTATCATCCAGAATGAGGATCGGACGGCGAACTGCCAAAGCACGTGCTAAAGCGATACGCTGTTTTTGACCTCCGGATAAGCCGACGCCTCTTTCGCCGACAACGGTATCATAACCTTCAGGCATTTTGGTAATGAAGTCGTGTGCGGCTGCGAGCTCAGCAAAGCTTATCGCATCTTTTTCCGGAAGATCAGGATCACCGTAGGCGATGTTTCCATCGATAGTATCAGAGAATAAGAGCACATCTTGGGTCGCCATACCGATATTATCGCGCAGCTCATCGAGCTCCAGCTTTCGGACATCAACACCATCGACGAGTACACGTCCTTCGGCTACGTCATAGAAGCGAGGTATCAGGTTGATGATTGTTGTTTTGCCTGATCCGGTCGAGCCCATGATTGCTATGGTTTCACCAGGTTCAACGGTAAAGCTAACATCGTCAAGTACGATAGCGCTGTCATATTTGAAGCGGACATGATCGAACTCAATACGGCCCTCGTAGCGGCGTTTGTTAGTAGACGTATGCTCGTTTACGATATTAGGCTTTGCGTAATAGATATCAATGATTTTGGACAAGCTCGCAAAAAAGCGCTGAATGTCGTTGATAATAATACCAATATTGCGCATAGGGTTCGATATCGCCCAGATCAGCGAAGAGAAGGCTGTAAATTCACCGAAGGTGATCCGGCCGTTCATCAGGAACAAACCGCCTGCCAGCATTAGAATGACGTTGAAGCCCTGAGCGAAGGATTCCAGAAAAGGAAAGTAATCCAGCCATACAAGGGCGGCCTTTTTGTTCGCTGTAGAATAATTGACATTCTTCTCCGTAAATTTTTGAACCTCGAACTCTTCACGGGCAAAAGCCTTAACCACACGGTTGCCTGAAATATTCTCCTGAGTAGTCGTGTTAAGCTGGGACAACCGCTCACGCAGGTCAATATACATAGGACGGACGCGTTTAGCGAATATGTAAGCCACGATAAAAATAGGTGGCGACAGGATTAGCATCCACAGCGTGAGCTGAGCATCTATGGTGAAAAAATAGATAACAGCAGCAATGAAGATCGTTAGCGATTCAATGATCGTTTTAAAAATCCATGCCATCGAGTGCCGAACCATGTCCAGATCCCCGGTCATCTTGGTCATGAGATCGCCGGTTCGGTTACGGTCGTAATATTCTCTGTCCTGTCCCTGAATCTTGTTGTACAAAAAAATCCGGATGTTGTACATCATGTTTTGAGAGGACTGTTCATACTGCATCGTTGTAAAATAAGCAAGTCCTGTGCGCAGTAGAGAAAATCCAATCATAGCCAAGCAGAGCATAATCAATAATTGCCGTTCTTGTGTAAGATTCTGCAGCGCATTGTCACCTGCTATAAACGTATCGACAATGCGCTGACTGATGTAAGGGTTTACAATCGTAAGACTTGAGCCCACTACCGAGAGGCAGAGTGCCAGAATGTACCGTGTCCGGTTGCCCTCTAAGTTCTGCCATAGCCATTTCAGTTCGAACATCTGATCACCTGTTTCTGATTGTTCTTGTTCTTTCACTCTTGCCTGAAAAGAGTGAATAAAACAAAGTGATTATAACATTATCAAATGACTAAGTATCGTTTACGGTAAAATTTCCTTGTTACATTATTGTTACAAAAAAATGAACTTATTAATGATGTGAATTTAACCTTGCGTAATGAGGGTTTGCCATTCGGGCTTGGGCGTTCTAATTATGATAAACTGAAACAATATAAAGTGATTAGGCTTGGATTGGATAGAGACAGGAGGATGGAAAATGAGCTTTGTTGCTGTCAAAAATGAGTACAAGCGTTACAAAATGGGTGAAAGTGTGATCGTTGCCAACGACGGAATTGATTTTGAGATAAATAAAGGTGAGTTTGCAGTGATTGTCGGCCCCAGCGGTGCGGGCAAATCGACGGTGCTTAATATTCTTGGCGGGATGGATTCTGCTGACGAAGGCCAGGTCATTGTGGACGGTACGGACATTGCCAAGTTCAGTGCCAAGGAGTTGACGGGCTACCGCCGCAATGACGTGGGTTTTGTGTTCCAGTTCTATAACTTAGTGCCGAATCTCACCACACTGGAGAATGTTGAGCTTGCTTCTCAGATTTCCCCGCGTGCACTAGATGCGCGTAAGGTGCTTGAGGATGTGGGACTAGGTGCACGGCTGGATAATTTTCCGGCTCAGCTGTCTGGTGGTGAGCAGCAACGTGTCGCTATCGCCAGAGCGCTAGCTAAACAGCCAAAGCTGCTCCTCTGCGATGAACCAACAGGTGCGCTAGACTACAATACTGGTAAGCAAGTGCTTAAGCTGCTTCAGGATACCTGCCGTAACACAGGCACTACGGTCATCGTAATCACGCATAATTTGGCGATTGCACCAATGGCAGACAGGGTTATTGAGATTAATAATGCTAAGGTACGGAAGATGGTAACCAATCCTTCGCCAGTATCTGTTGAAGATATCGAATGGTAAGGAGAAGGCATCTATGAAAAAGCGTGCGTTATGGAAAGATATTTTTCGTGAAATTAGGCACACTAAGGCCCGATTTATTTCGATTTTTGCAATCATTATGCTGGGTGTTAGTTTCTTTTCCGGCATCAAGTCAGCCGGTCCGGATATGCTGGATACAGCCGGAACCTTTTATCAAGAGACGAGACTAATGGATCTGAAGGTGCAGACCAACTATGGTCTGACCGAAGATAACATCGGCCTGCTGAGCGATATACCGGGCATCGATGAAGTCCAGCCGGGTTACAGTACGGATGTGTTCAGCGGTGATAATGCTTTGATCCTCAAAGTCCATTCTTACCATTCAGATAAACCTCTTAACCAGTACAGTATGATTGAAGGACGTCTTCCAGAGGTTTCCGGAGAAATCGTATTGGATGACAAGCTGGCTGGAAAATATGCGCTGGGTGACAAAATAACCTTTAGCGGTGACGGAACGGATGCGGAGCTGTCGAACAACTTTGCGTCACTGAACTATACGGTTGTAGGTTTTGTGCGAAGCCCACAATTTATAGAAAAGAGTACCCGGGGCACCAGTGGGATCGGCAAAGGTATGGCCGATGCATTCGCAGCAATTCCGGAGTCAGATTTCAAGCTTCCGGTGTATACGGAAGCCTATCTGTCCTTCAAGGATACAGCCAGTGTGAAGGCTTATTCGCCAGAGTACGAGGCATTGATCGAACAGCATACTAAGGCGGTAGAGCAGGCGCTGTCCGGCGTGCCGGAAGCTCGGCTTGCGGAGATGCGCGCGGAAGGTGAGAAGGAGCTGTCCAGTGGACGAGGTAAGGTGACCGCCGCCGAGCAACAGCTTGCTGAATTAAAGCGCCAGCCAGAGGTGGTGCAGCAGGAACAAGCTGCAAACATGAAAGCTATTACTGACGGACTGGTCTCGGCCAAGGCGGAACTAGCTGCAGGGGAGCAAAAGCTTGCAGAACTGGGCCTTCCGAAGGTCTACGTCACTGACCGAAGTGCCAATCCGGGATATGCCGAATATAAAGACAACGCTGATCGATTGTCGGCAATTGCGAGTGCGTTCCCGGTATTCTTTTTCCTGATCGCTGCGCTGGTCAGCTTGACGACTATGACTCGGATGGTCGAGGAGCATCGTTTGCAGATCGGGACACTTAAAGCGCTTGGGTATGGGAACCGTGACATTATGGCCAAATTCTTGGTTTATGGTACGCTTGCCAGCTTGACGGCTTCGGTTGCGGGACTTGCGCTCGGATTTACGATGTTTCCAACCATTATCTATAATGCGTACAGTTCACTTTATAATCTGCCGGATCTTATCAAAAGCTTCTATCCGTCGTATTCCATCATTTCCATTATAGTGGCGCTAATCTGCACTACATTGACGGCTTGGATTGCCGCGCGGGTAGAACTACGAAGCAACGCTTCCGTATTGATGCGTCCGAAGGCGCCAAAGAGCGGGCAGCGGATTTTACTGGAGAGAGTTACTTTTGTATGGAAACGGTTGAGCTTTGTTCAAAAGGTTACCGCACGGAATTTATTCCGCTACAAGCAGCGGATGTTCATGACAGTGTTCGGCGTGGCCGGCTGTACGGCGCTGATTCTGACCGGTTTTGGTCTTAAAGACTCGATCGGCAGCATTGCCCCCCAGCAGTTCGGCACGATTATGAAATATGATGCACTTGTAGCGCTGCATGAAGATGCGTCTGCTGATGTGCGGGATGCCTACGAGCAATTGATCACTGGCGAGTCCACTATAACTGGATCACTAAGTGTGGCACAGGAAACGATGAAAGCGCACAGCAGTGGTGTAAATGATCAGGATGTGCATATGTTCATCCCTGCATCTGTTGCTGCGATATCCGATTATGTGGAGCTGCGGGATCGAGTGAGTGGAGAAAAACGCACGCTTTCGGACGAGGGAGCTATAATCTCGGAGAAGCTGGCTAAATTATACGGGCTTGAACCCGGCGACCCATTGAATGTGGTGGACAAGGATAACGAGACATTCAAGATTAAGGTCATAGGGATTACAGAGAACTATGTAATGCACTATGTTTATATGACACCTGCGTATTATTCTTCCGTATTTGGACATGAACCGGTGTTCAACACAGAGCTGCTGAACTATACCACGCACGACAAAGCATGGGAGGACAAGTTCGGCGAGAAGCTAACGGACAATGAGGGAGTGGCAGCGGTCAGCTTTTCCAGCAATGTAGGTACTGCCTTTGATGACACCATGAAGAGTATGGACGTTGTAACCTTGGTGCTCATTGTATCGGCTGCTGCTCTGGCTTTTGTCGTCCTCTACAATTTGACCAATATTAATGTCTCTGAGCGGATCAGGGAGCTATCAACGATCAAGGTATTGGGATTTTATGATAAGGAAGTAACGTTGTATATTTACCGTGAGAATATGCTGCTAAGCCTACTCGGCATTGTAGCCGGATCGGGTCTTGGCATTATATTGCACAGCTTCGTCTTGAATACAGCTGAGCTGGATGCAACGATGTTCGCGCCGATTATTAAGTGGCCAAGCTATGTGTATGCCGCACTCTTAACACTGCTGTTCTCAGGCATAGTCATGGCTTTCATGCACATTAAGCTCAAACGGATTCATATGATTGAGGCGTTAAAGTCGGTAGAATAAGCGGAGCTTCCACACCAAAAACAAAAGTTGATCCTACTTAACCACAAAGGACCGCTTCGAACAGCCATTGTTTTGGCTACTCGAAGCGGTCTCTTTTGCTTTGAGAGGCGATGGAATCTTTTAACGTGAGCCGATTGATAACTTCATATGCAGGATAGGAAAAGGATTACCCTGTTCATCTAGTGCAGAACGCTCAAAAACTTGAAAACCCATATGCTCATAGAAACCTAAGGCCTGCGGATTTTGTTCATTTACATCAACGTAGCGTACGTTCAGTGTCTGTATAGCATAAGCAACGAGTGATTTTCCAATGCCTTTTCCCATTGCAGCAGGTTCTACGAATAGCATTTCAATCTTGTTATCCTGAATCCCTATGAATCCAAGCGATTGGTCATGGTCATCTATAAAAGCAAGCAGATGACTTATATGCTCCATCCCTTGTATAACCAGTGGCCGCAACGCATCAATGTCCTGTTCAGACAGGAATAGATGTGTATGCCGCACAGAGGATTCCCAAATATTCAGTAGACGGTATAAACATTCTTCATTTCTAGTGTTGATTGGTTGTATTGAGTCCATGTCTTCCCTCGCATTTTCACTTAATTCGAAGAAGATGAAGCTGCAGCCGCAGCCGAAGCGGCCGCAGCCCCTGCAAGAGCAGCCTGCTGTGCGATCACAATATTAGTGATGCTGGTGGAAAGCATCGAGGTTACAATGCCGCTTTGCACATCCTCTACATATTTGAAGGCTACTAGCGCAGCTGACAGCAGTAGCAATTCCTGCTTTACAATGGACCAGCTGCCAAAGCCTTTTTTGGTACGCAGTAATTCGAAGGTCTCTGAGACTTCCGTAACCATGTCCTTATTGTTGGAGGAGAGCAAAGTTAGCACGCCCAGCGAAGAAAGGGTATATTCCTTATCTAACCGGATGCCATGTGCACGGAACGCATCTCGTAATGCCAGTACACGATCCGCTGCTTCTGAAGCTTCTTTTCCAAGAACCAGTACCTGTGTCAGAGCTTGCACACTGTTCCCCGACATAAATTCAGGCTTTAGTGTAGTGTAAAGCTGCTCCATCCGGTCGATGCCGCTGTCCACGTCGATATCGGAAAGGCCGAGCATGGCAGAGAAAATATAATCATCATGTCCGGTAAGGAAACGGTGCTTCGCTTTCATGCTATCGTAAAACATCTTTGCGCGTTCTACCGTACGCTGATACTGATCTGTTGTCGTATTAGCGGCGATTTGATAAGCGGCAACGACGAGATAATCAGAGGCTCTAAATTTGACGTCCTTCAATAAGTCATATACGGTCAGTGTGTTTGCAAGCTGTTGTTCCTTGTCAGCAGAAAGAGAGAGCATAGTAGCAATACTGATTGCCGAGTTCCCCCTAAACGAAGAAAACATTCCGGTATTTTCTTTAATAAGCTCGTGGCTCGCACGAATCGCATCCTCATCTGCACTTTTATTCTCTGCTGTGTACAGTAACCCCGCCAAACGGCTAACCATTGCATTATGCCAAGGAAAAGCCTTTTTGATCCTCAGCGCGTTCTCTGCGAACAATTCAACCCTTGCTGCAAACTGCTCGTTCATTGGATACACCCCTCAGTTATCTATAATTCATAATATTACGAAAAATTTCTGAGTTGGATTCATTTGTTTGGGGTGTTTATTGTTTTTAGATCATAACCAGCTCTTTAGCATACCGTTTGCCTGACGAAAGGAGGCTGTCGCTCAGTTCAGGGTCATTTACTGTCCGTGCAAGAACTAGAGAGCCAACCATGGTGCTGAACAGTGTGCTACCTTTGGACGCGTCAATGCCCGCCAGCGTGGAGATGAATGTAACCATCCGCTCTAGTTCCTGCGTGAATACCCGTCGAACTTCTTCGGAAGAACGGGCTATTTCGGCAGAAAGGGCAGGAATAATGCAGCCCATCTCCGTTTTGTCGCGATGATACGGACTTAAATAATAATCAATGACCGCATTGATTTTGGGTTTCTGCTCTTCCTGCTCCGCAACCTTCTGCAAAAGTGTGATGGTATCACTGATGGCATACCGGCAGGCTTCGGCGACCAGTTGTTCTTTATTGTCAAAGTGGGAATAAAACCCGCCATGAGTTAACCCGGCACCCTTCATAATGAAGGGAACACTTACATCATGAATACCATGCGAGCGAAAAGCCTGAGCAGCACTTTCAATAATCGTATTCCGCACTTTTATTTTATGGCCTTTGGGATAGGGCATTATAATCACTCCACAGCTTCATAAGTATACTTTTTAAAATATTATAATCATCATAATAAAGCCTGTCAATTTAGCGATTGTGAGCACTATTGCTGATGAATAGCTAAACAGGGTTGTTGACGGTTTTAAAATATGATGATAATAATATATTACGGTCATCATATTTTAAAATAACTTTAACAGGAGGTAGCGACGATGAGTAAGCTTGAATCCGTAGAAACGTTGGTCATTGGATCAGGTCCGGGAGGGTATGTAGCGGCGCTGCAATCTGCCCAGCTTGGGATGAAGACGGCAATTGTTGAACGCAATCAGCTTGGCGGGGTTTGTACAAATGTTGGGTGTATTCCATCCAAAGCATTAATTGCAGAGTCTCATCGTTACGAGTTGTTTAGACTGTTCAGCTCTTCAGAGGCGGCAGTGTCATTTAAGAATGCTCAGGATTTCAAACAGGGAATTGTGAATAAACAGGCAGGTGGAGTTAGCTATTTATTAAAGACGGCAGGTGTGAATATTTTGGAAGGAGAGGCAAGATTGGTTGATGAGCATACGGCGATTATCAGTCAGTCTGGGCAGGAGCAAAGTATTTCTTTTAAAAACGCCATCTTGGCCACAGGATCACGTCCGATTGAGCTGCAAGCCTTTCCGGTTGGCGGACGTGTTTTATCTTCTACAGAAGCTCTGTCACTCTCCGAAGTTCCAACTAGCTTAGTTGTTATTGGAGGGGGATATATAGGGATTGAACTGGGGCAAATGTATGCCAAATTTGGAACAAAGGTAACGATTCTGGAGGGAGGAGATCAAGTGCTGCCTGGATTTGAGGCGGAGCTTGTGAACCCTGTTGGAAGGCAGTTGAAGGCTGATGGGATTAAGATGATTACCGGAGCGACAGCTGTGAACGTAGTGCAGAGTGCAGACACCATCACACTGCATTATTTGAAAAATCAGGAACAGCTGCATGTGACAGCGGAATATATGTTAGTCACTGTCGGGAGAAAACCAAATACAGACGGCAATTTAGGGCTGGATCGTATAGGCTTGCCCGTGACGACTAGAGGATTGATTGAGACAGACGAACAGTGCAGAACGGCTATTCCGAATATTTTTGCAATTGGGGATATTACGTCAGGTCCAGCCCTTGCTCACAAGGCGTCCTATGAAGCTAAAATTGCGGCAGAAGCCATTGCAGGCCTTTCCTCCGAGGTTGATTATAGAGCCATTCCGCTTGTTGTTTTTTCTGAACCAGAGTTAGCGAGCGTGGGCTTAAGTGAAACAGAAGCAAGAGCAAAGGGCATCCCGATTGTAATTGGTAAATCCACCTTTGGGATTAACGGGAGAGCATTGGCCCTGAAGGAAACTGAGGGCTTCGTCAAAATTGTAGCAAATCCGATCTCAGGAATCGTGATGGGGGCCCAAATCGTTGGCGTGGAGGCATCCACACTCGTGTCGGAGCTTGCCCTTGCCATTGAGATGGGAGCCACTGTGGAGGATTTGGCGATGACCATTCACCCTCATCCTACATTGGGAGAAGTGATTATGGAGGCTGCCGAAAATGCGGTTAGAAAAATGATAAGGGGAGAGCGTGGAAAATGAAGATAAAAGCAGGCTTGTATATTGGAATTGCGGTTGTGTTGATCTTTGGAGGGTCGCTGCTTGCAGTAAAAGGTAAGGATGCTGTTAGTCAGGCTGAGAGCAGGAAGCAAGGGATTCTTGATGCAGAGCAAAAGACTATATTTTATCAGAACAGTCCAGGGTCAATTGTTGAGGTCCGTGTGGCTGTAGGTGATTCTATAAAACAGGGAGAGGTATTGTTCAAGGTTAAATCCGCTGAAGAAGGAGAAACAGATGTACTCGCGCCTGAGGACGGATCGGTCAACAGGATGGTTGTAAAGCCGGGAGATCAAGTACAGCAAGGCATGCCACTGGCGGTGCTGCAAAAAAACAGCTTTTATACAGACCTTTACGTACAGGAAAGTGAAATCCAAAAGCTAAAGGTGAATCAAAATATTGGGGTTCATTTTCCGTATTTGGAGCATGAAGCGGAGGTGACGGGTGTAATTACTTCCATCGCAGCCGCCCCTCAATTTGCGAGCTTACGTATGTCACGTGAAAAGGGGCAAGCGGATTTAAGTATGTTTCTTGTCCGTGTAGTTATGGATGCGAATGCTGAGTTGCTTCCGGGGATGACAGCGGAGGTGAAGCTCGATGAAGTCACTGATTGATGAGTGGAAGTACGTGGCGGGCAGTAAGTATTTACGCCTGATTTTTATTGGTCCGCTTATTGCGGCTCTGTTTTTTGGCTTGATGTTCTCGAAGAATCAAATCAGCGAATCGCATGTTGTAGTTATTGATGAGGATCACAGTTCGTATTCAAGGCAGCTGATCTCTAAAATCAATGCCTCTCCTTATATGAAAGTAACCAATGTGTACGCCAGCCGCTTAAATCCAGAAACTATACTGGCAAATGAGCAAGCTGTCGCAGTTATCACGCTTCCTAAAGAGCTGGGACAACATCAACAGCAGGGGATTTCAACGAATATCGGCATCTTGATGGATAACACGATGCCCTCAGGGCTAACCGGCATCCGAACTGCCATTCAGGAAGTCATTCAGACGGAGAATATGACGCTTTCGATGACCCGTCTGATTCAGAAGGGGATGGATGCCGAAGCCTCTAAAGGGCTTGTTTCACCGTTATCTCTCCAACAGCGGATGTTGTTCAATCCGACCACAAGTTATGTGAGCTTTATGGTCATTGGATTTGTGAATATTGTGGTGCTGATGATTACAACAAGCGCAGCGGGCGCCATTGTCCCGCGTTTGCGGCAGGAAGGAAAACTTTTTACAAACGGGAAGTCGCCTTGGCAAATTTGGATTCGTAGTGTCCCTTATGCTGTCTTGACCACGCTTTCGTTGCTCCTATGTTATGGCTTATTAAAGCAGGTGGGGGGAATGCGTTTTGAAGCGGCGCCTTATCTTTTTATTATTCCGCTGCTTGTGTATGCCTTTGCTTTGTCCCTTATGGGCCTGTTGATTGGCTATACCGCCAAAGACGCTTCCAAAGTTAATTTACGAACTAATTTCGTATTGTATCCGTCATTTCTTGCTACTGGAATCCAACTGAGTCCACTAGCGTTTCCTGCGTTTTTTCAAATTTCCGCTTGGGTATTACCGATGAACTGGCTGAACCGGCTCATACGCGGGATGGCTTTTCGGGATGGGGCGTTATCTGCCTACAGTCTGGAGCTGGGAGCGCTGCTGATCCTTATTGGCGTTGCTTCCTTATTAATTGGATTATTGGTGCTCCAGGAAGTGAAGAAGCAGGAGGTTTCGTTCTCGGAATCCGTCAGCGCTTCAGTAATCTAGTCTAGTCGTGCAAACCGTTGTTCTGTCTTATCAAGATATTTCACCCGTTCTTCCAAGCTGCGATCTGACATGCCGGCATAATTATACCAACGGAGGTTCTTTCGTATGCCCATTTTGCGGAAGGTTCCTCTGAACAGGATTTTGGTGATAGGGTTGCCAAATATCCAGCGGTAAACAAAGTCGGGCGTGTTCATTACCGTCAGCAGGGATACGCCTTTCATATTCGGGAGTAAGCATTTAAAGGGCCGTCCAGGTTTGATTTCCTCATAGACAATGCCTTTTGCGAAGACCTTATCCAGAAAGCCTTTGGTAAGAGCAGGCATGGCCTCCCACCATATAGGGAATAGGAAGACGATATGATCTGCTGCGATAAGCCGTTGCTGATAATTGGCGACTAGAGGGTCGACGGTTTTCTTTTGTCGCCAAGCAGCAAGTTCTTCGTAAGACATGATTGGATTAAATCCATCGGCATGCAAATCGATAAGATCGATCGTATGGCCTTTAGTGGTAAGACCTCGCATCACGGAGGCTAGCAGAGCTGCGGAATAGCTTCGCTGATGTGGGACATTCTCGGACGCCGATGCTCCGTATGGATGATCAAAAATAATTAAGACATTCATATAAATACCTTCTTTACGTTTTATTGTTTCCTGGAAATAAAATAATGACTATGGAAACAATAGTACATTTTAAGTTTCCTTGTTGTCAATATTATTTCTAGGAAACTTTATTTTTGAGCTGTGTCTTGTTAAGATGATCATAAGATGAATTTACGAGGAGACTTAACAGTGACGCATTCTTTCGAGAACTTACCGAATAAGGATTTATTGATAAAAAAACTGATAGAGATGATTCCTCAATTACAAAAACGATTTCAATCGGAGGATGATGAAGAAAAGGAATGGCTGCTCCAGAACTGTAGTAATCCACTTATCATTGATTTTCTCCAAGACTCCACAGTCATGATGCTGCATGTAATAGATGCAATTGGACAGCTTGAGCCGGTGAATGGCACTACCATTTCGAAGCATTTCGGAATTCCGAAAGGTAGCGTGTCCAAAATCACTAGAAAATTAGTTCTGCAGCAAATGATTCGCACGGAGTTTCTCCCCGATAATAAAAAAGAAGTGCTGTTTCTTACAACACCTCTCGGAAAAGAAATATTCGATTTGCATCAAGAACTACATAAGGAGATGAATAAAGGGATAACTCGGTTTCTACAAAGATATAACACAGATGAATTATTATTTCTGATGCAAGCGTTCGAGGATACTTTAGAAGCATCATGGGTTCATTCGGAATCGGATGCTGAAGAAGAACTATTAAATGCTGGAGAATCACTTGAGGTAATGGACAGCGATGAAATGAGTCAAATCGTAGAAATGCTTAACCAACTGGACACGCGCAACCTTAAAAAAGCTAAAGCCATTCTGCAAGATGTGTTTTTTACCTCTTTTGAGTAGCTTTATAATTTTTGACAGTGGCTTATTTTCTTTTCACTTTTCCAAAATTGCTCTAAAAGCATGGCCAGTATAGTGCCGACAAGCAGACCATTACTGCAAATATATCGAAGTGTGGAAGGAAGACTCTGAAATACCGCTGGAGGCAAAAACATGAGTCCAATGCTCACCAACAACGTTATTCCTAGTATCGTTAATCGGCGATGATCAAGCTCTTCCTGTAGCAAGGATTGGAATGCAATCCCTACGATTTGTACAAAAGTAGCTAGAAGTGCTGCACTGGCTACAGGAGCTGGAAGTAACGCTAGCACATTGACAACGGACGGCATTAGCGCGATAACGGTTAGTAACATACAGGCCATAAGAAATGGCCGAATTCGCTTTTGCCCTGTTAATTTCATAAAGCCCGCCGAGGCTGGTAAAGGAACAACTCCTATCGTTGAGAATAGGGCGGCTAGTATATGAGAGATCCCTCCCGTCCAAATCCCTCGGCTTAATGCTGTTTTTTCATCTTTCGGTAAAACCGGAACTACTTGTTTTACAGCGGAAATAGAAGAAATTGTATTGGATACTAACAAAAACGTAAACAACAGTGAGGTAATCACGATCCCTAGATCAAATTGAGGTAATCCCCAAGCAAAAATATGAGGGAACTTCAAGACGGGGGTTAAAGCTGTAAATGCTGGCCCCACTTTCCCGAATGCTGCAAATAATGCCGAACCCAAGCCGATTCCAATCAGTACGGCGTAACTACTAATCCATCCTCTTCCTTTAATAGAGAGAAAAATAACAAGTCCAAAAATAAAAAAGGATATGAGTGCTGCTATACCATCTGGTTCGGCGCTTGTTTCCTGTACTCCAAGCATGCCCTTGACTAATACACCGCTTAATTGCAAGGCGAGAATGAATAAAAATGAACCCGAAACTAAGGGTGTAAATAAAAATTGAAGCTTATAAACTAACCCTGTAGTTCCTAATATGAAAAGAACAAGCCCGGCTACGATTAATCCTCCTTCTAGAATTTGTAAGGCATTTATTTGATCTTGCCCTTGAATTAAAGCTAAGTTGCCTAATATGATAAAGATACTTACCCATGATCCCGCAGGACCGTCTGCAATAGGATATTTATGTCCTAACCATCCCTGAATAAATGAACTGATTCCTACAACGAAAAATGTCCGCTGCATTAAGGTTGAAATTTGTTCAAACGACAATTGAAAAATACCTCCAATGACAATGGGCAGCGCCACTGCATTGGCTAGCAAAAAAATAAACCATTGTATAGTGCTGAGACTATCGGTAACACATTTGTTCTTCATATCTACTCACCTTCACTATTGTTAACTATACAATCTATACGGAAAATGCAAGCCACCTTTCAATGTGAAATCGTTAAAAGGTGGCTTGCTCCTTAATCTATTACCATTTGCGATATGGCAAAAACTTTCCGTTCATCGTCAGAAGGATACGGTCACCTTTCGGATCTTCTTGCTTCTGTACGTCGAATTGGAAATCGATCGCGCTCATGATACCTTCGCCAAGTTTCTCCAAAACAAGTTCTCTAATCGTTGGACCGTATACAAGCAGCATTTCGTATAGGCGATACAGTCCTGGATCTGTAGGCGGCATAGCAATGACATCGCCACGGTGTGGGATTTGTGTGAGTGCTTGAACGACTTGTTCATCGAGTTCAAGCAATTCCCCCATTTTATCTGCTTCATTACGCGTCATTGTCGCTTGGCCCAACAGTGCAGTTACAACCCAGCTCTCTGAATGCTCGCTTTCCTTTGCAATTTCGCCCCAAGTTAATCCTTTTGCAAATTTAGCGTCCAATATTTGTTGTGTCGCTTCTTTTCTATTCATATTTTATTGCTCCCTTTAGTTTAGTATAATGAGTATCGCTTAGTGCTTGTCGTAGCCTGTTACTTGTTCATATCCATTTACAATCAGATCGAGTTTACCAGTGTCGGGTGCAATCACCAGACCATGAACAGCTACCTCTTTCGGAATGAGCGGATGATTACGCACCAGATCTATGTTTCCTTTAATCGAATCTACGACATTCGTAAAGCCGAACAACCATTTATGAAGATCGATACCTGCATATTCAAGTGAAGAAAGAATTTCTGGTGTCGCGACTCCACGATCCATTATTTTTTGAAGTGTTCCTTCAGGGTTACTTTGACTCATGCCACAATTGTGGTGACCGATAATATAAATTTCTTCCGCATTCAGTTCATAGACAGCCGTTACGATACTGCGCATGATGCTTCCAAATGCATGGGTAATCGTTCCACCTGCTGTTTTGATGACTTTGGCATCCCCATTGTGTATATTTAGGGCTTTAGGTAACAGTTCAATCAGTCGTGCATCCATGCATGTTACGACAACCATGCGTTTTTTAGGGAATTTTGTTCCCTCATAAGGTAGATACTCCTTGTCTTCTACGAACTGATCGTTATACTCTAAAATTTCTTGTAATAGCATTCTTGGACCTCCTTTAAAGTGTTTAGTTATCACTGTTTCAATGGCTACTAACTAGTGAATCAGGATATAACTAAGTATAGATAGTCATGCTTAAATGCTGAATAAGTTGGCGAAACGCTATATGTCCATTTGCTTTCATGACGAAAGGATTGATTTTTATTTTTGATCATATCGATTTTGCGATACTAGCATTACTAAAAGAGAACTCCAGAATTCAGTGGAAGGACATCGGCCAAAAGATACATATGACCGGCCAAGCGGTCGGAAATCGCATTAGACGTTTAGAAGATTTAGGGGTTATCGAGCAATATACGATCGTTACTAATAAAGCAAAGCTAGGACTGTCTATCACAGCCTTTATTACATTTTTTGTGGAATCAGCCAATCATCCTTTATTCCAGAAGTTCGTGATGGCAGAGGATGCTATTACCGAAGTGCATCGAATTAGCGGAGAAGGATGTTATGTGTTAACCGGACATTTTGCTTCTAATGAGGAGCTTGAGGCATTTCTGGCACAACTTTTGAAACATGGCAATTATCGAGTGAATCTATCCATCGGAAAAATAAAATCATAATCCATGCCAAAATAAACCGCTAGAATTACAATGCGGTCTATTTTGGAGAAGTAGTAAAGAGGGGCATAGACCCTTCTTTTTTTTCGTTCCATTTATAGTTTCTGATAGTGATTTAAGAGATTCTTAACTTTATCCTGAATCATTTGTTTTAAGGCTTCAGGCTTCACCGCTCTAACATATTGACCATAACGCATGAAATAATTAGCTAGAAATTCTTCTTCGCCTGGATGATAGAATCCCTTAATGATAGTTCTCGGGCCAGCTTCTATTTCCATAGAAGGATAATGTTCTTTATAAAAAATATCCTTGGCTTGTTCCTCGATCTCAACTTCAAAGTGAATATTGCTCGCAGATTGATAAAATTCTAAGGAACGGCTAAGAAGTTCTTCTAAAGAATAGCGGGCTGCTCTCTTATCTTCTTCCAAGAAGGATATTCTATCCCCTCTGTAAACCCTATATTTATTCGTAGTAAGCTCTATTCCAGTAGCATACCATTGCCCAAACTTTGCGGAAATTCTGAAGAATTGCACAGAGTAGCTTTTTAGCTGGTTGTTTTTTGTATATTCAATGTTACAGGCACTCTCATTTAGAATACTTGCTAGGATTTTATCTAAGAAACGACTAACATGCTTATGCTGAACCATTTCGAATTGTAGAACCTTTTTCATTTTATGAATCTGGTCGATTTGTGTATTCGATAGACAGTGTTCGAACTTTTCGTTTAGCTTGTTCACACTTAAATGAAACGGAGTGGATTGATAAGATTCTAAGGTCAGCATGGCAAAGTACAGTGCATACACTTCATCCATGGTGAAAATAATAGGGGATAACAATCTATTTTTTAAAATACCATATCGTCCATATCTCCCATGCTCCGAAAAGATAGGCATACCTAATTGTTCTAATGAAGCAATATCACGTAGCGCTGTGCTTTTTGAAATATTATATTTCGCCATGAGGTCACTTAGATTAAAAAACTCTCGCCCGTTTAAGTATCGCATCATGTCATTTAATCGTTCTGATTTCATCATATAAAAAGCTCCTTATTAAGGTGTCATGTTTTGATACCTTTATATATGATAATAAGTTCAGGGCCACATATCAAACCTACGAAGGAGAGTTATACGATGAGCGCAACACTAGAAGTAGCTATTTTCTTATCGATGAACGGAAGCACAAAGGAAGCTATAGAATTTTACGAACAACATTTTAAGGCAGAGGAATTGTTACGTGTTACTTATCAACAGCTTGCAGAACGTGACAGTTCCATACAGCTTACGGATGAGAATAAGGATTACATTACTCACTCTGTCTTGTTAATCGGAAAAACAAAAGTAATGATAGCAGAAGATACAATGAATAAGAATGAGAAATATACAGTGGGGAATAACACATCATTGTGTATACAAAGTGCTGATTTAGAGGAAATTGAAGGTTTTTATAAAAGCTTAGTGACAGATGAGCGCGTAAAGATTATTGCTCCTTTATCTAGTAATGTGTTCAGCAAAGCCTATGGCATTATTGAAGACCCATTTGGTATTCAAATTCAATTGATGTTTGATGAGAGATTACATTCATAAAAATATGTAATTTGCGTCTAATGCACACCGAGTGAACCGTTCAGCTGACCATCAATCAGGAAGTTATCCTGATGGTGGTCAGCTTTTTTTTGAGTGTATTGTTGCTATTTTTCTGAAAATCGTTGAATTATTATGCATAAAGATGTATAGTGATTTTTAATTAACGTTAATTAAGTAAATAAGGGTGTGAAATATCTTGACCAAAAACAAGCTGAAAGAAGTGGCGATGAGATTATTCGGTGAGAAGGGGTACGAAGGTACAGCTCTTTCTGAAATTGCGAAGGAAGTTGGCGTGAAGACTCCGGCGATCTATGCTTTTTTTGAGAATAAAGAGGATTTGTTTATGACGGTCTTCCGTGAGGCGATGTTGTCCTATAACACTTATATTCAGGAGTTGTCGGAAGATCAGAAGGTGCTGAGTGCGAAGGAAAGTCTTCGTGGCATTCTATCCAGACAGTATCAATTCTATCAGCAGAGTCCTGAAGCAAGCAAAATCGTACTGAGGTATGTAGTCTTTCCACCTGGATTTTTGAAGGAAACGATTGAGGAAGCATTCCTGGCGTCGGACGCCATACTGACGAAGATCATTGAACAATTCATCTCGCAAGGGATGGAAGAGGGTGTAATTCGCGATAAATCCGTGCAGCTTCTCGTAGACGCTTTTCTCAACTTGATGGATGGATTAAGCATGCAATATTTCTATTACACTTCTAAAGGAATATATGAGCGTAAACTGAACCATGCGTTTGAAATGTACTGGAATGGGGCGTCCTCATAGAACTACGGAAGATGATAACAACAAGGGGATGGGGAGAATGGCAGAAGTAAGTCAAGTAAAGCAGAAGGATTCAAGCTCGGGGGATTTTGAGAGAGAGCCCGTTCCTATACATATGCGTAAAAGATGGCTGTCCATGTCGCTTGTCTGGATCGCCATCGGGATTGATTTATCAGCAATGTTCTTGGGGGCACAGCTTGGCAATGGCATGAATCTCACAGATTCGCTGACAGCTACGATCATCGGATCGATGATTCTAGGGGTAATTGGAGCTATGTGTGCATATGTAGGTGCGAAAACGGGTTTATCTACGTCGATGATCTCACGTTTTCTATTCGGAAATGTAGGTGCACGTGTCGTTGCGATTATCCTCGGTATTTTCTCACTCGGTTGGTTTGGGGTGCAGGTCGGATTCTTCGCTTCGAATATGCAGACTGCGTTTAGTCAATTATGGGATATTCATTTGTCCCTAGGCGTGCTTTCATTTATAGGCGGGCTGCTGATGATGTCGACGGCTATTTGGGGGTATCGATCCATTGAGCGGCTAAGCACCTGGTCCGTGCCATTGCTTATTTTATTTATCGGAGTGGCTATTTATTCAGCGTTCCACACCAAAGGAGCTTCAGCTGCCTGGGAACCGATTAGCGGTGCAACGATCCCAATGGGAACAGCGATTTCGCTTGTTATCGGTATCTTTATTGTGGGTACGGTGCTGTCACCTGATATAGCTCGTTGGGCACGTACTCCTATGCATGCCATTACGGCTGCGTTTATCGGCTTCTTTGTAGGAAACAGCTTTATGGCGATTGTGGCTATCTTTCTATCTAGAATCATGGATACAGATGATCTAACGAATATTTTCATTGCGCTGGGGCTTGGTCTTCCTGCGATTATCGTCTTAACACTTGCGCAATGGACGACGAATACGAGTAACTTATACTCAGCATCGCTAGGTTTCTCTGTCGTGTTCCAAAAAGTACCGAAGAAGCTGATTACGATTATTGCTGGTATTATTGCTACGTTTCTTGCCGTATTAGGGATCTATGATAAGTTCTTATCTTTCCTAAACATTATTACGATGTTTGTCTCACCCATCGGGGGGATTTATACATCTGAATTTTTGCTTGTGGATCGAAAGAAATTCACTTTTGAAGGTTTGGACCGCAATAAAAACTGGGTGATTCGCTCCTTAGCCGTATGGGTTGCAGCTACATTATTTGCTTTTATGACCACCGCAGCTCCAGATGGATTTGGATGGTTCCAGGTGACGAGTGTTCCGGCATTAGATGCCTTTATGTTCGCCTTTATCGTGCAATGGATGGTCGGCAAAATCATGACAAAGAAGGGATAACATCATGAGAATGAACAAACTAACAGAATTAAATGAGCAAGCAATACAATATATCGCTGTAGGTGCAGCCGTTCTTGGAACAGGTGGGGGCGGTGACCCGCATATTGGTAAATTAATGGCGAAGGAAGCCATTCGTAAACATGGTCCTGTTCGTGTGATCAGTCCAGAGGATCTGGAGGACGACGCTTTGGTTGTTCCTATATCCATGATTGGTGCACCCACGGTTATGAATGAGAAGATACCTTCGATTCAGCAAATGATCAAACCTTTGGATATGATTGAAAAAGAGCTTGGACGCAAAGTGAATGCCATTATGCCCATTGAGGTTGGCGGCGGCAACTCTCTGATTCCTGTAATCACGGCGGCGGAACGCAACATCCCTATCGTGGATGCGGATGCCATGGGACGTGCTTTTCCTGAATCGCAAATGGTGACGTTCTACTTGGACGGTATAGACTGCAGTCCGATTACGATGGCGGATGAACGCGGCAATGGTGTGCTAATGCATGCGATCGATGGTGTCTGGGAAGAGCGGATGGCGCGCGCCGTGACGATTCAAATGGGTGGATCAGCCTCGATCTGTGATTATCCATTGTCTGGAGCACAGGTGAAACAAAGTGCAATTCCATATACCCTAACGCTTGCTTATGAAATTGGAAAAACATTATTCGAAGCTAAGGAAATGAAAAAGAATCCAATCGAAGAGCTATTGAAGCAGTTGAACGGGTATGAATTGTTCCAGGGCAAAGCTGTAGATATTCGTCGCCGGACAGAAGGCGGATTCACACGTGGTGAAGCGATCTTCGAAGGTACGGATGCTAAAAAAGGAAATACGATGAGTTTGTTCTTCCAGAATGAGTTCCTTCTGGCTACTGAGGATGGAAGCTCAGTAGCGGTTACCCCTGATTTGATTTCGGTGCTTGATCAGGATACAGGCATGCCGATTACAACTGAAAATTTGAAATACGGTGCCAGGGTGACTGTGGTCGGTTTCCCTTGTGATCCGAAATGGCGTTCGCAAAAGGGTCTTGAGACGGTAGGGCCACAGTATTTTGGTTATGATGCATCTTATGTTCCAATTGAAAAATTGGCAGCAGAGAAAGGGGGAGCAGAGTAATGTCTCAGACGAATATTAATAACAAGGATGAAATTTACCGCATTGGGATTGATGTCGGCGGGACCAATACAGATGCTGCCTTGCTCGATTCCAAATTAAAGACTATTCACACGATAAAGGTACATACCACACGTGATGTGAATGAGGGCATCAGTGAATCGATTGGCCGTTTGCTTGAAGAGAGTAACGTCAACCCGGCGCAGATTCGTTATGCGATGCTCGGAACTACGCACTGTACGAATGCTATTGTAGAACGCAAGCACTTAGGGAAAGTAGGCTTGATTCGTATCGGCGCACCGGCAACAACTGCTGTTCCTCCACTTGCGGATTGGGACGATACGCTGAAAGCAATGGTCTGCCCACATGCTTATGTTGTTCACGGTGGTTATGAATATGATGGTCGTACGATTGTTGAGATGGATGAAGCTGAGGTTATTGACTGCTTTTTGAAGATGAAGGGTGAGGTCGAAGCGGTTGCAATCTGTGGTGTGTTCTCTCCAGTGAATACTTCACAGGAAAAACGTGTTCAAGAGCTTGCGAAGCAAGTACTCGGGGAAGATATGCCTGTGACACTGTCTCATGAAATTGGAAGCATTGGATTGCTTGAGCGTGAGAATGCCTCCTTGTTAAATGGTGCTTTACTTAACGTCATTGCGGGAGTAGTTAAAGGCTTCGCAGAGGCGCTTCACACTTATGGAATTGACGCGAGCCTATACATCTGTCAGAACGATGGAACACTGATGTATAGTGAATACGCGCTTCGTTACCCGATTCTGACGATTGCTTGCGGTCCGACGAATTCCATTCGGGGCGCGGCACACTTGTCAGGTCTGAATGATGCGCTTGTGGTGGATATCGGGGGTACAACAACGGATATCGGCGTTCTCATGCAAGGCTTCCCGCGTCAATCCTCCGCTGCGGTTGAGATTGGCGGGATTCGCACGAACTTCCGCATGCCGGATATCTTATCGATCGGGATCGGCGGCGGGACAATCGTTCGCTTCGATGAAGCGAAGGATCAGGTAACAGTGGGTCCCGATAGCGTGGGGTACGAGCTATTGAAGCGTGGCCTGATCTTTGGTGGAGATACGCTCACAGCAACCGATGTGGCGGTTAAGCTTGGAAGATACGAATGGAAAGATGCGCAGACTGAGAAGCTTAGTGAATCAATCTGCCGCAGAGCCGATGAGATCATTACCCAAGATATTGAGGATGCGATTGATCGGATGAAGACTAGCTCGGACCCTGTTGACGTTATTTTGGTCGGCGGCGGAAGCATTCTTGTAGCCGATCAGCTTGAGGGTGTAGCGCGGATAGTAAGACCGGATCACTATGATGCAGCGAATGCGATTGGCGCAGCACTAGGTGAAGTTAGCGGAGAGACCGAGCGAATCTATTCGCTGGATGAAATGTCTTATGATGAAGCTAAGGAAGATGCTCGCAACCATGCGATTGAACAAGCCGTTCTTGCTGGTGCAGCTCGTGAGACTGTACAGATCGTGCTGTCTGAGGATATTCCGATTGCATACTTGCCAGGCAATGCATTGCTTGTAAAAGTGAAAGCGGCTGGACGTTTATAGGTTGAATATTTTCTGATCAGCTTCAACTAACCGATTCAAATAACAATCAATTGGGTATATAAGACTATAAGTTATGAATAGGACCTTCTCAAATAGAAGGTCTATTTTTTCACGTAAAATATTACATTATCCCATGGAGGTCGCTATGCATCGCGTAAACCTAAACAAGGAACAATTCAACCAACAGGTGATTAATTATGCTTCCTTTGGGATAGCCCTTTTATCATCAGAGGGGTTGATTTTGACGGTGAATCCAGCTTTCGAACAGATCTTTGGTTATTTCAAGGAAGAGTTTGAAGGCATGCGGTTAGAAGAATTGTCTCACCCCGAGGAACTCGGCAGCCTCCATGATCTAAAGGCGCTCATGGATGGGGAAACTAATATACAGCTCGAAAAGCGGTTTGTCACAAAAAATGGTGCTAATATATGGGGACAGCTTACTATTCATCTATTCAACGATGAGTCAACCCAGCCATCTTATTTCATTTGCCAAATCATAAACATTACCAAACAAAAGGAATCCGAACAACGCCTTCAGGAGTCTGTTGAGCGTTATACGTCACTTAAAAAATACAATCATGATGCCGTCATTTCCTTTGGTCTCGATGGCCGAATCATAAATACTAATAACATGGCGGAAAAGATAACCGGTTACTCCATAGAGTCTGAGTTGATTGGGATGAAGCTTGCAAGTCTGATCGGAGAGGCAAATGTACAGCGTATTCTGGAAAGAGCTCTTTACGATAATACGGTAGAGCAGCACATCAACAAGCTTGTCACTAAAGAGAGCGAATTAGTCGAGGTGCTTACCAGTATTGCACCCATATATGTGAACAATCAAAATATTGGATTTTACCTTATATGCAAGGACATCTCCGAGCAAAGGCAATTGTCGCTGGCTAAGGAAGCTGCTGAGTCTACGAATAGAGCTAAAAGTGAGTTCCTGGCTATGATGAGCCACGAAATCCGCACGCCTATGAATGGGGTGATCGGCATGACAGATATTTTGCTGGAAACAGAACTCAATGAAGAACAACGTGAATATGTAGAAATCATTCGCAAAAGCGGAGGAATCTTACTTAATATAATTAATGATATCCTTGATCTTTCAAAAATTGAGGCTGGCCGAAGTGAACTGCAAGAGGATACATTCGATCTGCGCAATTGCCTCAAGGAGAGCTTTGAAGTCATTGCAATAAGAGCCGAACAAAAACATCTGGAGCTGTCCAGCACCATAAATCACGATGTTCCTGATTTTATTTTTGGAGATTCGGAGCGTTTAAAGCAGGTGATATTAAACCTGCTAAGCAATGCAGTGAAATTCACAACTGAGGGCAGCATATCAGTAAAGGTAAGGCTTGTAAAAGAGGATCCCTCCCTGTTGGCCTTTACGGTAACCGATACTGGCATTGGCGTTGACCCTAAGCGACTTACCGACATCTTTGAACCGTTTGAGCAGGCTGATAGCTTTATGATGCGCAGACACGAGGGGACGGGTCTTGGACTTGCCATTAGCCGCAGAATTGTCGAAATGATGGGCGGTGAGATCTATGCGGAGAGTGACGGTAAAAGTGGCACGTCGGTTACCTTCACAATCAGACCCAAGAAATCAGTCGTAAATCCTATTAAAGAGGCTAGCGTCGACAAGCCTCATTCCACACGTACGGGTAGCATTTTACTTGCGGAAGATAATTCTATCAATGCGCTAGTGCTGACCAAAATTCTCGAAAAAATGGGTCACAACGTTACCGCCGTCACAAACGGTATAGAAGCGGTTGAAGCCGCGAGAAAGAACTCCTTTGATCTTATTTTATTGGATCTTCACATGCCCATTATGAACGGTATTGATGCCATGAAGGTTTTAAAAGATGAGCATAAGGAGAACTGTCCACCGATTGTTGCAGTCACGGCAAATGCTTTAATGGGGGACCGTGAAAAGTGTCTGGCTGCTGGAATGGATGAGTATATCAGTAAACCAGTTAAGCGTGAGGTCATCGTAAAGATGTTAGATCAGTTTGTGGGCTAATAAAAAACAGCATGACATCTCAGTGTTCTATCCATTGAATTACATAGCTTTGCAAGTTATACTTTGATGAGAAATACGGACCCGCTTATCATTTAACAGATCCGTCCTTTATAAGGTATGGATCTTATTTTTCGTATGAATATATTCATTCAGATATGGAGGCGCGACATTGCAGCTAATCAATCAATCAGAAATACAAGATAGGATCGACCTGCTTAAAGATCAGGATCTGTATATCCATCTTGAGATGACAACGGGAGCATACGCTGCCCATTTCGATAGTTCTAAACATCCGGCGGCTACTTTCATTACTAATGCTGTGATCCGATATTCCCATGGTTCGATTTCCGGCAATGGACCTTATCGGGTCGGCTTAAAAATGTCGCAGGGCTGGGTATACTCGGAAGGGTTAACTCACTATGAAGAGAGTGAGACAGAAAAATTGATTCTGGCCGGGCATGATAGTCAAGGAAAACTGGTCGTATCTTTACAATTAAGCCGGGAGCCGTTCTAATGGTAGAGGAGATGAGGAGTTCAGTGGAAAGACATATTCTAGTTATATTACCGCATCCGGATGACGAAGCCTTCGGTATCTCTGGAACGCTTGCTAAGCATGTGCAAAACGGCACCCAAGTCACCTACGCTTGTCTGACACTGGGAGAGATGGGCAGGAATATGGGCGTTCCGCCATTTGCAAACCGGGTAACCCTCCCACAGATACGTAAGAAAGAGCTGGAAGAATCCTGCCGAGCGATTGGAATACAGGATTTGAGAATGCTTGGTTTCCACGATAAGACGATTGAATTTGAGGATCAAGCGCTGCTAGATAGCCACATTGATGCGCTTCTGAAGGAGCTTAATCCCTCACTGATCCTTACCTTCTATCCGGGGTACAGCGTTCATCCTGATCATGATGCGACCGGAGCTGCGGTGGTTCGAACCGTTCGAAGACTGCCTAAGGCAGAAAGACCACCTGTGCACTGCATAGCTTTTGCCAATAATATTGAAGAGATTGGAAAGCCTCAGGTCACCATTGATGTGAAAGATTTCCTGAAGCAAAAGATGGCGTCCATTCAGGCGCATAAATCCCAATTCCAAGCCGCTGAACTGTTAGGCAGCAAAACGCTAGAGGATAAAGAAATCCAAGATCGTTTTGGAACAGAGCATTTCTGGATCTATCCATTTGAATGATATTTTCATGAGTAGAACCCTTAAGCGGCGTTCAGTTATCGGTGTCCACCGATGGCAGAGCGTCGTTTTTATATGTTGAATATTCAACTTTTCAGAGGGGTTCGATGGGAATGATAGGAAAGGTCTTAAGCAGTGGGTAATTTGACCTAAAAAATTACTAAGGACTATCCGATATAGAAGATACTAACAATTGAAAGGTGATTAAATGCGAATCGGTCACAACATCACGTCTTTAAATAGTTTGAATATATTAAATAAAAATAATAAATCTATTACAAGATCACTAGAGAGGTTAACTTCTGGACTTCGGATAAATATAGCAGCAGATGATGCTGCAGGATTAGCAATTTCTGAGAAAATGAGAGCACAGATTCGTGGATTGTCTCAGGCATCAAGGAATACACAGGATGGTATTTCACTAATTCAGACTGCTGAGGGTGGACTTGGAACTATACAAGATCCTAATCTGCTAAGATTACGGGAGCTTGCAATACAGGCTTCAAATGATACCTTAACCAATTTTGATCGAACATTGATTCAAAAAGAAGTTGAGCAGATAAAGCTTGGGATAAATGATATAGCTAATAACACTCAATTTAATGGGATTCATTTATTGAATAATGACCTCGAAGTAAACACGGAAATTACGCCAGTACAGGGCAATATAAGTACGAATTGGACAGCTAACATACCTGCCAGAGATTTATCTAAGACTTCGGATGGAGGTTACATCGGAATAAGAATTCCCGGTAATAATCCTTTTAAATTAGATAGTATGAGTAATCTGGTTTGGTCACAAGCAATTCCTAATATGGATGTGTATAGTATTAAGGAATCTAGTGATGGTGGTTATATTTTATTAGGAAATGATTTCTCAGCAGGGGCACTTTCCGATCAAAGGATAAATATAATTAAATGGGATGTCAATTTGAATGAGAGGTGGAGAGCAGGGGTATCTGGCGTTTACTCCATTATGGGGAATGAAGTAATTGAGACTAGTGATGGTTCCTTTATTGTGGCAGGGACGGGTTCCGGTATTCAAAATTGGGATGGTCTTATGGCTAAATTTAATAGTAGTGGTGTGCAACAATCCACCTCTATAGTGGGTTCTTCACAATCCAATCCTGTTGGCTATGGAAGCGAAGAATTTAACTCTCTTATTGAAACTGCTGACGGCGGTTATTTGGCTATTGGTTCATCAAGTCTCAAACTAAATGGTTCTTATACTGATAAGACAAGTTGGGTTGTTAAATATGATAGTAACTTAAATCCGTTATGGGACACACGAGTCGGTGCTGCTGGGGATGATGAAGGTTACCGGGCCATCGCAACCAGTGATGGAGGGGCCATAATTGTTGGTTCTTATAACGACTCTACTAAAACTAGTGGATTAATCTATAAACTAGACAGTAGTGGAAACGTATTGTGGGAGAAGAATATCTCAAATGAAACTTCCAACTCCAGTCAACTTACTAGCATTACAGAAATGAAAGATGGGAATTACATCGTTGGAGGAATAGTAGATAATAATTATCGTCTTTCCATTTTTGATCCACAGGGAAATGAATTAGCTAATGTTAATATAAATGGTGGGGGCTCTACGGATAGATTAAATAACATTATTGGTAATGATGACGGAAGTTACACTTTTTCAACTACAACTGGGATAACAAATTTCAATGTATCTTACGGATCAAACCCTAGTACCAATTATGATTACAAAACAGTAAATCTTCAGGTGGGAGCAAACTCTGGGGATAACTTCGCTGTTAAATTAACAGATGCTAGAACTACTGCTCTGGGAATTGCGGATATAGATCTTTCAACTAGACAAGGTGCCGAATTAGCGATTTCGAAAATAGACAAAGCTATAAATACCGTTTCATCTAAGCGTTCAACGTACGGCGTATATCAAAATGCATTAGAACATATCCATAATAACCTAACCAATTACGAAGTGAATTTAATAGCAGCTGAATCACGTATAAGAGATGTGGATATTGCAAAAGAAATGATGAACCTTACAAGGTACAATATCTTATCTCAAGCTTCTCAAGCCATGTTGGCACAGGCAAATCAGCAGCCTCAAGGCATGTTACAGTTATTAAAGTGAAAATGTTTGATAGAGTCTATGTCTTTTAAGGTATAGGCTTTTTTAAATTAGTTGTTATTTTGCTTATCCGCGCTATTGGATGACTCTAGAAAAGGATAGAAATGATTTACAAAAAAATTATCAGGGACTATTATATTTCTATGCGTAATAATTTTCCTTTTTTTATTTAATTTACTGTAAGAAATTAACACGTGGAGGATCAAATGAAAAAGCACGACAAAATCATTTCCTTCATCTTCATACTTGTTATGATGGTGACGGCTATTTACTGGGCCATTTCGACTCAGAGCTGGACCATGCTGGGCACCCTCGCTTCTGTGGTCTGTTTCGGGCTTTTTGCGCTATTGGGGCTCCGCACTATACCTGTATTGACGGATTTTCTTTTGACGAATCCAGCACCTGAAGTGACTTGGAAGAGTAAGGAGCAGGATAGAAGACAGGCGTGGCTTTATATTATTGGATGGATATTGGCGAGTCGTATCCTGCTTATGCTCATCGGTTATGCATTTTTGATTATACAGAATGGTTATTCAGGCGGCCTGTTTAGCAAAATCGCCGAGACTTGGCATATTTCTGGGATCGATGCTTCAAGTTATCTGGGGATTGCCGAGAACTGGTACGTGACGGAGGGAGATCCAAAGTTCCATATTGTGTTTTTTCCTTTTCTCCCAAATCTAATTAAAGTAGTTCAGGTATTCGTAGGCAATTATCTTGTCGCTGGATTCATCGTTTCCAATATCTCATCGATTGTCGCTGCATTGGTTGCTTATGAACTGGCAGCATTAGACATGCACCGAAAGAATGCCATGCGAGTTGTGAAGTATATTTTTATATTCCCTGCCGCGTTCTTTTTCTTCATTCCGATGACCGAATCTTTATTTCTAGCCCTATCGTTGATGTGTTTATATTTTGTGAGAAAAAAGGAATGGCTGATCGGGTGCTTATGCGGTGCACTTGCAGCATACACACGTTCTCCCGGAGTGCTTCTGATTGTACCGGTTGCGATTGAATTTGGACGGGATCTGATGGGCAACTATAAGCGATTAAGTAACAAAGCCTTTATACATAGAATCATCAGCGCCGTCAGTTTTCTCGCTATCATATCAATGGGCTTGCTGGCCTATCTGTTTATTAATTATCACGTGACGGGAAATGCGTTTCAGTTCAGTATTTATCAGAGAGAGCATTGGTCTCAGCGGTTTTATCTCTTTTTTGATACGGTAAGATATCAGATAGAATATGCTGTGGGCACCTTTAAGAGTGGAGATAGTCGTTCTTTTCTCGGCTTATGGCTGCCCAATTTAATCGCTATATTCTCAGCACTTATTATCATGTTCTTGGGTGCAAAAAAGATACGACCTTCATACACCGCTTATTTCATCGTGTATTTTGCGTTCGTAGTGGGAGCTACCTGGCTGCTGTCAGCCCCGCGGTATTTGCTTGTTGCATTTCCACTAGCTTTTGCTGCTGTTGCGCTCACTGAAGAAAAATCAAAGGATGCTATCCTTACTGTAGTTTCTGTTGTGGGGAGTCTTTTGTATTTAGCGATGTTTGTGGCAGGATATCCAGTGTATTGAGGACCCTTTCATTTTTTTATATTATAAGATAAAATGATTGAAACTGGTTTCAAAAACTGTCCCTATCTGGAGTGAGTGTAGAAATGGCAAATATTTTAGATGTGGCGCGTCTAGCAGGAGTGTCTAAGACGACCGTATCCCGAGTAATAAATAACTATCCTCATATTTCAGCAGATAAAAGAGAATTGGTATTAAAAGCAATGGAAGAGCTTGAGTATACCCCGAATCTCTCAGCAAGAAGATTAAGAGGACAAGTGACAACAACGATAGCTGTCGTAGTTCCTAGAATTGTGAATCCTTTTTTCTCCTATTTAGTTGATTCCATAGAGAAGGTTGGTTACAGAAACGGCTACCAAACCTTGATCTGTCAGACTAATGAGGATAAGGAGAGAGAGTTAACCTATTTAAATTTGTTGAAGACCAAACAAGCGGACGGCATCATCATGGCATCCATTGAGAATGATTGGAAAGTCATTGAACCGTATACTGAATTTGGGCCTATTGTGTTATGTAATGAATATGTGAGTCATGCAAAAATTCCGATGATTCGGCTGGATCAATTTAAAGGTACATACTTAGGAATCAAGCACCTAATTGAAAGAGGTCACCGTAAAATTGCTTACTGTACGGGAGGTCTGTTTACCGAGGTCGGGAAAGATAAAGACCGTAACCTAGGCTATCAAAAAGCATTGGAAGAGGCCGGGATTCAAGTGAATCCTAACTGGATTTTGGTTAACCAGCATACCATTGAAGATGGGAAAAGAGTAATGAAGCTCTTGCTTGAAATGAAGGATCGTCCAACCGCTGTGTTTACAGGCAGTGATGAAATTGCTGGTGGCTTGATGATGGCTGCGAAAAAGGAAGGGTTAAGTATCCCGCGAGATCTGGCGATCATTGGTTTCGATGACCAGCCCCTCGCTGAAATGCTGGATCCCGCATTAACGACTATACGGCAGCCTATAGAGCAGATGGGGCGTAAGGCAGGGGAAGTTCTTATGGAGATGCTGGATGATTCCAATGTAGAGTCAGTTACTTATGAGCTTCCGGTTGAACTGGTAGTCCGAGAATCTACTTAACACTGATAAGCGAATTTGCAATGCAGACTCGCTTTTTATTTATCTTTTTTGGTATCGATACCACTTGTATATGATCAATAATTAACTGGAATAACCTTGTTTATCAGTGGTTGTTCTGAATAATTTATAAAATTAGCTTAAAATTATATTGAAACCGATACCAAGTGATGTTACAATACAGGCAAGAAAGCTTTCTAGGATATAAAGCAGCTAAATGAATGAAGGGATTTTTGAATTAATGAAAACGGTATCAATCTGATGTTCAGACTTTTATAGGGGTCTAGCATATAAAAAAGCACAAAATGGAGGGGTTTTGTTTGAAAAAGATATCTGTTTTATTATTTGTTCTTTTGCTTGCTGTTTCATTGACAGCTTGTGGTGGATCCGACGGAGCGGGATCAAGTCCGGCAGCGAACTCGAAGGATGAACAAGTCAGCATAATT
The DNA here is from genome assembly GCF_029893135.1 of Paenibacillus sp. PastF-3. Classification (NCBI taxonomy): domain Bacteria; kingdom Bacillati; phylum Bacillota; class Bacilli; order Caryophanales; family Paenibacillaceae; genus Paenibacillus; species Paenibacillus sp. PastF-3. The sequence continues at coordinate 13,666 of NZ_JARXWM010000027.1, read as the reverse complement.
ATTACGAACGGAAAAGGTGAAATCGCTTCCCAATGGGAACAAGCAGCTAAAGATTTCATGGCAGCGAATCCGAATATCAAGGTTGAGGCTGTCTCTGGAGCTGTTGGTGATACCGTTAACTTGCTGGATAAACTTACGGCATCCGGTAAAACGGTAACTATGGCGATGATGTCCCCCGATTCCATTGTGAACAAATATAAGGATTTCGGTATAGATCTTTCAGGTGAGAAATGGAATGAAGAAACGGTTTATGGCGTTAAAGACGCAGAGGGGAAAATTGCCGGCTTTCCATTCTCAATAGAAGGCTTCGGTCTCGTATATAACAAGAGTGTACTTGATAAGGCCGTTGGCGGCACCTTCGATCCGCATTCTATTAATACCCGTGACAAACTAAAAGAATTATTAGATCAAATTAAAGCTTCCGGTGTGAAATATCCGGTTGCCTATCAAACCGAAAACTGGTCTGTAGCGAACCATTACAGTACACAGTTTGTGAATCAGGCAGAAGATCCAAACACAATTGTAGATCAACTAAAAGCGGGAACATTCGATTTAGCAAGTAATGATATTTGGAATGGTTACTACGATACGCTGGATCTACTGGTATCGAAAGAATATAACAAATATGGTGAACGTCCACTGGGCAAGTACTATGACGATGCGCATGTAAGTGTGGGTAAAGGGGAGTCAGCTATTCTGTTTAACGGAAACTGGGCCTATGATTCATTGCAAGCCGTTAGTGGAGAATCCTTCGGATTTATACCTGTTCCGGTAGATAACAATCCAGACAATCCGCTTAACAATAAGATTGCGGCAGGTCCAACTAATATCCTGGTCATTAATAAAGCGGCAACGCCGGCTGAGCAAGAAGCAGCTAAGAAGTTCCTAAATTGGCTCGTATACGATGAAAAAGGTCAAGATTTTCTGGTGAATCAGTCACAAGTGGTCTCCGCTTTTAAGAACAACACTTTGAAAGTTAATAATCCACTCGGATCAGCGATTGCGGATGCTGTGGTAGCCGGCAATACGATGCCGTTCAGTTCAAACTATGTGAAGGTCGAAGATTGGGGTAACATTCTTGCACCGGATATTCAGAAATATATCGCTCAAAAAGAATCCCGTGCCGATCTTGCCAAAGCTATTGAAACCTATTACAAAAGCCAAAAGTAATTAATCATTTGCTGAATTGGGGAAGCGGGTTGGGTTCACTCTCGCCTGTTTCCTCCTTAAAGCAATTAGGGGTGTGCTAAACGTATGATATCAGAAAAACGTCTGATCAAACGAATGGGCAACCAGTTATTTTTCACCGGTCCCACGATCATTTTCTTTACGATTGCAGTACTGATTCCTTTTGCATATGGATTATATCTGACCTTTACCAATATGACCTCTCCATTAAATCCGATAGAGTTCTCAGGTTTAGCTAACTATAAGACAGCATTTACGGATTCCAAGTTTTGGGATTCTCTTTTATTGACCGTTAAGTTTGTTGTGACAACCGTTATTATCATTAATATTCTCGGTTTTATATTGGCTTATTTAGTGACTTCCGGAGTGAAGATGCAAAATTTCTTTCGAACCTCTCTGTTCACACCGAATTTGATTGGCGGCTTGATTTTGGGTTACATCTGGCAGTTTATATTCGTACAAACTATGCCTTCTATTGGTGAGAAGTTCGGGATAGAGTGGCTGCGTTTAGGGTGGCTAGGGGATGAACATTTGGCTTTCTGGGCCATTGTTATCGTGTCGATCTGGCAATCTGCGGGCTATATGATGATCATCTTTGTGGCTGGTTTAGTTAATGTGCCAAAGGATGTAGTGGAAGCAGCCACGATTGATGGCGCCAATGGATGGCAACGGTTGAGAAAAGTTACTTTACCGCTGATGGTCCCTTCCTTTGTAGTTACCATCTTTTTAACGCTGAAGAATGCCTTTATGGTTTACGACGTTAACTATTCTCTAACAGCAGGCGGACCCTATGATAGTACAACCATGGTATCGATGCATGTGGTGAAGAAGGCTTTTGTCGAAAATAATTATGGTGTTGGCCAAGCGGAAGCCTTTGTATTGTTTGCTATCGTTGCGGTTGTTACCGGCCTGCAGGTTTATTTCAGTAAGAAATTGGAGGTTGCTGCATGATGAATGCTAGACGAAAAACTTCCGTGATTCTGACGTATTTATTTTTGGTTGTGTTTTTCATTATTTTTGTTTTTCCGTTTTTCCTTATGATCGTCAATTCCTTCAAGAGTAATGGTCAAATTCTCGAAAGCCCTTTTTCACTGCCGACCAGCTTAAACTTTGGGCATTTTGCTGAAGTCATTGATAAAATGAATTTTTTTGTTTCCTTTAGAAATACAGTCGTAGTCACCTTCTTCAGTGTCCTGTTCATTGGTGTTTTTGCAGCAATGACCGCCTATTACATGGTGAGACATTCGACTAAATTTAATAATGGTTTCTTTGCTCTAATGGTGGCTTCCATGATTATTCCGTTTCAGTCCATTATGATTCCCCTGATTTATATCTACGGGGCAAAGCTTCATTGGATCGACGCAGCGCCTATTCCATTATTGATTATTCTCTACATCGGCTTCGGAAGTGCGTTATCGGTATTTATGTACCATGGTTTTGTGAAGTCGATTCCATATGAATTGGAAGAAGCGTCACTGCTCGATGGATGTAATCGTAGACAGACATTCTTCAAGATTGTACTGCCTATGTTAGCTCCAACATCGGTGACCATTGCGATTCTGAATGTGTTATGGATTTGGAATGATTATCTGCTGCCTTCACTGGTGTTGACTAAGGATAACCATTTTACTATGCCTATTAAGATGAAGGTGTTTAACGGAACGTATATGAATAACTGGGAGCTGTTGATACCGGCACTTCTGTTAACGATCCTGCCGATTCTTATTGCTTATTTGTTCGGTCAACGTTACATCATAAGAGGCGTCAGCCAAGGCGCTATTAAATAAGATAAAGAAAGCCCCAGACTCGGGTGCTGGAGGAAGTGTGGAGTTATGGAGACTAGAAACAGCAACTGGTGGAAAGAAAGTGTAGTTTATCAAATTTATCCACGGAGTTTTCAGGATTCAAATGGAGATGGAGTAGGAGATTTGCGTGGAATCATCAACCGACTCGGGTATTTAAGGGATTTGGGCATCAATGTTATTTGGTTGTGTCCGGTCTACGATTCACCTAATGATGACAATGGGTATGACATTCGGGATTTCTATAAAATTCAGGATGAGTTTGGAAGTATGGAAGATATGCTCGAATTGATCGCACAAGCGGAAGCGTACGGAATCCGTATGATCATGGATCTGGTAGCGAATCATACCTCGGATGAACATGCTTGGTTTATGGAGTCAAGAAGTTCTAAGGACAATCCAAAGCGTGACTGGTATATATGGAAGCCGGGGAACGATGGCCAGGAGCCTACCAACTGGGAATCGAATTTTGGAGGTTCAGCTTGGGAATATGACGAGACCTCAGAGGAATACTATTTACATTGTTTCTCTAAGAAACAACCGGATCTCAATTGGGAGAATCCCGAAGTTCGCCAAAGCATCTTTTCCATGATGGATTGGTGGATTGACAGGGGAATAGCCGGATTTCGCATTGATGCGATCACATTTATTAAAAAGAATCAGCAATTTCCGCACCTTAAGTCTGAAGACGACCGCCGCTATGTTCCTCTGGCTGAAGCTTGTTTGAATCAATCCGGAATTTTGGATTTTCTTCACGAGATGAAACAGGAGGTTCTTGAACCCCGCAATGTGATGACGGTTGCGGAAGCTCCTGGGGTTCCGATAGAGCAAATTCATGAATATGTAGATGAGCAGAACGGCGTCTTTAATATGATATTTCAATTTGATCATGTAGATCTGGATGCCAAGCCAATGGCTAAAGGAATCTATCATCCTTGGAAGCTGACTGAATTTAAGCACGCAGTATCTAAATGGCAGCTTGAGACAGCCAATAAGGGCTGGATGGCACTTTTTATGGAGAATCATGATCATGTGCGTTCGGTTTCAAAATTCGGTAACGACGGGATATACCATAAAGACTCAGCTAAAATGCTGGCTGCCTATTATTTCTTCATGCGAGGAACACCTTTTATTTATCAAGGACAAGAGATTGGAATGACCAATTATTTCATGGCTTCAATTGAAGAGTATAGAGATATTGAGAGCTTAAATTATCACCGTAATGAAACTGCACGGGGTAGGTCTGAGGCAGATATCCTGAACTATTTAGCGATCAGAAGCAGGGATCAGGGCCGCACACCGATGCAATGGAGTTCAGAACCTATGGCCGGATTTACGAATGGGGAGCCATGGATTAATGTGAATCCGAATTACTCATCGATTAATGTGGAGGACGAGCTACAAGACGATAATTCTATCCTTCATTTTTATCGGGAATTAATCAAGCTGAGACGGGACAATAAAGCGTTAATTTATGGTAATTATCATGAGATTTATGTGGACTCGAATGAGCTAGGCGGATATGTTCGAACTTACGGGAATGAGTGTTGGACGGTAATCTGTAATTTTACGGATCAAACCATTCCGTTAACTGATCCTCTTGCAGGCCATGTTGTACTGTCTAACCTTAATAATCATGATAAGGGTCTGTTGAGGCCTTATGAGGCATTGATCTGCAAAGGGGAAAAGAGTGCAGATGCAGCCGAAATCTAAATAGGGGGATTTATGATGCAAATTAAGAATGAAGCTATGTTGATTACCTATGCAGATAGCCTCGGGCGTAATTTAAAAGAATTAAACGAAATATTAGATAAGCATCTGCGAGGCGTCGTTGGAGGTGTTCATTTACTACCGTTTTATCCTTCTTCGGGTGACAGAGGATTTGCACCAATGGATTATACCAAGGTTGATCCGGCATTTGGCAATTGGGCGGACGTCGAAGCCATGAGTAAGGATTTTTATATGATGTTTGATTTTATGATTAATCATATCTCAAGACAATCTCCTTATTTTCAGGACTTTCTTGAGAAAAAGGATGAATCAGAATATGCGGATCTGTTTATCCGGTACAAGGATTTTTGGCCGAACGGGGAGCCCACTCAGGAAGATGTGGATTTAATCTATAAGCGTAAACCACGCGCTCCATACGTAGAGGTTACCTTTAAGGATGGTAGCTTGGAAAAAGTATGGTGTACCTTTGATGAAGAGCAGATTGATCTGGATGTGACTACAGAAACGACGCGGAAATTCATAACGGACAATCTAACGTTTTTGGCTGAAAAAGGAGCTTCGATTATTCGACTAGATGCTTTCGCATATGCCAACAAAAAAATCGGTACGAATTGTTTCTTTGTTGAGCCGGATATTTGGGAGATGCTGAATCACTCTGAGCAGACCGTTGCCCCTTACGGCGTGACCGTTTTGCCGGAAATTCATGAGCATTATAGCATCCAGTTAAAAATTGCAGAACAGGATTACTATGTATATGATTTTGCGTTACCAATGTTGGTGCTGCATGCTTTATTTAGTGGGAAAGTAAACCGGTTGGTGCATTGGCTGGAGATTTGCCCGAGAAAACAGTTTACAACACTAGACACGCATGATGGTATTGGTGTGGTGGATGTAAAGGATCTTTTGAGTGATGAAGAAGCAGAAATGACAAGAGAAAGCCTTTATAGCCAAGGCGCTAATGTCAAAAAAATATACAGCACCGAAGCGTATAACAACCTTGATATTTACCAAATCAACTGTACTTATTATTCAGCACTTGGTAATGATGATCAGGCTTACCTGCTGGCGAGAGCCATCCAATGCTTTGCACCGGGTATACCGCAGATCTATTATGTGGGGTTACTGGCTGGAGTGAATGATATAGAGCTTCTGGAGAAGACCAAAGAAGGACGGAATATTAATCGGCATTATTATACTCAAGAAGAGATAGATGTTGAGGTTGAGCGCCCAGTCGTGCAGAAGCTCTTTAATATCTTGAAATTCAGAAATAGTAATCCAGCCTTTGATGGAGATATACAGATTGAACAGTTGGATGAGAATAATGTGGTGATAGCTTGGAAAAATCTGTTGAACGAAGCGAAATTGGAAGCGAATCTGTTAACCAAGGCATTTACGATTTCACAAAAAGAAAAGTTAGCGGATTGGGAAAGGGTTGTATTATAAGGTAGTATCCAGTGTATTGATGAATCATGTTAAAATAGGGGGAACGCTTAAACGCGTTCTCCTTTTTTTGCGAATAACCTTATAGAAACGATGGTGGGTATGAAGATTGAGTACGACAATCAGGTGATCGAGTTTAATGTTCAATATGGAAACGGCAAGAAAATCTCCATTCATATAGATTCTTCAGGGCGTATAACGCTCAAAGCTCCCAAGAAAACAAGTGAAGAGACGATTAAAAGCGTGGTTGAGCGCAATGGGAAATTGATAGTGGAGAAGCTGCGGAGCATTGAAGCGAACCGAGAAACACCAAAGCTCAAAGAGTATGAAGACGAGGGTAAATTCCTGTATTTAGGCAAATATTATTCGCTGCATGAGTTAATAGAGACAGGGGATTTAAATGAGGAAGAGCTTAAGCTTAAGCTGAAGAAATTCTATTTCGCTAGCTGTAAGAAGATTGTAGGCGAACGGATCCCTAAATATCAGACACAGCTTAGAGTAAAGCCTAAGACGATTGACATTGTTGAGTCTAGAACCAAGTGGGGAAGCTGCAGCTCGGATAAAAAGCTAACCTTTAACTATCGCTTAGCGATGGCTCCAGTGGAGGTTATCGATTATGTAATCATCCATGAGCTGTGTCATTTACTTCATATGAATCATGACCGCTCTTTTTGGCGAAAGGTTGGAAGCCTCATGCCGGATTATAAGGAGAAGGAAGAGTATTTAGCTAGATATGGGCGTGCTATGACGCTGTAATAAATTAGCATTGATTCATGATTTCATACAACCAAAAGGATGTCCCTAATGAAGGGAAATCCTTTTTTAGTTGTTTAATGGTTTCCAAAGGGAGTTAAAGGGTTCGAACGCTATCTCTTTTTATTAGCTCGCTAGGAAGCATGACATGATGAATAGCTTGTTGTTTCTCTAGTAGATCTATGAGGATCTGAGCAGCGTTGGTTCCTAACTCGTATTTATGTTGGTTCACTGTAGTCAAAGCGGGTGTGCAATACGCTGTCAGATCAATATTATCGTAACCTATAATTGAAATATCCTCGGGCACCGATTTTTCGGCTTCCTTCACACCCTGCATAGCTCCGAGCGCCATCAAATCACTTGCACAAAAAATAGCAGTGACCTCAGGATGGCTGGACATTATTTGCTGAGCAGCTTCTTTTCCTCCTTGTTCGGAAAATAATCCATTAAAAACGAGGGATTCGTCAAAAGGAATACTGTAATTCTCAAGGGCGAGACGGTAACCTTCTAATCGAAGAAGTGCTACATCTGCTTGGGTATGTCCGTTAATCATAGCAATATGGCGATGCCCTGACTCTAGCAGATGAGTTACTGCTTGAAGCGCCCCTTTTGTATTATCAGAGGTGACATAACCGACATTTGGCCCTTCAAGTGTAATATCAATGAGCACGCAAGGAATATCAGAGGATACGATTTCCTTGAGATAGGGATCATCCAGTCGAATCCCCATAATAATGACACCATCTACACCTCTTTCTTGGCATAATGTCTTATAGGATTTCACTCTTTGCTTTTGCGGGGTTGTGCTGAAGAGTACAAGGTCATAATCCAGCTCTCCTGAACGATCATTGATCCCGCATAATACTTCAAAGGCTATATTGTCTTTGGAGCTATCTCTTGTAACATTGGAGAGTAGGAGACCCAGCGTTTTTGTTTTTTTGGATATAAGCGATCTGGCAGCCATGTTAGGGCTATAGCCTAATTGGTCTGCAATAGTTCGGATCTTGAGCCTAGTACCTTCGTTAACATCGTCATAACCATTTAAGGCCCGGGAGACGGTAGTTACGGATACGCTGGCGGCTTTGGCAATATCTTTTATAGTAACCATTACGATACCTCCTTCATATTTAGGGACAATAAGGCAATATGTAGTATTTAAATATTAAAAAATAAAATATAAAAAGCATCTTGTAAATGCTTTCATCATGATTTATAATTCGATTATACCTTATCCGAAACGTTTTGGTAAGTCTGTGGAGCATTAGATTATCTGAAACATATATTTTTTTGTGCTTTTTCCGAAACGTTTCGGATACACAGCGAAGAAATGAGGGGAAGTTTTGAATTATCGAGTTATTAAAGAAAATGATCTGTTTCTAATGACGGACAAAAGTGGGGACATACCGGACAATGATCAATCGGGTCTAGGTCTCTATACTAGAGATACCCGTTTCTTAAGCCGAATGGAAATCCGAATTAATAATCAGCGACCGATATTGTTATCCTCGGCTGCCGATGAGAATTATATCTCTACCATTCGTCTTACCAATCCTCATATGGAGGAAGACGGTAAATTGATTTTATGGCGTGAGTCTGTAGAGATTGAACGTACCCGCTTTATTTATGAGAGTGCATTATATGAGACCTTCAAGTTAACAAGTTATTATCCAAAAGCCATCCAATTCGATTTCTCTGTGCTGTTAGATGCGGATTTTACAGATATGTTCGTGATTCGTGGGTTTCAGCATGGCGAGCTAGGAAGTAAGACGGGTGAACGAAGTGCTCCAGGTGAAAGAGTGATCAGTTATCTCGGGGCAGATGAGTTACTGAGAGAAACCAAGGTGAAATGGGATACTCAGGAAAGCCGAATAAGCGAGACAGGTGAGGTACATTTCGATGTCGAGCTGAAGCATCAGGAGAGTGTTGAAATCGCTTTCTTTATTGCCCCGATGATAAATGGCAACGAGCCGCTGCAGCATGAACCTAAGGAAGCAATGAATAAGCTCAGAGCATCTTACGCTAGTTGGAATGCTTCATCGACCTCCATCAGCAGTGATATGCCGTTATTTAACAAGCTGTACCATCGAGGGGTTCAAGATTTACGGGTGCTGCTCACAGACCTTGGTTATGGGCAGTTTCCGGTTGCAGGCTTACCTTGGTACTCCGTTCCCTTTGGACGCGACAGCCTGATTGCAGCGCTGCAAATGTTATCTTCGAATCCTCAAATTGCTAAGGGAACCTTACTTACAATGGCTGCCTACCAAGGCCAGAAGGAAGATGAGTGGCGCGATGAGCAGCCAGGCAAAGTGATGCACGAAATCCGGTATGGAGAGTTAGCGGCTACTAACCAAGTTCCGTTCACACCTTATTACGGCACAATCGATGCAACACCGCTGTTTCTGCTGCTTACCGCTGAGTATTACCACTGGACAGGAGATCTTGATTTTGTTAGCTCGTTAATGCCGCATCTCAACGCTGCATTGAATTGGATTAAAGAATATGGCGATTATGATAAAGATTCCTTTGTGGAGTATTATCAGAAGTCATCCAAGGGAATTGCCAATCAAGGGTGGAAGGATTCTGCGGATTCCGTCATTCATAGTAATGGTGATTATGCGGAGGCCCCAATCGCGCTAGTAGAGGTTCAAGGTTATGTGTATCAGGCGCTGACTCGACTTGCTCCTATCTTCAAGAGCCTAGGTCACGAAGAACAGGCAGAGGTTATGGAGAAAGATGCAGCTCAGCTGCGAACCCGTTTCGAGGAAGACTTCTGGATGAATGATGAGCAATTTTATGCAATCGCCTTGGATAAGGATAAGAAACGGGTAGACTCCGTTACTTCGAATGCAGGACATATTCTAATGTCAGGAATCGCCTCGCCAGAGAGGGCAAAAGCAGTTGCGGCAAGACTGGTAGCCCCTGATCTCTTCGGAGGATACGGTATTCGGACCATGAGTACTGCGGCTACAGGTTACAATCCGATGAGCTACCATGACGGAAGTGTATGGCCACATGATAACTCACTCTGTTTGCTTGGCCTTAGTCAGTCCGGGTTCACAGAGGAAGCAATCACCGTTATGCAAGGATTACTGAACGCAGCTGACCAATTTGAATATTACAGATTGCCTGAATTGTATTGTGGTTACAGTGACCAGCTCGGTGCTCCGGTTCCTTATCCGGTAGCCTGTTCTCCGCAAGCATGGGCGGCTGGAACACCATTGACCTTCGTGCAAGCACTGCTTGGTCTTCAACCGAATGCCCTAACCCGGCAAATTGCGATCAAGCCTGCACTTCTAAACGGTATGAATGACTTAAAGGTGGAGCAATTACAGATTGGCAATGGTACGCTCAGCCTGCGAGTTAGTCGTGTGGATAATGAGCCGAAGCTGGAGATTTTGTCTAACCAGACTGGCTATGAATTGGTGATTCTATAGGCAATACGTAATTTTTTTATATAAAAAGCCTGACAATACTAAGGAGGTTGTATTGAAAATGAGAAAATCGGGGTTAATAATTCTATCTTTGATGCTGGTTTCTGGACTAATGTTGACCGCATGTGGTGGCAACAAAACAAACAGTAACGCAGGAACGGCTGCAACAAACAATAGCACAGATAAAGAAACAGCAGCACCGACAACGGATGAGCCGGTTACGATTACACTTGCAGGCTGGGGAGCGAGTCCTGAAGAGCAGGATCTGTTAAATCAGACGCTGAAGGAGTTCGAAGCTAAATATCCGAATGTGAAAGTAAATTACGAAGTTATTGCCGATCAATACATGGATGTTATCAAGACTAGACTCATAGGTGGAGAAGGCCCGGATGTCTTCTACCTGGACGCATTCGAGGCGCCTGGTCTCATTGAAGCTAATGTGCTGGAGCCATTGGACAGCTATGTGACACCTGAGTTTGATGTTGCAGATTTTGAACAGCCAATGGTCGATGCTTTTAAGAAAGATGATGTATCTTACGGATTCCCTAAGGATTTCTCTACGCTCGCTATGTTCTACAATAAAAAGGATTTTGCCGAAGCGGGAATTACAACACCTCCAACAACTTGGGATGAACTGAAAGCAGACGCAATCAAGCTGACCAAAAAAGAGGGTGACAAAATCACTCGTTATGGCTTCGGCGTTGCGCCTGAGCTTGCACGTCAGATGTTCATGATCCAAGCGTTCGGTGGAAAAGTTTCTGACGAAGAAGGCAAAGCAACCTTCGCATCTGCGGAAGCACTCCCAGGCTTGCAGCTTGTTGTAGATATGCACAACGTTGATAAATCCTCCGGTGAGCCTAAGGAAGTAGGCGCTGGCTGGGGTGGAGAAATGTTCGGGCAAGGCAAGGCTTCTATCGTATTCGAAGGCAACTGGGCGATTCCATTCCTGGAATCCAACTACAAGGATCTGGATTATGCTACCGCTGAGCTTCCAACGGTGAATGGTACGAAAGGCACAATGGCCTTTACGGTAGCTTATGTAATGAACAAGCAATCGAAGAAGAAAGAAGCGGCTTGGCAGTTAATCTCTTTCTTGACAGGAAAGGATGGAATGAAGACCTGGACCAGCAAAGGGTTCGCACTTCCTACACGGAAATCTGTCGCACAGGAGCTGGGCTACGACAAGGACGAACTGCGTGGAGCAATTGTAGCGGGTGCTTCTTATGCAACACCATGGCAAGCCGCATCTACGCTGCCTACCATCACTAATAACTTCAATAACCAATTTGTAGATACATTTATGGGCAACTCCAAGCTTGAGGATGCTATGAAGAAAGCTGAAGATGTAGCGAATAAGGAAATTGAAGCAGCAAAATAAACGGATTGAAGGGGGAGGGTCTTCGGACCACCCCTTCCTTCTTTCATTCTGAACCGAAAGGAAAAGTGAAGCATGACTCAAGTCTCAACATTTAGAAAGAAGCTAAGAAATAATGTGACGGCCTATCTGTTCCTGCTTCCTACTATTCTTGTACTGGGCACTTTTTTGTTCCTGCCAGTTTTTTATTCGCTCTATTTATCAGGACATAAGGTAAATTTACTTGGTGATGTCAGTTACAAGTGGGTTGGATTCAATAACTTTACACGTATGGCTGGTGACGAGAGAGCTTGGATTGCGCTGAAAAACACGGCATCCTTTGCGCTGTTCGTTGTACCTTTGCAGACTGCATTTGCTATTTTATTAGCCGTTATTTTGAATGCTAAGCTTAGATTTAAAAATTTCTTCCGAATCGTCTTTTTTATGCCGACGGTTACTTCCTCGGCGGTATTGTCACTTATTTTTATGTGGATTTACAATTCAAACGGTCTGCTGAACCGTGTGCTTGAGTTCGTAGGTTTGCATGGTTACAACTGGCTTGGAGATCCGGCGGTCGCTCTTAAGGCGATCATGCTTATGAATATATGGTCTACTGCTCCTTTTTTTATGGTAGTCTTCTTAGCTGCACTGCAGGATATCCCTGATGCATTGTACGAGTCGGCCATGCTGGATGGGGCAGGTGGATTTAGACGTTTTATTTCTATTACGCTTCCGATGATTAAGCCGGCGACCTTCTTCACGGTAGTCATGGGAATCATCGGTACCTTTCAGCTATTCGATCAATCGTATATTTTTTCGGCTGGCTCCGGCGGTCCGAATAACTCCACCTTAACGGTGGCTCTGCTTATCTATCAGTATGCGTTTAAAAATCTCGACTTCGGTTACGCTTCTGCGCTCGCTGTCATGCTGGCTGCGGTCATTATGATCGTAACGCTGATCCAGCGGAAGCTATTCTCCGAAGAGAAGCTGAACTAGGAGGACGATCAGGTGGTAATTAACTATTCCAAAGGGGTTAAGGTGGTTCTGTATTTCCTGTTATTCGCATATGGGTGCGTGACGGTCATACCTTTCCTATGGGCACTATCCTCATCGTTTAAACCGTTAAGCGAGATTGTGTCAGGGAGTATCAACTTTATTCCAAAACAGTTCACTTTCCAGAACTATTACGACATCTTCGTGAAGGAGCCGCTGTTTCTCAGATGGATGTTCAACAGTGCACTCATCGCTGTAGTTTCAACGCTATGCAATACCTTGTTCAACTCTATGGCGGGTTATGCGCTTGCACGTATTGATTTTACAGGCAGCAAGGTTGTGTTTTTTCTAATCCTGGCCGTACAGATGATTCCCGGCCAATTGACTATCGTGCCTGCATATCTGATCATGAAACAGCTTGATTTGTTGAACACTTATGCTGCGCTGACGCTGCCGATGATGGTAAATGCGACGTTCATCTTTATGATGCGTCAATTCTTCCTGAGCTTTCCGAAAGAGCTGGAGGAGGCTGCCGAGATGGATGGTCTAAATAAGTTTGGCACATTTTTCCGCATTGCTCTGCCACTAGCTATCCCCGCATTGGCGGCTCAGACGATCTTTGTATTCATGGGTGCATGGAATGAATTTCTGAAGCCACTGATGTTCATGTCAGACAAGTCGATGTTCACACTTACACTAGGTCTCAATACTTTTAAGGGCCAGTATATTAGCCACTGGAATTATATTATGGCCGCATCAATGGTGTTTACCCTACCAGCGCTACTTATTTATGCATTCTTTAACCGCTTCTTTATAAAGGGAATTACGTTTACCGGCAGCAAATAATTTAATTTACAAGAACCGCCACTGATCTTAAATTGAAGTGACCCCTTAAAGTTAGACAGGTTATATAATTAGGCAACTTGTTGGGCCTGAGTTCGGTACTGAACCGGACTCAGGCCTTTTAGTTTTGC
>NZ_JARXWM010000026.1:0-74828 GCF_029893135.1 Paenibacillus sp. PastF-3 | reverse complement strand
CTTTCTTGGTGGACTTCGCAATCCCGAGAATACCCTACTTTTTTGTTGCCTGGCTAGGCTCCAAATCCTGGTACACAACTTATTTTACGCCATCCCCAGAACGAAATAAATCACCAAAATAGGTGTATGAAATACAGCTATTTCCTTTGGAGAGCTATTCGCAAGGGGAATAGTTGTACAAAGTACATCTAAAAGCTTATATACCTCGCTCTGTCGGCTTTCTTTGCCTATAATTCCGGATGCTGAGGGAGTTCCGTCGGCTTTCATCCTTTTGATATGAGGAGCTCCATCCGAGCTAAAAGTCCCGTCTATTAGGTTTGCTTATCTACCCACAAGCCCAATATCTCTCCACCCCATCATGATCTCTTCAACCATCTCATTTCCAATTTCCACTTCCTTCGTCGCAACAGATTCACCACCCACTTTGTGGTAAAAATGAATCGCCGGATTGCCCACTAGCACCCAAGTCATGAACGAGCTATAACTTTTCTCCATTAAATGCTGTGCTACGCTTCTAATAAGCAGCTTCCCTAAACCTTGTCCTTGGTATTCCTTAAGTAAATAAAGGGCGTATAGCTCTGCATCGTACATATCTGGCACTCTTCGGGCTCCTCCATTTCCAAATCCAATAATCGTCCCCGCCTCATCTTCAGCTACATACATAACCTCGTCTTTATGGAGATTTTCAAAATTCAGAATCCAACGTTTCTTTCTAGCTTCCACGGTGATTTTATCAAGAAACTCGTCCGATATTAGCCCTTTATAGGTGGTTTTCCAACTCATAGCGTGGACGAATGCGATCCCGTCTATATCCCTAGATGTTGCTTCTCTGATCTTCAATTCATAATCCCCCTTTAGATATCGGATATAAGCTTTAGCTAGTCCAGCATTGACATTACTTACTTATGAGTAATAACTACTTAACGATTCTCTGAAGACATCAATTGGCTCATTATAGTCAATAGGTTTGTATATAATAGTGTTCAGCCACTTATTCCGCTCCAACAAGTTGAAATCACTTTGAGCTACCGAGTTGTATAGTGTTATTTCATTCATGGTTCCAAGAACACTTTTATTGTTTGTACGAGAGATAGTTATTTCTCCGGCCTCTAATAAATACTGATTAATAAGCTGCTTCTTGAAACCCTCCTGCAACAAATACTCCTTAAGTTCTATTCTAAACTTCTCTACCAGCTTATTAGCTTGGCCACTTCTTATTCCATCCAGTAATATACATAGCCGACTTGCATCATGCACAAATAAAATATGTTTTTTTCTAAGCTGCAGTATATTCACATGCCAACTAAAAAATGTGGAGACATCTTCCACTTCTACTGGAGCTACTTTCATATCTTTTAATAATTTCTGCGTATATCTTAGTACTAACATCACTGCCACTCTCCTTAGTTCTTTCATTCTGCCTGTTAATTCTTTCTCAACTTACCCCTGCAACGCCTTACGCACGCCTAATATATATTTCGCCTGATCCAGTGGATTCACACCCCGGCGGGTACGCTCAGCAGATACGTCAGGTGGACATTCTTCATAGCCTGCAAAAAAAGAAGTGAATGTGCTGCGCCCCTTCGTATAGGAGCTTAAAGTAACGGGATAATCGAGCGACGTTGCCAGCGGTAGTCGTCCTTCGATGATCATCCGCTCACCTTGCAGCACAGGTGGATCGAACGTGCCGCGCATCTGAACCAAGTCGTTCATCACTCGGCCGCCATTCTCCTCAGGGACAACGATACGAACCTGAAGAATCGGCTCCAGCAGCTTAGTGCCTACCCGGGCGAGCCCGTCCATAATTCCCATAGGCGTTGCTACGGCAAAATCCAGCGGATGGGTATGCCATACATGATGCTGTCCCTCAATCAAGGTCACTTTAAGATCGGTAACCTCCCAGCCGTACAAGCCCTGCTGCAACGCTTCCGGCACACGACGTGCGGTCTCGCTCTGATATTGCGGCAGTAGATCGGAGCTCCGCACTATCGAATCATAGACTAAACCGCTGCCAGGAGGTCCAGGCTCAATCTGAAACCTCAGAATCGCCCAGCATGGCTTAGGCATCGTATATGCTATAAAACCTTCCCCAACAGAGGCTGGCGTTTCTTTATAAATGACAGAGGGCTGGCCAAAGGTAACCTTGAGGCCATATCGCTCCTCCAGAACACTGTTCAGAATCTCCAGCTGGATAGGCCCCATTACTTTGATATGCAGCTCCCGCTCATCCTGCAGCCACTGCGTATCCAAGAGCGGATCTTCATCCGCCAGCTCCTGCAATGCTCCGATAACCTTATGGTCATCCATATCGGTTCCCCAGAATACGCGCACCGTTAGCAGCGGTACAGCGAGCTTCGCTTCCGCCGGTATCGCCTCCGGATGACCAAGCACATCTCCGATCCGCACCCCCGATAGACCATAGAGTACAGCGATATCGCCCGCTTCAAGCGCTCCGACATCCTCAGTACGGCCGCCCTCGACCTTGCGGATCTGGGTCACTTTCCCCTGAATATCCTGTGTGTAGTTCATCACTGTATCGCGGTTACGGATCATCCCTTCATAAAGGCGGACAAACGCCATTCGCCCCATGCTTTTATCACGTTGAATGTTGTAAACGATACCTGACACCGCACCCTCAACATTCCCACCAGCCCGCGGAAAATACTCAACCATCGCGTTCAGCAATGCAGTAATGCCAAGCCCCTTGGCGGCAACACCATAAACCATTGGGAAGAAGCGTCCTGAAGCGGAAGCTGTCTTCATATTTTTTTTCCAGGCTGCAAGATCAATCGGACTGCCTGACATATACGTCTCCAGCAGGTCTTCATCCCGCTCAGCCAATGCCTCTAATAATTCTGTCTGTATAGCAGGATCAGCATCCCTTCCCCATAAATCAATAGCTTCTATGTACTCCTGCTCTTTGCCTATCGGTTGCTGAACAGGAATGATATCACTAGATAAATAATTTCTCGCTTGTGCCAGCACAGCCTCAGGGTCTGCACCTACACGATCCATTTTGTTCATAAAAATAAGCGTCGGTATTCCCAGCTTCCTCAGCGCGTTCCAGATCATCTCACTTTGTGCCTGCACACCCTCTACCGCCGACAAAATTAACACCGCACAATCCATCACTCGCAAAGACCGTTCAACCTCTGACAAAAAATCGACGTGTCCCGGTGTATCAACGAGGTTGATCTGCACGCCTTTCCATTCAAAAGAAGCTAATGCCGCCCGAACGGATATTCCTCGTTGCCGCTCCACATCCATAGAATCTGTCAATGCTGTCCCCGTGTCTACGCTGCCAAGCGCTTTAATGCGACCGCTTTCATACAAGATATGCTCCGTTGTTGTCGTCTTACCGGCATCCACATGAGCAAAAATCCCCACATTAATCCGTTCTGCCCCTTGCTCCTGAATCATCTATAGTTCCCCTATCATGAGCTAGATTGGTCTGAATTTATATTGTACAAGTCCTTATGTCTCATAGTAATACATCCCTCCTTGTTGTTCCACCCTCATGCTAAATTGGTTAAATTCAGCTATGCCGGGTATGTAATTACTATTAAGAGATCTAACGTCGAGGAGGAATTTCATCATGACAGAGAAACGTTTGCAAAATAAAGTTGCAGTAGTCACAGGCGCAGGTTCTGGTATCGGAAAAGCTACCGCCATACGGTTCGCCCAGCACGGAGCTAAGGTGTATATGCTTGATCGCACCCCTGAGGAATCCTACGAAACTAAACGTGAAATTGAATCCATTGGAGGAACAGCTACAGTTATCGAATGCGATGTTTCCAATCCAGGTCTTGTCGAAGAAAGTATTCGAAAGGTTGCGGATGAGGCTCAAAAGATTGATATTATTTTTGCGAATGCCGGCATTAATGGTACATGGTCTCCTATAGAAACGCTGGAAATTGAAGATTGGGATCAGACAATGGATACCAACCTACGCAGTACCTTCGCTACAGTAAAATATGCCATCCCTTATATGAAAGAAAATGGCGGGAGCATCATTATCACTAGCTCTATCAATGGAAATCGAGTATTCTCCAACATTGGCGCTGCTGCGTACTCCTCTTCCAAGGCTGGCCAAGTCGCTTTTATGAAAATGGCTGCGTTAGAGCTGGCGCAATACGGTATCCGCGTAAATGCGGTTTGTCCTGGATCGATCGACACTCAAATTGGAGATAATACGGATAAGAGCGATGATCTTCAAGAAGTGAAGATTCCTGTGGAATATCCGAAAGGCAATCATCCTCTGGAAGATGCGCCCGGTAAACCTGAACAAGTAGCCAATCTAGTATTATTTCTCGCCTCGGATGAGTCTTTCCATGTCACAGGAACTGAGATCTATGTAGATGGTGCCGAGTCACTCCTTCGTGGATAACGTTTTACTTGAATCTTTATAATATTTTAAATGACCTGCAACATTTTGGTCTAATCTACCATCTAAGAGTATGGAGGTGACGCATAATGAAGAAATCATTATTCATAAGTAATGTCAAAACAATGACGATAGCCTGCGGTATTCTAGCAGCAAGCCTGTCATTTGGAGCATCCGCTTTTGCTTTTTCGGATTTGAAAGGTGATCCTGCGGAAGCAAAAATTAACTCCCTGCATAAAGAGGGGATTATAAATGGAGTAGACAAAGATAAGTTCGCGCCTAAATCTAAAGTAAGCTTTGCCCAAGGGATTCAGTTCATCGTTGGAGGTCTGAATCTGTCTCCGAAGCCAGAGGCGGGTAACGGCTCATCCAAAGCCAGTGATTATTTTGATAAGGTGAACGACAAATCCTGGTATGCTTCAGCCTTCCTGACTGCCAAGCAAAATGGTCTTTCACTTGATCGAACAGTAGATCCTAACGGAACCATCACCCGTGCTCAGTTCGCTCACTTATTGACGCAAGCACTGCAAAGTAAAGGTAACTTCCCGGTTACACTCATGTATGTAGACATTAAGGATGGCGATAAACTTTCTACAGAGGTTATAAATAGTCTCCAGATCCTGCTGAATACACATATCGCCACACTCGATAAGAACGGTAATTTCCGGCCAAATGATGCCATTACCCGCTCGGAAGCAGCCGCGATGACCTACGATGCAGCTGCTTTTGCCAAACGCGTAATTGTATCTAATGGCAACCCTACTACTCCAACCTATGAAACTGAGGTTACATTAACCAAAGCGGGTGAAGGAGTAAATAAGGCTACACTGACCGTTAACAACTTACCGCATCCAGGATATGGACTAGTGATTGAGCGAATCGAATTTGGCAAAGACAAGACCGCTGTCATTTATTTTAATGTGACTGCTCCTGAACCAGGAAAAATGTACGCACAGGTGATCTCAAAAGCATCTGTTGTCACTTATCTGCCAGAGGGCTATAAAGCAATCGCTAAACCTGTAACCGGCTCTGCATCTTATTCGCCTTCCAGTGCGGCACAATAATATAGATTGAACTTGAGGTTTTTAGAATTAAGGTTCAGTCGCAGCTGCGGTGAATATTTGGCTTCTTGCTGCCGTCAATGACGGCTGAAATACGTAGAAGCTTATGCTTATGAAGATCTTACAGTTCCAAAGTTCCCCTTCGCCTCTCTTCCCTTTCCTCAGGTTTCTAAGTTCATTTTTATAAGCAAATAAGGGGTGCCTCAAAAGCCATCCTATGGCTGCTGAAGCATCCCTTGTTTGTTGTTCCTTTCTCCCTATATCCTAACTCCAAACTCTGATTGATTAGGTAACGACTATCGGAACCTGTTTTGAGTCAACCCGGCAAACCCTTGCTGTGCTTGAGAAAAAAAGAAAAACTGCAAAAATTCTTGATTCTATAAGGATTTGATAATTCCCTAATGACCGAATTACTTACGCGATTCAGGTTCGAGTGGCAGCAATATCGTGGAAGTTCGAGTCCTCTCGACCGCATCATTTACAATCAAAGATCTCTCAACTGCTTCGAGAGCAGTTGAGAGATCTTTTTGTTTTATAAGTTCAAATAAGTGAAAATCTGTTTGACAAAATAATTAATTAGATATATTGTGGATATTCGAAGTCTATTATTTATCCTAATTATAGATATAATAGATCTATAATAGATTTAATTAATCTTGAAAGGATGATTCATAATGGCAATTCTCCATGCGGAAGATGCTACTTTTGCACAACTCATTCAATCGAAAGGGACAACTGTAGTCAACTTCTGGGCGCCCTGGTGTGGACCATGCCGGATGTTTACACCTGTGCTTGAAGAGTTTGAGCGGGAGTCGGATGAAACAATAACTGTAGTGAAGGTCAACGTGGATGACAACCCGAAGACGACTGGGAACTACCACGTGATGAGTATACCGGCCACCCTCATATTCAAGGATGGACAACCACGGCAACAAGAGGTGGGGATGCTATCCATACATGCCTTGCAGCAGCTCGTTGCATCCGAATAGTTCCTCTGAAAGCGGTGAAGATAGCTTGACTAATAAACCCAGCATTATTGTTGCCTCCCTGGTGGTTGCCAATTTTCTAGCTCAATTAATGCAAACGATGTTAAATACGGCATTGCCGCGTGTCATGCAGGATCTTGCCATTCATGAGAATCAAGCGCAGTGGCTGATTACGGTATACTACCTGATGATAGGTATAACTGTACCTGTTGCCGGATTTTTGATCGGAAAGTTTACTACGAGGGCCTTGTTCATGGCCTCTGTCGGAGCGTTCACAGCAGGAACACTGATTGCTGGGATCGCCTGGAGTTTCCCTTTAGTCCTGACAGGGCGTTTGGTTCAAGGCATCGGTGCGGGCCTGCTGTTTCCTCTGTTTCAGACGACGATACTCAGAGTCTTTCCGAAGGAGAAAATCGGTGCAGCGATGGGAGTAGTCGGTTTAGTTCTGGGGTTGGCTCCTGCACTTGGGCCTACTCTGTCTGGGTTCGTAGTTCAGAACCATTCATGGAGACTGTTGTTTTACGCTGTAGCGCCGCTTGCAGCCGCCAATTTATTCTTAGCTCATTTCACGCTGCGGAACGTAGGAGAGACTCATCACACCAAGCTCGATACCAGGTCCATTATCTACTCTTCACTCGGCTTCGCTGGCATATTGTATGGATTTAGCATTGTCGGAGAAGAAAAGGGGAATCTCGTTGTCGCTGGGGTCGTCCTTCTGGCCGGATTCCTGATCGTGGCGCTGTTTATTAAAAGACAGCTAAAGCTCACGGCACCTTTGCTCGATTTCAAGCTGTTTCGGCACCGCTCCTTTACCCGTTCTTCTATTGTGGGGGTGATCTTGTTTGCGGTGATGGTGGGAGTTGAACTCCTTCTTCCTCTGTATGCACAGACGATAAGAGACTTAACACCAAGGGAGTCTGGGCTTATGCTGTTGCCAGGTGCACTGCTGATTGGTGTCTCTGGTCTGATCTCAGGCAGATTATATGATCGTTTTGGGGTTAGCCGTGTAACCCAGGGAGGATTTCTGCTCATTGTGATCATGGCAGTGGCTCTTGCCCTCACGTTATCAACAAAGACATCCTTTAATCTACTGGTTATAATGTATGCCCTGCTTATGTTTGGAGTAGGGGCAGTAATGGCCCCAATTACAGCCTATGCCATGGCAAGTATCCCAAACACCATGGTTGCTCATGCTTCTCCAATGACGATCACGCTGCGCTCGCTCAGCGGTTCAATAGGAGGAGCCTTGCTTGTAACGATAATGACTTCTACTGCGAGTGCCAGTTCCTTATCCTTTCCACTGAATATGCTCGAAGGGGTCCACATTGCATTCTGGACGTTGACGGTTCTTGCCGGATTAGGATTGTACTTATCTTTTCATCTGCAAGAAGCGAGAAAGCTCAAGCCTGCTAATATTTAATTTCTTAATCTATCCTGTATTACCCGGCAGAATTCTCTGCCGGTTTTTTTGGTGTGGCTTCCGGGGCAGGGCAATCCTGAAGCGAACTTGAGACTTCATGCTTAAAGCATACTTTCCGAAAAAAAGTTGTACTGAATATAATTTTCGCCCCACGTTTACAGCGGAGGCTCCACCAGGGTCTGACACATATTTAAGCAAGGGGTAGTACGAGGAATGGCTGGACACCTTGCGGTTTAGCGATGGTTGTCACCGAATGACGCCCATACCCAGACACCGCTCATTCAGGCACTTCAAGCCCTTCGGGATATCGCTGTCCTAACGGCAACAACACTGGTCTCGGAGATGGTCAGTAACGCGGTTTGCCAGCGCCGCCTCGTTTATGAGTTACTGCGGTCTGGTGCCAAGCGAACATTCCGGTAGGGAGGGAAGCATTCAAGGGAAATAGACCAAGACTGGCAATACCCATTTACGGAGAATACTCGTTGAATCCGATCTAAAGGCTAAAACATATAAATAACGTTGGCAGATACGGTAGATGGTGTGGATACGGTAGACGCAGTGGATATGGTGAACATAGCGGATAAGACTAATAAAAAAACCTCTACTTCTCAGGGAGTCCATTGATCATGAATAATGCCTACTAGAGCATGATCCTCTCCAATCTTCTCAAAAACTAGGCGCAAGCTGCGCCAGTCCATCCCCTCCACTGAAGGATCGATGCCAGCAATATGATACTCGACGAAATCGTATTGATCCTTGGGATACACTTCGTTTAGGTTATTGATTGTCGCCCCTTGCCCAAGTCCCTTATTCACAGCAGTCTCAGCCATCTGCATAAAGTCCGCATCGTAGACAAATCGCTTGTAGTAATCTGCAAATGTCATCTCAATTAAATCACCCGTGCCAGCAAATGTCCGCCACACCCTTTTGGTGGAATCATTCATTAATCCTTCTACTTCATCCCTGGTGAATACAAGATCCTTCTTCGTATCCACATGTGCGTATGGAGAAAAGCGTAATCCTTTCTCCCCATGAACCCAGGCCGCCAACTGCTTCATATCCTTATTTTTAATTGACCTTATGACTGTCGTCGCAGCTTCCTCTACAGTTGGCGGAAGTCCCTCCTGATCCAGTGGCTGATCCGTGCTTGATGGCTCCGTCTCCTGTAGTGGCTCCGTAGTAGCCGCTGGTTGTGCAGTTTGCGTCTGCTCTGGCGTTTGCTCTGGCATCTGCATTTGCGTCTGCTCGGGGGTCACCTTCGGTTCCGTTCCCGCTTCCGGCGTTCCACTGCATGCTGTAAGCCATAGCATAGCTGCTATCAGCGCGAGCCCACCTATATTTCTTGCGAAGTACATTAGATCCCTCCTTATCATTGATCCTCTATTCTTCAGACTGAATTGAACAAATGAAGGTTGCAAGCTTATACTAAAACTATTAATAAGATCTTGATTGACGGAGGGGTTACTATCGATTTATCAGAGAAATTAAAGAGCCTTCCCCTGACTCCCGGCGTGTATCTCATGAAGGATGGCCTCGGCCATATTATATATGTGGGTAAGGCGAAACAGCTGAAACGAAGAGTAAAATCCTATTTTCAAAACTCGAAGTCTCATTCCCCAAAGGTAAAACAGCTCGTTCGCCATATTAAAGATTTAGATATTATCCATACAGATACCGAATTTGAGGCTTTTATGCTGGAGTGCAAATTAATTAAAGAAATAAAGCCCATGTACAATAGAAAAATGAAAAATCCACAGGCCTATACGTATATTGTAATAGGAACGGATGATAAAATGCCTTCGTTAGATATAACTTATGATCCTGCTGTCCATAAAGGTAACCATATTTGGGGTCCCTACACAAGTAGAAGTACCGTGGAAAGAGCCGTGCAAGGCATCAAGGAAAGCTCAAAAATCCTTTGCAGCAATCCAAGCTTCAAAAATTCTTTATGCCTAAATCATTCGCTTGGCTTATGTATAGGGATGTGTGCAGGCGGCGATGCTGCCGTTCAATATAATACAATCATTGATAAAGTCATTGCCCTACTAAACGGAACAGATTCCAGCCTCCTTGTGGAGATGGAGCAGCAGATGACTGAAGCTGCAGAGCAATTTGACTTCGAAACCGCCGCCAAATATAGGGATTACATCGGAGCCATCAGCTTCCTGAATCATAAAGAGAAGGTTATTGAATTCGCTGCAGAGAATCAGAATATCGCAATCCTTGAAGCCATGGATGAACAAACGCTTAAACTCATATTGCTCAAAGGCAATCGCATCCTGGCGCATACTAAGCTTGAATACGATCAACCCGATATTACTCACCTGCAAGCCGTTATAACATCAGCGATTGTAGATACTTTCCGCGGTGAACTTAACCAGGCCCCAGCAGCAATTACTCGCCATGAAATTGACGAAGCACAAATTATATACAGCTATTTAAAAAGCAGCTCCTGCAGCTATATCATCGTGCAAGAGAATTGGCTTGCAGCCGAAAGTCCTCCCCGTCTAGACATTGCGGTGGACGAGCTGTTGCGTATCTTTTTAAATGCTGCTCCAGCCCATTTGTATAATTTTTAATTCTAGATATGGATCTTGACTACGACAAAGGCGGGCGTTAACGCCTTAAACGACAAAACAGGTTTCTCCCCCCATGTACGGAGCGGAAGAAACCTGTTTTGAAGCTTGCCTATCTCTCAGCTATATTTACTTAATCCTTCATCCAGAAGATTAATTGCAAAAGTTAATTGCTCTTCAGACACAATAAGCGGAGGATGCCAAGTGATGCAGTTCCCTCCAGCTAATTTAAAAGAAAGTCCATTCTCCAAGCAATGATACAGGACCCGCTCAGCTAATTCCTCATTCTTCTCTTTAGTGTCTCTGGACCTCACAAGTTCAATAGAAATCAGTAGTCCGGCAATACGGACATCTCCTATGCAAGTATGTTTAGCCCATAGCGCTTTGAGCTTGCCTCTTACAAATTCAGATCTGCTGATACATTGTTCCTGCAGATTTAAGTCATCGATATAATCGATGGTGGCACAGATCGCCGCACTTCCTAACGCCGGTTTCTCATGGGTATAGTGACCCAAAGAAATATCCGCTGCACAATCATATTGCGTTCTGGTAAGCACCGCCGCTTGTGGGATCACCCCTCCGCCTAACCCTTTTCCGAGCACGAGAATATCCGGTTCGATCTCGAAATTCTGATGGACGTAGAACCTTCCGCTTCGCATTAGCGCTGTTGGAATTTCATCAAAAATCAATAGGATTCCATATTCATCACATATTTTTCTTAATCTTGTGAAATAAGATATAGGCGGGATATGCGTATCCGTCGCCCGAATAGGCTCAAGTAAGATCGCTCCAATCTCTCCTTCATGCTGAATCATATACTCCAGATAGTCGAGGCAGAAGGTAGAAACTATTTCATGAGAATGACTTCCCAGCAGGTTGCGGTATGCATTAAAAGGAATGGCTTTCAGCATTCCCGGCATTTGCGGGCCCATGTCCTTTTTAAACACGTATTCTCCTCCGGCAGCGATCGTGTCCAGCCCCGCGCCATGAAAGGACTCCCACATGGAGATGACCTTATGCTTCCCTGTCCATTTGCGAGCAATCTTAAGGGCCAGACCTACAGCAGCACTTCCGGAAGGCGTAAATAATACTTTATAGTCCTTTGAGGTCGTTTTGTTGATTAAAGCTTCCGCAGCTTTCACCGCAATATCTGCCGTAAATCTTCTTGGAATGAACGGTAGATCGTCGAGCTGTTTTTTCACAGCTTCAGTTACGTAAGGATTCTTATAGCCAATCTGATGAATGCTATTTCCATGAAAATCAAGATATTTGCGTCCATTCACATCTGTGATATAACATCCCTCAGCATCTACGATACTGTTCAAGCACGGCGTTGACATGGATTGACGCATATATGCACGCTCGTCCGCTTCGATCCTGTCTACACTCACAGCGCTTAACTGGTTCATCCACTCTTTCCGCAAGGGGCTAAAGTTAATGTCACCTTCTCTTTGTAGCTCATGATTATCTCGCATAAGGTCTGATTCCTTGAGAAATCAGGACATTGATTCGCCCAATCAGCTGAGGCAGCTCACTCATCGATTGAATCGTAAAGTCTGCCCCGTTTTGTATAAAAGAGGTCTGTGTCGCAGAGATCACCGTCTCCTTCTCCACATCTGAAAGTGCATTAAATTCATCCTCGCTTAACCCCAACTCAGAGCTTCCAATGATTACACCTACGGACCAGACGCCTGCATTAACACCTTCTTGAATATCTGAAATCGTATCGCCTACCTTAACAACCTTCCATGCTGCCGATAACTTTAAAGCTTCCATATTATGATAAATCATATACGGGTAAGGTCTTCCCAGTGAATGTGTTCCATCCGGAGTGATTACATAATCAGGCTGATAGCCCTTTCGAGCGGCATTCGGAATCACAACATCCATCATGGACTCTGTATATCCAGTGGTCGAGCCAATCTTCAGCCCTTGATTTCTCAAGACTTGAATCGTTTCAATGAACTCCGGAATCGGATCAGTATATTCGGATAAGGATGCCATCAGGGCCGGTTCGAATTCAGCATACAGGTTCTCTACATCCTGTTCAGTAAAAGCTCTGCCATACTTTTCTTCCCACATGGCACCTACTCTTGGCATGGATAACATCGCACGTATATGATCTATTTTCAGCATCCCCATAGGGGCTCTAGCTTCCTGCATCGTAACTTCAATCCCAGCTTCCCGAAAAATATCAAGGAACACATTCACCGGTGCAAAGCAGCCAAAATCTACCGCTGTTCCTGCCCAGTCCAGAATTACACCTTCGACTTGATTCATTGTGTCATTCCTCCCATGTATGCTTCGATAATATTACATAAGTTCTGAATATCTTCTTCGTAAATCTCACCAATATTCCCAATCCGGAAGGTGTCGTGCTCCGTTAATTTGCCTGGGTAGAGGACGTAGCCTTTTTCTTTCACATATTCATAGAAATCTTCAAAGCTGAATGTCTCATTCGGAAAAAGAAAGGTGGTTATAATAGGAGACTGCTTATCGTCTGTGATATACGCCTCTATTCCTATTCTCGCAAGTCTTTCTCTCAGTACGCGGTTATTATTCTGGTATCTTGCTGCCCTTGCAGGAATACCGCCTTCTTCGATGAGTTCTTCAATCGCTTTCGAAAATGCAGCCACTACATGGGTCGGAGATGTATAGCGCCATTTCCCATCCGCATCCATCGCCTTCCATTGATCGTATAGATCTAGTGATAGACTACGTGCATTCCCTTTACAGGTGAGCAGCTTATCCAGCTTGGCAATGACAAACCCAAATCCCGGAACACCCTGAATACATTTATTGGCGCTGCTGATTAAATAGTCAATTCCAAGCCCAGGTACATCAATCTCTATTCCACCGAAGCTGCTCATCGCGTCGATAATTAAAGTTTTATCGTACGCTTTTGCCAGTTGTGAAATCATCTCAAGCGGGTTTAGAATCCCTGTCGTTGTCTCGCAATGCACCATCACGATATGGGTAACGGCTGGATC
Source organism: Paenibacillus sp. PastF-3 (assembly GCF_029893135.1). NCBI lineage: Bacteria > Bacillati > Bacillota > Bacilli > Caryophanales > Paenibacillaceae > Paenibacillus > Paenibacillus sp. PastF-3. The sequence goes on along the minus strand of NZ_JARXWM010000026.1, from coordinate 61,411 downwards.
CTCTTCAAGAATCCCTCTAATCTCTGCTTCTAGGGGGAATTCATTATATAGGGCACTATGCGCACGATAATGAAGTCCGATATATTCAGCCATTTGCACGATACGTTCCCCGTAGGCACCATTTGTAATAATCAGAAGCTTATCATCGGCTGATACCGCCGTAGTCAGCACGGATTCTACTGCAAATGTTCCGCTGCCTTGCATAAGAACAGCTGTGTATTCTTGGTTCGTTGCACCTGCCAAATCCAGTAGGCTCGATCTGATCTGTTGCGTAATGTTCTTATAGTCCTGGTCCCAAGTACAACGGTCAAAGAGCATTTGCTCTTTGACCGTGTTAGTAGTTGTCAATGGACCGGGTGTCAGCAATTTATAGTTGTTCATGGCCCTTCACTCCTTATTCTAATCTTAATTATTTCGCTTCTTTAAAGAATTGCTGATGTTGTTCCAGCAGTTCCACAGTCAACGGCTTAACAAATTTCATACTGTGTGCAGGTTTATGGATATCACTAACCGTTTCATCTTTATAAAGAGCTACTGGGTAATTTGTAATTAAGTCTTTTCTAGCATCTTTAATAATCGTTTCTGCCATTTTCATAGCCAGCTCTGTCGTTGCATCGTCTTTTTTCACCACGGCTACGGATTCTGTAAGTGAGAAGTTGCCTTCTGTCGGATCTACATAGTCAATGGGTGCGCCTTCTTCTTTAGCTAGTACTGCCTGATGACGAAGTCCAAATCCTGCAGCTACTTCTCCTGCTTTTACCTTTTTAATCGGACCGGAACCGGAGCTTTCCAGATGTGGGCCTACATTAGCAACTAAATCATGCAGAACCGTTTTACCTTCTTCTTCCCCGTATTGCGAAATAATCGCCTGAACCAACAACCATCCTGTCGAAGAGTCCATAATGTTCGGAACAGATACCAAGCCTTTAAATTCTGGTTTTGTTAAATCCTTAATGGACGTTGGCATCGCCAAGCCCTTATCTTTAAGCACCGCTGTGTTTACAAAAATAGCACCGGTATTCGCCAAGATTGGCGTATAGTAAGCTGGATAGGAGTCTAGCGCATTCGTCGTAAACGATAGATCTTTAAACATCTTGTGTTTCTCTTGCGCACTTTCTACAAAATAAGAGCTCATCGTGATCAGGTTAGCCTCAATTTTGTCTCCCTCTGCCATCAGCTTTCCACCCAGCTCAGAAGTACCCAAGGATTGAAAGAGATATTGCCCCTCGTACCCCGCACCTTTTAGCGCAGACTCCATAGAGGCTACAGCTTCTTCATCCGCATTGGTCAAAATCACTACTTTACTCGCATCACCCGATGCTTTATTTCCGCAGCCTGCTAATGTAAACACCAAACTCAAAGCCACAATAGACAACATGATTCCCTTGATTCCCTTAATTCTCTTAGACATAAATTCTCCCTCACTTTAACTGGTTTTTTTATATAAAAATCGTTAATCAACGAGAGTTTGATTGCCGTTTCTGGAGATAGTCACCTAGGAGCTTAATGATCAGGTTGGTGCAAAAGATCAGGATGGATAGGACAAACACCTCATTAAATTTGGCGAAATGCTGCAGCTCTTTTATTTTGCTCGCAACTACCGAGGTTTGGGCAGTCACTAGAAAGATAATTCCGCTAATCGTCACCATCGCATTGATAAAATAGTAGCTGACCATCTCTATCACCGTGGATGCTGAGTTCGGTAGAATAACCCGGCGGATCGTTTTCAGCCAACTATCACCTAGTAATTCAGCAGTGGTCTCCCATGATGGGTTCATTTTTGCCAAAGAATTCTTAGCCATTAAATATGGCGTTGTAAAATAATGGACAAGCGTGCAGAGCACAAGAATCGTAAAAGTCCCCTTGAGACTGCTGTTATTAAACAGAAGTAAATACGATAGACCAAGGACCATACCTGGCACCGTGTTCGTCACCATCGATAGGATGTCGAATGTCGCTTTCCCTTTTACGGGCGTACGCACATTGATCATAGCCGCCGCATAAGCCACGATCGTACCTACAATTGCCGTCAATGCTGCTACCAGCAAGGAATTTTTATATACATTGATCAAATCGCTTGATTGAAAAACATCCACAAAATGTTTGAACGTAAATGTTAGATCATAAGGATAGCCATTCATCAGCGGGGCAACGAACATGACAGCGAATACCGCCAGCAGCCCGATTAGAATCACGGATGAGATTAGTCCAAGAACCGAATCTCTGCCTTTATTCGGGATCATCTCGATTTCAGTCACCTTGTCATAATGGAAATTGAATTTTTCAAGATACGTTAACAACACAACCCCGAACGCCGCCGGTATTAACATCAGTACAGCAATAACTGCCCCATTGTTGAAATCCGGTATAGCCCCAAGCATGACCTGATACAGCTGAGTAGCAACCACGTTATACGTCCCCCCCACCGATGCAGGGATCCCAAAATCCGTGAAACTTAGGATAAAAGAAAGTACAAACGCCCCTCCCAACGTGCCCCACAAAGGCCGAACGATGGTGTTCATGAAGCTTCGCAGCGTCCCATCCCCCATAAGCTTGGATACGACGATGAACTTTTTATCAATGTACTTGAACGAATTATGAATCAGCAGGAAAGCAGAAGGTAAGGTATAAATTACGTAGCCTATCAATAGACCATTAAATCCATAAATCTCGAATAAATTCCGTCCGAAGATTCTAGTAATCAGCCCCTGGTTGCCAAAAGAGTACATGATCGCAAATCCATAAGTAATCGTAGGCAGCAGCATCGGGATTAGAATTCCAGTTCTAATAATGCTTTTTAACGGGCGATAGATTCTTGTACAGTGGATAGAATAGGCTAGGATAAAGGCTAGAACCGTCGTGATCATTGCCGTAACACCAGAGACCTTCATACTATTTCCGATGGACTCTCGAATCTCTTGATCTGCCAGAATGGTGAGATAATTGGATACCGAATAGCCTTGACCCGTCTCAAACGAGCGGATGAATAACACAGTCAGCGGCAAAATCAGAAAAACAACAAATAACAATACAATGGGGATAAAAATGATCCGCATTTCCGGTTTGGCTTTAGGCATAATGCTCACCGAACAGGTTATAAATATTTTTCCGTTTCACTTGCAGTTGCCCCAGAATAAATTCTTTCACAAAATCATTGCTAGGCTGTTGAATGATCTCTTGAGGCGTTCCGAATTGGGCAATATGACCTTGATTAATGATGAGAATTTTATCCGACAGGGTTAACGCCTCTTCAGGGTCATGGGTGACGATAATCGTCGTAAGCTTATATTCTCTGGCGATGGATTTAATCCGGGCTTTAATAGATTCCTTGATGATTCCATCCAGTGCGCTTAGAGGTTCATCGAGCAGTAATAATTTGGGCTTCATTACGAGCGTTCTTGCCAAAGCCACCCTTTGCTTCTGCCCACCCGATAGAGCGCCGATCTTCTTCGTTAAATGCGGCTTTAATTCCAGAAACTCGATATACTCCTGAAGCTCATGCTCCGACGTTAATCCTTTTTTATTTTTTAGACCATAAACGATATTCTCGTAAGCATTTAAGTTAGGGAAGAGCGCATAATCCTGGAACACTATATTAAATCCGCGTTTCTTCATGGGTACATTGCTTAAATCTTGATCATTAAAAATGATTTGCCCCTGCTCCATCTTAGCCAATCCCAAGATGATGTTTAGCAAGGTGGTTTTGCCACTCCCGCTGGGGCCGAGTAAGGAGACAATTTCCCCTGCTTGGATGTCTAGACTAATATCCTCTAGAACAACCTTGTTATCGTAATGCTTGCTTATGTTTTGTAATTTAAGCAAAGGTTCCACCTCCTCAAGTACAACCTCAGTATAAAAAGGTTTTGTTTTTGAGGATAAACAGTTACGTAAAATGTATGTAAACTTTAAATAAGTTGTGACTACATTATAATCATATTATGACTAACTTACAAAGGAGTTGTTGCCACCCTATACTAATCCCTTTATACTTCAACTATCGAAAGCGATATAAACTTTGAATGGGTGATTACATGTTTCCACTGGAAAGACAAAAGAAAATCATAGAAATCTTAATGTTCAAAAAGGTTCAGAAGCTGCCGGAGCTAGCAGAAGAGCTTAATATTTCTATCGATACCCTTCGCAGAGATATCAACCTGCTGGACAAGCAAGGGAAGATCAAGAAGATTTATGGTGGAATTAAACTGGTGGAATCGGAGTTTGCTGAATCTCCAATGGATGCACGAATGGTCGGTCACTTAGAGGAAAAGAAAATGATCGCCCAAAAGTGCAGCGAATATATCAACGATGGGGATTGCATCTATCTGGACAGCGGCTCTACCACCTATCAGATCGCCAAATATATCAAGAATAAAAAGAATCTCACGGTCATTACGAACTCCATTCCTGTGGTAAACGAGCTGATGAACAGTGGGGTTGAGCTTATTATCATTGGCGGAAAGGTCCGACTAAATGAGCAGTCTGTTATTGCATATGATTATCTGTTTAATTTCAGTGAATTAAATATCCTTAAGGCTTTTATTTGCGCAAGCGGCATTACCCTTGAAAAAGGCATCTCCGACTATAATCTGGAGGAAGCCCAAACGCGCAAAAAAATTATCGATCTCTCCAAAGAAGTTTATGTTGCCGCTGACCATACTAAATTCGGGAAAGATGTGACCATCGGTATCGCCTCACTCGATAAAATTGGGTACATTATTACCGACCGTAATATAGATCGAAGCTTCCTGCAGAAGTTTAAACCTAAACGCACGAGCTTGATTATTGCGGAATAATAGCTTTATCATTCTGACGATCACAAACGTACGTAAATAACGCTTCTCCCGATATTCGAGAAGCGTTATTTTGCATGTTTGCTCAAGCATCATTTTCTCCATGCCGCGAAACACACTCTCCGATTCAGAAAACCGATACCCTCATAGACAATTAGGGAAAATGTCCCTCTAATTCAGTGATTTTTGCGCTGCAGACTACTAATTAGGGAAATCCTCCCTATAATTCAGCTAATTCATTGGCGAATATAGAAATTACCCGGATTTTTAGGGAGGAATTCCCTTATTCCATTGATTTTATGCAATTATCGGCTATTTTCAGGGAGGTTTTCCCTAATTACTCTTCCAGACATTATTTTCTGAACATCTTTGAACTTAACATCATAGACATCATTTCGTGAATCTCTTAAACTAAAAAATCAGAAGTACTATTACATTATGGAGTGTGAATATGCCCTTGAATCAGATGTCCGAGTTACACAAGAGAAACAAATTAATTCTTTACTTGTTTTGGGGCTGTTTGTTGTTCGGTTCAATTTCGCTTTACAGATTTCCACAAACAATCATGGCGATTATATCAGCAGCGGTACCCCTTGGATTATTGTGTACGATACTAATCTGGAAACGTGTGGCTACACCCTATATTATGTACATAACAGCTATTGGCTTTAATATCATTACATACTTCTACATCGATGCAGGGGCAAACATCATTAGTACGTTAATTCTATATTGGGGTCTAGGCATCGTATCCCTTTATCACAACTATCGCCCCTTACTCCTTAATGGAGTGATAGCTTGCATCTTACTCAACTATTTTCTGATGACCAAACCGGCTTTTGAATCCGTTGATGCCTTAAGTGTTAACGTTTTTCTCATCATGATGATACTGGTTCTGATCTATCAGAGTCAGATTGGTGCGAAAATGTTCAAAAATATGTCTAAGAGCAGCATCGAAGCTGAACATGCCAGAGCGGAAATGGAGACCATTCTTACAGGCGTTACTGAATCCGTAGGAGTTCTGAGTCAATCTAGTAACCTAATGCATAACAACGTACTGACAACAGATCGAATTTCCAAAGAAGTCGTAACCGCCTTCCAAGAGATAGCTAGTGGAGTTGAATCACAAGCACAGAGTGTTAGCGATATCTCAAATGCTATGCAGCAGTTAAACGAATCAGCTATGCAGGCAAATGCTGCCTCCGTCTCCATGAGTAATAGAAGCCGTGAAAAGGTTCAAATTACACAAGAGGGGCAAGATGAAATCATTCGCTTAACTGGAACTATGTCTGAAGTTACAGAAATCGTGACGAGTACTGCTGGCTTGATGACACAAATGAATGAAGAAAATCAGAAGATTGAATCGATTGTTTCCAGCATCGTAGGCATTGCTGAGCAGACGAATCTTTTGTCTCTAAATGCTTCCATTGAAGCCGCTCATGCGGGGGAACACGGCAAAGGTTTCGCAGTCGTATCCAATGAAATCCGAAAATTGGCACAGTGCTCCCACAATGCATCCGCGGACATTGCCCAGATTCTCAGAAGCATTCAAAATAATATTACGCGGGTTGGTGATATGGTTTCTAACGGGTTGCTAGTTGTAGAATCAGGTAGAAATTCCACTGGTGATATCGCTCGATTATTCGAGGGCATTCGAAATAATACACACCAGGTGCTTGAACAAGCAGAAGACCTGAAGGACAGGAGCGTTCATATCAGGCACGCATCCAACGTTGTACTGGGCGAAGTTAATTCAGTGGCTGCAATTACCGAAGAGAATACCGCAGCTATTGAACAAGTCCTCGCTAGCGCTGAGGTCCAGCAACAACATGTTTCTGAAACGGTGATTAGCATCAGCAATCTAAATGAGTTAGCTATTAAGTTAGACAAACTAACCAAATCCTCGTAAGCTAGGAAAAAGAATTTACTCCTGTGTAGCCAAGAACTTTGCTTAGGTGATAAGTGATATAAGGAAAATCTCCCTATAAATTAGGTCTAATCTATCATTATGACTAGGTTATACGGAAATCCTCCCTATAAAACGGAGAATTTCCTTAAATACAACTATTTTAGTCGAGATATAAGGAGAAATTCCCTAAACTCTATCATAGTAACCTTCAATGAAAGAATTATAGGGAGAAATTCCCCATAGTTCTAGTGGATTGACCCTGAAGAGGTTTACGTACGGCCGAACGCGTAGAACGCAGCTCCTATAAATAACTAAATCACCCTAACCACATCTAGCGACTCTTCTGTGACCAGGGCTTGAAGCAGCATAATACCAAAACGCAATGAGGTACATTCAGAATCCGCTGGTGTTATCCATATTTTTCACATTGCATAATTTAAAAAACAGTGGCAGTTCAGGACCTACTTTCCGTCCATGAATGCCACTGTTTTACTGTTGGAGATTGTATACTGCTTATTTCCATGATCAATGGAGCAGTTCTTACTCCATAGTTATTTCACACTTCCCGCCTCAACACGCGGCGGACGCATGGTCAGGCTGACCCTGCCCTTCTTCAGGTCAACACCCATCACCCAGACGGTGACATTGTCTCCTACGGAGACAACGTCCATCGGGTGCTTCACAAAGCTGCCGCTGAGCTGGGATATATGCACCAGCCCATCGTTCTTGATCCCGATATCGACGAATGCGCCGAAATCGATCACGTTGCGGACGGTTCCCTGCATTTCCATGCCGGGAACCAGATCCTCGATCTTCAGCACGTCGGTGCGGAAGATCGGCAACGGCAGCTCCTCGCGTGGATCGCGGCCCGGACGCTGCAAGCTCTCCAGGATGTCGCGAAGCGTAGGCACGCCGACATCCAGCTTCACAGCCAGCACCTCGGCATTTTGTGCCTCCAGCTGTGAAGCCACTTCTTTGCTGCCCAGCTTATTTACATCAAGGCTTAGCTCGCGGAACAAGCGATCCACCACCGGGTATGACTCGGGGTGAATGGGCGTGCGATCCAAGGTGTTGTCTCCACCTGGAATCCGCAGGAAGCCGATACATTGCTCATAGGACTTCGCACCCAGACGAGGGACCTTTTGCAGCTGCTTCCGAGTCGTGAACTTACCGTTCTCTTCACGATATTTAACGATATTTTTAGCAATCGTACCGTTAACGCCAGCCACATAAGAGAGCAAGGCAGGAGATGCCGTATTTACATCCACGCCCACATGGTTAACCGCCGATTCTACGACAGCCTTAAGACTCTCTTCCAAATGCTTCTGGGAGACGTCATGCTGATACTGACCCACACCGATAGCTTTCGGATCGATCTTCACCAGCTCCGCCAGCGGGTCCTGCACACGGCGGGCGATAGAAGCTGCACTGCGCTCTGCTACATCCAGATCCGGGAACTCCTCCTGCGCCAGCTTAGAAGCAGAATAGACACTCGCACCAGCCTCATTAACGATCAGGTAAGCCAGCTCTGGATCGCCAATTTCGGCGATCACTTCTGCCGTAAATTGTTCGGTCTCACGAGAGCCTGTCCCATTCCCGATCACGATGAGCTGAATGCCATATTTAGCGATTAGTTCTTTAAACTTAGCAGCAGCTTCAATTTTCTTGTTGTTCGGCGGCGTAGGATAGGTCACGGCTACTTCAAGCAGCTTACCAGTATCGTCTACGACGGCCAGCTTACAGCCGGTACGGTAGGCAGGGTCAACACCCAGCACACAGCGTCCCTTAACAGGCGGTTGAAGCAGCAAGCTGCGTAGATTACCAGAGAAGATCGAGATCGCTTGATTCTCGCCCCGCTCGGTCATCTCCCCACGAACCTCACGCTCCACAGAGGGAGAAATCAGACGTTTGTAGGCATCCTCTGACACTGCTTCTAGCAGTTCCTTCACTGGGGATGGGCCTTTAATGATTCTCCGCGCAATGTAAGCATGTATTTTGTCAGTGACCACTTCAATGCCTACCTTGAGTATATTCTCCCGTTCACCGCGGTTAATCGCGAGTATACGGTGAGGTGGCATTTTGTGTACAGGTTCACGGTAGCTATAGTAGTTCTCATATACAGATTCCTGCTCGGCATCCTTAGCTTCAGACACAAGGATACCTTGACTTGCCGTATACTGGCGAACCCAAGAGCGGATCGCAGGATCATCGGCAATGTTCTCGGCGATGATATCCAATGCGCCTTGCAGCGCTTGATCTGCGGACTCCACTCCTTTTTCAACATCTATATATTGGGTAGCCTCGGTTTGTGGGTCCCCTTGTCTCTGCTGCTCCATGATCCAGTTCGCAAGCGGCTCTAAGCCTCTTTCCTTCGCAACACTAGCACGAGTCTTACGCTTTTGCTTGAAGGGACGATACAAATCCTCCACTTCCTGCAGCTTTACCGCATTGGTGATTTGATCATGAAGTTCCTTGGTCAGCTTGCCCTGCTCTTCAATATTGCGGATAACGTCTTTCTTACGTTCGCCCAAATTGCGAAGATAAGCCAGGCGTTCTTCAATATCACGCAGCGCATTCTCGTCCAGCTCACCCGTCATTTCCTTGCGGTATCTGGCGATGAACGGAATCGTATTCCCCTCATCCAGCAGTCCAACCGTTGTACGCACCTGCTTCAGGCTAATGTTCAATTCCTTGGCAATCGCTACAGTAATCAATTCCTGCTCCCGCTGTGCGGCCGCCTCATCCGTAATGACTCCCGTATTGCTGTTATCTACCGTCATTAGTATCCCTCTTCCCGTACACAATCTGCTTATACAATTCTTGTTCTCATAACTAAAATAGTATCACAGATCGGCTCTGTTCCAAAGTCCAGCCTAGAGAGGAGGCAGATTGGGTAGTTTACGCGCGTTGTCCCATTCCCCTTTTTCCAGAACTAAGTGACAGCACAAAACATAACGCTAGAACAACCGCCGCTGCCACATATGGAAAGTTAATACTTAGATCAAAAAGATATCCTGCAACGATTGGCCCTGCGATATTTCCAAGACTCGTATAAGCAGAGTTCATCCCTGCTACGAAGCCTTGCTGCGTTTCCCCCGCCATTTTGGATAGCTGGGTGCCTACCGCTGGTCGAAGAATATCCATAGCCAAGAATACGACAAAGGTAATCGCACAGATCGCCCAGAAGCCACTTACAAACAGGGTCAACAGAATAAACATTGCAGCAGTTATAAGGCAAGTGGAGATAACCTTATTCTCTCCGAATTTATTCAGAATCCAGCCAAATGCGGATACCTGCACCACAGCACCGGCGATCGAGCCAAAGGTAATCACAAAAGCAATATCTTTAGGGGTAAAGCCAAATTTATGATCCACGAACAATCCGAACACTGTTTCATAATTAGCCAACCCAAAAGCCATAACAAATACAATAATTAACCCGAAAAAGTAAGGTTCACGATAGGAACGCATCAATTGCGTGAAGAAGCTCTCCTGATTATTTTTCGATTGCTTCGCTTCCATCCGTTTCTCTACAGACAGAGACTCAGGCAAGATTAAAACTGTGATTAGAGCTGCGATCCCAGCCGCACCAGCCGCACAGAAAAAGGGTACCCGCATGCCAAGCTCAGCAAGATAACCTCCAATCCCTGGACCGATAATAAATCCGGTAGTAATGGCTGCATTAATAAGCCCCATACCTTTCGCTCTCTCTTCAAAAGAGGTCGTGTCCGCTACATAAGCCATAACCGCTGGCATAATTAACGCAGCGCCTACACCACCGAGCAATCTTGAAACGAACAAGAGCCAGGACACATTCGCCAGACCAAAGAGCAGCTCTGAAAAAGCAAACACGATCAGACCTGCAACGATCACTTTTTTCCTGCCAATTCTATCGGATAACCTGCCCGCGAATGGCGATACTAATAATTGGGCAAGGGAGAATGAAGCCACTAACAGCCCAACGGTACTTCCGGTGATCCCAAGTTCATTCATGTAAGTAGGCATGATAGGGACTACAAGTCCGATCCCTGTAAAAGCAAGAAAAATATTAAGCATAACAAGCAGCATAGCGCCCCTGTTTCTAAGTAGTAATGACATTGTGTTAACCTCCGTAGCTTCTAAAGCCAAGTCTTCAAATAGTTTCCCTGTAGAGACCGACCATCCGGTCTAAATTATAGCCAAAAAAATATTCCTTCCATTTCCGGTGCCTTCAAGAAGCTTCAGCCTTCATGATTCCTGAATGTAAAGCTTCTTTCATGCCCCCATATATGTTACCCCGTATATATCCCTTGTAATAACAATCGTACTGATTCCCGGTAATATTTTTTGATATCATCCGGAGTCTTTTCATGAGTGGAGTATTCGGAAACTCTTCCGATCCCTTCAAGCATGCCATTTACAATAATCACATAATCCTCTAAGTCACCTTTTATAAAATACCCAGTGTCCATGCCTTCCTTCAGTAGGTCGCGACACGCATGCGAGGCAGCCTCATATAAAAGAACAAGCCGCTTAGTGATATCCTCCGGATGAGCTCTACTTCTTGAGAATTCCTCAAGCGCCCGAATCAACGGATTCTGAAAATCATTTGCGTAGTGCTCGGCTAAAGCATATAAACGCTCCTGAACACCAAAGATTTCCTTCTTCTTATCTTCCCACGCCTGTAACCACTGCGCCGTATCCTCTTCTACTACAAATAGAAAAAGTTCATCCTTGCTCGGAAAATGATGATATAAGCTGCCTTTACTAACATTCGAAGCTACGCAAACCTCATTCATCGTTACAGCTGCATACCCCTTCTGAACAAACAGCTGTGTGGCTTTAAGTACAATTCGTTTCTTTGTTTCTTCTCCGTCTGAACGTCCTCTGATTCTAAGCACCTCCTAAACCGACCGTACGGTCTAATGTTATCAGAACATTTTGTAAAAGTGAACCCCTAATCCTTTTTTACCATGAGTTCGTAAAAATGCACATCAAAAGACGCCCGGATTCGTACCCGAGCGCCTATCTCATGGATTATCTATAACCCTAGGATGATTAAAAATCAATCAGTCCAAGGCTGATTTGCAGCGAATCATCCACCTTCTTCATAGTTTCATCATCAAGGTGGGTGATCTTGTCAGTTAAGCGTTGTTTGTCAATCGTCCTAACCTGCTCTAGCAGTATAACAGAATCTCTGTCAAAGCCATGAGCTGCTGCGTCAATTTCCACATGCGTAGGTAATTTAGCCTTCTGGATTTGGGCCGTGATTGCGGCCACAATTACCGTCGGGCTAAAGCGATTGCCAATATCATTCTGGATTACCAGTACTGGCCTTACTCCGCCTTGCTCAGAACCTACAACCGGCGAAAGATCAGCAAAAAAAACATCGCCACGTTTAACGATCAATGTCTACACCCCGCTTACTAAGCGGCCAAGAGTGCTGTCTGCATCTTCCTCCGCGAGGAACGCCTCGCATGCCATGGTCAAGTTGATCTTAGCCATTTCCATGTAGCCGCGCTGCATGGACTCCCGGATAGAACGTTTCCTCCGTTCGCTCAAATACAGCTTCATGGCCTGCCTAATCAATTCACTCCGGTTGGAATTCTCCAATTGAACAATTCCGTCCACTTCCTGCAAGAGATGATCGGGCAAGCTGATCATGATTCTTTTGGTGTTCTGCAAATTGGCCACCTTCTCTTCCACCCCCACAAACCTTCTGCCCTTGTGTTCCAGTGTTGCAATATACAAGGAATTTTATACAAGGAATATATGCCGCCAGTATATCAAGTATGCTGCATCCCATTATAAACTAGAAATGGCGGTTCGTATAGGCTTTTAGTCATATCTCCTAAAACGATATAATTCCTTCTATTTTCTCCCTTGAATAACATCACTGTCAAGAACTTTAAGATTGTAACAGAGCATTTACTAATTTAGGAAGTGTGCCTTCACGGATATAAACGCGCGGCACCCGATGAGCCAGCATGCAAATTACCTCGTAGTGAATCGTTCCAAGATGGAGAGCCAACTCGTCTGCCGTGACCATCACGTCAGCTTGACGGCCGATGAGTACAACTTCTTCGCCTGCTTTAATTTGTTCCGCTTCTTCAGCGAAAGATTTGAGTGATACCATACACTGATCCATGCAGATTGTTCCGACGACAGGAACGCGGCGTCCACGTATTAACACCTCCGCTTTGCCAGTTAGCATGCGGGAATATCCATCTGCGTACCCCACAGGTAACGTTGCGATAATCTCCTCGCTGTCTGTGAAGTACCGAGTGCCGTAGCTGACGCCCCAATGAGGAGGCAGGCTCTTCACATATACAACCTGCGTCTTCAGCGTCATTACCGGATGTAGTTCTACCAGCTGACGGTTTACCTCAGTTGAGGGATAGAATCCGTACAAGCTGATGCCTACCCGCACCATGTTGCTGGATAAATAAGGTGAATCAATGGCCGTAGCGCTATTGCCCGTATGTATGATCGGGATCTGAATGTTCTGCTCCCGCAGCGTTTCCGCCACGCTCATGAACCGTCGATGCTGTTCCAGTGTATAGCTTTTGTCTAGTTCGTCTGCCTTGGCAAAATGGGTAAACATACCCTCCAGCTCCGCCTGCGCAACAGACTGCACTTCAGAGATAAATGCAGGTGCGTCAGCTGGTAAAAGACCCAGTCGCCCCATCCCGCTATCAATCTTGATATGCACCTTCAGCCGATGTTCCGGATCTATAGGAAGCTGTCTAATAGCCTCTAATACTTCCGGTGTGAACAGTGTTACAGTTACATGATTCTCCCAGGCAACGGCTATTCCTTCAGGAGAAGTGTAGCCAAGCACCAGTATAGGAATCAGTATTCCCGCCTGACGCAGCTCCAATGCTTCATCCAAAAAAGCCACACTAACATAATCTGCTCCGAGTCTTTCCAGTTCCCGTGTCACTTCCACTGCTCCATGGCCGTACGCATTTCCTTTGACGCATCCCATAAACTTTGTCTCTGCCGGCAAGTAGCGGCGAAAGGCTTCGTAATTGGCACGCAATTCATCCAGATTAATTTCGGCTACTGTCGGTCGATAGCTTGCTTGCACTTCAAAGTCACCTTCTTACGTTGTAGTAAAACGTCATAGCTGTAATGATCATTGTCTTAGTACTCATGGTAATGCTACGGAAGGTGGCTGTCAATGTGAGCTCCAGTTATCTTTTCGCTTCAGTTCAAAGCGGCTGGAGCGCTGGCAAATATAGAAAGGCGGATACTACGTTGTAGAGGAAAGAATCCCACAAAACGCAGTATCCGCCTACTTTATATTATTTACCCGATTGTGCCTCCATAGAAGCGGCAATTTGCATCATTTCGTTAACAGGAAGATTAGCACTTGTAATTCGATACTCTATACCCTCAGACATCCAAGTCAAAGTCTGCTGCTCATCACCACTCAGAAGTCCTGCGGTAAAACCAAGATCTATCAGCGTTCCAGGAGCCAATGCTACTGCACGATCCAATGGACGGGCTTCCATAATGGTGTATTGATAAACTCCATCATACCGGATGAGAACAGCATGATCCTTGTTCCCCTCCATTTTATGGGAGTCCTTCAACTCGACACCTGCCGGAACGTACCCCGGTTCGATAATACCAAAGTCACCCAGCTCAGCAGCGACAGGTTGCCCCTCTTGCTCCTGACCCTCAGGAACTACAACCGGATTTCCATTTTCGTCAACCTGAGCTACTGTACTTTCTGAAGCAGCACCTGTAGTCATATTCTTTTGCATATCAAAGGAATCCTTAGTGAAATCTGTATCGAATTTAAAGGTGTCAAACTTCACGTCTACAACTACCTTGGCTTCAGAATCAGAGACTTGAACCTGTTTAGGCTCATAAGTCTTTTTATCCAGCCAAATCTTCTGCCGCACAAGCGCATTGCTTTGATAATTCGCAGCTACCTCAAACACATAGTTATCTCCATCTTCCACAAATTGACGATTGTTATCTGAGACAATGCCCCGAACTAGTGTCTGATACAGATAAACCTGACCTTGATTGTCCGGCCAATCACTCTGGAAGCGGAAGCTCTTATTCATACTTGGTGTAAGTACGAACACTCCCTCATCATTACGAAGCACGATCTGCGTAATATCCTTCTGTACATTTGCCAAGCTGATCCGGTAATAAGAAGGGTTCTTGTACCATACCTCTACCTTATACTCCTGCGGCTGCTCGCCGGTGAATAGGGTCATAATGCCTGAAGCTTGGTACGTTCCCTGCTTACTCTCCAACTTGTCGGCCACATTGTTCAAATCCTTGACCACGGAAGCGGCATCCTTCTTCCCGCACCCCGTCATCACCAGGGCCACGCTCATAATGATCGCGAGTACCCATATTGTCCGGCGCATGACATCATCCCCTTAACCTGTTTTGAATGCATTGATTAGTACATGTCTATGAAGGACTTGGCCGCAATATGCAGACGGGCATGACAAGCTGGGAGTTAGATTTATTTTTTAGGAACATACAAACAAAAAAAGCCCACGCATAGCGCCGGCTTTATGTTTTATACAGAAATGTGATAACATTATGTAGGTTTTATCTTTTGAATAGAGAGAAAATTATAAGATCAGTTTCTTGTTTCAACCCTCATCATCATTATGTATGGCTTTATTGTACTCATTGATTAATTCATCCAACCTCATCGACTGTCGAATCACATCGGGATGTAACAATCCGCCGTATTCCCTTTCCATTAAATAAAGTTTGGCTCTAGCACCCTCTATTCTCTTTTGGATAATTTCTGGATTATTCATTACACTACCTCCTCAAATTAATATACTAGAGGTATATGTCAAATTCTAAATTTTACAAAAAAGTGCAGTACTATAAATAAATGATTCCAATAAATACTAAAAGGGCAGTATTAATTACATTACTATGCACTGCCAACAACAAAAACATTTCTCTTTTCGTTGATTCGCTGGACCTTACTAATTAGGTTTTGGTATTCTTTTTGCGTTTCTAAAGATACCGTATGTCGAAGCTCTTCAAACATTCCAACACATTTTATAATGCATGATTCGTTATTAACTTTTACTGAATAATCCAAACCCTCCATTATATACTTTATACTAATCTCATATTTATTTCTTCTTATATAATAAAACGCTATCTCAGCCATCAAGTTGGTATATCTATCTATGAAGATTTGTTGATGGTTATAGGATCTAATCTCTAGCTGATGATCTCTACAATCTAATATTTTCCCCTCAAACCGCAGAAGGATATCATCCACGTTAAATTGATAGTAATTAGCTGCTTGAAGGATTTTGATTAGACCCGAGAGGATCTCTTCCTCCCTTTGTTCCATGTATGCCACATAGTCCGGCAGCACTGTTATATCCCCTTTTAAAATTTGTAGCAAATAAATATGAGCACGGGCCCACTCCATACATTGGCTCATATGCTGCAAAGCTTCTTCCGTGTCTTCCCGAATCCAGTTGATATCCATATACATGTTAACATATTGTAAAGCTCTATCATAATCTCCTAGCTCTCTATAAACTACTGAACGTAACAAGTAAGAGTATTGAATATATGAGAAAAGGGGGATTTCAGGTTCCTTTTGAAGCCTGCTTTTTCTAGCACGGTCATATTTGGCATGATATTGAATGGTTGCTTTATCCCCCATTTCCTTAGCCATTGCCATTACCTTGTCCCAATGTCGTAAAGCACAATATGTATACGCCAAATCTTTCAACGCAGCAAGCTGGTCCACCTCATCAAGCCGGTTAACAAATCCTTCAAATTGCACAGCTGCGCGCAAATTAGCATCCTGATCTTCACCCAAAGCGATCGTGAACAGCCTGTATTGACAAAGGGCCAGCCGTTCTGAATGCTGATACTTCTCACTCTCAGCCACACTCTGATATAACATCGCTGCTGCTTTGTGTTTCCCTAGCGTAAAAAAATCCTCTGCAGTATCAAATAACGAGGGCGTATAAGATAAGCTGTCCATCATGATCCCAACTACCCGTGCAATACATTCCAGCTTATCCAGCTCTGCACAGCGATATAGAAATGGTCGAAGACGTCTCCAATTCGGATTAGAGTGAACAAAGCATTCATCCACATACAAATCATAGTAGCAGCCTTCTTCTAATCCCATACCTTCTGTAATCCGATCTAATTGTTGCATGGCTATCGGGCGATTCCCATTGATGATATTACTGATTGTGCCTGAATTTACCTTAGACACCTCTGCGAACTGATTAATCGTTGTCCCATGTTTCTTGAGATAGTCCGCCAGTTCTGCACGAATGGTCATCTGCTTCATGTTCAAAGCCACCTTCCGCCAACATAATTCATAGATAAACAAATAGCATTTTAATAAATATATGTCTAATTATTCCAGTGGTCAAATACTTTTTTTTCTATTCCTTTTCATTATGCAATTATTCGGTGATCAATGTATAGACTTTAGATTAGCAAAAGAAAAAAACACCAGAATACAAGGTGTAATAGACCTTTTCTGATGGTTTTCCTTATGATATTGCTATCAATAGTTATTCAATACATGCATTTAAATTCAACTAAGAGCTAGGTTTAATCATCATATCCAGCTTTTTAATATAAGGGTCTAGCGTTTTGATTAACTTCTCTTGGTTTTGTATCTCTTCTTTCGAAAGCCGATCCATATGAACACTGCCATCTGCATCAAATACCTTCGCATCATAGCTTTGTAAGTCTATGATTAATCGTTCGATTTCCTCAAACTCTTTTTTAGTAAGCCTCTGTTCAGCTTTTTCAAGCAAGCCATTCCAGAAAGCATCACGATCTACGGATTGCACTGATTTGTTTGATGTTTTCGCTTCATTTATTTGTTCAAAATAAGGTTCAAGCTTTGCGTGTAGCTCTTTATATGCCTGCTGGTCCTTCGCACCTAACCGTTCTAGGTGAAAGACGCCTTCAGCATCGGTCATTTGCAGATGATAAGATCCCAATTCCTCTAGTAAGGACATCAGCTTTGTGAATTCCTCTTCGTCAAAGCTTTGCTTCGCGTTTTCCAGTTTGGCCTCAAGCCTGTCATATTGTTGTTGGGTTACTCCTATCGTAGCAGCAGTTGCAGAGGACCCATACATGTTGTCTGCCAAATAATGATATCCGGCATAAGCTCCAGTAGGAATTAATAGTGCAGCCGCCATAATACTTGCTACAAACCATTTCTTCATACGTCTTCCCCCTTGTTTGGCTGCGGCCCTATTTAGAATTTGCTCCATCAGTTCCGGTGGGGCACTTATATTTCTCGCCTCTTCCTGCAGAACTGTCCGTAACTCTTCATTAAAATTCATGCAGGTCCTCCACCTTTCCCTTAAAAAGAGTATGATTGTCTGGCTTCTGACGAAGCTTCTGTAGTGCAGCGTGAATACGGGATTTCACGGTTCCGAGCGGAATACCCAGTATCGCAGCACTTTCTTCCTGTGAATATTCATTTAAATAATGCAGAATAATCACTTGCTTCAGCTTAAAAGGAAGACGCTCTACACTTGCTAGCAGGCGGCGGTTAGATAACCTGTCCACAACATCACTCGTGAAATCATGCTCCAGCATTAGATCTGTTTGTTCTACTTTTTTAACCATTCGGAGATGCTTCCATCTCTTTCTTCGATAGGCATGAATTTGCCGCATGACCACTCCCATCAGCCAAGGCTTAAAGGGACGGTTCACGTCAAATTGTTCAAGAGAACGGTGCATCTGAATGTAAATATCCTGAACGATATCATCCACATCGGAGGCTTCGCGAACGAGGAAATGAACGGTCTGATACACATCCCGGATCGTTGCTTCATATAGCTCACCATACGCTTCACGACTGCCGGCTATCGTAAGCGCAATGAGCTGAGAATATTCATTTGGATGTTTCATCCCTCTCAATCCCTCCTTCGGTCTTACACTATATATTGGTAAATCAAAGAGATATCGTTCGAATTATTTTAAGGAGACAACCAGACAGTGACTCTCCAGTTGTTGAAGTATCGCTGTCTGGTGTTTTTACTCTGCCGAAGCTTGTTTGATGATCTTCCCAGTCCAACACTTTAACATTAACCAATACATCATCAACTCCCTTGACAAGCTTATTATAGCTTCTATATATTTTAGGAACTAAAGTAAATTGGAGTGTGGCTATGAGCACAGAGCAAGATAAACACTATGCTATCCATAAGGTTATGGAATCCATGGCAAATGTGCAGCAGAAATCCCAGTTCTTCATTGATATGATCACCAAGCAGGAGACCCTGACTCACAATCAGATCCTACTGTTGTTCCAGCTCAGGCTTATAGGCAGCTTGAACATTACTGACATCTCCGAACGATTCGTTATTACACCCGGAGCCGCTTCCTCGATGTGCGATAAGTTGGAAGATGCCGGTCTTATCGAACGTGTGCGGACGAAGGAGGATCGCAGAGTCGTCAACATTGTTCTTACAGAACAAGGGCATCAGCGGATTCTCCAGATCTTTGAAGCCTTTCCTACCTCGGATTTGGATAAAATTTCAGGAACCTTAGAACAAATAAATGTGCTAATGGATAAAATGATGAACTAAAAGCTTTTGGGTTATATATGCTGCCTGTCAGGAATCTGACGGCAGTTTTTTTATGTCCAAAATACTATATTGACTATATATTATAATAATTATATATTTTAATCATTAAAATATATTTCGAAAGGCGGCCCCTGTAAATGTCCAATGCTAATGATCCTTTTGAACGCCAGGAAATGATCGGTCCACCGCTGAAAGTAAGAGGTTCACTAATCCTTAAAGAAGATGTTCGTGCGGATATCATCGATGTTGTTGGCCATTTAAGTGCACAGAACAATGTTACTACTGCAAAGTTAAAAGTATCTGGTGATTGTTCGATTGGAGGTCATTGTAGAGCCGAACAGGTTATCAATCTGGGAGGTCTCCGTGTTCAACACATCCAAGCTGACAGACTGCAATCGTCTGGATACTTTTCTGCAGCACAAAATGCTGCAGTCGAAACCTTTTATGCCGAAGGTGCTGTGAAGATCCATAGGTTAACTGCTGAATCCTCCATTGAGCTACGTTTAGGAAACAGAAGCACAATCGATGTCATAAAATCTAGCGGTACCATTACTGTTAAGCCATCTTTGAAGCTAATGAATGCGCTAATCCCCTACTTCCGGAAGCTTACCTGCGAAACGATTGAAGGAACTAGCATCATGTTATATCGAACGACAGCAGAACTCGTCTGCGGTGAAGATATTGTCATCGGACCGGGTTGTTCTATTGGAGAGATCCGCTATAGTAAAAGTCTAACGGTAGACCCTAAATCACAAGTTGCTCGGACCGTATTTTTAAATAAATAGCAAACGTAACAACCTTGTCTCCGCTTTGTTTACAGAAAGTGACCTACTACGCGCTGATTTAATCTATACTTAAGAGGACTGGACTTAATCCTCGGAGGTAATTATGAATAAAATCATCGTAATCGGAGCTATCACGCTCTTTTTAGCCGGATGCGGAGCATCGGCATCTATAGATATGGATACAACAATGGCAATTAACCAAACACAAACTACCGAAGCACCACTGAAGCTAATCGTTGATGGAGAAACCGTTCTTCCTTCTCTCCCACCTTTTTTCTCAGGTGATAAGGTCTATGTACCTGCAAAAGTACTCATGGAGTACTACTCATCTGAACAACAATGGGATAATGCTACGAAAACCTTAACTATCTCTGATGGAAGCAGTAAATATGTTTTGAAGCCAGGCAATGAGTATATGCAAGGTGACGGTTATCAAAATGAGCTGGGGGGACCTGCAATTCTACGAAATGGTATTTTTTATATTCCGGCAGACTCTCTAAACTCTCTCTCTGGTGCCACTGCGCAGCTGAATGCCTCGCAAAATGAAGTTTCCATTACATCAGGGGATGTTAGTACTACCGTAAGAACACCCAGCGAACCTCTCGCGATTGCTACAGAAAATGACCAAGTTAAGCTGTATACTGCCCTCAAAAATGGCGGTACCTACGAAGGATTTGTTGTAGAGGTGAACGGTAACAAGCATACGTTTAATTGGGAAGCACCAAGATTGTTAGATTACACTCCTGAGATTCATTATGCCGATATAGATCAGGACGGGCAGGAAGAAGTGGTAGTCATACTGTGGCTAGGAACAGGTACGGGCATGTCTATGCAGGAGCTTCACGTCATTAAGCCTAACCAGTGGAAAGAAATGAATGTACCTTCCGCGGATAAAGCCGCCTCAGCATTTGTTACCTCAAAAATCTCCAATGAAAAAGGCGATGCCTTAATTCAAATTCAGGTAAAAGGTTCAACTCCATCTATAGTTACTATGCGTTATCCGGATCGTGGCGAAGATGGCAATCTTGGCGAAAAAGCCGGGATTGGTGCTGTGACTTACTACATGGTGGAAGAAGGCAAGCTGAAAGCTGAAACCAATGTTTATATCGGATTTTTGGAGAGTATTGGCACACTAACCTTTTCCTACAAATCAGGAAATGATGGAATGGAACCTGAATCCATACGCTTTGCGCCTCATGAAGAGTATGCCTCTTATGTGGTGGGTAAGCAGCTATGATGGATGCCCATATACATTTAGAGCAATATGAACTTGAGGTTTCACAACAAATGTTGAGTGAGCTTCCTAACTTGGGGATCGAAGCCCTGATTGCTGTCTCCATGAATTTAGACTCTTGCGTTCGCACTCAAAAGCTTGCCGTTACCTATCCCGGAGTGGTACGCCCAGCTTATGGTTTTCATCCAGAGCAACCCATACCGCAGAAAGCTGAGTTATCCTCTTTGCTGGAATGGATTGAGCGTCAAGTCCGGGAGGATTTCATCGCTGTAGGTGAAATTGGACTGCCTTATTATTCGAGTGCAGAAGCACAGGAGCGTGGCGAAGCTTTTGATATGGAGCCTTACATTCAGCTTCTTGATCAGTTGCTTGAGCTTGCCGCCCGTATAGATAAACCAGTGGTCCTGCACGCTGTTTATGAGGATGCGCTGATTGCCTGTGATCTATTAGAGAAACATGGTATAAAGCGTGCCCACTTCCACTGGTTTAAGGGACCCGAAAAAGCCATTGCCCGTATGATTAAGAATGGATACTACATCTCTTTCACCCCTGATATCCTTTATGAGACGGAGATCCTAGAGCTCGCCCGCCGCTATCCCCCAGAGCTTGTCATGGCGGAGACCGATGGTCCTTGGCCATTTGAAGGATCTTTTGCGGGCAGAGTCACGCATCCATCTATGATTCGAGAGGTTGCTGCCGCTTGGGGAGCTCTACATGGCTACACTTCCAGCCATGCAGAAGAGATACTGACTGCGAATACTAAGCGATTTTATAGCTTGTAAATAAACAAAAGGATGGTTCCTAGCGAATGCCAGGCCATCCTTTTGAATAATCACAGCTTTATCCCAATTTGGGAGTTCACAACCTTTCCACACCCACTAACGCTGCGCCTGTGAATTCCATTTTATAAATATCCGGCTTTGTGGTTTGAAGTAGAAAATCCAGATCATATTTAGCGTCAAAATAATTCATCATAAGTGTCATGACTGCACCGTGAGTTCCAATCGCAACCTTTTGCCCACTGTGTTGTTTCAGTATATCCTGCAGCACGCTAACTGATCGCTTCTGACACGCATGAATGGACTCTCCACCAACCGGAACAAAATCCGTATCAGCAAACATTGTTGCCAGTAATGGATATAGCTGCTGGTCAGGCATGATCCTATTTCCATCCGAAAAATGAATTTCCCGAAGATCTTCAACACTTTGAATCTCTGCCCCTAACTCCTGCGCCAATCCAGTAATCGTATGTATAGCCCGAAGATATGGACTTGAATAAAAGACTTCAATTCCTTCGAAACGTAATTTCTCCGTTATCTTACGGGCATCCGCCTCTCCCTTCGCTGTTAATCCACGTGATCTCTCAGTTCCTCCGGGCAGCTTGGGTGACTCTCCATGCCTTACCATATAAATAAAAGTTGCCATTCTTCCCCCTCCTCTACCTCTACAATTTCTCGTGTTCTATCCGAACTCCTTCATAAAAAGCCCTTATGAGCAAGAATCGATCCTAGCGAGCTAGAAAGTCTCTTAATTGCACTCTATACAACTATTAAGCGTAAAAAGGGGTCTGCTGAGCAAATAAGTGTAGTTTCTGCAACTAAAAACCATCATTTCTACCCCAAAAGAGAAAAAATCAAATTATAGCTGCACTAAATACATCTAAAGTTCGCTTTGAACGATGGAACAGCATTTAATTGCAGATTCTGCAACTAAATGCTAGGTAAGCCTGCTAGGTAGTCAGTCTACTCAAGCTCTCTAGTCTGGCTAGTTTGCCTGACCTTCACTATCAGCTGCCTTAAGTTTCCATCACTTTAACCTTCCCCGGTTGCTCCGTTGAGCTATCACTTTTCTCCTTCTGCACAGGCCACAGCACGCGGCCAAATAATATCCCAAGCACACCTATCAAAGCGATTACGATCCCAAAGTTAAAAAAGATACGGCTAGGCCCAGCGGCCTGAACCAGCATTCCACCGAGGAGTGGAGCGCCAATCATAACTCCGCTAAGAATGGTACTCTGAATACCGAATACACGTCCTGTCATGTGCGGGGGAGTTTCTTTTTGCAGGCAATAATTGAACGTGATAATAAAAATTCCATTCCCAATACCTAGTAAGAATCCTAATAGCAATACAGAAATATTGGAAGTTCCTGGCTGAAGCAGTCCAAGTCCCCCGACCGATAAACCCATCAACACATAACTTGTTCCAAGCTTCCAGCCATAACCTGTTCCGCGATTCATTTTGTTCATGACCATAATGATGAATACAGCACCGCCTCCGGATGCCGCCACGAGCCAGCCCAGTAAAGATTCATTAGAGGGTGCAAGTACCCTAAAGAGACTGGTGAATTGAAAATCAATCATCTGAATAGCCATTGAACAGACTATGCCAAACAGCATGGTATTTAGCAACAACCTGCTGCGCAGCATAAAACTCCAGCCTTCCATCCACATCGTGCGGAGGGAAACATGCTCCTCTTGATCCCCCTTGCCTTCTGTGCCAACTTGTTCTACTTCACTCTTCTTAACTGTAAGTAGGAGCAAATAGGAACAGCCCCTGAGACAAGCATTGATCAATATACACCACTGCGGTGTCAGCACGGATAACGCAAAACCACCAAGTAAAGGTCCCGCGATTTTGGAGCCTTGATTCACAAGCCCATTTAGTGAGGTGGCTTGAAGCAGTTGGTCTTCTCTAACCATAGTGCGGGTCATCGACTGCTGGGCAGGCACATTTAACGTCGAGATGGCAGCACGCAGCATCAGTAACGGGAGTAGCCACACCATATTGGGAGCAAAAAGTACTAGTACTGTTAATAATGCCGTGAGCAGATCACACATTCGCATTAGCTTTAGCTTATTCACTCGGTCAGCCGCTACCCCCGCCACGGAGCCAAGCAGAATCCCAGGTAAAGCTATGGAGACTGGAATCAAAGCCAGCATTAACGGACTGGCGTGCCAACGGTACCCTACGAGCACTTGAATCGCCAGTGCATCGAACCAATCCCCAAAAGTGGCTGTCGCATATGCGCTGTACACACGCATATACACTTTGTTTTTTAGCAGACTCGTTCCTGCTTGTGATGAAGCATTCATCGGACATTCCTCCAAGTTACGATTAAGAACTAGAACATATGAAGCATGATCTTAATGTAACGGAGAATTGTCAGAGAATTATCAGAGAGCTGTCACGATATTCATAAGCACGTGTTCCAAGGATTGCTCCAAACGATGGAATCCCCGCTCTTCCTTCTCTCGTTCAAATAAATCTGCATATTTGTGCTGCAAAGCTGGTTGGGGTGGAAACTCGTTACAATAGTGAACAATTCGATATAACGCATATATACGCATCGGTACAAACCCCGACATCTCCAGCACTTGAAGCGCATCATCCAATAGTCGCTCTGCTTCACGCCAAGACCTACGCCGTAGAAACCACAAGCCCCTCGCAACTTTATAACTCCCAATCTCGCGTAAGTAAGGCATCTCCTGCAAAAGCGTTTCAATGTCTTTCGCCATCCGTTCTATTACGTGATCTTCTGTTCCCATCCACAAGTGTAGAAGCATTTCTGAGGTCGCCGTTATAGGAATGAAACTCTCATACCCCGGCTCTTTAATCACTTCATACGTTAGCTTTAGCCGTTCCAGTGCTTTTTCCGTTTGCCCTGCCAGCGTGTACAAATCCAGAATATTAAGGATTTCCAATTCGCGATGCTGAGGCGGCAAAAGAAGCTTTTTCTCAAGGACTAACTCGCAGAACGCTAATTTTTTCTTAGGATCACCTAAAAGAACATAACAGATCAACAAAGAATAAAACCGTTCCTCGATCTCAACCTCCGTTGTGTTCAGCAGCCATTCCACATCTCCCTGCACAAAATGAATATATACCGAATAAAACGGGTCCATCGCATAACCCAAAACATCCTGTTGGCGTGCGAGGATTAACATCGAGCGACCTTGACCATATAGGTGATATTTCTTGAATACCTCACGCATCGTCTTCTGCATCTCTAAATCATATGTAGTCGGATTGGTCATGGCCGCTGAAGGCTCTTGTATAATCAGACTATAACCAAATCCCCTAACAGTCTTAATATCAAGACCCTGTAGCTTGCCAAGCTTTTTACGAATGCGATAAATATGATCATCTACCGTTCGCTCTACCGGATATTCCAAGGGCCAGACCTTATCCAGCAACTGTTCTCGGCTGAACGTACGCCCTCTATTTTTGTACAAGAACTGAAAAAGCGTAAACTCTTTTGGGAATAATTCGATCGTTATCCCATCTCCGGTCACTTTGTATTCACTTTCGATTAATTCCAACTGCATGATAGAACCTCTCTTTCCCCCGAATCCGCTCATAGGTTACATTATATCAGTCCGTCCAAGGCGTACTCCAGATCAAAAATAAACATCAAAAAGAGCAACCCGCAGATTTCTCTGCATTGATTGCTCCTTGTACCCATTGCTCGTCTTATCCAGCCATATTATTAATGGAATCCTGTTCACTAAAAACGGAGATATGGCCCACCTTACCCGTCGAGTTTGGAATAATGAATTTCAACTGGAATTGATCATTGGCTTGGTAAGTGTAGATCTTATCCTCACCATTTACTTTGGTATCGTCCGGCTTGCCCAGTGTGGACTCGATCTGTTTCAGTGTCAGCTTTTGCAGCGCAGTATCACTGGAACGAACATCGAAGATTAGGCTCCCTTTATTGAATCCGAATACGACATGTTCATCAGTGTAGGTAGCATAAATCCCTTTTCCCGCTGGCTCTTGTTGATCAGGTTTACCCCAATCGGCTTCTACCTCATCAATTAGTCCGGTATGAGCAGCATATTCAACACCGGGCACCTTCCCTTTTTTAGCAAGCTCAAGTAAATCTTGAAGTTGTTTGTCACTATTCTGCGGATTCGCCTTGGCTGTATCTTTATTAGTCTCCGTAGGGGAAGTAGTCTCCGTTGCTGCGGTTTCTGCAGGAGTGGATGACGGGCTAACTTCCGGTCCCGAAGTTGCTGTTATAGCTGTTTCTGTTGGGGTATTTGTAGGGGATTCAGAATTAGCCGCCTCATTGTTCGAACTGCAACCAGCAAGCCCGATCATTCCAATGAGCAGGATAGTGGCTGCTAGAAACTTAATCTGTGCTGACATGATGTCATCTCCTTAGTAGGTTGCTCAAAGCCATCTTGCAAAAAAATGGAACTGAACATATAGACGATACTGAAACGAAAAAGTTTCCTTAGACAAGGAAGATTAGGCATAGCCTAACTATCATTTACCCAAATCTGCCTAACATCAATTAATTACCTGATTAATTCTCACCATCGGAGGATTTCATTGCAGAACATGCAATAGATCGGGGCAGTTTGCTTCGAAAAAAGCAATGCATTGCACTTTGTGCAATAGAATCCGAAAAAAACCCCTAATTAGGCGTTTCTTAGCTATTTTGAATGTACAAAGTGCAACAGAATTCATCTTCTCCCGCTTCAGGACAAATTCTATTGCACATAGTGCAATTGGAGTCCCCTCAGTAAAAATATTCCACACAAACGCAACCTTAATCCTCTGAGCCGCATCTTATTTAGTAAAGGGAGGGGAGCTTCATCTGAATATTATAGACAGAATCAAAGCAAAGGATGAGTCAGCTCTCAGCCTGTTGATGGACGATTACGGCGATATGCTGCTCCGAACCGCTTGCTTATTGCTCAAAGATCGACACAGTGCCGAAGAGGCGGTGCAAGATACTTTTATTCAAGCCTTTGCCAAAATGAATCAATTGCAGGAACCGGAACGGTTAAAGGCTTGGCTCATTCGCATCGTAATCAACCGCTGCCGCATGAAGCAACGGACTTGGAGCTGGCGTAATATTTTCCCCTCAGGCGATGCAGAGCTCCAAGCCAGTGATGATGCGGGCTTCACTGCCGGGGCAGAAGAGCTTTTTATGGTGGAATGGCATAATGTTAGACTCGCTGAGTCCATCAGAACTCTCGATTATGTATACCGCGAATGTCTGACGTTATATTACTTTCATGAGATGAGCATCCGTGAAATTTCTGAGCAATTGAATACGCCGGAGAATACGATTAAATCCCGGTTAGTTAGAGGACGGACACTCTTAAAAAAGATATTGGAGAAGGAGGGACATTTCTTATGAATACGGGGAGCACAGAGAATACGAAACGCGAAGTGATCAAGCAACAGCTAGATGAAGAACTACAACCCATACACTTCGAAGGACATGAGCGCGTCCTCAAGATGACCCACCCTCCAACCTTTGGAGCCCGACTCATGGCTTTCTGGAATAAAGAAATCGAGATCCCCGTGAAACCTTTAGGCGCGATTGGTGCCATTATTCTAGTCGTATCATTGACACTGCATCAACCAGAGGTTAAACATCAACCCCAACAAAACGTCCAGCAGCATCCAAACCGTGAACTTATTGAGGCTGGGGGCAATACGTACTGGAAAGATATCTATGATCAGGCGGTGAAGAGACATGCGAATTAAGATTAAGATCAAACATCTGGTGTCATTCGTGCTGGTCCCGATTTCCCTACTCATTCTTCTATTTAACTTTCTGCCCTCCTCAAAGGCACAAATGGAGGAAAGCTCAGCTATTCAATTTAACCTGGCCCGTACAGAACTTCTGCAAAAGCTAGAGTCTACAACTGGCAGTAAACGTATGGAGCTTATTCAAACAAATATCATTGATAAGGAGCACGCCTACGATCCCTATAGATATGACGTAAATATTGGTCCCTCTATGAGTCAGTGGAATCATGATGAACCGAGTATTTCCGACTTGCTGCCAGAGGATAAAATCGCTTTGTTAGAAGAATACATCCTTGATGGGCCAGCGAATAATACACGTATATTTGCGGTAAAGCTGCTTGCCTACGAATATGATGCTCTTGGCCGTAAGGAAGACGGCGATCAAGCGCTAATAACGGCCACTAAACAACTAGCCAGCAATTCTCACGTGGCACAAGAGCTGACGCTCCTTCGTGCAGAACGAGCCCTGAATCGTGGTGACATAACAGCCGCTGAAGCTATTCTTGAACAAACCACATTGTCATCTGAGAATCAGCAGGTTTTAGATGCGCAGAAAGCATGGCTTACCGGGCGTCTGCTCTTCACAAAAGGTAAAGCACAAGAAGCACTTGCCGTAGTAGACAATGGCTTGGAGAGCTACCAAAAATTCTGGCAGGATATTCATAAACAAATGAGTCTTACCACTAGCAACTCAGATAAAGACACCGCAGACAAGGATGCAGCGGGATCAGCGTCAATTTCACCACCAACGATTGGAACTTCAGAGACCGAATTGCAGTTGGAGGCACTCCGGATTGCCATTCAGTCCGCTGTCGATATGGGGAACAACTCGACTGCCGTCGTATCCGGAACACTTACTCGTAGCGATGGTACTCCGGTCTCGCGTGCAGGTATTTTTCTCCGTGCTGAAAGCGAGGTTCATCACAGCATTACATCTGCTGATTCCTACCGAATCGTTACAGACGATGAAGGACGTTTCGAATTCTACGGTGTGATTCCGGGCTTCTATCAACTGCTGCTTGGACTTAGCTATGATCAGATCGATGGCTGGGCTTGGCCTATACAGTATGACGATTGGATTGAAGTTAAACCGGGTGACCTGTTGAAGGAGAGTGTTGTTCTGCAACCTCTAATTGAGCTTCAGTCTCCTATTAATCAGGAGACACTAACTGGAAAGACCGTAGATTTCCGCTGGAAAGCTGTTAAGGGTGCAGCTTATTATCGTTTAAGCGGTGGGGTCTCGATGGTGGGGAGCTCCTTCAGTTCGCAGATTCGGGACCATATCACGGACAATCAAGTCTCTATTCCAGTAGATGAACTCTATTACAACAGTGGTTTCTCCTACGGCAGTGGCGGAGAGGGCTTTGAATCGATTGATCCTCTATCTTTTCTTGTGTTCATGAATCCTGAAGCACGCTTTTCTTGGAATATCGAGGCATTTGATGCGGATGGACATCTGCTTACTCGCAGTAGTGGCTACAGATTGAACGAAGACACCGTTGGTAATCTGCCCTTCTTCTATCTCAAGGAACGAGAACTAACCACAGCCGATAGACTATTGCTAAATAAGAAACCTGATCAAGCCATAGAAATGTACCAACAGAATGTTGCAGATGATCCAGAGGATGCTCATGCTCTACACATGCTTGTGAAGCTGATGCTCGCTAAATCCTCCCTGACGAAGGATGACTCATTAGAAGATCAGGCGATTCCGCTACTCCAAAAGCTCATACAGTTGCATCCTTATTCTAATTATGCCTTCACGTTGACGCAGTACTATTTTGACCATAAGGACTGGAAATCATATAACGAGTATTATTCCCGCTACATTGAGCTGAGTCAAACTAAGGGGGATGACTATGACCGCTCGATTAATGCTATAGCTCTCATGCATCAAGGCAAGCTTACAGAAGCTCGGAAGCAATTTTCTATCGCCTTAGAGCATGATGACAGCCATCGTTTTATTGGCAGCTATTTGGCGGCAGAATTATATGCAGGTGAGTCACTCGCTTCTGTCTTAACACTTGCTGAACGTTACCCCGAGCACAGCTTTGGTCTTAATGGGTATCGTTGGCCACAAATGATTAAACAGCTCATAGCTGAACGAACGAAACTGCCTAGTCACTTTGATCAAGAATTACAGGAAAAACTAGGATGGTACGTGAATGGTCAGGTAGATGTTTTGAAGAAATGGATCGAAGAGACAAAGCCCTCCGCTCTGAAGAATTTTATGCAAGCCGTTCTGAAGGTAAGCTAACTCATTTATGTATACAAAAATCCGGTCCCGCTCATTGAACACGAGCTTAGAACCGGATTTTTTAATTACGCTTGAATTTATTTACCTTTAGCTTCCATCATGTAATTCTGGAAGTCCGTAATACTAGGGTTGGACATATAGTGACCACCCTCTACTTCTATTGTTTGTCCAGTGATGAATTTAGATTCATCCGATGCCAGGAACAATACTGTGTTTCCGATATCATCCGCTTCCCCATGGTAAGGGAGGGCATTGAACTTCTGGAAAATATCCAGCACAGCTGGCGGCATATTTCTTGCAGCCGCAGGTGTTAGAATTAGGCCTGGAGCCACTCCGTTACAACGAATCTTATCCTTACCATATTGTGTAGCGATATAACGTGTAAGGTTCACAACAGCTGCCTTCGAGGAACCATAAGCCGTGCGCAATGAATCTCCTGCAAATGCTGACATCGAAGCGGTGTTAATAATAGAACCTCCGCCCGCTTTAATCATATGTGGAATAGCAAATCGGCTGCCTAATAGAACACTTTTGGTGTTCACGTTCATCAGGCGATCCCATTCTTCCAAATCTATGTTGACCACATCAAGGTCTTTTTGCAGATTAGTTAGACCTACGTTGTTGAACAAAACTGTAATGGTGCCATACTGAGCGACTGTGAAATCAACAGCTTCCTTGATCGAATCTGCTTGGGATGCATCCAGGAAAAGACCTTCCGCCTCTCCACCCTCACTTTTAATCTTAGCCGCTGCTTCCTTGGCAGCCTCTACATTAAAATCGGCGATGACAACTTTGGCTCCTTCTCTAGCCATTAGAGTAGCGGCTGATAAGCCAATACCTGAAGCGCCTCCAGTGACTAATGCAACCTTACCTTGAACTCTTCCCATATCCATACCCCTTTATAATGTGATTAAGATTCTTAGATGACTTCATTTATGTTTCAGAGCTATCAAAGCTCGTTAACAACTTTTCATAAATTTTCAAGAATTGCTGCAGTTCTTCTTCATCGAGCTTCAGAAATATTTCAGCTCGGAGCTCCTGTCCTTTTAGCTGTGCTTCCTTCAGTACATCCTTACCTTTGTCCGTGATCGAGAGCAGTACATTTCGGCGATCATCTTCATTATATTTACGCTCGGCCATTTCCTGTTTAATTAAGCGATTGGCAATGTTCGTCATCGCCCCCGGCGTATAACCTAATTTTTTAGCCAAAGTAGTTTGCTTCTGCGGACCCTTTTTATTCAATTCTCCCAAGACGAGAACGGGTGATATCCCAATATTATGGTCAAAAGCATTCATCCATCGAACAATAATTTCATCCGTGAATAATTCAACTGCATGTATGAGTCTAAAAAAATCTGGGTTTTCCAAGTACATCCTCCTATAACGCTCATGATCATTGGGTGCTTCTGTATTTATTTTAACACTAAAATATTTAATAGTAAACTATTTAACGATAAACTATTAAAAATCAAAAAAAAGAATGCTCAGCAAGCATCCTTTAAATTGCAGATTTATCAATAACATAAGTACCGGCCATCATATCGTGAAGCGCACGTTTACGGGGAGTAAATGCGACAAATAGATAATCCACAAGCATGATAAAGCCAAGTATTTTACTGAGATCATTAGCCAATGGTGCCCATAAGGCAAGGTTGGTGGAAATCGCAGTGAGGTCGTAGAGACTGACACCAACAATCATTGAAAAAATTGTACTAATGATTCGGAAAATATTTCGAACTAGAGCTTCCTTCAGCGTTGGATAGCTCCCTTGATCATTAATAATCTTTATCTTTAAAATCAGCTTCCCGGGTGATCCGCCAAATCTAACGATCATAAAAATATCAAACACGATGAAGATAATATACTCAAGGATAATAGGAATCTCCGAGTGCAAGGAAACAGCTAATGAGTTGAATAGCATGTAAACAATAACCGCAGGGATCAGAATGACAAGGAGATCAAGAATGGTAGCCAGTACTCTTTTCCAAAATCCTATGAAATCCTCCTGTTCCAAACGCTCCACTTTATAGTTATTCATATCAGGGCCCCCGCTCTCTATGCTTAACTGTATTCATTCAGCCTTTTGATCCGCTCTTCAATAATGGATTCCAGTTCCTTATTATGTTTTAGAATCACCCGTATATCAGAAAGTTTATCTGTTAATTTAATAATTCTATGAATGTCTTCCCAATTATATCCACGGTTCCATTTAAAAATCATCACAGGCTCCAATGATTCTAATTTACATAGGCTCAGCTGAGCCCGATCGGCAGGAGGATAAGCCCTAGCGATATAACAGTTATAATTCTTGTAGTGAGGAGGGTTAGCTTGACATTTTTTTCTGATTTGTACCAACCTTTAAACTGAAAATGATTCCGATACAGCATAAAAAATATCAATACATTTCCAAACGCCATACTCCAGTTATATACGGGCTGACCAAATATAGATTGATATACGAATCGCTCTGCCCCGCCTAAAATAAACAAGGTCAACACAAGTAATATACATAATCGAAATAATTCCACAATAAAGGAAGCGAATTTCATCATTTTATAACCGTCCTTTCAAGATCTGCCTATCCCAAATTACATCCATATTCCTCCAAATTATACACCTTACATCTAATAACTCCTATCTGAATATTCGATTCCGTATATATTTTTCACGCTAAAAAACAACCCAGCCCTAGATAAATTGTATCCTGAGCTGGGTGATGTTGACTCTCTTTTTAGAAGAGTGTAGTTTCTTCCTTATCCCTTAGTTCCTGAATCTGTAACCGCAGATTAACTATGTCCGCCATTAGCGCCTCATTCTCCGCCTCTGTATCCCTACTTCCACTTTGGATCAATTGATTCAGACGGAGCGTCAGAAGGACAAGCTCGTCCTCCCGCGCCTGTTCTTTTTGGGTAAGCACACGACTTCTATCTTTGGAAATGTATTCATTATAGGAACCCTGGAAAAACTTCGGTGTCTGAGCCGGCTCTAAGATTATCAGACGATTAGCTACATTAGTGTGCAGATATCGGTCATGCGAGACCATCACAAGCCCTCCCGGATATACCCTTAACGCTTCTTCTACACGCTCCCTAGTGTCAATGTCCAGATAATTGGTGGGTTCATCCAGTACTAATAGGTTAGCTTTTCCAAAGTACAGTTTAAGGAAAGCTACACGACATTTCTCCCCCAGACTTAAATCACCAATTCGTTTAAAGACATCCTCCCGCGAAAATAAAAAGCAGCCTAGAATCGTTCGTGCCTCCGTTTGGGTCATACCCGGCAGTTCAAGCAAGCTATCCAGAATCGTGGATGACACCGCTAGATTATCGAGCTCTTGGGCAAAATAACCAATCTTCGTCCGTGGATGCAGCCGTACTTCACCTTGGGTGGGTTTATGAATACCCGCAATCAACTTCAGCAAAGAAGACTTCCCAACCCCATTGGGCCCCAGAATAGCGAGACGATCTCCTCGATTCAAGGACAAACTGAAATCTTTCAATACAGGCGCACTATCCTTATAAGCAAAATCAATCTCGCGGAGTGACAGCAAAGTGTCCGCCATTAATGCTTCCGTCTCCAGCTTCATCTTCAGCTTGCTTGTCTCGCGCGGCAATTCCACACGGTTCTTATTTAAGCGTTCGAGTGCAGCTTCCTTCGCATGAAGACGAGACACGTTCTTCTTAGATTTCGCACGCAGGAAATCATGCTGTCCGGCAGCACGGTGTGCCTGCTGGAACCACTCCGAATACCTTCTGATGCTCTCCAGTATTTTCTCCTTTTCCTGTTCCTGCTTCTTATATTGTCCCTCTAGCGTTCGTGCCTCTATCGCTTTCTGCTCCCGATACTGCGTATATCCACCCCAATACCGGCGACATCCCTCTGGACTAAGTTCCAGTAAAGCTGTCGCCGTTCGATCGATGAACGTACGATCATGCGAAACATAAAGTACGGTTCCAGGGTAGGTGTGTACCCAATGTTCCAACCACTCCATCGTCTCTCCATCTAAGTGATTTGTCGGCTCATCTAGAATCAACAGCTTTGGCTGCTGGGCTAGTAATGCTGCTAATTGGACACGTGTCTTTTGCCCTCCGCTTAGCGATGGGTATGGCAAATCCCAAACTGAGCGTTCTAGCTTAAGCTGTTTCAAGCACTTTTCCGCTTTAGCCTCCCAGTCATATCCATTAAGCTGCAGGTATCGTTCGTACACTTCGGCGTATTCAGTAAGTCCAGCTTCACTCTCCTCGTTCACTTCCTGCAACCTCTGACCAAGGAGTTGAAGCCGGCGCTTTAATTGGGGTAGCTCTGCCGATCCGGCGAGAACGTAATCCAAGGCGCTTACTTCTTCTGATACTTCTAACTGCTGATCCAGCACGCCCCATTCTTCAGGAGGTAAGCCGTGATAAATACTCCCTTCCTCAAAGGTGAGGCGACCGATCAGTCCCTTAAGCAGTGTGGTTTTGCCGATTCCATTACGGCCGAACAAGAGCACACGCTCTCCTTCCGATATCTCAAAGGACACCTTCTCAAATAACAGGGTCCCGCTCCATTCTTTACGTAAATTCTTTGCTTTTATTAGGGTCATATTCCATTCCTCCGATTATATTGCAAATAAAAAACCGCAGCCAGCGGTCTGCGGTCGAATAGCGTATGATGGGGGAATATGCCATAACATGAATAGACTACGGCTGTGATCACCTGCTGCATGCAGAGTAAACCAAACAATAGATCGATCTATTCATATAAAAGCAACGTAAGGCCCCCGACCGACACACGTATCCCTGACCGTTATCACCCTGCGCGGGTGCTCCGTGACTTGTGCATATGCACTTTACAAGTTGGATGGTCTAATTCATTAGGAAACGTGTTAGTTATTCATCAGTCGGTGGTCCTCCGTCATTGTCCGAATTGGTTTGAATGAGTACAGTATAGACTAACTAAGATCAGAAATACAATTCCAAGAACAGTTATAAATTAATCTTTACCGACTGAGACTGTGGATTCCATTGCACCTGAATGCTAAATAATTGGGGCAAGATGCTTAGTGGAATTAACAATCGGTTATTTTCATTACGAGATGCGATTATCTTAATGGATTTCCCATTCACGATAGCCTGCTCGGATAAAGGCTTATGTGTCACCGTACGACCACCTATCGTAATTAGCAGTGCACCAGTACCAGCTTCGCTCTGCAGAGTTCCACCTAACAACGCTACAGATTCTCTCAGCGGAATAAATATACGGGAGTTATCCAATATAAAGGGATCATTCAGCTTTGTCGTGACGCCATCCAGCTCAAAAGCTCCAGCAAACGTCTTACTTCCCACAGAGTACCCGTTCTTTGTCGCAATGCTCTCCATAGCCAGTGTACTAGTTGTAATGATGACTCTTGTGTTCTTAGCTATTTTTGGATATAACCAGTGGATATCATCATTATGCATTCGAATACATCCAGCACTAACATACTTTCCTATGGATGA
The DNA here is from genome assembly GCF_029893135.1 of Paenibacillus sp. PastF-3. Taxonomy (NCBI): domain Bacteria; kingdom Bacillati; phylum Bacillota; class Bacilli; order Caryophanales; family Paenibacillaceae; genus Paenibacillus; species Paenibacillus sp. PastF-3. The sequence continues at coordinate 25,833 of NZ_JARXWM010000026.1, read as the reverse complement.
CTCATTACTATTGCCGTGAATCGCGTACGTAGTTCCATAAGTTCCATTTACCTCTAGCCCTAACCAGCGGTCGCCAAGCGGATTGGCCGGATCACCCCCAGGTATTTTCTCTTTGTAGTAGGGTCTGTTCTTTACTTTAACTACCATTTTGAAGCTACCTTCCGGTGTCAGTTCCTTCGATTTCCCTGTTGCGACCGGAAAAGTCTTCACCAGCTTGCCATCACTGAAATACGCGAGTTTGTTTGTTTTTTTATTCACGATAATTAGATCGGATCCAGCAGCAGCTTCCGCCTTTCCCACACCTGTAAAACATGCAGCGAACAGAAGCCCAAACACAAGCATCAGCTTTATGTTCCGCTGTAATGAAGATTGAAACCAGCTACTCGAAACAAAAAATCCCAATTTTCTCCACCTCCATATATAAAGACGAAATCATTTCAATTTAGTTGCATACCAGCCTGTACCTATTCTTTTCAACTCGTCCCCCGCATTTGACGCAGAGATTGCAATACTGTAACCAAGTGCACACGACAAAAAGCCGACCTTTGGATAACCAAAGATCAGCTCTGTATTTTTAAACAATATTTTATGTTTCAGCGGCTACAGTTTCTTACCTGAACCCAATGCAATCACATACCCATCCGGATCTTTAATCTCAAAATCCTTTCAGCTCCCCCAGTCTGTAATCCATTATTATCGTTAAGGCTAGTGCTCTTTTCTTTGATGCAGAAGGTTTCGAACAGCCTGCAAGCGAAGAGGATCTATAGGTTTCAGCGCATCACCCTCTACTCTAACTGCTGAACCGAAATGTACCCGCCTCACACCTGTTTGTTGTACAAAATCGCTTATCCCTTCCACCGTTAATCCACTACCTGCCAGTATGTTGATAGATCGCTCCGCAGTAAGCTGTTCAAGCGCAGCAATACGCTCCGCGCCCTTAGGGGCTGTACTCTCGGCTCCTGATGTTAGAATGTCAGTAATTTGAGGATAACGTATCAATATTTCTAACGCCTCAAATTGATCCCTCACCACGTCAAACGCTCGATGGAATGTCACCTCCAGACCCTGTGCAGCCTGAAGCAGTCGTTGAAGTGCCTCTTCGTCAATCGTTCCGTCAGATCGTAACATGCCCATAACAACAGAGAATCCGCCGATAGATGCGATATGCTGAATATCCCTCTCCATAGTTTCTATATCATCCTTATCGTAATAAAAGGATCTGGCGTGAGGCCTAACCATTACTCTGACCGGGATCGAGACGGCTTCGCGCACTTTTTCTATTAGTCCCAGACTGGGTGTTAATCCCCCTTCACTAATCGCTGTGATCAGTTCAATTCGGTCAGCACCATAACGTTCGGCCAGCACTGCATCACTTAATGTTGTAGCAATAACTTCTAGTAACATTGTTGTCTCTCCTTTATTCATCTTAGAACCTTGCTTTCTGCTATTTTCTTCATCCGCACATTATCCTAACCCACATCCACATAAACACGCAAAAAAGATCTTGATCCTCTACAAACACTAGAGAATCAAGATCTTTCGTTCTTAAAATATCCTTACGCCCACCACATACCCTGAGGCTGGTCACGAATAAGAATGGATTGCAAATTGGTTACTGCACGTTGGAAGCCTTCGTCTACCGTCATAAGAGGGTCTTCATGCTCGATGCTGACCACATAATCATAACCGTAAGTACGTAGCGCACTCATGATATCCGACCATTCAGATATGCTGTGTCCACAGCCAACGGAACGGAAGGTCCATGCGCGAGTCTGCACATCGCCATAAGGCTGCATATCTGTCAGACCATACATATTGATGTTGTCCTGATCCAGGTACGTGTCCTTGGCATGGAAATGATGGATTGCGCCGGCTTTACCAAGAATCTTGATTGCGCCCACAGGATCGATGCCCTGCCACCACAGATGGCTCGGGTCTAGGTTCGCGCCGATCGCATCGCAGGTTGCTTCTCTAAGCTTCAGAATTGTATAAGGAGTATGGCAGAGGAAACCACCATGAAGCTCGATACCGATCTTAACGCCATGCTCTTCGGCCAGCTTACCGATTTCCTTCCAGTAAGGGATCAGTTTATGCTCCCACTGCCAGGTTTTGATGTCGCTGTACACGGTAGGCCAAGGTGTAACTGGCCAGTTCGGTGCTTTTGCATCGTCGCTGTCTCCCGCGGTTCCCGAGAAAGTATTCACTACCTTAACGCCCATTAGCGAAGCTAGCTTGATCGACTTACGCAGAATTTCGTCGCCATCACGAGCTTCTTCTTTATCCGGCGATATCGGGTTATTATGGCAACTGAATGCACTGATCATAATGCCACGTTTCGTGAACTTCTCCAGATATTCCTTACGTGCTGATTCGCTGGCAAGCAGCTCATCTGTTGGACAGTGGGCATTTCCCGGATTGCCTCCTGAACCGATCTCTACCGCATTCAAACCAGCAGCAGCGATTTTATCAAGCATCTCATCAAGAGTTAAACTTCCAAATACAGGATCAAATACACCTAACTTCATTTACAAGACCACCTTTTCTTTAATAGGTTCCAAAGCTTCGGAATGTCCGTACACAGGATAATCACGTTTCGTTGGTGCACACCAGTTCACGCCATTGATGATCACTCTTTGGATTTCTTTATTGTAATAGGTTGGATAAGATTCATGGCCGGGCTGGAAATAAAAGATCTTCCCGTTCCCGCGACGATAGGTCGATCCGCTAGGGAACACATTGCCGCCTTCAAACCAGCCGACAAAAATAAGACTTTCTGGTGCTGGTACATCAAAATGTGCACCGTACATTTCCTCTTGCTCCAAATCGATATATTCGCCAATGCCCTCAGCAATCGGGTGACTTGGGTCCATGACCCAAAGACGCTCTTTCTCCCCTGCTTCACGCCACTTTAGATCGCAGCTGGTGCCCATTAACTTCATGAATATTTTGGACATATGACCCGAATGAAGCACCACTAGCCCCATGCCTTGAAGCACTCTTTGGTGAACACGATTTACAATCTCATCACTAACTTCTTGATGGGCGACATGTCCCCACCAAATCAGTACATCCGTGTTATCCAGCACTTCTTGTGTCAGTCCATGCTCCGGTTCATCCAGCGTAGCTGTCTGAGCGTCCAGTCCAGCCTCCTGAAGGAAGCTTGCCAACTGTCCGTGAATCCCTTGCGGGTAGACTTTGAGAATTCTCTCTTCCTGCCGTTCATGGCGGAATTCATTCCATACCGTTACTCTGGTCACTTTGGACACACTCCTAGTTCATAGTTATCTATGTCGTTAAACCTGATCGTTTATTCAAAAAATACAGGCATGCCAGTCTCAGAGGATTTATAAATAGCCTCCAAGATACGGGTAACAACGAGCGCCTGTTCTGGCTTCACTACAGGCTCGGTGTCATTGACGATGCTTTCGATCCACTGAGTAGCCTCCGTCAATGCAGGATCATCTCCCGCACCATCATAAAAGTCAACGCCACCGGCTTCCAAGCTAATATGCTTCTCATATGTCTTGCCGTATTCTTCTCCGTTGATGCGCAGACCGTCTTCCATATCCGCTCCACCTTCAGTACCGCAAAGCACAGTCTTAGCTTCACCAACATCAAGTGTATTGAGCGCCCAGCTTGCTTCGAGAACGATGCTAGCTCCATTCTCCATAGTAATGAATCCAATGGCGGAATCCTCAACTGTAAATTTCTCAGGATCCCACGGGCCCCAAGCGTTCGCAGCATTTTTACGACCGGACAGCTTATGATAAGCGTTACCCACAACATATTTAGGTTTGTAGTTATCCATCATCCACAGGGTCAAATCGAGAGCATGAGTACCGATATCAATTAATGGTCCTCCACCTTGTGCTTCCTCATCCAGGAACACGCCCCATGTTGGAACGGCACGACGACGGATCGCTTTAGCTTTAGCGTAATAAATCTCTCCAAGACCATTATTCTCGCATACCGTATGCAGATAAGCGGAATCTGGTCTGAAACGGTTCTGGTAACCGATGGTTAGCTTCTTCCCAGTTCGCTTTGAAGCGTCGATCATTGCTTGTGCTTCTTCAGTGGTTTTAGCCATTGGCTTCTCGCACATTACATGCTTACCTGCCTCCATTGCCGCAATGGAAATCTCCGCATGGGAAATATTCGGTGTACATACATGAATTACATCTATACTTGCATCTTTAAGAAGTTCTGTATAATCCGTGTAAACTACAGAGTTCTCATCCCCAAACTCCGCCTTTGCCTTTTCTGCACGCTCAGGAACGATATCGCAAAAAGCAACCATTCGCGCACCTTCAACTTTTTTTAATGCTGGCATATGTTTGCCGTTAGCAATGCCTCCGCAGCCGATAATTCCTACTGTTAATGTCATCTTTGTCTTAACCTCCACTTGTTCCTGTTTTGATATCTCTATCATACAAAGCCCGGGGGCGTCTTTCTTCCTGCATTCTTGCTGTATTATTCCCGAATATTGTCTTATGGTATTTTAGGGGTGATATCCCCGTAGCATCCTTGAAAAAATGATGGAATGTCTTCACGCTGCCAAACCCGGCAGCTTCCGCCACCGCAGACATCGGCAAATCTTCATTGATTAAGATCCATTTGGCTTTGTTAAGGCGATATTCGTTTAAGAAAGCTATAAAGGTCATACCAGTATTCTTCTTGAACAGCTTGGTAAAATAATACGGACTAAAGCCCATATAGCTAGCTACCTCATTCAGCGTAATGGCTTCCTGGTAATGCTGCTCTACATAGATAAAAATCCGCTCTAATCTTTCCAGTGTTTCTCTAGACTGGTTCAGCGTATCTTCCGAGAACTTAGGCTGTTTATTGAGTGTACTCTTCGGCACTTCCCGTAAAATAACGGTCAATAGTTCAAACAATCTTGCTTTGATTAAGTAAGCGTACCCATCTCTTCGCTGCACGTCTTCCTCATAAATACTCTCAATCAGCCCTTTGATCTTCACGGCGGTTGCCTCGGGCCATTTTGAACTTGAATGCTCCATAAGCGTAAAAACCTCACGAAGCGAATAATCATTTCCACTCAAGGCTGCGACTTCCTGAAACAGGTTAAGATCGAATTGAATGACTACCCGTTCGCTTTCAGGTGAGGCCAGAAAATAATGGACATCCCCACCGTTGATAAATTGAACCTCACCTTGCTCCATGTGAATAGGGGTATCATTTATTCCCAGATTTAGACTTCCTTTAGTTACATATATAATTTCAATTTCTTTATGCCAATGCGGATAGCACAGCGTATCTCCTCCACATAGTAAACTTCTAAAAGGAAAATGCTTATCCACATCTGGAATTTCGAGATAAATATTCATAAGCGCAGCTCCTTATCCGGTTAAACACTAAACCAAACGATGAACATGTCAATCCGATTTCACGTAAGCGTTTACTGTCTAAATGTTAGACCTCTACTATTCTTTTGTCAATTCTGGGTCTCTGTATTCTTAATATCCTACTCCAGCTACATTTCTCCCTCTTACACACCATTTTAACAGAGATTTTCTGGTAATTTAATCGGTTTCATTCTATTAAAAAATAATTACCTTTCATGGTTCTTATCCCTCACATATTTTTTAAGTGGAGTTGACAAGCATACCTGCCAGGATTTATATTCAGGGTAAGCGTTTACGTAAATCTTTTCAAGGAATTTGATTTTCAAAGCGTAAACGTTTAATCTAAGGCTAACCGTAATCTAAGGAGCACGTATGAATGAACCCAACCATTAAAGATGTTGCACAAAAAGCGAACGTTTCCATTGCAACAGTCTCTCGCGTGCTAAACAATTTAAGTGGGTACTCCGACAAGACGAAACAAAAGGTAAATGAAGCTATCAAAGAACTCGGCTATCAACCTAACGCGATTGCTCGTGGCCTAATCAATAAGCGTACCCAGACCATTGGTGTAATGTTCCCAAGTGTTTCTGGAGCGTTCTCCTCTGATCTGCTTAAAGGCATTGAGGAATTGGCCAATGACCGCAATTACAGTGTAATGGTCTGTAATACCGACCAGGATGGTAAACGAACATTAAAGTACTTACAACTCTTAAGGGAGAAGCAGGTTGATGGCATTATTTACTCTAGTGAGGTCTTGAAGAAAGAGTATTACGATGTGCTAGAAACCATGAAGATCCCAGTTGTGTTGGTTTCCTCCCAAACGGAATTTGCCAGTGTACCTTACGTTAAAGTAGACGATTACCAGGCTGCTTATGATGCCACTCTCTACTTAATTTCCAAAGGTCACAGCAAAATTGCCATGATCAGCGGAAATCCAAGCGATGCTATTGCTGGTGCACCCAGAGCTGAGGGATATCGTAAAGCGCTTGAAGCAAGTGGAATTCCTTTCGACAGCCGCTATCTCACCTTTGGAGACTTTCTGTATGAAAGCGGGAGCATTGCAATGGAAGCTCTCTTGGAGCAAGCCCCTGATGTCACTGCCGTCTTTGCCGCTAGTGATGAAATGGCGATTGGTGCTCTTTCCACGGTCATCAAATATGGTTTAAGTGTTCCCGACGATATATCCATTATGGGTTATGACGATCTTGGAATGGCGAAAATGATTATTCCTCCGTTAACTACAGTGCGTCAACCACTGTACGATATTGGTAAGATCGCCGTGGAGAAGCTTATTCAGATGATTGAAACAGGCGAGACTGTGGATAGCAAAATTGTCGATCACTTAATCGTGGAAAGACAAACGGTAAGATCACTTACCTGAGTCTTTTTACCCCTTTTACGTAAACGTTTACTCTCTCTATTGGTAATGCATATCTGCCGCCTATAAGTAGCAGAATATCAATTAGTTTTCATTTACGTACATGTTTAATCTCTTACATGTTCATAATACCAACAAATTATTAGGAGGATTTAATCATGAAAAAAACAATCAAACCCGTAGTGGTTAGCGTACTGGCAATGTCCGTACTTAGTGCCTGTGGTAGCAATGCAGCTGACAACAGCGCAAATAGTGGTGGAAATGCCTCCTCCGGTGACAAGGTAAAAGTCGAGTTTTTCCAAAATAAAACCGAAGCCAAAGCCACCTTCGACAAGCTGGTTGCGAAATTCAATGAAGCCAATCCAAATATTGTTGTCACACAGGTTAACCCGCCAGATGCTGAAACGGTATTGAAAACTCGTGCAGCGAAGAAAGATATTCCTGACGTGGTAGGGATTGGAGCAACTGACACCTACAAGACGTTATCTGGCAGCGGTCTTTTTGAAGATTTCACAGGCGATCCACTCGCTGAGAATATCCAGCCAGCATATCTTCAAATGCTGAAAGACTTGACGGGTTCGGACGAACTGAATGGTCTTCCATTCTCTTCAAACGCAAGTGGTGTCATTTACAATAAAGCGATGTTTGCTGAAGCCGGTGTTACTGTTCCAACTACTTGGGATGAGTTCATGGCTGTCGCTCAAAAGTTCAAGGACAGCGGTAAAAATGCTTTTTACCTGACACTGAAGGATTCATGGACAACACTTACGCCGTTCAACTCCCTCTCCACGATCATTAAAGGGAATGATTTCTTCAAGGAGCGTGCGGCAGGCACTGTAACCTTCGCAGACAGCTTTAACGAGGTTGCTGAAAAGCTGCTTAAGCTGACGGAATACGGACAAAAAGATATCTTTGGTAAAGGTTACAATGACGGAAACACAGCATTCGCTAAAGGTGAATCAGCAATGTACCTGCAAGGCGTATGGGCGATCCCAGAAATCGTGAAAGCCAATCCATCCATTGAACTTGGCGTATTCCCATTCCCAGCAACAAATGATGCTGCCGATAACAAAGTCATTTCTGGCGTAGATACGTTGCTGACGATTTCCAAGAACACTAAACATAAAGAAGAAGCAAAGAAATTCGTAGACTTCCTGCTTCAACCTGAGAATGTTAGCCTATACATCAATGAGCAAAAAGCATTCCCAGCTGTACAAGGTGTAACACAAGATGATCCAACGATGGATGGCTTCAAAGAAGCGTTTACCGCTGGCAACTTGGCTGACTTTGCTGACCACTACATCCCAAGTGCGATGAAAGTGGATACCATCAACCAATCCTTCTTGCAAAAGAAAGACATTAAAGCTTACCTAGAACAGCTTGATAAGGAATGGGATAAAGTAGCTAACCGGAAATAAACTGATCAGACAAACATGAACCGCGAAAGAGAACGGGGCTTCCCCTCTTCTCTTTCGCTTTTACAATGAGGAGGATTACATGATGGCCAAACGCCGAGTCGCCTTTTATCTGATGACTATACCGGCATTACTTCTTTTCTTTGCCTTCCATACCTTTCCTGCAATCCAGGGTATATATTATTCGTTCACGAACTGGGACGGCTTTAGTGACAGCTTTGATTACGTAGGATTTAAGAACTTCATTAACATTTTTCAAGATGAAAATGTGTTGAATTCATATGTGTTCACTTTTAAATATGCCATTCTAACCACTATTCTTATCAATATCATCAGCTTGTTGATTGCGCTTGGACTTAACGCCAAAATTAAAGCTAAAAACTTTTTCCGTGGCGTATATTTCTTGCCGAATATCCTCAGCGTATTGATTGTTGGTTTTATTTTTAACTACTTGTTCGCTAATGTATTCCCTATTTGGGGTGCGAAACTCGGCAGCGAATTCCTATCACAGAACATTCTCGGTAACTCCGACTGGGCTTGGATCGGTATCGTCATTGTAGCCGTTTGGCAGGGGATTGCTTATAACACGATTCTCTATCTGGCGGGTCTTCAAACCATTCCTCATGATCTTTACGAAGCTTCCAATCTGGACGGCGCTAGCCGCTGGAGAGAATTCTGGAGCATTACGTTTCCAATGCTTGCTTCCTTCTTCACCATCAATATGGTGCTCGCGATGAAGGGCGGTCTAATGGTATTCGACCAAATCGTTGCCTTGACAGGCGGGGGTCCAGGTCGTTCAACACAATCCATTGCCCACTTAATCTACACCGGCGGCTTCCAAGGCGGAGAATTTGCCTATCAATCGGCGAACGCCGTGATTTATTTTATCGTGATTGTCGTTATCTCCGCCCTTCAGCTTAAATTTCTGCAGAAACGGGAGATGGACTTATGATCAAAAAATCAACCAACTGGCCTGTAACGATTCTTATCGCCCTAGGCTCAATACTGATCCTGTTTCCGCTGTACATGACCATTGCCATCGCACTCAAGAATCCCGAGGAAATGGCTCAATCTATCTTCTCGCTGCCAACTGGCCTGCATTTTGAGAACTTCTCCAATGCCATTAAGGCAACAAATTTCTTCAATGCCTTAGGAAATAGTACCGTAATTACCATTACAACAGTCGTGTTCATATTACTTACCAACTCCATGGTAGCCTATGCTATTGCACGTAATATGAAGCGAAGATTTTTCAAAGTGCTTTACTTCTATTTTATTAGCGCAATGTTTATTCCTTTCCAAATTATCATGCTGCCTGTAGTCAAAGTGACTACGGACCTGCACATGAACAACATTGTGGGAATTATTATTCTTTACGTTGTTTATGGTCTGGCCTTTAACGTGTTTGTATACACCGGTTATATCCGTTCCATTCCGTACGAACTGGAAGAAGCGGCTACAGTAGACGGTGCATCGACATTCGGAACATTCTGGAAGATTATTTTCCCACTCCTTGCTCCTGTCAGTGCAACGATCGGTATCCTGTCTTGTCTATCGACTTGGAATGACTTTATGCTACCGCTGGTTCTGCTCGGCGATCAGGATTCTTACACGCTACCGCTGGTACAATATGTGTTCCAGGGGCAGTTCAGTACAGATTTCAACTTAGCATTTGCTTCATATCTGCTCGCATTAACCCCGATGCTCATCGTCTACTTGTTCGCACAAAAATGGATTATCAGCGGACTAACATCAGGGTCCATTAAATAAAACAGCTAGATCTATACAGAGATAGGAGATTATAACCTTGGAAAAGAAATGGTGGAAAGAAAGCGTAGTGTATCAAATCTACCCCCGCAGCTTTAAAGACAGCAACGGGGATGGCATTGGTGATCTGCAAGGAATTATTTCGAAACTCGATTATTTAAATCATCTTGGTGTTGACGTGGTATGGCTGTGCCCAGTATACCAGTCGCCTAATGACGATAACGGTTATGATATCAGTAATTATCAAAGTATTATGGATGACTTCGGAACACTCTCCGATTGGGAAGAACTGCTAGCTGGACTTCACAGCCGTGGCATGAAGCTGATTATGGATCTCGTGGTTAACCATTCCTCAGATGAACATGCCTGGTTCGTGGAATCCCGTAAATCACAGGATAATCCTTATCGTGATTATTATATCTGGCGTCCTGGTAAAGATGGACAGCCGCCGAACGACTGGGGCTCCTTCTTCAGTGGGTCGGCTTGGGAATACGATGAGAAGTCGGAAGAATATTATCTCCATCTCTTCTCTAGAAAACAACCGGACCTTAATTGGGAGAACCCAAAACTCCGCCAGGAAATCTACGATATGATGACTTGGTGGCTGGATAAAGGAATTGACGGATTCCGCATGGACGTGATCAACCTGATTTCCAAAGTACCGGAATTGCCTAGCGTTGCTGGGGAAAATAACGCGGACCAGCCTACGTACCATTTCGGAGGAGACTATTTCGTTAACGGTCCACGCGTACATGAATATATGCAGGAAATGAATCGTGAGGTGCTATCCAAGTACGATATCATGACCGTAGGCGAAGCTGTTAATGTCACTCCAGAAGAAGCTTCACTGTATGTTTCCGAGGATCGTAACGAGCTGAACATGGTATTCCATTTTGAGCTTATGGACGTCGATTCCGGGCCTGGAGGCAAATGGAATGTACAGCCTTGGAAGCTGGCGGACATCAAGTCCATTATTTCCAAGTGGCAAGTCGCACTGGATGGTAAGGGTTGGAACAGCTTGTATATGAACAACCACGATCAGCCGCGTATGTTATCCCGCTTTGGGGACGATAAGCTGTTCCCGAAAGAGTCTGGCAAAATGTTAGCAACACTGCTTCACACGCTCCAAGGTACACCTTATATCTATCAAGGTGAAGAAATCGGGATGACGAATGTACAGTTCGCTTCCATCGACGACTACAAAGATATTGAAATTCTAAATATGTATAAGGAATACTTAGCTGCTGGACACTCGGAAGAAAAAATCATGAATTCCATTTACATCAAAGGCCGGGACAATGGCCGTACACCGATGCAATGGAATTCCGAGCCACAAGCAGGATTCACCACAGGCACTCCGTGGCTGACTGTGAACCCTAACTACAAGGACATTAATGTGGAGAATGCGCTGGCTGATCCTGATTCTATTTTTTACTACTATAAGAAGCTAATTGAGCTGCGTAAGCAGCATGAGATTATCGTATACGGAAGTTATACCATCTTGGCTGAGGAGCATGAGCAGGTCTATGCTTATCTGCGTACTCTTGGAGAAGAACAGCTACTGGTTGTATTGAATTTCTTTGGAGAGCCTGCAACCTTCGAGCTTCCTTCTACTGTGAAATTCCAAGCGAAGGAACTGCTCATTGCCAACTACGAAGTAAGTGCAGAAGAAGAAATAAACACGATTCAGCTTCGTCCTTATGAAGCTCGTGTATATAAGCTTAAATAATAAAATCCATCCGATCTGTCAGCAAAGATCAATGGTAAAACTACAAAAAGGAGCCTCTCGGCTCCTTTTTACTTATTTATTTTCTTTTGTAAGAACTTCCCACCTTATGTAGAATAGCCTTCTGTGTTAATAATTCCATAATGAATAAGGTCATCATATTTATTTTCTTTATAGATATGCTGCATGAATATGCCTTCCTCCACCATGCCACATTTTTGCATCACCTTCCCAGAGGCGGGATTTGAAGCAAAGTGTCTTGCAAAGACTTTATGATAATGCTTTTCTGAAAAAGCAAACGCAATGACCGCTTGTGTTGCTTCAGTCGCGTACCCTTTCCCCCAATATTCCTCACCGATCCAATATCCAACTTCACCATTTCTGTGTGCTTGCTTATTTGTCAGTCCTATAGCTCCATAAAGCTCGTGTGTATTTTTATCCGTAATGGCAAACTCATAGGATTTATCATCGTTAAAATGATCTTCATGCGTTTCAATCCAGGATATCGCACAATCCAAGGAATATGGATAAGGAAGAGTCAACGTGCTTTTGTAGATATTATAATTATTGCAGAGGTCAGAGACACGTTTTGCATCAGATAATTCAAAAGGTCTCAAAATCAATCTTTCGGTCGTCATTGTTCTTTTCTCTTGATTGAACATTGTTTTCCCTCCGCTCTAGTATCTCTCACACCAACGGCATCGCCAAACTTATCTTCTCAGCTTCTATCACTATCGCTGTTAGTCCTGTCTCCGTGCGTGTCTCATGCCACTCGCCCTTGTCCCAATACACGGCAGAGCCCGCACTAACTGGAATTTCTGCTTCTTCCCCAGCTCTGACCCAGCCTTCTCCGCTAACGACCAGAAACAGCTGTGGAATCGGAGCCTGATGCCAGCCAATAAGTCCATTCACGCCCAAGTGCATACAACCAACATGTGGAGAAACCGCCTCTGTTAGTATTCTCGACATATATAGCTGCTGGCTGCCGAATGCATCAATAGACTTACCGACTTCTTCTGAAAAACTAAATACTCGCATTTTAGACGGATCCTCCTACCGCTACTGGATTCACCTGTACCTGCCCTGCATTCAATTTCTCAATAATCGCCAATAGGAAGGTTTCGGCTAGACTGCTTTTTTTAATGGCTTCCGCGGCCTCTTCCAAAGCAAACCACTCTGCATGATCCACCTCAGCACTCATCTGACTTAAATCCTCCGAATCTGCAACACCTATAAAATTCAGCATCAGCGTATTAGAAGGTGCGAAATACAAACTGCGCATATATTCATAGGCTACAATATCAAGACCTACCTCTTCTTTCACCTCACGAATAAGTGTTGTTTCCGCATCTTCACCTTTATTCACGTATCCTGCAAGCAATATATAATCTGGTCGGTTATACTGCTGAATTAATAGAATCTTATTCATCTCTCGGTTTAATACTGCTGTACTGATCGCCGTGCTAAAAATAGGGAAGCGGAACATTTCGCATGTTTTACAATAAGGTATCTGCCCTTCCCCATCGTTTTCTTTCATTACTAACGCAGTTCCGCACTCTAGGCAATATTTCAAGCTGATCTCTTCCTTCTATAATAAAGTAGTCAATACCTATTCCAGTTGAGGTGGAATACGATGCTGTGTAGCTTGTTCAAATCCGTAGGCTATGGATAGGAGCGTAGGCTCACTATAGGCTTTTCCAGAAAAAACTACACCAAAAGGACCTCTAGTAGGATCACCGTCGGCATCAATAATGCCATGAGCAACAAATCCTGCTGGAACGGCAACTAACGGATAGCCCAAACGTGCGGCAATATACATCCCATCTACATCACCCGGCAGCAATAACGCATCCAAACTATATTGTTCCAACACGTAGTCTATTCCTTGCTCAAGCGCTAATTTCCTGTATTCTTGTTTCTTTTGCTGGTATTCCTCTTCAGTCAATGTTATTTCTTCTGACCTAGTTAATGTGTCTTGCCCATATTGTAATGCGATTTCAGCATGGCTTTCATTGTATGCTATCAATTCTTGCAAAGAGTGAATCGGAACAGAATCATCTACTTGGGATAAGTAGGCATTAAGCCCCTTTTTAAATTCATAACAGATCACATCATTATTCCAGTTTTGTTGTTCAACGTAAAGCGTAACTGGATCTATAATCGTAGCGCCTTCGTTCTTCAAAGTCTGGATCGCTGCTTCCATCAACGAAAGTCGCTCTGCATCTAAATGCTTGTAATAATGCCGTGGGATGCCTATTCTTGCTTTCCGTATAAAGCTTTTATCTAAATATGGAGTATAATCCGTAAAAGCATGCTTCTCACTTAAAAATGTTGCTTCATCCTTGTCATCTACGCCCGTTAATGCCCCCAAAATAATCGCTGCATCCGTCACCGTTCTTGTTATAGGCCCAGGGGTGTCTTGGCTAATCGAAATCGGAATCACTCCAGCACGACTGACTAATCCGGCCGTTGGTTTGATCCCGACGAGCGCATGTTGGCTGGCTGGCCCAACAATCGATCCCGCGGTTTCTGTTCCGATCGATGCTGCTGCCAAATTCGCCGCAATCGCTGCCGCAGGTCCAGAACTAGATCCGCTGACAAATACGTTCCCAGGTCCATATGGATTCAGCACAAGCCCTCCACGTGAGCTATATCCAGCTGGCATTGAACTGGACATAAAATTAGACCACTCCGACATATTCGCCTTTCCAAGTAAAACAGCCCCTGCCGACCGAAGCTTCGCAGCTACGAAGGAATCTTGTGCCGCAAATGATCCTGCTAAAGCTACGGAGCCAGCACTCGTATGCATCTTATCTGCTGTATCTATATTATCCTTCAACAATATAGGAATACCGTGTAGACTTCCCCGGCTTCCTTGTTCCTTACGTTCAACATCCAGTGCTCTGGCAATCTCTATAGCCTCAGGATTGATTTCTAAGATTGCGTTTATGTCTATATCGTACTTATGAATCCGTTCCAAATATATTGCTACCAAATCCTCTGAGCTGACTACTCCTGCTTCCATAGCCGCTTGCAGCTTTGCAATATCCGCTTCTATTATCCATTCCTGAAGTTTGATCTTCATTAGAGCAGCTCCTTCAAGTATAATCGCCTTCGGCGTCCTTATGTTTCAAAATAATGTAACTCTCCCTAGCATAAACCTACCATACCTTCTTAGGTCAATGACATGACCAATTTGACTATAATTATTTAAACCTGTGATTTGACTCCCTTGGCTACAGATGATAGGGTATTTTCGAAGTTAAATTTTTCCGGGAGGGAATGCCCATGACGGAAGTAAAGCTCAGTATCGGATACGACGAATTCGAAGAAGGCCAAAGAATTGGCACGGAAATTGAGAAGCTTAGCAGCAGCCCTGAAAGTTCTTCGTTGACAAGTCTAATCATCGGTGATTGGGGGCAAGCCTACGAGAATAGTTCAGAAGAGGTTGTAGAGGCACTCGTTACGCATAGTGCTAGTTTCCCTGCTTTGCGTAAGCTTTTCATAGGCGAGATGGGGTATGAGGAATGTGAGATTTCTTGGATTACCCAAAGCGATCTTTCGCCACTGTTACCCGCTTTTCCAGAGCTACAATCACTCACGATTCAAGGTGGGAACGAGCTGAGCCTGGCAGAACTCAAACACGACAAGCTAGAAGAACTGATTATTATCAGTGGGGGCTTAAGTAAAGCCGTTCTTGAACATATTGCAACTAGCCAATTACCGAATTTACGCAAGCTGGAGCTATATCTGGGTGTAGACAATTACGGATTTGACGGCAACCTCGCAGATCTTCTCCCTCTTATAGAAGTAGGGAAGTTCCCTAAGCTTACTTATCTAGGATTAAAAAATAGCCAAATCCAAGATGAGATCGCAGGTGCATTAGCAAATGCTCCTATTCTGGATCAACTGGATACGCTCGATCTTTCGCTCGGTACCCTAAGCGACGAAGGGGCTGAATTGCTTCTAGCCAGCGACAGAATCAAAAAATTAAAAGCATTAAACCTAAGCCATCATTATATGTCTGACGAGATGATTAACCGCTGGAAACAGAGTGGATTGCCTGTTGATGTCAGCGACAAGCAGGAAAGCGACGATGAGGAAGACTGGCGTTATCCTTCCATCACAGAGTGAGCCTCTCATGAGGCCGATGATCATTATCGGTATTCCCGGTGATAAACGGACTAGCGGCATCCAGCAAGCGCGTTCCGATCTCGGAATGCCCCCTGCCCTTATTTTATCGTACACTGAGTTTCTGCAAGGTAGATCATTAGGTGATCTTATGGAAGAGCAGAAGAAGCAGATATCCAGTCAGCCCTCCATTTATAACGGAATAGATCTTAGTACAGCTCCCCCGCTGCTGAGACTGGAATCACCTGGAAGCAGCTTTGAGGTAGAACGAGCCTTAATCGCTCTAGGTGCACCAGATTCGGATGATATGGACGATTCGCTTCATCCCTACGCCGATAGACCTGACCCGCGACCACTCCGTGTGAAGGTCGCTCGTCAATTGAAGGAAATGCAGGGGGTTCTGCATCATCCATCCCAATGGTTCCGCGGCTACTGCCGAATGCTGGCTAGACTACAACGTGAGGCGACAATCGCATATCCAGGTTCGCTATGGTTAAATGATCCTGCTGACATTGCCGCCATGACCGATAAACGCCAGACACAACAGATTCTAAGTGAGGCAGGAATTCCAGTCCCTCGCCCAGTAGGCGAGGATCAACAGCCTACGGATTATACCTCTCTCCGGGAGATGATGTTATCCCGGCGAATGCACCGGGTATTCATTAAGCTGGCCTTCGGCTCTGCGGCTTCTGGGGTGGTCGCCTATCAAATCCATCCCGTGACCGGTGCCGAAATCGCCTTAACAACTGTGGGGGTCGAGAATTATATCACTCGACCACCCATTTACTATAATTCCGGTAAACTGCGACGGTACACAGATACTGTCACGATCTCGGGAATTATGAACTGGATCTACCAGCACGGGGGTTATGCTGAGCAATGGATCCCTAAAGCGGGGCTTAAGGGAAAAGCATTTGATATTCGCCAGCTAGTCGTTCTCCGCGAGGCCTGCCACGCGGTTGCTCGGGTCAGTCCTACTCCGATTACGAATCTGCATTTACGCAACCAGCGGATGTCTCTTTCGGAAGCTGGTCTGTCTGAATCCGTGCAGGAGGAGATTCGGAATACCGCCCTGCAAGCCCTGGCTGCTTTTCCTCGTTCCGGGGTAGCCGGAATCGATGTACTCGTATCCGGGGGTTCACAGCAATGTTTTGTCGCGGATGTCAATCCATTTGGCGATTTGCTCTACGATGTGAAATACCGCGGATGCAGCACCTACGAATGGGAAATGAAAGTATTGTCGGCTAGAGACTATATCACGCCTCCCTCCACACCGCTTATAAAGGAAGGTTTATCTTAATGGATATGAACACCATCGTCGGCACGCATGATATTCTTATGATCACACTCGATACGCTTCGTTATGATGCTGCTGTAATGGAAGAAGCGAACTGCCCCAACTTGTGCGGGACCGGATCATGGGAGAGAAGACATACCCCAGGCAGCTTTACTTATGCGGCTCATCACGCCTTCTTCGGCGGCTTCTTGCCTACGCCGGCCACAACGGATAAGAGCGAGCATATCCGCATGTTCCATTCCAGAAATACCGGGATGAAGACACATCCCCATACCTGGCTATTCGATACACCGGATATTGTGTCTGGGCTTGCTGCTGAGGGCTACCGCACAGTATGTATAGGGGGCGTTATTTTTTTCACCAAAAAAAATCCACTCGCTCGTGTGTTACCAAGTTATTTCCAGCAAAGCTACTGGCGGATGACGTTCGGGGTCACCAATCCGCGTTCCACAGAGCATCAGGTGAATCATGCCTTGAAGCTGTTGAAGGATACTCCGGGCCAACAAAGATTGTTCATGTTCCTTAATGTCTCTGCCATCCACGGGCCAAACCACTATTTTATACCTGGTGCTAAAAAAGACTCCGTAGACAGCCAGCGCGCCGCACTACGATATGTGGATGGTGAACTGGGCCGATTATTCGACGCTTTCCGGGAACGCGGTAAT
Organism: Paenibacillus sp. PastF-3; assembly: GCF_029893135.1. Classification (NCBI taxonomy): domain Bacteria; kingdom Bacillati; phylum Bacillota; class Bacilli; order Caryophanales; family Paenibacillaceae; genus Paenibacillus; species Paenibacillus sp. PastF-3. The sequence continues at coordinate 8,091 of NZ_JARXWM010000026.1, read as the reverse complement.
CCTACCTTCTGTTTGGCGTTTTCCGATCATGGGACCGCCTTTGGCGAGGATGGCTATCAGGGGCATCGCCTAGCTCACGAAACCGTATGGAATATCCCCTACCGCGAATTTATTCTATAACAAGGAAAAGGAAAGGATGGAGCACTGTATGACGTTATCGTCCTTCTCTTTAGAAGAACTTCACAAATGGAAAGACCAAATTACGGCTTACCCTTACCAATCTTATCTGTATTCCTATCCACACAAAACAGCTTACAGGGATCTACAGCCTCCGCTTCCACTAGAAGCCTTATGGCGAGATGAGCCTGCAGAATCCTTTTTTTTATATATGCATATTCCTTTTTGCGGCGCTCGCTGTGGATTCTGCAACCTATTCACCCTGCCTGATAAACGCGCGAATGTTCACGCTACTTACGTGGACGCGCTAGAACGTCAAGCCAAGCAGTGGGCAGCATTTACCGATCATAAGCCGTATGCCCGCTTCGCGATTGGTGGTGGAACGCCTACATTGCTGGCGGCAGATCAGCTTCGCCGTTTGTTCCACATTGCCGTTGATACGATGGGACTGGATACGCGTACAGCCTCCATCTCGGTGGAAACTTCCCCCGAGACTCTTAGCGAAGAAAAGCTAAATATTCTGAAAGAATATACAGTAGATCGGGTTAGTATGGGCATCCAGAGCTTCGTCGCTGCTGAATCAGCAGCCATCTATCGCCCCCAAAACCCGGATGTGGTGTACCGGGCACTGGAGCTGCTGGGGAAATATGATTTTCCTATTCTAAATTTGGATCTGATCTATGGTCTTCCGGGGCAGACCGTCGACTCTTGGCTGTATTCACTAAATCAGGCCCTTAGCTATGAGCCAGAGGAAATCTTTATTTATCCGCTCTACACCCGTGAGCATACGATTGTGAAGCCTGACGATATCCATCGTCAGGAGGATATTCGCCTAGATTGCTACAAAGCTGCTGGACAGTTGCTTAAAGCTAGAGGTTATCGCCAATATTCCATGCGTCGATTCGCCAAAGAAAGCGCGGGAACAGACAAACCTATTATCGATTATAGTTGCCAAGAAGAAGGGATGGTTGGATTGGGCTGCGGGGCAAGATCCTACACGCGCCATGTGCATTACGCTTCTCGTTACGGGGTGAGCCGTAAAGCAACCGAAAGCATTATTGCTGATTACGTCGCAGCGGATCGTTACGATACGGCTGATTACGGCATTGTGCTAAGTCTAGAGGAACAGAAGCGCCGCTTTATTCTGAAGGCAATTTTACATAGTGAAGGTCTGAGGATAGAAGACTACAGCCTGCGCTTCAAAAATTCGCTCTGGGATGATTATCCTGAGCTGTCGAACCTGCTTCAAACTGGCTTGGGAATGGAAATAGATGGCGTACTGCGCCTCACTACCGAAGGCATGGGCTACTCTGATTCGATTGGGGATTGGTTTATTTCAGGAGAGATTCGGGAGCAAATGGAAAGGTTCGTATTACCATGAATGCCGTTCTCTACTATCGCGGGTCTCTCACCTCTTGCAATTATGACTGCCCCTACTGTCCTTTCGGCAAAAATAAGGACAATGCAGCCACTCTCGTCAAGGATCGGCAAGGGCTGGAGACCTTTGTCGAGTGGGCCTCACTGCAGGGTGCAGCGGGCCACAGGCTGTCTATCTTTTTCAATCCTTATGGCGAAGGGTTGATTCATCGTTGGTACAAAGAAGCGATGATCTCACTATCCACTATGGAACATGTGGAGAAGGTAGCCATTCAGACGAACCTATCAGCAAATCTTGATTTCGTTCATCAGCTGAATCGAAGGAAAGCTGCTTTTTGGGCTACTTACCATCCCGGACAGGTGAGCGAAGATAAGTTTCTGACACAATGTATGAATTTGTATGAAAATGATGTAGCTTTCAGCGTAGGGAGCGTGGGGATCCGCAGTGCCTTTACAGCTATTACCTCGCTTCGCGCAGCATTACCGAAGAACGTATATCTATGGGTCAATGCTTATAAAGATAAACCCAATTACTATACAGCCGAGGATCTTACCATTCTGAGCCAGATTGATCCGCATTTTGCTGTGAATGCTATGGATTACGAGAGTCTGGGTCAGACCTGCAATGCGGGAAAGGAAGTCTTTTATGTACAGGGCGCTGGACTGGTGAAACGCTGTTATAAGGACAGAGGTGTCATTGGCAACCTTTATCGCGATGGCTTGGAAGGTCTATCCGCTATAAGAAGCTGCCGAATGAAGGTGTGTGACTGTTATATCGGTTATATTCATATGCCTGAGCTGAAGCTGCAAAACATCTATGGATCAGGTCTGCTGGAACGAATCCCTTATGGGCTATGAATCATTAAAGCGAGAATTGCTGTAAGGTAAACTGCATGTTAAATTTCAAGAAATAGAGCCCTGCCAGCATTTCTAAACAGGGTTTCTTTACTCTATGTGGAATATGAAAAGTAGCCCTCGTCTACAGGGCGACAGCAAACACTATGTTGGAGGGATGAATAGCTGATGAAGAACATTATTAATTTTGCGCATCGCGGCGCATCGGCAGTGTGTCCGGAAAATACTATGGCAGCGTTCCGCAAAGGTCTTGAGTTAGGTGCAACCGGAATTGAAACCGATGTACAAATGACCAAGGATGGCGGGCTCGTTCTTATTCATGATGAAACCCTGAACCGTACGACAAACGGAACAGGCTATGTAAAAGATAAGACCCTTGCAGAAATTTTGGAAGTGGACGCAGGCTCTTGGTTCAGTCCCGAGTTCAAAGGCGAGAAGCTCCCCTTGCTAGAAGATTTATTAGATCTGCTGCAAGGACGAGATACAGTACTGAACATCGAGTTTAAGAATGGTACTTTCTTTTACCCGGGTATGGAGGAAAAGGTTATTGCGGCTGTACGGGAGTTCAAGATGAGTGATCGCGTGATTTTTTCAAGCTTCAACCATTATTCACTAGCTCACAGTAAAACAATTGCACCTGAGATCAGGACAGGAATTCTATACGGGGAAGGTCTGTATCGTCCTTGGGATTATGCAGCTACGATTGGCGCAAATGCGCTGCATGCGTATCATCAAGCAGTACTTCCTGAATTCGTCGAAGAAGCAGCTAAGCATGGCATCGCTTATCATCCTTGGACTGTTAATGATCCAGAGCGGATGAAGGCTTTAATCGACTCTGGAGTGTCAGGTATTATTACAGATCATCCAGATGTGCTGGCTGGGCTTCTAGCTAAATAATAAGGGAGTGTGAACGTGTGAAAAAAGTCTGGTTGCTCGGATTCGGCTTTTTCAGCATCAGCATTACGTGGAGTCTGTATAATGCATTTGTACCCTTTTTTCTAGAAAAATACGTACATAGTGTGGCGCTTATCAGCTTCTTGATGACGATTGATAATTACTTTGCCTTATTCCTGCAGCCTTGGATTGGCAACCGTAGTGACCGCACGACCTCGCGTTTTGGACGCAGAATGCCTTATCTTATGATCGGTATGCCTTTCGCTGCCGTGCTAACCATGCTGATTCCGTTTCATACCGGACTATTTACACTTCTGTTGTTTATGATGCTAATGAATCTGGCCATGAGCTTATACCGTTCACCAACCGTCGCCCTCATGCCGGACATTACGCCAGAAGAGCAGCGCACAAAGGCCAACGGGCTGATTAATTTCATGGGTGGGTTCGGTTCTATTCTCGCTTTCGGCGTAGGTTCGATCCTGTATAAATCCAATCCAGCACTTCCGTTTATCGTCGCTGGACTGATTACCTTATTATGTATGTTTATCGTATCACGCTTCATTAAAGAAAATCGGGACGGCGTAAACGTGCAAATGAAGCTTCCTTCAGAAGACAATGCTGCCACCAAGCCCTCTCGTATTTCCTTTCGAAGTCAGCTTGACCGTACCACAGTATTTTTGCTAGCGGCGATTTTCTTCTGGTTCGTAGCGTATCAAGGCGTTGAGACGCTGTTTACCTTATATGGCAAACATCATCTCGGCCTAAGCGAACAGGCGGCCTCTTTCTCGCTCACTTTCTTCTCTTTGGCTTTTGTGCTGTTCGCCATTCCGAGCGGTTGGCTGGGCGGAAGATTCGGGAAGAAAAAAATGATCATCATCGGCGTATGCGGATTAATGACCATTTTTGCTCTCGTCGGTTTTGCAAAGGACTTGATGCTCCTTCGAGGGTTACTGTTGCTAGGTGGAGTCTTCTGGGCTTGTATTAATATCAATTCCTATCCTTATGTTGTGGCAACAGGAACCGAAGAGAGTATCGGCACACGAACAGGGATGTATTATCTGGTCTCTTCCCTTGCCGCCATCAGTTCGCCTCCACTACTGGGGCTCATGATTGATATTTTTGATTACTCTATCCTGTTTTACGTAGCGGCGATTAGTATGGCCGTTGCTCTTGTCTGCTTGTTCCTCATGAAAGGCCGTAAGGATGTGACGAACAGCATTCATTCGCCTTTCCAATAACAATAGCGGCAGCCATGGACTATGTACAAGGTCTATGGCTGCCGCTTTTATTTTACATCCACTTCTTCTAATTCTTATAGACGGAGTAACGCCCTGTACCGAGCTGTTTGGCGGCGTACATCGCTGTGTCTGCTTCATTAAGCAGCCTGAAATGATCCACCTTACCATGACTTATGCTGATCCCTATACTCATAGATACGAACAGGTTATGCTCACCTAGCTGGTAACTCTTAGTCGTCTTCTCCAGAATTCGCACAGCAAGCTGCTCTGCTTCCTTCTGGTTGCTGCCTTTAGCGACAATCACAAATTCATCACCGCCCACGCGGAAGATATGACGTTTTCTTTTGCTGGAGAATTGAATTAAATTTTTACCCACTTCTTCCAGCAGTAAATCCCCCACATGATGCCCCAAGCTATCATTGATCGATTTAAAGCGATTCAGATCCAGAAACAAAACGGCAAGCTGCTCATTTACCTTGCACCGATCCCAAAAATGATCCATTCCATTCTTATTCAATAACCCTGTTAAAGCATCCTTATACGCCAGTTCTTTCAATTGCTCTCTTTCAGCCCACACTAGGTTCATACGTGTAATCAAAAACATAAATAGGGCTATCGTAAGACTATAGACCACCAGTGATATGATAATTCCATCATCGGCCACTTCATTTCCCAATAAGGTTTTTACGCCTAACTGATGCATGCTCCATAGTCCAATGATGATTATTATAACGAAAAGACCGGTATGAATCGCTCTTTTTTGAGGCGTTTTAGAAGAAATATCCCGGTAGAGCCTTAGTACTAAATAACCGGCCGCGGCTGCGATGAGAAGGGATAATAACGTTTGTAAGTAAATCTGAACCTCTGCCACCTTAAATTCGCACATCCTTTTACTACAAAAATGATTAGATTGCTGAACAATCACTATATTAAAATGCTCTGAACATTATCTGAACACTTCGTTAGATTTCTAAATGCTCTGCACAATTGTACAGATCGCAATGCCAAGAAGTACCCGATTTGGTGATCCGGGTGATGGACGTATTTTTCAGTAATACTGTACCGTCTAGTTCTGGAATCAGTCTTCTAAGAATGCTACGCAAAATTACTCCGTGGCTAACGATCAAGATATTACAACCCGGATGTTTCTCCGCAAGCTCTTCGATGGCCTGGCTGCCTCTGATCTCGCTGGCCTCCGGAGTTTCTAATCCCAACTCTAACGTCTTCCAATCGGGTCCCCATCGTTCTATCCGCTCTTGTTGCGTAGTACCTTCAATTAGCCCTGCATACATCTCTCGAATGCCCGGTACTATACCTGCTAACTCAATACCTAGTCGCTTTGCGATAACCTCTGCCGTTTGCTGTGCTCTGAGCAAGTCACTTGAATATATGTAGTCCCACTGTTCACCGCTAAGTCGTTCGGCAATAAGCGCTGCCTGCTGAAATCCTTCTGCATCCAATGAGTTATCTGTATGTCCTTGTACTCTACCTTCCTTATTCCACGCTGTACTTCCATGGCGAATTAAACCTACTGTAGTCATAAAGATCTCCCTTTAGTTGTTGATTTCTAGTACTATTCTTTAATCGTATCTACATTCTATCAGAATCTTCCCTTGAGTATTTGAAAAATAAGGGTTATCCATGTTTTAGAACTTGAGGTATAATAAACCTTTATCGCTTTTTACATCAGCTACAGGATAAGGAGATTTTGGTTAATATGAAAAAGTTATTGTTTCCGTTCTTTCTTGCATTCCTTCTATGTTTATTTCCGGTTTACACATTTAGTTCCTCCACTGTTGGAGCTGCTGCGGTTCCGAAAAACACCGTGTATGTGACCAAAAATAACCACTCGTATCTCCCACTGCGTCTCTTAAATAATTTCACCGGTATACATGCTGAAATGAATACTAGTGACAAACGTATAACCATTACGAACGCAGACACTAAGATTATACTCACTGTAGGACAAGCGGTTGCGCTCGTCAACGACAAATCAGTAACACTAACCGACTCCGCTTTTAGTGAGAATGGTACGGTATATATCCCTTTGTCCCTGGTCAGCAAAACGCTGGGCATTCAATTGGAATGGAATCAGGAAGCCTCATCTGTAACCCTTACGAATAACGATGTTTCATCGACTGTCCCTGTACAGTCTGGCTCACTTCTTAAAGCAGATTCCTCCCCTGTTGTCAGTGCTAGTAAAACTTTCAAGGTGGGTAGCAAATCCTTCAAAGCCCAAACGGTTACCGTTTCCTTACTGCATCCTAAAGTGAAGCTCGACGTTGTACTAGCAGGAAATACGGTAGGAAAAGTGGAGGAACTAAGCAGTCTAGCCAAACGCAATAATGCCGTAGTAGCTATTAACGGTACGTTCTTTGATGCCTATACCAAAGGGGCATACAAAGCGCCTTACGGTTATATGGTCAGTGGTGGAAAAATGCTCAAAAATAGCTCCGGCGATCGCCGCACAATTTTCACCTATGACAGCAACCATCTAGCCTCGCTTATTCCCGGGCTAGAGTTTACAGACCGTTTCGCTTCCGGATCTATGGAAGGAGCACTCCAAGCTGGGCCACGTCTGCTTGTGAATGGCAAGGTATCCCTTAATGTCGTGGCAGAAGGCTTCAAGGATGCCAAGATCTTAACCGGCGGCGGCGCCCGCAGCGCACTTGGCCTCACTCGCGACCACAAGCTGATTCTACTGACCACTGGCGGAGCTACTATCCCACAGCTGGCAGAAATGATGAAGCAGGCTGGTGCGTATCAAGCCATGAATCTGGATGGCGGCGCATCCAGCGGACTATACTACAATGGCAAATATCTCACGACCCCTGGGCGTCAGATTAGCAACGCGATTGTAGTTAAATATCAATAGCTTTATCTAGCCAGCCCAGTGTCAATGTGAGACGCTGGGCTTCGGCTTCGAAGATGCTTCTATTGCAGATCATGCAATAGAAGCATTCTTTTTTCGTGTCATTGCTAGCACACATTTAAGCACGACGTGACTAACATCCATCCTCGATGGTTACTCGAAGGATATCCATTGCCTGCACGCACGCATCTGCTAACTGTATTTCGTACAACTATTCCTCATACTGCTACTCCAAAAGATAAGTTAGTTGTATTACGTGCAGTTAAATTACTGTTTTTCCTTTAGACACACTGTATTTGCTCAATTTAGTTGTACAGAGTGCAACTAAACCTCTTAAAGTCGCCATATAAGCTCACATAGTTGTACAATGTGCAGTTAAGTCTGGTTACGCAATAGCTGGTGCTGGGGTTCGGAGACAAAACTCAAGGGGGCGCGATCATCTGCAGACGGTAAATAGACCCAATGAATGAATGTTCTTAAACTAACACCCTCCTTCGAAATTACTTCCCCATCCCCATCCGCTAATTGCATTTCGTACAACTATTTCTCATACTGCTACTCCAAAAGATAAGTTAGTTGTATTACGTGCAGTTAAATTACCGTTTTTCCTTTAGACACACTGTATTTGCTCAATTTAGTTGTACAGAGTGCAACTAAACCTCTTAAAGTCGCCATATAAGCTCACATAGTTGTACAATGTGCAGTTAAGTCTGGTTACGCAATAGCTGGTGCTGGGGT